>NZ_JBITBY010000015.1:0-49054 GCF_044452665.1 Kitasatospora sp. NPDC051853 | reverse complement strand
GGGGGGGGGGGCCGGGCGGCCCCCCCCCCCCGGGGGCCCCGGGGGGGGGGGGGCGGGGCCGGGGGGGGGCCCCCGGGGGGGCGGGGGGCCGCCCCTCGGGGCCGGTTCGGCGGCCCTTCTCGGTGGCCCTTCTCGGCGGGCCGTCTCGACGGGCCGCCTCAGTGGGCCGAGTGCTTCTCCGCTCCCCGGTGCCGGTGGCCGGGCAGCTCGGCGTGGTGCGCCGGGCCGGAGGCCATCGCCGGGGCCGCGAAGGCGCGGCGGCCGCCGTGGCTGAAGACGGCGTCCCCGAAGTGCGGGGCGGACGAGCCGCCGGCCGCCCCGCCACCGCCCGTCATCGGCGGGCGCATGCCCGGATCTGCGGTCATGGACCGGCGCTGGAGCATCTCCTGCATGCCGGTGCGGAGCTTGGTCATCGAGCCCGTGGATCGCTTGGTCATCGTCGACCTCCGTTCGGCGAACGGTCGCCCCGCCGGTGTGCGCGGCGATCCGTACGCCAGGCAGTTATGCCCGGATTCTAACCTTCTGACCCATTACGTCCACCCATCGACCGCCCGGGCCGGGGGCCGTCAGCGGTACTCCTCCTCGTCCAGGTCGACCACCCGGCTCTGCTCCGCCGCGTCCGCGTCGTCCGCGTCCTCGTGGCCGAGCGCCCGGCGCTCCCGCAGCTGCTCGTAGTCGTCCCCCAGGTGGTCGGCGACGTCGCGCTCGGCGTCCACCGCCTCCTGGACGACCGGCGCCGCCTCCGCCTCGAAGTCGTCGTAGTCCTCGGGGAACTCGGGATTCTCGGGGTTCTCGCGCATGGCTCCGTCCCTGCTGGTTCGAAGGGCCACTGAGGCCCAAGGGCCTCTAGCAGTATCCGCCCGGCACGGGCACGGTGCGTACCCTCGCCCGCCCGGCGGCGTGTCCTCCGGCCGACCGGGTGGGTGGTGGGGGGTCAACCGATCGGATGACCCCCTGGTCGGCCGGGGCGTCGACGAGGAAGGGGCGGTTCCGGGGCGAGGATCGATGACGAGAGCGGGAGCCGGTGGTTCCCCCCAGATCCTGAGTGGAGCAAGTGGCATGCAGAAGAAGACTGTTCGGGTCCGCGTCCTGACCGGTGCCGCCGTCCTCGCGGTGGCCGGGGCCGGCACCGTCGGCGCGCTCTCCGCGACCGCCGCGCCGAAGAGCGACACCGCCCAGACCACCCAGGCCGCGCCGGCCGCCGACATCAAGAAGAACGACACCTTCACCAGCACCCACCTGACCGTCGCCGCCGCCACCAAGGCCGCCCAGGCCGCGCTGGACGCCGCGCAGAAGGAGAACCAGCGGGTCTCCGTCGCGGTCGTCGACCGCAACGGCAACACCGTGGTCACCCTGCGCGGCGACGGCGCCGGCCCGCAGTCCTACGAGTCGGCCGAGCGCAAGGCGTTCACCGCCGTGTCCTGGAACGCCCCGACCTCGGAGCTGGCCAAGCGTCTCGCCCAGGCCCCGAACCTGAAGGACATCCCGGGCACCCTCTTCCTCGGCGGTGGCGCCCCCGTCGCCGACAAGGGCGCCCCGATCGCGGGCATCGGCGTGGCCGGTGCGCCGTCCGGCGACCTGGACGAGAAGTTCGCCCAGGCCGGTGTCGCCGCGCTCGGCAAGTGACCCGGCGGGCGCCCCGGCACCTGACGGCCGGTGCGCCCCGCCAGGACCGGTGGCCACCGGCGGAGACCCCCGCGCGCCGGTGGCCGCCCTCCCCCACGGGACGCCCTGCTCAGCCCTCCGCCTCGAACTCGTCGAGGAGGGAGGCGAGCAGGGCGTCCTCGTCGTCGTTCCCGGGGCCGGCCACGATCCGGGAGGCCAGCTCACGCAGGGTCAGCTGCTCCAGGAAGAGCTCCAGCGGGACCTCCAGGCCGAGCTCGTCCCGGAGGCGGGCGAGCAGCTGGACCGCGGTGAGCGAGTCCCCGCCGGCGCCGAAGTAGGTCTGGGTCGCCAGCTCCTCCGGGCCGTCCAGGCCGAGCGTGGCCACCAGCAGGGCGGCCACCCGCTCCTGGTCCGCCGCGGCGGCCGCGGCAGCCACGGCGGGAGCGGCCTGCGCGACGGGGAGGTCCCCGGCCGGGGCGGAGAGCGACCGGGCGCCGCGCGGCTCCCCCGCGAAGGGCAGGGCCGGCAGGTGCACCCGGCGGGTGCCCGGCGGGAGGGCGGGCCAGTCGACCGGGCCGCCGCGGGCCCACTCCTCGCCGGAGGGGTCGGTGGCGGCGGGGGTCCGGCCCTCGGCCAGTGCGGCGAAGGCCTCGGCCGCCTCCCGGCCGTCGGTGGCCACCACGTGGGCCCGGACGTCCAGCGCGGCCCGGCCGGTGCGCAGCGTCCGGGCCACCCCGGCCAGCGGCAGGCCGTCCACCGCACCGGCCAACCGTCCTGCCAGCTCGGCGAGTTGATCGGCGGTGCGGGCGGAGACCGGCAGCACCACGGCACCGGTGGGCGGGGGCTGCGGCGGCGCCTCGGGGGCCTCGGCCAGCACCAGGTGGACGTTGGTGCCGCCGATGCCGGTGCCGTTCAGCCCGGCCAGCCGGGGACCCTCGGCCGGGGCCTCCCAGGCGGCGGGCGCCGTGACCAGCGAGAACGGGGTGCCGAGCAGGTCGGGGTGCGGGCGGGAGACGTTGACGGTGGGGGCCAGGGTGCGGTGACGGAGCATCAGCGCGACCTTGATCAGACCGGCCACCCCGGACGCCGCGTCGAGGTGGCCGAGGTTGGACTTGACCGAACCGATGCCGCAGCCGGCCCCCTCCCCCGCCTTGCCGAACGCGGCCGTGGCGGCGGCGAGTTCGATCCGGTCGCCGAGCTCGGTGGCGGTGCCGTGCATCTCCAGGTAGCCGGCGTCCGAGGGCTCCAGGCCGGCCGCCGCCCAGGCCTCGACCACGGCGGCGCTCTGCCGGTCCACGCTCGGGGCGGTGAAGCCGACCTTGGCCGACCCGTCGTTGGTGACGGCGCTGCCGCGGATCACGGCGTGCACCGGATCGCCGTCGGCCAGCGCGTCCTCCAGGCGCTTGAGCAGGACCAGGCCGACGCCGTTGCCGGTGACCGTCCCGGCGGAGCGCTCGTCGAAGGGGCGGCAGCGGCCGTCGGGCGAGAGGACGTCGCCCGCCCGGTAGCGGTAGCCGCGCGGTTCGACGGTGTCCACCGAGACGCCGCCGGCCAGCGCGGCGTCGCACTCGCCGAGCAGCAGCGCCTGCACCGCGAGGTGGACGGCGGTCAGCGAGGTGGAGCAGGCGGTCTGCACGGTGAGGCTGGGGCCGTCCAGGCCGAGCCGGTAGGAGATCCAGGGGGCCAGGAACTCGCGGTCGGTCAGGATCCGCAGCTGGAGGCCGCCGAACCCGGCGGCGAGCGCCCGGTCCGTCTGGACGGCCAGGTGGTGCTCGGTGAGGCTGCCGCCGACGTAGACGCCGGTGCGGGCGGGCGGGTGGAGCGGGTCGTGGCCGGCGTCCTCCAGGGCGTTCCAGGCCGTCTCCAGCAGCAGCCGGTGCTGCGGGTCGAGGACGGCGGCCTCGGCCCGGTTGAAGCCGAACAGCTCGGCGTCGAAGCGGTCGGCGTCCGCCAGGAAGCCCTTGGCCGGGACGTAGTCGGGGTGGGACAGCTCCTCCTCGGGGACTCCGGCGGCGCGCAGCCGGTCCCGGTCGAAGTCGGTGATGGAGCAGACGCCGTCCCGCAGGTTGGCCCAGTACTCGGTGAGGTCGCGGGCGCCGGGGAAGCGGCCGGCCATCCCCACGATCGCCACGGTCGATGCGTCGCTGGTCATCCCTGGTGTCCCTTCGGGTGGTCGCTGGTGGTGCGGGTGCCGGTACGGGTGCGGGCGGCGGCCAGCCGCTCCCGCCGGGCCCGGCCGTGGCCGGCGGCGGCCGACCGGGCCTGCTCGGCCCCGTCGGCTCCGGCGCCGTCCAACCGCCGGGCCAGGGTGGCGATGTCGGGGTGGCGGAAGAGCTCCACCAGGCCGAGGCCGGGGTGGCCGCGCTCGCGCAGGGCGGTCTGGACGGCGAGCAGCCGGATCGAATTGCCGCCCAGCTCGAAGAAGTTGTCGTGCACCCCGATCCGCTCCACGCCCAGGACGGCGGACCAGAGCCCGGCCAGCGCGAGCTCGGTCGCGCTCCGCGGCGCGGTGTAGGGGCGGTCCAGCTCGGGCCGGGCGCCGGAGGGTTCGGGCAGCCGGCCGCGGTCCACCTTGCCGGAGCGGTTGAGCGGCAGCTCCGGCAGCAGCTGGATGGTCTCCGGCACCATGTAGCCGGGCAGGCGGTCGGCCAGCCAGCCGCGCAGCCCGGCCAGGGCCGGGGCCGCCGCCGGGTCGGCGGGCACCGCGTAGCCGGCCAGCCGCCGGTCCGTGCCGGTGCCGAAGACGGTGGCGGCGGCCCGCGAGACCTCCGGGTGGGCGGCCAGCACGGTCTCGATCTCGCCGAGCTCGACCCGGAAGCCGCGCACCTTGACCTGGCCGTCCACCCGGCCGAGGTAGCTCAGGGTGCCCTCGGCGTCGAAGCGGCCCAGGTCGCCCGTGCGGTACATCCGGCTGCCGGGCGGGCCGTACGGGTCGGCGACGAAGCGTTCGGCGGTCAGGCCCGGCCGGCTCTGGTAGCCCCGGGCCAGGCCGGTGCCCGCCAGGTAGATCTCGCCGACCACGCCGACCGGCACCGGGCGCAGCCGCGGATCCAGCACGTAGGCACGGGTGTTGGCGACCGGGCGGCCGATCACCACCGGCTCCCCGGGCCGCAGGACGGCGGTGGTCGAGTAGACGGTGTTCTCGCTCGGCCCGTACGCGTCCACCAGGCGGCGGCCGCCGACCGCCCAGCGGGCGACCAGCTCGGGCGGGCAGGCCTCGCCGCCGATGGCCAGGGTGCGGAGCTCGGGCAGCGCGCCGGGCGGGCAGGGCAGCGACATGGCGGCCGAGGGCGGCAGGAAGGCGTAGCTGGCGCGCGAGTCCCGGAGCCGGGCGAACAGCGGCTCGCCGAGCCGCTCGTCCTCCCCGGCCAGGTGCAGCTCGGCTCCGGCCACCCAGGCGAAGAAGAGGTCGGAGACGGCCACGTCGAAGCCGAAGGAGACGTACTGGAGCACCCGGTCGGCCGCCGTCACCGGGAACTGCGGACGGACGCCGACGGCCAGGTTGGTCAGGGCCCGGTGCTCGACGGCCACGCCCTTGGGGGTGCCGGTGGAGCCCGAGGTGTAGAGCACGTAGGCGAGGTCGCCCGGGCCCGGCTCGCCCACCGGGCGGACGGCGGGGGCGAGTTCGGGCCCGTCGCCCTCGCCGAGCACGCCGACCCGGACGCCCGGGCCCGCGACCCGGCCGGCGGTCGCCGGGGTGGCCAGCACCAGGGCGGCGCCGGCCTCGGTGAGCATGTGGGCCAGCCGGGCCGGGGGCTGCTCGGGGTCCAGCGGCAGGTAGGCGCCGCCGGCCCGGAGCACCGCGAGGGCGGCCACGGCCACCTCGGCGGTGCGCGGCAGACAGAGCCCGACCGGCACCCCGACGCCGACCCCGGCGGCGCGCAGCCGTGCGGCCAGGGCGTCGGCCCGGTCGAGGAGTTGACGGTAGGTCAGGATGGTCTCCTCGGCGACCAGGGCGAGCGCCCCGGGACGCTCGGCGGCGCGCTCGGCCACCAGGTCGTGGACCGTGCGGTCGGTGGTGGCGGTGGCGGTGGCGTTCCACCCGCGCAGGATGCGGTGGCGGTCCTCGGCGGGCAGCAGGCCGACCTCGGCGAGCGGCCGGTCGGGGCGGTCCAGCAGGCCGTCCAGCAGCTCCTGGAAGCTGCGTGCCCAGGCCCGGACCGTCCCCCGGTCGAACAGGTCGGTCCGGTGGAAGAACCGGGCCACCAGGTCCTCGCCCAGCCGCTCGACGTACAGCATCAGGTCGAACTTGGCGTCCGGCAGCAGCAGTTCGAGCCGCTCGGTGCGCACCCAGGGCAGGTCGAGCCGGAGCTCGGTGTCGTCGTCGTAGGCGAACATCACCTGCACCACCGGATCGTGGCTGAGCTGCCGCTCGGGCGCGACGGCGTCCACCACGGCACCGAACGGCGCGTCCTGGTACGGGCGGGAGGCGTCCAGCCGGTCCCGCAGCGCGTCCACCAGGTGGTGGAAGGAGCGGCGCTCGTCCAGCTCGGTGCGCAGCGCCAGGGTGTTGGTCAACATGCCCACCATGCCCTGGAGTTCGGGCAGGTCCCGGCCGGAGACCGGGAAGCCCACCACCAGGTCGCGGCGGCCGGAGATCCGGGCCAGGAAGGCGTGGTAGGCGGCGAACAGCACGGTGAAGGGGGTGGTGCCCCGGCGGCGGGCCAGCTCGGCCAGCCGGGCCCGGACGGCGGCGGTCAGCACGAAGCGCTCGGCCCCGCCACCGGCCGACTGCACGGCGGGGCGCGGCCGGTCGGTGGGCAGCTCCAGGGTGGCGGGCGCACCGGCCAGCAGTTCGCGCCAGTGGCCAACCGAGGCGTCGAAGCCCCCGCCCTCCTGCCGCTCCCGCTGCCAGGCGGCGTAGTCCGGGTACTGGAGCGGCAGTGGCTCCAGCTCCTCGCCCCGGTGCAGCGCGCCGAGTTCGGCCAGCATCAGCTGGAGCGACCAGCCGTCGCAGACCGCGTGGTGGACCGTCAGCAGCACCAGGTGGCCGCCGCCGGCCACCGTGTACACGGTGCAGCGCAGCAGCGGGCCGTCCGCCAGGTCGAACGGCCGGGCGGCCTCGGCCAGCAGCACCGGGCGGGCCTCCTCGACGGAGTCGACCTGCCCGATCCCGATCTCGACCCGGGCCCGTTCGGCCACCACCTGCCGGTACTCGCCGCCCTCGGCGCGCAGCGAGGTGCGCAGCGACTCGTGCCGGGCGACCAGGGCGTCCAGCGCCCTGCCGAAGGCGGGCAGGTCGAACGGGCCGTCCACCAGGAAGGCGGCCGGCACGTGGTACTGGGCGCTGCCGGGGTGCATCCGGTCCAGCACCAGCAGCCGGGCCTGGGCCGGCGAGACCGGGAACTCGTACTCCTCGGGCGGTGGGAGGGGCTGGGGTTCGGCCGACGGCGGGAGTGGTTGGGGTTCGGCGGGCGGCATCGGTCAGAACTCCCTGAGGATCGGGGCGAGGACGGCGGCGACCTGGGCCGACGGGCCGGGCCGGATGATCTCGCTGTGGTTGCAGTCGACGTCGTGCACCCGGACCTCGGCGGCTCCGGTCAGCCAGGCCTCGGCCTTGGTCCGCGAACTCAGGCCGTCCGGCTCGGCGGTGGCCGAGAACAGGTCGACCGCGCCGTCGAAGGCGGGCGGGCGGTAGCTCTGCGAGAGCTCGATGTACCGGCTGCGCATGTCGACCAGCGCGTTCAGCCGCCGGTCGCTCCAGCCGCCGAACGGCCCGTAGGCCCCGCGCACTTCGGCGAAGGCCCCGGCCCGGGTCAGCGGGCCCTCCCCCGGCACGAAGCCGGGCGAGCCGTTGCGCAGCAGGATGCGCAGGGTCTCCTGCTCGACGAACTCCGGGGCCACCTCCTGCTCGATGCCGGTCGCGGCGAGCGGGAAGGTGTCCAGCGCGCCGACCAGCCCGACCGGTTCGCCCAGCTCGCGGAGCAGGGCGGCGATCTCGTAGGCCATCAGGCCGCCGAAGGAGTGGCCGATCAGCAGGTACGGGCCCTCCGGCTGCACCTTGCGGATCAACTCCAGGTATTCGAGAGCCAGTTCGCGCATGCTGCCGGGGCGGCGGGTGGAGCCGAGCAGGGCGGCCGACTGGACGGTGTACATCGGGCGCCCGGGGGCCAGGTGGCCCAGCAGCCCGGTGTACGCCCAGCCGAAGCCCATCCCGGCGTGCAGGCAGACCAGCGGGGTCCGGTGGCCACCGGACCGCAGGGTCAGCAGCGGGGCCGCGCTGTCGTCGGCGATCGGCCCCGCACCGTCCAGCCGGTCGGCCAGGCCGCCGGGGGTCGGCTCCTCGAACAGCAGGCTGATCGGCAGCCGGACGCCGAGGGCCGACTCCACGGCGGCCGACAGGCGCATGGCCAGCAGGGAGTGACCGCCGGCCGCGAAGAAGTCGGTGTCGGGGCCGACCGCGGGCAGGCCGAGCACGCGGGCGAACAGGTCGCAGATCACCCGCTCGCGGGGTGTGCGGGGAGCTTGCGCGGCGGGGGCGGCGGCCGTGACGCCCGGGAGCGGGAGGGCGGCGCGGTCGAGCTTGCCGTGGGCGGTGAGCGGGAGCCGGGGGAGCACCAGGTAGGCGGCGGGGAGGAGGTGGGCGGGCAGCTGCTCGGCGGCATGACGGCGGACGGCTGCCGGATCGACCCCGTCCGCCGCACCCTCGGCGGGTACCGCGCCCGCAGCGGGGGCCGCACCCTCGGCGGGCACCGCGCCCGCGGCGGCGGCCGCGCCTCCGGCCGGGACCAGGTAGGCGACCAGGCGGCGGCCGCCGGCCGGGTCGGGCTGGGGCACCACCACGGCGCGTTCGACGCCCGGGGCACCGGCGAGGACGGCCTCGATCTCGGCGGGTTCGATCCGGTGGCCGCGGATCTTGACCTGCCGGTCGGCCCGGCCGGCGAACTCCAGGTCCCCGTCGGGCGTCCAGCGCGCCAGGTCCCCCGTGCGGTACATCCGGGTGCCGGGCGGGCCGTACGGGTCGGCGACGAAGCGCTCGGCGGTCGGGCCCGGCCGGTCCAGGTAGCCCCGGGCCAGGCCGGTGCCGGCCAGGTGGAGCTCGCCGACCACGCCGACCGGCACCGGGCACAGCCGAGAATCCAGCACGTAGGCACGGGAGTTGTCGAGCGGACGGCCGATCGGCAGCGGACCGGGGCCGTCCCGGGGGCCGGTCCGGTGGGTGGCGGCGAAGGTGGTGGTCTCGGTGGGCCCGTAGCCGTTCACCACCGTGGTGTCCGGGCAGTGGGCGCGGACCAGCCGGACGGCCTCGGGGTCGAGCACGTCGCCGCCCGCCCAGACCTCGCGCAGACCGGCCAGGGCGCCCGGGTCCAGCTCGGCCACCGTGCGGAACAGCTCGGCCGTCAACCAGAGGGCGGTGAGCCGGTGTTCGGCGATCAGCTCGCGCAGCAGCCCGGGGGTGAGCCGCCCGGGCGGGGCCGTCACCACGGTGCCGCCGTTCAGCAGCGGCACCCAGAGCTCGTAGGTGGCGGCGTCGAAGCCCTGCGGGCTGTGCAGCAGCACCCGGCGGTGGGCGGCCGGGTCGAAGCAGGAGTCGGCGGCGAGTTCGGCCACGTTGCGGTGGGTGGTGACCACGCCCTTGGGGGTGCCGGTGGAGCCGGAGGTGTGCATCACGTAGGCGGCGGTGTCCTGACCCACCGTCGGCAGGACGACGTCGGGTGCCTCCGCCGCGGTGGCGGCGGGGTCCAGTACGCGGACGCCCTCCGGCAGCCGGGCGGGAGCCTGCCCGGCCAGCAGCAGCCGCGCGCCGGTGCCGGCCAGCAGCCGGGCCAGCCGGGCGGGCGGCTGCGCCGGGTCGAGCGGCACGTAGTGGCCACCGGCGCGGACCACCGCGAGCTGCGCCACCACCAGCTCGGGCGAGCGCTCCAGCAGCAGTGCCACCGGTGTGCCGGGCCGTACCCCGGCCGCCACCAGCCGGGACGCCAAGGCGTCGGTCCGGTCGGCCAGTTCGGCGCGGCTGAGCACCACCGGGCCGGCCACCAGGGCCGGGGCGTCGGGGGTCTCGGCCGCCCGCCGGGCGAGCAGCTCCGGCAGGCTCAGCCCGCTCTCCGGACGCGGTGCCCCGTGGAAGGAGGCGAGCAACTCCCGCTCCGCCGTGGGCAGGACGTCCAGCTCTCCGACCGTCCCGGTGGCCTCCGCGAGCTGCTCCAGGGCTCGGACCAGCCGGGCCAGCAGCCGCTCGGCCGCGTCCCGGCCGATCCGGTCGGGGTGGTGGGCCAGCCGGAGCAGGGTCCGTTCCCCGGTCACCACGGCCAGCGTCACGGGGTAGTGGGTGGCGTCCCGGACGTCGGTCAGCCGGGGGCCCTCGGCCGGCTCCTCGGGGCGCGGGTAGTTCTCGAACGCCAGCACGGTGTCGAAGAGTTCACCGGCCCCGGCCATCCGCTGCACCTCGGCGAGCCGCACCTGGTGGTGGGGGGCGAGCCGCAGCTGCTCCTGCTGGATCCGGGCCGCCAGGGCGTCCACCGACTCCTCCGGCCGGAGCCGGACCCGGACCGGCAGGGTGTTGATGAACAGGCCCACCATCCGTTCCACGCCGGGCAGTTCGGCCGGCCGGCCGGAGACCACCGCGCCGAACACCACGTCCTCGGCGCCGGTGCTGCGGGCCAGCACCAGGGCCCAGGCCACCTGGGTCAGGGTGTTGAGCGTGACCCCGGCCGCCCGGGCCCGGGCCCGGAGCGACTCGCCCGTCCCGGACGGCAGTTCGACGTCCAGCACGCCGGGTGGAGCACCGTCGGCCGGCGCCCCCGAGGGGATCGCGGGCGCGACCCTGGTCGGCTCGGCGCCGCTCAGCGCCTCCCGCCACGCCTCGTCCGCCGCCGCCTCGTCCTGGCGGCGCAGCCAGGCCAGGTACTCCTTGTACGGGGCGGGCGGGGGCGGCTCCGCCCCCGCGTACAGCGCGGCCAGCTCCTCGGCCAGCACCGGCATCGACCAGCCGTCCACCAGGATGTGGTGGACCGTCAGCACCAGCGCCGCACCGCCGCCCGGCAGGCGGGCCAGCAGGGCGCGCAGCAACGGCGGCCGGGCCAGGTCGAAGCGGACGGCCCGGTCCCGCTCCAGCAGCCGGGCCAGCTCGGCCTCCGCCGCGCCGGCGTCGTCCCCGGAGGGGTCCGGCCGCCCCGAGAGGTCGACCTCGCGCCACGGGACGGTCACCCGCTGCGGGACCAGCAGCACCGGGCGGTCCACGCCCTTGTGCCGGAAGCAGCCGCGCAGGTGCGGATGCCGCTCCAGCAGGGCCTCCAGGGCCCGCCGCAGCGCCCCCGGGTCGACCACCGGACCCGGCAGGTCGAAGCGGGCCTGCACCAGGTACGCGTCCGGCCCGTCCGGCTCCAGCAGGGCCTGGTAGAGCATGCCCTCCTGGGTCGGGGTGACGGGCAGGATGTCGGCGATCCGGTTCACCACTCCCCCTCGGTGTCGAAGTCGTCCTCCAGCAGGGCGATCTGGTCCCGGCTCAGCCCGGCCAGCGGGAAGTCGGAGCTGCTGGCCCCGCCCGCGCCCCGCCCGTCCGCGTGCGCGGCCAGGACCGCGAGCGCCTCGAACCAGCCCTCGGCCAGCTCCGGCACCCCGGGTGCCAGGGCGGGGTCGTACGACCAGGCGGCGACCAGCCGTTCGCGGCCGTCCGGGCCGGTCTCCGCCACCGCGTCCAGCTCGACCGGGTGGGCGAGCGGGAGTCCGTCCCCCGCGTCCAGCAGCTCCGGGCCCGTGCCGGAGACCCCGGTCCGTCCCAGGTAGTTGAAGCGGAGCGCCGGCCCGGGCAGGGCGGCCAGCACCGGCCCGGTCTCCGGGTTCAGGTAGCGCAGCTGCCCGTAGCCCAGGCCGCCGTCGGGGACGGCCCGCAGCTGGTCCTTGACCAACTGGAGGGCGGTGCCGGGCTCGTGGCCGCCGCGCCAGAAGGCGGCGCCGCCGGCCGCACCGGCGTCCAACCGCACGGGGTACTGGCTGGTGAACCAGCCGACCGTGCCGGAGAGGTCGACGTCCGGCGCCCCGCTCTCCCGGCCGTGGCCCTCCACCTCGGCCGACAGGGAGGTTCCCGTGCCGCGCTGCCGCAGCGAGGCGGCCAGCAGGGCGGTCAGCAGCACCGCGTCCGGCCCGCAGCGGAAGGCGGCGGGGACGGTGGTCAGCACCCGCGCGGTGAGTTCCGGCGACAGCTCGGCCCGGTGCACCGTCCGGTCCCGGCCGGGGCGGCGCCCGGGCGCCCCGCCGCCGCTCAGCACCTCGGTCCAGTAGGGGAGTTCGGCGGCCGCGGCCTCGGCGCCCTCGGCCAGCAGCCGCGCCCAGCGGCGGAAGGAGGTGCCGGGCGGGGGCAGTTCGGCGGCCGGGTCGGCCAGCAGCACGGCCAGCTCGTCGGCCAGGACGCGCCAGGAGACTCCGTCCACCGCGAAGTGGTGTGCGGTGAGCAGCAGACGGCCCTCGCGCTCCGGCCCCCGGTCGTACCAGGTGGCGGCCAGCACCCGCCCTTCGCGCGGGTCCAGGGCGGTGGCGGCGGCCCGTTCCGCCGCGTCGGCGCGCAGCTCCGGCCCGGTCAGGGCCGTGGCCTCCACCCGGGTGAGCGCGGGCTCGGGTGCCGCCCCGTGCACCTCGATCCGGCCGTCCGCCACCAACCGCATCCGCAGCATGCCGTGACGGGCCGTCAGGGCCCGCAGCGCGGCCGCCACCCGGGCCGCCTCCGCTCCGGCCGGGGCCGGGAACAGGGCGGACATGGTGAAGGTCTCCAGCCGGCCGCCCTGCTCCCGCCACCAGTGCAGGACGGGGGTGGCGGGCAGGGTGCCCTCCTGCGGGTCCTCGGCCGGGCCGGTGGCGACCGGTCCGGCGAGCAGGGCGAGCGCGGCGGGGGTGCGGGCGGTGAAGACGTCACGGGGGCTCAGGCCGAGACCGGTGGCCCGGGCCCGGGAGACCAGCTGGATGGCCGTGATGGAGTCGCCGCCCAGCTCGAAGAAACCGTCCTCGGGCCCGGCGCCGGGGACGCCGAGCAGCTCGGCGAAGAGCGCGCAGAGCAGTTCCTCCGCCGCCCCGTCGGCCGCCCGGCCGTCCTCGCGCGGCCCGGTGGCGGGGGCCGGCAGCGCGGAGCGGTCCAGCTTGCCGTGCACGGTGACCGGCAGGGCCTCCAGCGGGACCAGGACGGACGGCACCAGATGGGCCGGGAGGGTGGCCACCGCGTGTGCGGTGAGCCCGGCCGGGTCGAACACGGCGCCGGGCTCCGGCACCAGGTAGCCGACCAGCCGGCCGTCCCGCTCCACCACCACGGCCCGGGCCACGGCGGGGTGGGCGGCCAGCACGGCCGCCGCCTCGCCGGGCTCGATCCGCAGGCCGCGCAGCTTGACCTGGTCGTCGCCGCGGCCGAGGAAGTCCAGCTGCCCGTCGGCCCGGCGCAGCGCCAGGTCCCCGGTGCGGTACATCCGGCTGCCGGGGGCGCCGTACGGGTCGGCGACGAAGCGCTCGGCGGTCAGGCCCGGGCGGCCCAGGTAGCCCCGCGCGACCGCCCCGCCGCCGAGGTAGAGCTCACCGGGGACACCGGCCGGCACCGGGCGCAGCCGCTCGTCCAGCAGGTACACCCGGGCGCCGGGGAAGGCGCGGCCGATCGGCGGGGCGGCGGGGCCGGGCACCAGCGGGTCGCTGACGGTCACCGCGGCGGTCGCCTCGGTCGGGCCGTAGAGGTTGAGGAGGCGGCGGCCGGGGCGGGCCCAGGCCGCGACCAGGCCGGGCGGGCAGGCCTCGCCGCCGAGACCGAGCGAGGTCAGCTCCGGGTACCCGGCGGCCGGGACGGCTCCCAGCACCGTCGGGGGGACCATCGCGCAGGAGATCCGACGCTCCGTCAGGAAGGCGCCCAGTTCGGCGCCGACCAGCGGGCCGGGTGGCGGGACGACCAGGGTGGCGCCGGAGCCGAGGGCCAGGCAGAGCTCGATCACGGTGATGTCGAAGCCCGGCGAGCCGAGGTGGAGCACCCGGTCGTCGGGGGTGAGCCCGAAGCGGGCGGTCAGCGCCTCGGCCAGGGCGGCGATGCCGCGGTGCTCGACCAGCACGCCCTTGGGGCGGCCGGTGGAGCCGGAGGTGTGGATGACGTAGCCGAGGCCGTCGGGGCGCACCGGGTCGGCGGGGAGCGGCTCGGCCCGCCGCCGGTCCGCAGCACCCGCGCCGTCCGGGCTGTCCGCGCCGCCCGCGCCGCCCTCGCCCGCTTCGCCGTCCAGCAGGAACACCGGGACCTCGGTGGGCGGCAGCGTGGCCGCGGTCGCCCGGTCGGTGAGCAGCAGCGCGGGCGCGGCGTCGGCCAGCAGGAAGGAGATCCGCTCGGCCGGATGGTCCGGGTCGACCGGCAGGTAGGCGGCACCGGCCCGCTGGACCGCCAGCAGGGCGGTCAGGGTGGCGGCCGAGCGGCCCAGGGCCAGCGCGGCCAGTTGCCCGGGCCCGAGGCCGCGGGCCGCCAGGGCGGCGGCGAGCCGGCCGACCCGGTCGTTCCACTCGGCGTAGCCGAGCCGGACGTCGCCGTCCAGTGCGAGGGCGTCCGGGGTGGCGGCGGCCTGCCGGGCGAGCAGTGAGGCCGGTGAGGCGGGCTCGGCGGTGCTCTCCTCCCCGGCGAGCAGGGCGGCCCGCTCGGGCGAGGTCAGCAGCTCGATCCGGTCGACCGGGGCGTCCGGATCGGCGAGCAGTCCGGCGAGCAGGGTGGTGAAGGCGTCCGCCCAGTGCCGGACCAGCTCCGGCGGGTAGAGGTCGGTGCGGATCTCCAGGGTGCCCGCGATGCCGTCCTCGACGTCCCGCATGATGCCGACCACGTCGTGCTCGCCACCGGTGTGGATCCGCTCGGGTTCGGCGATCTCGCGCAGCCGCCGGACGCTCTCCTGCCGGGGCAGGTGCATGAACACCCACTGGAACAGCGGCGACCGGCCCGGCACCCGTTCCGGGTCCAGCGCGGTGACGATCCGTCCGACCGGCAGGTCGGCGTTGGCCAGCACCGCGGGGAAGTCGGCCGCGAACCGGGCCACCAGCTCGGCGAAGGTGGTGTCCGGGCCGATCCGCCAGCGGGTCGGAACCGAGTTCATCACGTAGCCGATCACCCGCTCCAGGCCCTTGGCCGAGCGGTTGGCGGTCGGGGTGCCGAGCACCAGGTCCCGTTCGCCGCTGAGGCGGTGGGCCAGCACGGCGAAGGCGCTCATCAGCACGTGGTAGACGGTGGCGCCGTGCTCGCGGGCGAAGGCCCGGAGCACCGCCTCGGTCTCCGTCCCGACGTGGAACGGGACTTGGCGGATACCGGGCCGCCCCTCGCCCGGCGCGAGCGGCCGGCCGGCCCGTCCGACGGTCAGCGGGGCCGGCGGCTCACCCAGGTAGCGCCGCCAGAAGCCGAGCCTGGCCTCGAAGACCCCGGCGCTCTCCAACTCCCGCTGCCAGGAGGCGAAGTCGGCGTACTGGATCTCGGGACGGGTCCGGCCGAGCGGCCTGCCGTCCCGGACCGCCTGGTAGGCCTCGGTGAACTCGGTGTGCAGCACGTCGAAGGACCACCAGTCGGTGGCGATGTGGTGCAGCCGCAGCACCAGGGTGGTGCGGCGCTCGTCCACGGTGACCAGCCGGCCCTGGACCAGTCGGTCCCGGCCCAGGTCGAAGGTGCCCCGGCTGAACTCGGCGAGGTACTCCTCCAGGGTGCGGCCGGTGTCGCGCAGGTCCACCCGCTCCAGCACGAAGGGCTCCACCGGCGGGAAGTCGATCCGCAGGTCGCCCGCCTCGCCGGAGATCCGCATCCGCAGGACGTCGTGCTGCTCCTGCACGATCGTCAGCGCCCGCTCCAGGTCCCCGGCCCGGACCGGGGTGTCGAAGTGGTAGGCGCAGCACAGGTTGAGCGCGGCGCTCTCCGGATAGAGCGACTCGTAGACCCAGAGGTCCTCCTGGGCCGGGCTGAGCCGGACCGGGCCGTCCCGCTCGTCGCGTTTGGGCACCACGTCCGGGATCTCGCCGAGCCGGCCGGCCTCGGCCAGCCGGGCGAGCAGCTTCACCCGCTGTCCGCTGCCGAGGGCGGCGAAGCGGGCGGCCATCGAACTGTTCATGCGTCAGACGTCCTTCCGGAGTGCGGCCAGCCGGTGCAGCCCGGCCAGCACCTCGTCCCGGCCGAGGCCGAAGTCGACGAAGCAGGCCACCTCGTCGCAGCCCAGGTCGCGCAGGTCGGCCAGGACGCGGCGGCAGCGGTCGGGCGAGCCGAGCAGCCCGCCCCACTTCAGGTACCGGCGGAGCGCGAACTCGGCCAGCTGATCGGTCTGTTCGGGAGTGAGGGCGGCGGCCCGGCCGTCGTCGGTGCGGTTCGCGGCGGTCTGCGCCACGTAGGACTTGAGGTAGCGGCGGAGCGGTGCGCCGGCCGTCCGGACGGCCTCGGCGTCGTCCTCGCCGACGTAGGTGTGCGCCATCAGCGTCACGGTCCCGCGCCCGGTGGTGCCGAGCTGTTCGGGTGCGGCGGCGAAGGACTCGCGGTAGCGGCGGATCTTCTCGGCCAGCTCCTCCCGGGTCTGGCCGATGGTGGCGGCCAGCACGTTGGTGCGCAGGCGGCCGGCCGTGACCCAGGTCTCCGGGTTCCCCGAGCTGGTGATCCAGATCGGCAACCGCGGGGAGTGCGGCCGGGGTTGGGGCCGGACCGCGACCGGCTTCCCGGTGCCGTCGGTGAACTCCACCTCCTCCCCCGCCCAGAGCCGGCGCAGCAGCGGGATGTCGCGCAGGGCACGCTCCCGCCGGTCCGCGTAGTGGCCGGGGGCCAGCACGAAGTCGGTGGAGTGCCAGCCGGTGGCGACCGAGAGGCCGACCCGGCCGGCCGAGATGTTGTCCACCACCGCCCAGTCCTCGGCCACCCGCAACGGGTGGTGCAGCGGCAGCACCACGCTGCCCGCCCGGACCTGGATGCGCTCGGTGGTGGCCGCGATCGCCGCGCTCAGCACCGGAGGGCTGGGGAAGACCTGGCCGACCCGCTGGAAGTGCCGCTCGGGGGTCCAGACGGCGGTCAGCCCGAGGCGGTCGGCCTCCTGGGCGACGGCCAGGACGTCCCGGTACGTGGCGGCGTGGTCGGTGTCGGCTCCGGCGTCGTCGGCGCCGAAGAACATCACGCTGAGGTCCATGGGCGGGGGCTCACTCCTCACCGGAGGCGGTCGGTGCGGGGACGGGGGTTACAGGGTTGGGGGTGGGACGGGCACGGGGGATGCGCGGCAGGCGGGGGATGACCGGGGCGGGGCCGCCGACCGACGGACCGTCAAGGTGGGGGGCGGCCGTCGTGGCGAGGTGCTCCGCCAGCCCGGCGACGGTCGGGGCGGCGAACAGCTGGACGGCGGTGACCGGCCGCCCCTCCGCGGTGGTGATCCGGGCGGCCGCGCGGACCGCGCGCAGCGAGTTGCCGCCGAGCGCGAAGAAGTCCTCGTGCCGGCCCACCCGTTCGAGCCCGAGCACCTCGGCCCAGACCTCGGCGAGCCGCCGCTCCAGCCCGCCGCGCGGGGGCCCGCCCGATCCGGCCACCGCACCGTCCCCGTCCTCACCCTCGGAGGCGGAGGCGCCCACCGGCACGGCCCCGGGCGGGAGTTCCGGCAGCGACAGTGCGGAGAGCCGGGCCCCGGGATCGGCGGCCATCGCCGTGAGGGCCGCCACCAGCGCGTCGGCGAACCACTCCGCCACCGCCCGGCCGAAGACCTCGCTCCGGTACTCCAGCACCAGCGCGAGCCCGCCGTCCGGCCGCTCCGCGGCCTCCAGCAGCAGCTCGAACCGGGCGGCGCCGGTGCGCAGCACCTCGGTCTCCGCCGCCACCCCGGGCAGCGCCAGCTCGCCGCGCAGGTTGTTCTGCAGCACGACCACGGCGTCCACCAGCGGGTGCCGGCCCGGCGAGCGCGGCGGGTTGAGTGCCGAGACCACCAGCTCGAACGGCACGTCCTGGTGGTCGTGGGCCGCCAGGTCGGTCTCCCGGACCCGGGCCAGCAGCTCGCCCACGGTCGGGTCGCCGGTCAGGTCGGCCCGCAGCACCAGCAGGTTGACGAAGAAGCCGACCAGCTCCTCCGCCCCCTCCCGGCCGCGCCCGGCCACCGGGGCTCCCACGGTGGGGAGTTCACCCGCCCCGGCCCGGCCGAGCACCAGGGCGAAGGCGGCCCGCAGCACCATGAACAGGGTGGCCCGGTGGCCGGCCGCCAGCGCGCCGAGCGCGGCCCGCCCGGCCGGATCGACCGAGCGCTCGACCGCCTCGGCGGCCGGTCCGGGCAGCGCCGGTCGGCCCGGCCGCCGGGGCAGCCGCAGGCCCTCTCTCGGCAGCCCTGACAACTGGCGCTTCCAGTAGGAGAGTTGACCGGCCGCCAGGCTCGACGGATCGGCCGGGTCGCCGAGCCGGGCGGCCTGCCGGGCCGCGTACTCCGGGTACCGGAGCGGCAGCGGCTCCCCGCTGCGGCCCTCGTAGGCGGCCGAGAGGTCCCGCAGCAGCGGGGCCAGCGACCAGCCGTCGGCGGCGATGTGGTGCAGCACCAGGAGCAGCGCGTGCTCCTGCGGACCGGTGCTGAACAGCTCGGCGCGCACGGGGAGTTCGGTGGCCAGGTCGAACCGGTGCCGGGCCGACCGGGCGACCAGCCCCGGCAGTTCGGCGGCCGTGACCCGGTGCACCGTCAGGCCCGGTCCGGTGTCCAGTACACGTGGCACCGGCTCGCCGCCGGGCGCGGGGAAGACCGTGCGCAGCACCTCGTGCCGCTCGGCGAGCCGTACCAGGGCCGTCCGGAGCCGCTCCGGGTCGACCGGGCCGTGCAGCCGGGTCAGCACCGGCAGGGTGTAGGCGGGGCCGGCTTCGAGCCGGTCCAGCAGCCAGAGCCGCAGCTGCGCCGGGGAGAGCCCGGGGCCGCCGGGGGCCGCCACCACGGGCGGGCGGTCCGGCGGCCGGATGCCGTCCACCAGCCGGGCCAGCCCGGCCGGGGTGGGGGTCTCGAAGACGGCCCGCACGCCGAACCCGGCGCCCAGCTCGGTGTACGCCCGGCCGACCAGCCGGGCGGCCTTCAGCGAGTCCCCGCCCAGGTCGAAGAAGCCGTCCTCGGCCCCGGCCCGCGCCACCCCGAGCACCTCGGCGAAGAGCCGGCAGAGTGCCTCCTCCACCTCCCCGCGCGGCGGGCGGGACACCGGGCGCAGCGCCGTCCGGGCGGCGGGGGGCTCGGGCAGCGCGGCCCGGTCCAGCTTGCCGTTGGCGGTCAGCGGCAGCGCCGCCAGCCGGACGAAGGCGGCCGGCACCAGGTGCTCGGGCAGCTCGCGCCCGGCCAGTGCCCTGACCTCCGCCACCTCCGCCGCCGCCACGCCGGCGCCGGTCAGGTAGGCGGCCAGCCGGAGCTCACCGGTGGCGTCCCGGTGCGGCACCACCACCGCCCGGTCGACCGCCGGGTGCCGGGAGAGCACGGCCTCGACCTCGCCCGGCTCGACCCGGAAGCCCCGGATCTTCACCTGCCGGTCGGCCCGGCCGAGGTACTCCAGCGCACCGTCGGGGCGGCGGCGCACCAGGTCGCCGGTCCGGTACATCCGGGCACCGGGCGGGCCGTACGGGTCGGCGACGAAGCGTTCGGCGGTCGCGCCGGGGCGGCCCAGGTAGCCGTCCGCCAGTCCGGCGCCGCCCGCGTAGAGCTCGCCGGGGACGCCGTCCGGCACCGGCCGCAGCCGCGCGTCCAGCACGTGCACCCGCCGGTCCGCGATCGGGTGGCCGATCGGCACCGAGGGCCCGGCCGCGTCCTCGGCGGTGACCTGACGGGTGGTCACGAAGACCATGGACTCGACCGGCCCGTAGCCGTTGGAGAGCCGCAGCCCGGGGAAGCGCTCCAGCGCCCGCGCGGCGTGCGCGGGCGACATCGCCTCGCCGCCGACCAGCAGGTGGCGCACGCCCGCGAGGGCCGCCGGACAGTCGTCCACCACCACGTCGAAGAGGCTGCTGGAGAGGTACATCGCGGTGATCCGGTGCTCGGCCACCAGCCCGGCGATCACCACCGGGTCGGGCCGTCCGCCCGGGTGCAGCACGCAGGTGCCGCCGAACAGCAGCGCGCCCCAGAGCTCCAGCACGAAGGCGTCCCAGGAGACCGGCGCGCACTGCAGCCAGACGGTGCCCCCGGTGAACGGCGCGTACGTCTGCCCGGCCAGCGTCCGGACGACCGCGGCGTGCGGGGCGGCCACTCCCTTGGGGCGGCCGGTCGAGCCGGAGGTGAACATCACGCAGGCCAGGCTCCGCGGACCGGCCCCGCCCGCGCCCCGCGGCAGCGGTGCGGCCCGGTCGGTGACGGCCACCGGGTGGGCGGCCGGGGCGATCCGGCCGGCCCGCTCGGCGGTGGCCGCGACCACCGCGGCCACCCCGGCCTCGGCCGCCAGGGTGCGCAGCCGCTCCTCGGGGTGGGCCGGGTCGAGCATCAGACAGCCCGCCCCGGCCTTGAGCGCGGCCAGCACCGCGACCACCAGGCCGGTGCCGCGTTCCAGGTGGATGCCGACCAGCCCGCCGGCCACCCCCCGCCCGGCCAGCACCCCGGCCAGCTCGTCGGCCCGGGCGTTCAGCCGGGCGTAGCTGATGCGCTCCTCGCCCGCCACCAGGGCGATCGCCCGCGGGGTGCGGGCGGCCTGCTCCTCGAACAGGCCGTGCACGGTGCCCGGGTCGTACGCGGTGCCCAGGCCGTGCACGGTGCCCGGCAGCGGTCTCACGCTCGGTCGCGCGTCCACCTCAGGAGACGGGGCCGGGGCGGAGCCCGGTCCAGTTGGCCTCGACGTAGGCCAGGCAGGCGGCCCGGCCGTCCGGGCCGTGGGCCGTCCGCCACCCCCCGGGCACCGCGATGTCCTCGGGCCACAGCGAGTGCTGGTCCTCGTCGTTGACCAGCACGAGGTAGCGGCCGGACTCGTCCTCGAACGGGTTGGTGGTCATGGCGGAGCCTTCCGGGTCGGTCGTGCCGGAGCGGACGTGGGGTGGACCTGGGGGTGGCCGGGCAGGGGTGGCCGGGCAGGGGCGCCCGCGGCCGGACGGGGGCTCCGGGCCGGGGGAGGAGGTCGACGGTCGGTCGGAAGGGGCGGGTGGTGCGCGGGTTCAGGCGTCGGCGCTCTCGCGCCGCTCGGTGCCGGACGGCTCGTCGGCGTCGAGGTCGGGGAGCAGGCGGTCGATGTCGCGGACGTTGCGGCTGGCCATGCCCCAGAGCGCGGCGGCCGTGCCGAGGACGCCGGCGAGCAGCAGCATGGTGGCCATCCCGGTGCCCGGCCCGGTGCCGACCAGCGGGCGGGCCAGGCCGACCAGGCCGCCGCCCTCGGCGGCCTGCGGTTCGAAGACCCGGTCGGCGAGCGGGCCCGAGAAGGCCATCGCCAGCGGGGAGGAGATCTGCGAGACGAACAGGACCGCGCCGAACACCCGGCCCTGACGGTCCTTCGGGACCTTGGTCTGGATGATCGCCTGCATGGTCCCGTTGACGATCGGCATCAGCAGGGCGCCGACCAGGATCGCCGCGCACCAGGCGGGCACCCAGCGGGCGGTGGCCATCAGGATCTGGGCGCTGACGCACATGCCGATGATGCCCAGGGTCATCCCCCGGACCCGGTTCCTCGGGCCGCCCCAGGCCGCCAGCAGCAGTCCGCCGGCGATGCCGCCGATGCCGATGCTGGTCATCACGGCCGCCAGCGCCCCCGGCTGGTTGCCGGTGCGGGCCAGGATCATCGGCTGCACCACCGCGAAGCCGAAGACCATCACCAGGTTGACCGAGAAGAAGACCAGGATCAGCCCGCGCAGGCTGGGTTGGCCGAACAGGATGCGCAGCCCCTCGGCGGAGTCCGCGCTGAGCCTGCGGCGCGGCCCGGCCGGGGCCTTGGCGTCCACCGCCGCGGGAAGCCGGACCAGCCGGACGGTGAGCAGCGCCAGGGCGAAGCTCACCAGGTCCACCCAGAGCACCAGGCCGAGGCTCCCGCTGGTCACCAGCACGGCGGCCAGCGCCGGGCCGACCACGTCGGAGGCGCTCTTGGCCGTGGCCAACAGGCCGTTGGCGCGCTGGAGTTGCTCCTTCGCCACCAGCAGCGGCACCGCCGAGGCGAGCGCGGGGTACTGGAACGCGGCGGCGGCGCCGAGCAGGGCCACCGTCGGGTAGACCTGCCAGAGCCGCAGGTCACCCAGGAAGTACAGGGCGGTCAGGCCCGACACCACCACCAGGCCGCCCAGGTCGGCGAGTTGGAGCGCCGTCCGCTTGCTGACCCGGTCCACCAGGGCACCGGCCACCGGGCTGAGCAGCATCTGCGGCAGGAGCGCGCAGATGGAGAGCAGCACCACCCGGGTGGCCTCCCCGCCGGAGGTCCAGGCCTGGACGACGAAGGCGAACCGCAGAACGGCGTTGCCGACCAGGGTGACCACCTGCCCCGACCAGACGATGCCGAACCGGCCCATCCCGTCGAACCGGCTGAGGAAACCCGCGTTCTGCATGGTGCTCCGTCCTCCGTAGCGGACCAACGACCGACCCCCGGGGATTGCCCGTGACCTCGCCGCCCAGACACCGTGCCACAGCAACTTGACGTGATCAAGGCCCAATTCCGTCAGTTATCAAGGGATTTGACGGACCGTGAGACGGGTATCGCGCGACCCCTCCCCGGTGGTCAGCCGCGCCCGGAGGCCTCGGCCGCGCGGAGCGCGCGGGCGGCCAGTTCGCGCAGGTGGTCGACGAGTTCGGCCGGCTCGCGCACCTCGAACTCGCAGCCCAGGGTGGCCAGTCGGATGCCGATCCACTCCAGCGAGTCGGAGCGGGTGCGCAGCAGGGTGCGGCCGCCGTCCAGTGCGGTCAGCTCGTCCTCCGCCATGCCGAGGCGCTCGCGGACCCGCTCCGGCGGGGCGTGCAGCACGGCCACCGCCTCGTAGGTGCGGGGGCGGGCGTGCAGCCGGGCCCGGACGTACTCGCCGGCGTCCTCGGCGGGCAGCTCCCTGGGGGCGCAGCGGGCCCCGGTGGGCTGCGGCGCGCTCACCCGGTCCACCCGGAAGATCCGCCAGTCGTCCCGCTCGTTGTCGAAGGCGACCAGGTACCAGCGCCGCCCGGCGGCCACCAGCCGGTGCGGCTCGACCAGCCGCCTGGTCTCGGCACCGTCCCCGGCCCGGTAGCCGAAGCGCAGCCGCTCCCGGCCCGAGGCGGCCGCCGCCAGCACGGTGAGCACCTCGGGGTCGACCCGGGGGCCGGCCCCGACCATCGGCACGGTGGCCGCGTTGAGCGAGCCGACCCGGTGCCGCAGCCGGGAGGGCAGCACCTGGACCAGCTTGGCCAGGGCGCGCACCGAGGCCTCCTCGATGCCCTCCACCGCCTGCCCGGCAGCGGCCCGCAGGCCGACCGCGATGGCCACCGCCTCCTCGTCGTCCAGCAGCAGCGGCGGCATCGCGGCCCCGGCCACCAGCCGGTACCCGCCGATCGCGCCCTTGGTGGCCTCCACCGGGTAGCCGAGATCGCGCAGCCGCTCGATGTCGCGGCGGATGGTGCGCGGACTGACCCGGAGCCGGTCGGCCAGCTCGCTGCCGGGCCACTCGCGCGGGGTCTGGAGGAGGGAGAGCAGGCTCAGCAGCCTGGCCGGGGTGTCCGTCATGGGATCCAGCATGGCGGACGAAGCGGCCAGGATCTGACCTAGATGGCCACTACCTTCGGACCGTTCCCAGCCGACGCGCGGCGTCCCTGCCGAAGGAGTCCCCACCATGCCACCCGCGACCGACACCGCCCTCGCGGCGCCTCCCGCCGCCTCTCCCGATGCCCCTCCCGCCGCCGCTCCCGTCACTCCTCCAGCCGACCGGCGGCGCTGGCTGGCGCTCGCGGTGGTGATGACGGCCAGCCTGATGGACCTGGTCGACGTCACCATCGTGAACATCGCCATGCCGAGCATCCAGCAGGACCTGGGCGCGGGCTTCGGCGCCCTCCAGTGGATCACCGCCGGGTACGCGCTGGCCTTCGCGGTCGGCCTGATCACCGGCGGACGGCTGGGCGACATCCACGGCCGCAAGCGGCTCTTCCTGCTGGGCATCACCGGCTTCACCCTGGCCTCGGCCCTCTGCGGCCTGGCCTGGAGCCCCGAAGTGCTGGTCGCCGCCCGGGTGTTGCAGGGCGCCACGGCCGCGCTGATGGTGCCCCAGGTGCTCTCGATCATCCACGTCTCCTTCCCGGCCGAGGAGCGGGGGAAGGTCTTCGGGCTGTTCGGCGCGATGGTCGGCATGGGCGCGGTGCTCGGCCCGCTGCTGGGCGCCCTGCTGACGGAGTGGGACCTGTTCGGCCTCGGCTGGCGGCCGATCTTCCTGGTCAACCTGCCGATCGGCGTGGCCGGTCTGCTGATGGGCCTGAAGTACGTCGACGAGTCCCGCGCCCCGAAGGCGCTCAAGCTGGACCTGGTCGGCATGGTGATCGGCGCCGTCGGCCTGCTGATGCTGCTCTACCCGCTCACCCACGGCCGGGAGGCCGGCTGGCCGCTCTGGGGCTTCGTCTCGATGGGTCTGAGCCTTCCGGTGCTGGCGCTGTTCGTGGTGTACGAGCGGGCCAAGACCCGCAAGGACGGTTCGCCGCTGGTGGAGCTGGCGCTGTTCCGGGTGCGCAGCTTCGCGGGCGGGATCGGGGTCCAGCTCTGCTTCGGACTGGCCACCGGCATCTTCTTCCTGGTCTGGACCCTCTACCTGCAACTCGGCCTCGGCTGGAGCGCGTTGAAGGCCGGTCTGAGCGGGGTGCCGTTCTCCCTCGCGGTCTCGGTGGCGGCCGGGATCTCGGTCCAGGTGCTGGTGCCCCGGTTCGGCCGCAAGGTGCTCCAGGCGGGCGCCCTGGTGATGGCGGCCGGCACCCTGGTCTACCTGGCCGAGGCCGACCGGTACGGACTGGCCGTCGCCCCTTGGCAGATGGCGCTGCCGCTGGTGCTCATGGGCCTCGGGATGGGGCTGATCGTGGCCCCGCTGACCGATCTGGTGCTCTCCGAGGTACCGCGCGAGCACTCCGGCTCGGCCTCCGGAATCGTCAACACCACCCAGCAGTTGGGCTTCGCGCTCGGCCTCGGGCTCTCCTCGGTGGCCTTCTTCACGGTGGTCGACGCCGCCGACCCGGCCACCACGGCGATGGGGCCGGTCTTCGTGGACGCCTTCCAGCACGCCCTCTGGTGGGTGGCGGCCGGCCTCCTGCTGGTCTTCGCGCTCGTCTTCGCCCTCCCCCGCCGGGGGCACACCGGACGGTGAGGCCGGGGGCGCGGGGAACCGCGCGCGGCGGAAGACACAGACCCGTGTGCCGGGTACGGACACTCACTTGCAGGTGAAGCTCCGTACCCGGCACACGGGTCATCGACTTCCGCTACGCGCGGTTCCCCGCACCCCTGAGGGCATCACCGTGTGCCAGAGCGAGGCCACGAGGAGGCTGACGGCGGCCAGGAAGAGCCAGGGAAGGGCGGCACCGCGGGCCAGCAGGAAGGTGAGCAGGGCGGGGGCGACGGTCTGCCCGAAGGTCCAGGAGAGCTGGAAGACCGCCAGGTACCGGCCGCGCAGGTGCTCCGGCGCGAGCGAGACGCTCAGTGCGTTGACCACCGGCGTGGCCGCGGTCTCGGCGAAGGTGTAGGCGAGCATCGCGACCACCAGCCCGGCCCCGACCGCCCACCCCGGGACGGCCCCGAGCACCGCGAAGAGCGTGAACGCGGCCGCGTTCACCAGGCAGGCCGCCGCGACCACCCGCTCCGGCCGGTACCGCTCCAGCCACCGGCTCACCGCCGTCTGAGTGGCCGTCACCTGCACGCCGTTGAGCACCAGCAGCGCTCCGGCGATCCAGGCGCCCAGGTGGAGTCCCTCGGTGAGGTGCACGGCGAGCAGTACGTTCAGCACCAGCGCGGCGAACACGAAGCCCAGGTTGCCCAGCACGAAGAGCAGGTACCGCCGGTCCCGCAGCACCACCGCGTAGCCGCCGCCGGGTCGCGGGCCCGGTGCGGCGGTCTCCCCGGCCGGGCGCCAGGCGTGCAGCAGCCGGGCCGCCACCAGGTAGCTGACCACGTTCACCAGCACCACCGCCCGCAGCCCGGCCGTGCCGCCGACGCCGACCAGCAGCGCGCCGAGCGCCCCGCCGACGCTCATCCCGGCGTTGCGCAGCATGTGCAGCAGCGCGAACCAGCGGGTGCGTTCCGGCCCGTCCTCCGCCACCGCCAGCACCACCAGGCCGCTGCTCGCGGTCCAGTACATCACCGCGCCCAGCTGGGTCAGCCAGACCACCAGCACGAGCTGCCAGAACTGACGGCCCGCCAGGAAGCCCGCGTAGCCGAGGGCCGAGACCAGGTTCCCGGCCAGGGCCACCGCCCGGGCCCCGTACCGGTCGATCAGCCGGCCGACGACCACCGCGGCCGGGGCCGCCAGCAGCCGGGCCAGGGTGATCGCCCCGCCGATCACCGGGAGCGAGAGCTCCGTGGTCCGGGCGAAGTAGACCAGGACGAAGGCCAGCACGAGGCCGCTGCCCAGACTGTCGATCACGGCGGCACCGGCCAGCCGCCCGTTCCCGTCCGTCCTCGGCAGCCCCGCCCGTTCCCGCACCCTGCTCCACACGTGCCGCTCCCCGCTGCCCGGGCCGGTCCGCTGGACTCGCCCCCGGCCTCGGTGAGAGCCTGCCGCCGACGGGCGGCGCCGCCCATGGATTTCATCCTGCTCGAATCGTCCCGGGAGGCAGTGCGTGCTCACGTTGGAGTTCTCCGCCCAGGACCTGGCCCGCACCCGCTTCGGCCACTCCCCGCTGCTGGAGGTGGTCACCAGCCTGGAGGCGCTCCAGGACCCCGGTGCCCACGGCATCCACCTCGGCTGGGCCCGCACCACCCGCGCCGCCCTGGCCGGCACCGACCTCTCCCTGCTGCTGGCCCTGGTGCCGATCCCCACCCTCTACGTGCCGGACTTCCTCACCCCCGTACCGGAGACCGGATCACCCACCCTGGACGAGGAGTTGGCCACCCTGCTGGCCACCCCGGCGGCCGCCGTCCGGCGCGACCTGGACCGGATCGGCGGCCCGCTCCCGCCGCCGGTGGCCGCCCTGCACCGGCGCCCGGCGGCCGGACTGTCCCGACTGGCCGAGCAGATCAGGGCCTACTGGGCGGTGGCCGTGCAGCCGCACTGGAGCCGGATCCAGCGGCTGGTCGAGGGGGAAGTCCTGTACCGCGCACGGCTGATGGCGCGCGGCGGGGCCGCCGAGCTGTTCGCCGGGCTGCACCCCAAGGTGAGCTGGGCCGACGACACCCTGCGGATCGGCCACCCGCGCTTCGAGGCCACCCGCACCCTGAGCAGCGGGCGGGGGCTGGTGCTGGTCCCCACCGCCTTCCTCTGGCCCGGGGTCTACTCGCAGAGCAACCCGCCGCACCAGCCCGGTCTGATCTACCCGCCGCGCGGCGCCGCCGCCCTCTGGGAGAGCACGCCCGCGCACACCCCCGAGCACCTCGCCGCCCTGCTCGGCCGCTCCCGCGCCCGGCTGCTGGCCGAGCTGGGCTCCCCCGCCTCCACCACCGAACTGGCCACCCGCACCGGCATGCCGGCCCCCACCGTCTCGCACCACCTCACCACCCTGCGCGCCGCCGGCCTCACCGCCTCCCACCGCACCGGACGCACCGTGCTCTACCTGCGCACCCCACTCGGCGAGGCCCTCCTCGACGGCGGCGCACCGGCCCCGGCCTGACGGTCCGGAAGAAATCTCCGGAGAAAGTCCTCCGGCCGTGTCGAGAACCGCCCGGCCGCACCGACAGAAGGGCGAAGGCAGTTCGCAGACACCACCGAAGGGAGCCCGTCATGGGCAAGCTCGTCCACCTGGTGCACCAGTCC
Organism: Kitasatospora sp. NPDC051853; assembly: GCF_044452665.1. NCBI lineage: Bacteria > Bacillati > Actinomycetota > Actinomycetes > Kitasatosporales > Streptomycetaceae > Kitasatospora > Kitasatospora sp. NPDC051853. The sequence continues at coordinate 21,711 of NZ_JBITBY010000015.1, read as the reverse complement.
CTCGACGGCTACATGGAGGGCCCCGACGGGGCCTTCGACTGGCCCGCGATGGGGCCCGAACTCTCCGCGCACTCGCAGGCGCTGACCCCGGAGGGCACGGTCTTCCTGTACGGGCGCAAGGTCTGGGAGATGATGGCCGGCTTCTGGCCGAACGCCGAACGGTACTCGGACGACCCGCACGACCTGGCCTTCGCGCCGGTCTGGCGGAAGGCCGCCAAGGTGGTGGTCTCCCGCACCCTCGGCGAGGCCGGGCACGGTGCCCGGGTGATCTCCGCCGATCCGGCCGCCGAGCTCGCCGCCCTGAAGGCGGCCGGGCACGACCTGGTGCTGTTCGGCGGCTCCGTCCTCGCCGAGCGGGGTCTCGTCGACGAGCACCAGGTGGTCACCCACCCGGTGCTGCTCCGCGGCGGCCGCCGGACCTTCCCCGTCGCGCCCGGCCGGACCCCGCTCACCCTGCTGGAGGCCCGCACCTTCGACGGCCGCACCGTCCTCACCCGGCACGCCCCGGCCTAGAGGCCGGGGGTTCGGCGGCCGGAGGTTCAGTAGCCGGTGGCTCAGCGGGAGGTGGGCTCGCCGAGCCAGCCGAGGGCGGCGACCTGGATGCCGGCCTGGAAGCGGCTGCGGGCGTCCACCCGGACCATCAGGTCGGCCATCATGCGGCGGACGGTGCGCAGCGAGACGCCGAGCCGCTGCCCGGCCCGTTCGTCGGTGAGGCCCTCCGCGAGCAGGCGGAGGAGTTCGCGCTCCTGGGCGGTGAGGCCGTGCGGGTCGCGCTGCACGGTCTCGCCCAGCACCCTTGCCTGGTCCCAGAGTTGCTCGAAGAGCGCGCGCAGCGCGGCGATCACCCCGGGGCTGTGCAGCAGCACGGCGCCCTTGCGCGGGTCCTCCGGGTCGATCGGGACGATGGCGGTGGCGTTGTCGACCAGGATCATCCGCAGCGGCAGGGTGGGGGTGGTGCGCACGGCCCCGCCCAGCCCGTGCAGCCAGCGCGCGTACTGCACGGTGGCCGGATCGTTGCGGACGCTGTCCTGGTAGATGGTGCGCATCCGGACGCCGCGTTCCAGGGTCTCCTGGTCGAGCACGCGGCTGGCCTCCATGACCTGCGGCGGCTGCGGGCCGCCGGGGGCCAGCGCGAGCACCTCCGCGGTGGCGTCGGAGGCGAGTTGGACGAGCCGGCCGCGGACCTCGGCGAGGTCGGAGATCAGCTCGACGCCGGTCTGGCTGGTGGGAGTGCGGACGCTCGCGTACTCGGCGATCAGGCCGGCCATGGTGGCCCGGCTGCGCTCGATCTCCTGCTGGCGGCGGGCCGCCTCGGCCTCCTGGAGGGCCAGCAGGGTGGCCAGGCCGAGCTCCGGGTTGACGGCCCGCCAGCGGTCCTCGGCGCCGGTGGGTCTGGTGAGCGCCAGGTCCGCCAGGTGGTCGAGGGCCGCCTTGACGTCGGCCTCGGGGGCCTCCAACCGGGCGGCGATGCCCTGGGTGTCCAGTTCCGGGTGGAGCAGCATCGTCCGGTACACGGCTTCGCCGAACGGGTCGAGCCCGATCGGCCGAAACTCGGTCAACGTTCCGTCGCCAGAAGGTCGGAACACATCAAACCCTCCCCCGTGGGACCGGACATCGGACCGGCGTGCCCGCTAGCCGTACTGACAGGCGGTCAGCGTAGCGTCACCTGACGGAACTTAGAACAGTCTTCCGGACAATCGCGGCGATCCGATGGATGAACCGTGAAGACGACGGCGCCGCGGACCGCGACATGTTGGTGCCAGGCGGGGAAATGCCACCACCAACTGCCGGTCGTACGGCCGACGGTGCATCAGGCTGTGTTCCGTGTACGCCATTCGCGCCCAGCTGGGGACGAGCGGGTCCGCCGCCCGCCTTCCGGCGGCACCGGACGTACGGGACGGCCTGGAGCGCGGCTTCCGGGGCCCGGCCCGGCTCAGCCACGCGCGGATCCGGGTGTCGGCGCAGTCGGTGGACGCGGTGGTCTTCGTGGTGGCCGGCGGTCTGCTGGCCGCCGAGGACGGGCTGCGCGAGGCCTGGCAGCAACTGACCACCCCGGGCAGCGTGCTGGACGGCTGGCACCTTCTGCACTGCGAGGCCGACTCCCGGCTCGCGCTCGGCCTCCACGAGCTTCCCAGCCTGCCCTGACCCCGATCGGGCGTTCCCGCAGGTCAGGCCCACCGTCACCGCCGTGGCACCAAATCACCCGAGCTGGCCTCAGGGTGTCACGGCACTCTGGTGCCAGCTCCGGATGCTGACAGGGACCACCCCGGGCGGCCAATCTCATGGTGTCGGCAAGAACGACGGACCGGAAACCGGGACAGCAGCCCCCCAGGGGGCCCGGTGGGAACGTCGGCCGCACCCCTTCGATCTCCGGAAGCAGCCCGGGGTTCAAGTCGAACGCGAGAGGTTGGGCACACCCATGACGCAGAAGGTCCGTTTCCTCACGATTGTCGCCCTGGGTTTCAGCATCCTGACCGGCACGGCCGCCCTCCAGCTGGCCGACAGCACCCCGGCCGCCGCCACCGTCATGACGGCCGACGGTGCCCCCGGCGACACGGCCGACAACGTCACCACCGGCGAGCCCGCCCCCGCCTCGAGCGCCGTCCCGTCCCCGATCCCCACCGGCACCCAGGGCACCTGGGGCTGGGGGTGAGCCGAACCCCTGAGCAGCGCACCAGCACCACCAGCCGTACCCGTCGCACCGCCTGACCGTTCGTCGGTCCGCCTGTTCTCCCGACACTCCCCGTCACCGAGGTAGCCGGATGATCACCCCTCTTCTGGACCAACCGCCGTACCGTTCGGCCCCGGGCACCACCCCCGGGACCACCAACGTGAACGTCCTGCTCGCCGACGGGCACCACCTGTTCCGCTCGGGACTGGGAGCCCTGCTCGACCGGGAGGCCGACCTCGCCGTGGTCGCCGAGGCGAACACCGCCGAGGAGGCCGCCGCCGAGGCCGCCAGGACCGGGCCGACCGTCGCGGTCCTGGACCTGGACCTGCCGGGGCCGGGCGGACCCGCCACCGCCGCCCTGATCCGCGACCGCTCCCCGGAGACCGCCGTCCTGCTCCTGATCGCGGTGCCGCGCTCCTCCGACCTCCAGCGGGCGGTCGCCGACGGGGTGGCCGGCATCCTGCTCAAGGACGTGCCCCCGGGCGCGCTGATCTCCGCCGTCCGCGAACTCGCCCGGGGCGGAAGGGTCTACGACCCCCGGCTGCTCGCCGAGGTGGTCCGGCCGGCCGCCGTCCCGCTCACCCCGCGCGAACTGACGGTGCTGGGCCACGTGGCCGAGGGGGCGACCATCTCGGAGGTCGCCGCCGCCCTGTCGCTCTCCCCCGGCACGGTGCGCAACTACGTCTCGGCCGCCATCGCCAAGACCCACGGCCGCAACCGCTGCGACGCGATCCGGATCGCCCGCGAGAACGGCTGGCTCTAGAACCCGTCCGACGCCCGGGCCGACACTCCGGCCGCCGTCCTGGCCCACGCCCGGAAAAACCCACGGACATGCCGATGCCCCGCCACTCCACGGCGGGGCATCGGCATGTCCGGGCACTGCGGCAAAAAAAATATGACCGGGTGTCAGTTGTCGCGCGAGGTGGCCACGATGTCGTGGAAGCCGTGCGCCGTGCGCGGCACGTCCGCCGGGCGGCTGCCGATCAGGAACTCGCCGACCGAGGACTCCGCCGTCCAGTCCAGGCCGAGCGCCCGGGCCGCCGCGTCGGTGTCGCCCGAACCGAGGCCGCAGGGGGCCAGGCCCATCGCGGTCGCCACCAGGTACAGCGTCTGGTAGACCACGCCCACGTGCTTGAGGGTCAGCGCGTAGGCGATCTGGCTGTACTTCCAGGAGAGCCGGCCGAACCGCGAGGTGACGGTGAGCAGCACCTGCGGGTCCACCGTGCAGCCGGTGGCCCGCCAGGCCGCCGTCATCAGCTCGCGGAAGGCCGCCTCGTCGGCCGGGCCGGAGAACGGCCGCGGCCGCAGCCGGTGGGCCGCCGCGTCGTAGCGGTAGACGCCCGGCACCAGTCCGTCGCAGCGCACCACCGAGAGGTAGACCTCCAGCTCGCCGGTCGAGCCGCCGGCCGGGTAGGGCCGGTCCACGATGTCGTAGCCGTGCGGGTCGGACGGATCGCCCGGGATGATCCGGCGGACCCGGGCCACCCGGTACAGCAGTTCGCCCAACTGGGCCAGGGTGACCGGGGTTTCGGCGTAACTGCGGACGGACCGGCGGCCCTCCAGCACCTCGCTGAGCGCCGGGTCGCGGGCCAGCACCTCGTCCCAGTCCGGCACCGGCAGGTCGATCCCGGTGCCGTCCTCCCGGGCGCCGACGCCCGGGATCGCCGGGAGCTGCTCCACCTCGGGGTGGGCGAAGACGCCGCCGCTCGGGTAGTCGTGCCGCCCCGGGCGGCTGCGGGCGTGGAACAGCAGGTCGTGGAAGTCCCAGAGCGGCGGCTCGCCGGTCGCGCCGTCGTCCAGGAAGCCGGCACCTGCCAGCAGTCCGGCCAGCGCCTGCCCGGCCGGCTGGCTGATCCCGGCCAGCAGGGCCGCCTCGGCCACCGAGCGGTTGGCGGTGACGGCCGCCACGAAGGCGCCCGCCGCGGGCTGGTGCAGCGTCAGGCGGAACGGCGCCATCGGCGACTCCAGCACGCAGGCCCCGGCGTGCTCCTCCGGCAGCCGCCGCAGGTACGCGAAGCGGGACAGCACCACCGAGGCGGGGGCCCGGACCAGGCCGGGCAGTCCGGCCGCCCGGGCGATCGGGACGGCGGTCGCCATCGGCTCGCCGAGCGGGTCGGCGAGGGTGGTGGAGACCAGGTAGGGGAACCGGCTCAGCAGGTGGTAGAGCCTTCCGCCGTCGGCGAGTTCACCGACGTCGAGGTGGTCCCGGGTGAGTGCGGCGAGCCGCTGGACGGTCTCGGCGCCGAGCGCGTGCACGCGCTGCCGGCCCCACGGGTGGCTGAGCTCCAGGTCGTCGCCCTGGGCGGTGACCTCCACCTCGGGGCGCAGCCGCAGCAGGGTCCGCGGCGCCCCGCCCTCGGCGGCGAGGTCGGGTGGGAGCTGTTCGGTCACGGTCATGGTTGAACCTCTTTCCGGGCTGGGCCCGCCGCCGCCTCGCCACGGGTGCGGGCGGCGGCCGGGCGGGTGGGTCAGATGAAGATCGGGATCGGGTTGAGGTCCTCCTCCGGGGTGGGCGCGTCGAGCCAGCCCAGCGCCACCGGCACGTCGTACAGCCGGCCGGGCGCGAACCTCGCCCAGAAGTGCCGCATGCCGGGGACGATCACCTTGGCCACCGGGAGGCCGATGTCCGGGCGGGTCTGGTCGAGCACCAGGAACTCCATCCCCCGTTCCTCGACCAGGCGTTGGACCAGGGCCAGGTCCTCGGCCAGGTCGGCGCCGGCCAGCGGCTCCCAGCGGTCCGGGCCGGCCGCCTCGGCGGCCGGGTCGGGCAGCAGGTAGGGCTGGTTGGCCACGGTGGCGGTGAGCCACCACTGCTTCTGCTCGCGGTCGGCGCCCGCGTAGCTGACGTGGCCGTTCTCGTCCCCGGCCACCGGGCCGAGGAACTGGTTCATCTCGGTGAGCGCCCGGGTGAGCGCGATGTGCGGGTCCAGGTGGGCCCCGAAGGCGATCAGGATGTCCTCGGCCGGCTTGTCGGTCCGCCGGGAGAACGCCCCGACCACCGGGATGCCGAAGTCGGAGGTCAGGTCGAGCGCCCAGATCTCCCGGTTCAACCCCCGGTAGATCTCCTTGAGTTGGCCGATGTACGGGTCACCGAAGGCGTCCAGGTCGACGGCCGGGCGCTGCACCCGGTTGTACCACCAGAGCGCCACCGCGTCCCGCTCCACCAGCTCCAGGAAGCCCTGCAGGGTGGCGTCCTCGAAGGAGGTGCCGGCCGCGCAGCCGTTGGAGTCGCCGGCCGCGAAGAAGCCGTCGCGGTGCCGGTAGCCGTAGTACAGCGACATGGTGGGCAGCCAGCGGGTCCGCCGCTCGGTCAGCGACCAGGCCGGCGACCACTCCAACTGGTCGTCCTCGCGGAACCGTTCGGGGATGGTGTTGAACATCGAGGGTTGGTCGTTCCAGCTCTCCCGCTCGGCGTACTGCCGCTCGCTGTAGAGCAGCGAGCTCGCCGGGTGGATCGCCGCGTCGCCGAGCTCGGCGTAGCTGGCCCGGCGGCGGGCCTCGTCGCCCTGGAAGACGCCGGAGTAGCGCTCCATCGCCTCGCCGAGCGCGCTGGCCCGGGCCTGCACGTCGGTGCGGCCCTTGCCGCAGCTCACCGACCGCAGGCCGGTGCGCAGCTGCTTGAGGTCGCCGCTGCGGCGGGAGAGGTTCTGGCCGGAGATGTAGACCCGCAGCCCGGTGGGCGTCCGCCCGGCCGGCACCAGCGAGGTCACCACGCCGCTGACCGGCGAGAGTTGGGGCCGGTACTTCTCGAGCATGTCCTCCGGCGAGGCGGACCGGTGGCCGCCGTCGGCGGTGAAGGCCTTCGGCCGGCTCTCGAACCGGACCGGCTCGGACTGCCGCTTGGCGACCAGCCCCTCGTCACCGCAGGCCGCGCACTGCGGGCGGCGGATCAGCCGGTGCCGCTCGGTCTCCAGCAGCACGGTGTCCAGGGTGAGCACCACCGGCTCGGCCGGGCGGACCCCGGCCAGCCACTTGGCGGCCTCCAGGGCGGCCAGTTGGACGCCGGTGCCGAGGGTGGCGGGGAGGTGGGCCCCGGCCGTGGAGATCGGGGTGTCCTGGCCCAGGCGGTGCTGGAGGTAGCTGAGCGACTGGCGGTTGGCGGAGAGCCGGTGCGAGAGGCACTCCCAGCAGCCGGTGGTGCCCTCCTGCTCCGCCGGGCCGGGGACGAAGACCGGGCCGACCCAGAGGATCGAGCCGACCGGGCGGGCCAGCAGCCACGGGCGGCCGGTCTCCCGCGCCTCGCGGTCCCGCTCGGCCAGGCCGGGGTGCAGGTAGTCCTCGGTCAGGGCGACGGTGAACTCGGCGTCCTGGTCCACCGTCACCCCGGCCTCGGCCAGGGCGGCCAGGAAGGGCTCCGGGTCCAGCTCGCCGTAGACCTCGACCCGGGCCCGGGCCGAGCGCAGCGCGGCGTCGGCGGCCGCGCCGTCCAGGCCGGCCATCTCGAAGTAGGCGGCCCCGGCCGGGTCCTGGACCCGCCCGGTGTCGGCCAGGTAGCCGCGCTCGCGCAGCCGCTCCACGGCGGTGCGGACCTTGTCGGCGGGGACGGTGCCGCGCAGCGCCTCGCCGATCTGCCCCGCGGTGCGGGTGCCGTCCAGCAGGGGGGCGAGGGCCTGGGCCAGGCCGCCGTCCACCACCGAGACGCCGCGCTCGGAGACCAGGTAGACGGCCTCGCCGTCCACGACGTACGGGGTGTAGTGGTGCTTGAAGCCGATCGCGGCGTCGGCCGCGACGGTGTCGGACGCAATGTCGGACATGACGGTCCCTCGGATCTCGTACGCGGTCGGCTGGTCAGCGGAGGGTGGCGAGCGGGGCGGTGGCCGGGTCGAGCAGCCGGAGCAGCAGCAGGGCCACGGCGGCCGAGCCGTCCAGCGCGCTGACGTTGATCCGGTCCGAGGAGGCCCGGTCCGGGTACCAGCTGCCGGTGGCCTCACGACGGGCGATCAGCTCGCCGACCAGCAGGGCGGCGGCCTCCCGGCCGTCGTAGAACGGGCCCGGCAGCAGCGAGTCCAGCGGGTCCGGGACGGTGTGCAACAGCCCGGCCTCGGCGGCGCTGAGCGCCTCGCCGGCGGTGGCGACCAGGTCGCGGGTGGAGCGTCCGGCGATCTGGCGGGCGCTCACCGGCGGGGTGAGGGCGGAGAGTTCGGCCGGGTCGACGATGCCGGAGCCGAGTGCCACGGCGGCGTCCAGGCAGGCCAGCCGGCCGGCCCGGGTGGCGGTGGCGAAGCGGTGGCCGCGCAGCCGCTCGCGGACCGCCTCGGCGTTGGCCAGCAGGCCGGGCGCCTCGGCCACCGTGCGGGCCAGCGCGGCGGCGACCGAGTCGGGGCCGGAGGGCACCAGGTCCAGGAAGCCGTTGTCGAGGTCCCCTTCGCCCTCGGCCGGTTCGGCGCCGAGCTGCTCCAGGGCCGCGGCGGCCAGCGTGCGGATGCCGTCGTCGGTGGGCGCGTGGCCGGGGCCGGTGACCCGGCGCAGCCGGAGCAGGTTGAGCAGCAGCCCGGCGCTGCCGAGCGGCGCGTCCGGGTTGGGCAGCCGGACGGGGCGGCCCGGGCGGGCCGCGACCGGGGTGGCCACGCCGACCGCTCCGGGCACCAACGCCTGGGCGGAGGCGACCAGTTCGGGCTCGCCGAGCAGGGTGCCGACCCGGGCCAGCGCGTGGATCAGCGCGCCGGGGCCGGAGAAGCCGCCGGGGACGGGCGCGCCGCCGGCCAGCCGGTTGTCGGAGGCGAAGGCGAAGGCCCGCGGGGCCTCGGGGTCGATCAGCCGGGCGGCGGTGGCCATCGTGGTGTACGCGGCGCGGTGGAACCGCGGCTCGCCGGTGGCGGCCCAGAGCTCGGCGAACAGGACGCCGAGACCGGCGGTGCCGCTGACCAGGTCCGGGCCGAGCACCTCGACCTGGCGCAGGCCGCTGCCGGGGTACCAGCTCTGGCCGAGCCAGCCGGCGCCCTGCCGGTCCGCGCGGACCTGGTCGGCCAGCAGCTGGTCGCCGATCTCCACGGCGCGGTCCAGCAGTTCGGCGTTGCCGGGGATGCGAGCCCGCACCGAGCGGGGCACCACCGGGACGGGCAGCAGGGTGCCCGAGCGGGCCGAGTCCACGCAGCCGGTGAGCACCGCGAGGTGGGCCTCCAGGTCGAAGTCGTCCAGCTCGGCGACCCGGTCCTGGAGGCGCTGCCAGCCGGTGGAGCGGAAGTGGCCCGGGATCTCCCGGCCGTCGGCGGTGAAGGCGGACGAGGAGGAGGTCAGCGAGCGGAAGAACGGGATGTCCAGCTGACGGAAGGAGTCCAGCTCGGCGAGCACCACCTCCAGCAGGTCACCGCGGCCCGGGTCGCCGGCCAGCGCGGTGATGGCGCCCTGGAGGGCACCGGCGATCACCGTCTCGCGGGTCGCGCCGCTGTCCAGGGCGAGCGGGCTGGTGGAGGCCCGGATGATCTTGTAGCCGTCCCAGGTGTGCCGCCAGATGTAGCGCACCCAGATGCCCCGGAATCCGGCCAACGGACCCTCCGCGTCCGCGAGTTCACCGCGCAGCGCGTACAGCGCCCGGTGCATCTCGCGGTAGCCCGCGGTCACCTCCTCGGTGTACTGCCACGGGTCGGCGGTGACGGTGGCGCCGTCCTCGTCCACCCGGACCGGGCGGTACGGCGGCAGCGGCAGCGCGGCCACCCCGGGGGTGACCTCCAGGCTGCCGATCCGGGACAGGCAGCCGATGTCCAGGGTGGCGGAGTGCTTGGCCGGGGTCCACGGCTGGAAGGCCATGGCGGTGCGCACCACGGTGGACTCCAGTGCGTCCAGCAGGCCGTGCTGGTCGGTGGAGATGCTCGGCGGGGTCTGCACCCGCGGGTAGAGCAGGCACTCCAGGTCGATCATCGTCGGGTACTCGCCGTCGGCCTGCAGGTTGTCGGCCCACAGGTCGCGGCCCTCCAGTAGCTGGACCAGACGGATCGTCATGCCGAGGCGCCGGTAGAACCGGCCGAAGCCGCCCTCGTCCGCCACCGGGCGGTGCGGGACGAGCTGCTCCCAGCCGTAGTCGCTCTCGCAGTCGGCGGTCAGCGATGCGGCGTGGCCGTCGTCGCCCCGGTCGCTGCGGATCAGCACGGTGCGCAGCGGCAGATCGAGCGAGAGCTCGCGGTTCAGCCGGCGGGAGAGCTCCAGGTAGGCCTCGACGTGCCGCATGTCCTTGGGCTTGTAGACCACGGCCGCGCCGGTCTCGAAGTGCAGCAGCGCGACCGAGCGGCCGCCGGCGTGCCGGTCGCCGGCCTCGCCGCGCACCTTGGCCAGCGCGCCGGGGTCCTCGCCGTCCCACATCCGCTCGACCAGCAGCGCGCGGTCGGCGGCGAGCCGGGCGAACATCTCGGTCTGGACGTGCTGCCACTGGCGGCAGACGGTGCCGACCAGGAAGGCCAGTCCGGGCAGCCGCTCCAGCCGGGCCAGCCAGCCCTCCTGGGAGGTGTCCAGGCCGCCGACCTCGTCCCAGTCGGTGGCCCGCGGGCGGCCGGTGGCGGTCTGCTGCTCGTGGCAGAAGGCCAGCTTGCAGGCCTCGACCAGACGGGCCGTCAGGGTGCCGGCCAGGTCGGCCCGGGCCGCCTCGGTGACCGGGACGCCCAGCACGGCGCCGCCCACGTGCGGCAGCAGGGCGTCGGCGGCCGCGGCGAAGGCGGCGGTCAGCGCGCCGGGGGCGGAGGTCTCGGGGGCCGGGGAGACCGGCAGGGTGCGCAGGAAGACGGCCAGCGCCAGCGCCCAGTCGGGCAGCCGGTCCGGGTCGGCCAGCACCACCGGGCGCAAGCCGTCGCCGAGCGGGCGGCCGGTCTCGGCCAGGTGCTCCAGCAGTGCCCCGGCGCCGCCGCGCTCGCCGGCCGCCCGGCGCAGCCAGGTGTCCACCGCGGCGGTGCGGCCCCTACGGTCCTCGTCCGGGTCGGGGGCGAAGAGCGTGGAGCCGTCGGCACGGGCCTCGGCCCGCTCGGGGAAGGAGGCGGCGGCGGCCACCACGGCGCGCAGCCGTTCGTCGCCGCGGGCGGGGCCGGGGAGCAGGCCGCCCCCCTGCGTGTCCTCGTGGGTATCGGTGGGGGCGGCGGCGTCGGTGGTCGGGGCGGAGGCACCGTCGACGGGGAGCCAGGTCTGCAGGTCGAGCGGCATCTCACATCTCCTGGAGTCGGGCGAGTCGGGTGAACAGCGGGTCGTGGCCTAGTAGTTCGTCGTAGGTGCCGGAGGCCGTGACCCGGCCCCCGGAGAGGACGTGGATCCGGTCGGCGGTGCGGATGGTGCTGAGCCGGTGGGCGATCACCAGCCGGGTGCGGTCCAGGCCCGCGACGGCCTCGGCGACCCGCAGCTGGGTCGCGTTGTCCAGCGCGGAGGTGGCCTCGTCCAGCAGCAGGACGGCGGGCCGCCGGACCAGGGCGCGCGCCAGCAGCAGGCGCTGCACCTGGCCCCCGGAGAAGCCTGCGGCGTCCTCCCCCACCCGGGTGCCGAGGCCGAGCGGAAGGGCCCTCAACTCCTCCGCGATCCCGGCCAGTTCGGCGGCCTCCCAGATCCGGTCCTCGGTCACGTCCGGGTCGCTGCCGGCCAGGTTCTCCAGCAGCGAGCCGCGCAGCATCCGGCCGTGCTGGAGCACCGCGCCGAGCTGTCGGCGGACCAGCCGGGCGTCCAGCCCGGCCAGGTCCTGCCCGTCGTAGCGGACGGTGCCGGACTCGGGCGTCTCGAAGCCGAGCAGCAGCCGCACCAGAGTGGACTTGCCGGCCCCGGACGGGCCGACCACCGCGACCATCTCGCCGGGCCCGGCGTGCAGCGAGACCTCGTGCAGCACCGGCGCGGCCGTGCCCGGGTAGCGGAAGGTGACCCGGTCCAGCGAGACTGCCCCACGCAGCTCGCCGGGGTCGGTCAACTCCCGCTTCCCGTCCGAGGCCTGGACCTCGGCCAGGATCGGCCGGATCCGGTCCAGCACCGGGGCGATCCCGTACGCACTGGCCGCCGCGTGGGTGACCTGGCCGAGCGCCGCGGCGACCTGGCCGGCCGCCACGCCGGCGGCCATCAGGTGGCCCGGCAGGGTGTTCCCGTCGAGCACCGCACCCGCCAACAGGACCGCCAGCAGCAGCGGTTGGAGCCCCGCGGTGAGTGCGGCGGCCGCCGCGTCGGCCCGTTGCGCGGCCGCGTCGGCCCGCTTCTGGGCGGCGAACGGCACCGCCCAGCGGGCGAAGGCCTGGATCTCCCGGCCGGCCGTCTGGATCTTGTCGATGCCGAGCAGCAGCCCGTACAGGACGCCGTTCAGCTTGCCGTGCAGTTCGAAGACGGCGCTCTCGTGGCGTTGGCGGCGGCGACCGAGCACCAGCAGCAGCCCGGTCACCGCCAGCACGGCGAGCAGCAGCAGCCCGCCGAGCCAGGCGTCCACCAGCATCAGGACCGTGAGCCCCGACGTGGCGAACACCGCCCCCAGGACGGCACTGACCAGGACCTCGGACAGCGCCGCCCGGGCCTGGGCCACCGCATTGGCGCGGTGGACCAGGTCTCCGGTGCTGAAGTCGCGGAAGAACCGGGCGTCGTGACCGAGCAGACGGTCCCAGACGGCCGGTTCCAACGCGCTCTGCACCCGCCCGGTCAACCGCACGGCGGCGGTGTTCCGGACGATCACCAGCAGCCAGGCCGCCAGGACGGCCGACCCCAGCAGCAGGGCCAGCCAGCGGACGGGATGCCGGTCGGCCGCCATGAGCTCCGGCATCAGCACACCGGCGCTCAGCGGCACGATCAGCCCCAGCAGCGCCGCCCCCAGGCCGGCTGCGGTCAGCCGTCCCAGGTCACGGCGCGCACCGGGCACCCGCAGGACGAACCGGGCCAGGTCCGCCGGTCCCAACTCGCCTGCGGGAAGCGGCAGGTAGAGCAGCAGCGCTCGTTCCTGCAGCGCGACCGGGGCGGGCGCCCCGGCCGGGTCGTGGTGGCGGTGACCGCCGGCCGGCCGCGGCACCAGGGCGACCGGACGGCCGTCCTCGGCCGCGAAGCCGACCATCGGCCCGGCCGTACCGGCCGGGTCGCCGTGGCCGTCCGCACCGGCCGGCAGGGTCACCGGCCGGTACCGCAGCCCGGCCGACCGCAGCAGCGCGGTCAGCGGGTCGCGGGAGGTGCGGACGGTGGAAGGGAGTTCGGCGTCTGCGGGGAGCGCCCCGAGCGCGACGAGCACGGCGTGCGCCTGCTCGGCCGGGTGGATGAGGTTCTGCGGACGGGTCTGTCGTCCGCCACGGCCGGGGTGCAGCACACCGACGGTGGCGGCGAGCGCGGCCCGGTTGGCTTCGGCGGTGGCCGTGGCGGTCATGACTTCTCCTCCTTCGGGATCTCGGATCCGGTGGGTCGCCCATGGGTCCCGGTCTGCCGGGCCTTCTCGGTGGGCGTGGTGCCTTCGGGTCGCTCATGGGTCCCGGTGTGCCGGGCCTTCTCGGTGAGCGCGGTGGCTTCGGACTGCTCATGGGCCCCGGTACGCCGGGCCTTCTCGGTGAGCAGGGTCCGGTAGGGGCCGGGGACGGCCGCGAGTTCGGCGGGGGTGCCCTGCTGGACGATCCGTCCGCCGGCCAGCACGACCACCCGGTCGGCGGCCTGGATGGTGCTCAGCCGGTGGGCCAGCACCAGGCAGGTGGTGCCGCGCCGCCGCAGGTGCTCGTTGACGGCCGCCTCGGTGTGCGCGTCCAGCGCGGAGGTGGCCTCGTCCAGCACCAGCAGGGCCGGTTCGAGGGCGAGCGCGCGGGCCAGTTCGAGCCGCTGGCGCTCGCCGCCGGAGAGGTTGCGGGCGTCCTCGTCGATCCGTCCGGCGTCCAAGCCGCCGCGCCTGGCCACCAGGTCGGCGACCTCGGCGTCCGCCAGCGCGCGGCGCAGGGCGTCCTCGTCGGCGGCCGGGTTCCAGAGCGTCAGGTTCTCCCGGACGGTCCCCTCGAAGAGCCTCAACTGCTGCTCCACGTAGGCGACCTGACTTGTCACCACGGAGCGGTGCCAGTCGTCCCGGGGCCGGCCGTCCAGCAGCACCTGGCCGGACCAGGGGCGCAGCACCCCGGCCGCCAGCCGGGCCATCGTGGACTTGCCGCTGCCGCTGCCGCCGACCACCGCGACCCACTCCCCCGGGCGGATGTGCAGCGAGATGCCCGCCAGGGTCGGCGGCCGGTTCGGGTCGTAGCCGAACTCGACGTCGCGCAGCTCCAGTTCGCCGGTGAGGCGGGGGCCCGGCTCGGCGGGGGCGTCCAGCACCGGGGTCAGGTACGGGTCGGGCTCGCTGCTCTCCACGTCCTCCAGCAGCGCGTTCTGCGCCCGGGCCATGGTGAGCTCCGAGGCCGTGCCGACCAACTGGCCGACCGGGCCGAGGAATCCGTTGAGCAGCAGCAGGAAGGCCAGCAGGGTGCCGATCGAGAGCGAGCCGCCGATCAGCATCGAGGTGCCGGCCACCACCACGGTGGCGGTGGCCGCCGCGTTCAGCGCGCCGGGCAGCGAGAGCGGCACGATCACCGCCGAGGTGACCCGCTGTCCGGTCTCCATGGCCCGGGCCTGCCAGCCCGCCCAGGAGCGGAAGAAGGAGTCCTCCGCGCCCTCGGCCTTGAGCGTCTCGATCGCCGACACCCCGGCGAAGGCCACCCCGTCGCGCTTGTGCTGCTCGGCGTGCAGCCGGTGCACCAGCCCGCCGCGCCGCCGGTCGGCGACCCGCAGGGCCAGCAGGTCCAGCCCCGCGACCACCACTGGCACCACCGCCAGCCGCGGCTCCAGCCAGGCCAGCGCCCCCAGGTGGACGGCGGCGGCGGCCAGGTGGGCCGAGGCCGAGGCCACCCGGTGCGAGAGCAGCATCGCCAGGCCGTCGTTCATCTGGACCCGGGTCACCAGGCCGCCCAGCTGGCGCCGGTGGAAGAAGGAACCGGGCAGCCGGATCAGCCGCCACAGGAAGCCGGACGAGGCCCGGGCCGCCATCGCCTCCAACACCCGGTTGACCAGCGTCTGCTGGAGCCAGGTGCCGAGCACCACGGTGCCGGCCACGGCGGCCGAGGCCAGCGCCAGCGGCACCGCCCAGGACTCCGTGCCCCCCAGCACCACCGAGCGCAGGTAGGCCCGCAGCAGGAAGGCCGCGACCACCCCGGGCACCGCCAGCGCGACGGAGAGCAGCACCGCCAGCACCAACGGGGCCGCGAAGGCCCGCATCCGGCCGCCCAGGGCCCGCAGCAGCGGGAAGCGCTGACCGCCCGGCTCGAAGTCCGGGCCGGGTTCGAAGCCGACCGCGATCCCCGAGAAGGAGTCCCAGAACTCGGCCGGGGTGGCCGAGTAGGAGCCCATCGACGGGTCGTTGACGTACACCCGGCCGCGCTTGACGCCCTCGTAGATCGCGAAGTGCGGGCCGGTGACCAGGACCATGGACGGCACCTGGAGGGCCTCCAGGCCCTGGAGCTTCTCTTCGGTGCGGACGATCCGGCGCCCCTTGGCGAGCACGCCGTACCGGCCGGCCGCCCGGGCGACCGCGGCCGCGCTGACGCCGTCCCGGCTCACCCCGCAGGAGCGGGAGGCCTCCTGGAGCGTCACCCGGCGGCCGAGCGCGCCCAGCACCACGGCCAGGCAGGCCGCGCCGCAGTCCTGCTCCTCCATCTGCGGCACCACGGGGGTGCGCAGGTAACGGCGGGGCTTCCTCGCCCGGGGCTTCGCCCGGGCGGGCTCGGGCCCGGTCCCCCGGGGGCTCTCCGCGGCCGTGGCCGATGCCGGGGTCGGGACCGGGTTCTGCGCCGCGGTCTCCCGGACGTCGAGGCTCACCGGCCGGCCCCCGTCCCGAACACGGCCTCGTACGGGTGCCGGGCACCCAGGTCGACCGAGACCGTCAGCGGCACCGGGCCGCGCAGCCGGGTGGTGTCGGGCGGAAGTTGGGCGCGGGCCGTCCAGACCGGGGCCGCGCCGGCCGGCACCCCGGGCAGCGGGACGGGGAAGGCCCCGTCCAGCGTCTCGGCACGGACCGGCAGCGGGTCCACCTCGGTGATGACGGCCTGCACGGTGCCCCCTCCGGGCACCGGCACCAGCACCGTCCGGCCGGGCACGAGCTCCCCGGCGTCCCGCAGCGAGGTGGCGAAAAGTCGTACGGTGTCCGGCAGTTGCGCCGCGTCCAGGGCGGCGACGGCCGCCCCGGGGGCGAGCGTGGAGCCGGGGGCGGAGAGCAGCGCGGTGACGGTACCGGCCTGCGGGGCCCGAACGGCGAGCTCCTCACCCGCCGCGGTCCGCAGCAGCGCCAGCGTCTGCCCCTGCGTCACGGTGGCGCCGGGGCCCACCTGGTAGGCGAGCAGCGCACCGGCCTGCTCGGCCCGGACGGTCTCCGGGGCCGCGCCGTGCGCCAGCAGGGCGGGGAGCGCGAGGGTGTGCGGCAGGGTGCCGAAGGCCAGCCAGCCACCGCCGGCACCGACCACCAGCAGCAGCGCCGCGGCGGCGGCCCGGAGCCGGGCACCGACCAGTCCCACCGGGCGGTCCAGCCCGGGTTCCAGGACGGCGGCCGCCCGGGCGGCCGCGACGGCGGTGCTCTCCTCGGTGACGGCCCCTGCGTCCTTCCCGCCCTTCTCGTTCTTCCCGCTCTCCGCCGTGCGTTCGGCCGCGGTCGCCGTGGTGGTGAGGCTCATGACCGCACCGCCCCCGTCAGCTCGGCCGTGCGCGCCACCGGCGAGCAGACCAGCGGCAGTTCACGCATGCCGCCGAAGACGAACTGGGTGCTCCAGCGCACGGTCTCCTCCGTCAGCGGGGTGCTCAGCTCCCGGGTGCGCCCCGCCTCGGCCAGGCCGCGCAGCACGGCGGCACCGGCCATCAGGGAGAGCGGCGCGCCCAGGCAGTGGTGCGGACCGTGGCCGAAGGCCAGGTGGCGGGTCTCGGCCCGGTCCGGGTCGAAGGCGTCCGGGGCGGCGAAGCGGCGCGGGTCCCGGTTGGCGGCCGCGTAGAGCAGCAGGGCGACCCGGCCGGCCGGGATCACCGTGTCGCCGAGGGTGACGTCGTGGGTGAGGGCGCGCGCGCTGGCGCGCACGGGGCTGCCGAGCCGCTGGGCCTCGTCGAACACCGCTTCGGCCCGCTCGGGCCGGTTCCGGATCAGTTCGGCGAGTTCGGGGGACTTCAGCACCTGCCAGACGGCCAGGGCCAGTCCGGAGGTGAGCGTCTCCAGCCCGTTGGCGAGCAGCATCACCACGAAGGCGAGCAGGTCCTCGTCGTCGAGCTTGCCCTCGGCGCGGGCGACGGTGAGACGGCTGATCAGGTCGTCGCCGGGAGCGGCGGCCCGCGCGGCGCACAGCTCCTCGACGTAGGTGCGGAACTCCTCGAACTCCGCGTCCAGTTCGGCGATCCTCGCGGCGTCCGCCTGGACGTCCTTGCCGCCGAAGTCGTCCAGCAGCGAGCGGGCGACCAGGCCGGCCCAGCCGACCACCCGCTCCTGCTCGGAGTCGGGGATGTCCAGGATGGCGCAGGAGACGGCCACCGGCAGCGGGACGGCGAGGTCCGCGACCACGTCGAACTCACCTGCCGCGAGCAGGGGTTCGAGCATCCGGGCGGCCGTGCTCTCGATCCGCTCGCGCATCTGCTCCAGACGGCGGGCGGAGAAGGCGGTGGTGGCGAGGCGCTTCAACCGGGTGTGGTCGGCGCCGTCGCGCATCGGGAGCATCCGGTTCACGATCCGCGCCAGCGCGGTCGAACCGGCGCTCGGCAGACCGACGGTGGTCGGGTCGACCGCCGTTCCGGGGTGCATCAGTACGCTGACGATCTCCTGGTACCCCGAGACCACGTGCACCCGTCCGAGGTCCAGCACCGGCGCCTCGGCCAGCAGTCGACGGTAGAGCGCGGACGGGTCCTGCTGAGCGGCGGGGTCCTGGATGAACCGCGTCAGCTCTTGCCGGAGGTTCTCCATGACCCGGCGTCTCCTTCACTGCTGTTCGTCGGTCAATTCGTGTCTGCGGATGGGGTGGTGGGGAGAGACGAGGGTGCCGCGGTGACTCCGCCCGAGGGCGGACTCACCGCGGCACAGGTCCCGAATTACTCGCCCGCAACCTCGGCGGCGGCGTTGGAGATCGAGCTGAAGCTCGAGACCGGGCAGGCCGCGCAGGCCAGGGAGGAGACGGAGACGCCGGCGTTGACGCTGTCCAGCTCCTCGATCTCGATGTCGAACTGGTCGTTCGCGGGGGTGGTGTTCTCAGCCATGTGAAGCTCCTTCTCGGGTCGCGGGGCCTGCCCCGTCGGGGCCGGTCACCCTTTCCGCCGATTCGCTTTCCGGTCTTTTTCTCCGGCTCGTTCTCGGCGATGAGGAAACTATGCACCCGGCCGCCGCCCGACCATCAGTAGGGGATGTAAGAAACCCACCGGTCGAAAATGCCACACCTGTACCCATGACATTTTGCATACCCTCTGACCTGCGGTTATGTCGTGCACTTGCCTTATAGGGGCGACCCGGTTCACCCTATGACCCATGACACTCACCACAGGCCCGGGAATTACCGGGGAGGCGGCCGTGGAAGTACACGGCCTGCGCAGCAGCTACGGGGACTACGAGGCCGTACGGGGCGTCTCCTTCACCGTCGCGCGGGGCGAGCTGTTCGCCCTGCTGGGGACCAACGGCGCCGGCAAGACCACCACCATGGAGGTCCTGGAGGGGTACCGCGCTCCCAACGCCGGCACCGTCCGGGTCCTCGGCCTCGACCCCTACGCGCAGGGCGCGCAGGTGCGCAGGCGCACCGGCGTGATGCTGCAGGAGGGCGGCTTCTTCAAGGAGTTGACCGTCAAGGAGACCGTGGACTCCTGGCGCACCTTCATCTCCGGCGCCCGGCCCACCGCCGAGGTGCTCGGCCGGGTCGCCCTCACCGAACGGGCCGGCATCCGGGTCTCCCAACTCTCCGGCGGCGAACGGCGCAGGCTCGACCTCGCACTCGCCGTACTGAACACCCCGGAGCTGCTCTTCCTGGACGAGCCCACCACCGGCATGGACCCGGAGGCCCGCCGCACCACCTGGCGCCTGGTCAAGGAGCTCCGCGCGGCCGGCACCACCGTCCTGCTCACCACCCACTACCTGGAGGAGGCCCAGCAGTTGGCCGACCGGGTGGCCATCATGGACCGCGGCCGCATCGCCTCCGTCGGCACCGTCGACGAGGTGCTCTCCGGCCAGGGCACCCGGGTCACCTTCCCGCTCCCGGCCGGCCTGCTGCCCTCCCAACTCCCCACCGTCCTGGGCGAATCGCCGACCCTCGACGAGGGCGCCGTGCTCTACACCGTCGCCAGGACCGCCCCCGCCCTGGCCGCCCTGCACGCCTGGGCCGCCGACCTCGGCATCGAACTCGACGGCATCGAGGCGCGCAACGCCTCCCTGGAGGACGTCTTCCTGCAGCTGGCCCACGACAAGGCGGAGACCCGATGAGCGCCCTGACCACTCCCCTGACCCGCTCCGCCCCCGCCGTCCGCGAGCTCACCTGGCCCGCCTACGCCCGCGGCCAGTTCCTGCTCTCCTGGCGGGTGTTCTGGCGCAACCGGCGCTCCACCTTCATCGGCTTCCTGCTGCCGGTGCTGCTCAACCTGGTGATCGCCGCCCCGCTCCGCGAGCGCGAGATCGGCGGGGTGAACGCGGCCGCCTACAGCACCATCGGCTTCATCGGCTTCGCCCTGGTCACCACCTTCATCAACCTGCTGAACGGCATCGTGGCCCGCCGCGACGACCTGGTGCTCAAGCGCCTGCGCGGCACCGAGGTCCCGCCGACCGCCATCTTCGCCGGGCAGTTCGGCGCGGCCGCCGCCGTGGTCCTGCTCCAGGTCCTGGTGCTCGGCGGCACCGCGGTCCTCTGGTTCGGCGCCCCGCTGCCGGCCGACCCGCTGCTCTTCCTGCTCACCCTGACCCTCGGGTTCCTGCTCTTCGCGATCCTGGCGGTGGCCCTCTCCGGCCTCACCCCCAGCGCCGAGTCCGCCCCGATGGTCGCCACCCCCGTCCTGCTGATCTGCATGTTCGCCAGCGGCGTGGTCGCCCCGCTCAGCTCCATGCCCAGCTGGCTCCAGGACCCCGCCCACAACCTCCCGCTGGCCCCCGTGGTCGAGACCCTGCGCACCGCCTGGTTCGGCCGCGGCTTCGGCCACGAGTCCTGGACCGGCGCCGCCCTCCCCGAACTCGACCTGGTGCACGGCTGGCAGCACGCCGCCACGTCCCTGCTGATCGCCGCCGCCTGGACCGCCGGCGCCACCGTCCTCGCCCGCCGCCTCTTCCGCTGGGAACCCCGCCACGGCTGACCCGCCGTCAACCCCGCTGCCGCTGCTGGGCGAGCCCGCCTCGACCGGGCCCGCCTTCAGCGCCCCCCCTACTTCACCGGAATGTCCACGTTCAGCACGAACCGGTGCGGCGGCGGGTTGGCCGGCGCCTCGTAGGTGACCACCGCCCGCACCGTGCTCCCCGGCTCGCAGCCCTCCCCGACCTTCACCGTGAAGTCACGCTTGGCCGACCGCCAGGTGTTGCCGACGACGTCGTTCGGACAGACCGCGGTCGTCCCGTCCACCGAGATCCCGCACTGGCTCCCGTCACCCGTCGACACGAAGGCCGACCCCGGCGGCAGTTGGGCCACCACCCGGCCCCGCCACGGGTAGTCCACCGACGGGCCGAGGTTGCTCTCCTCCACCTGGAACTCCGCCGTCCCGCCCGGCACGGTCGGCAACGGCTGCTTCGACAGCGCCAGGAACGCCCCCGTCACCGGAGCGGTGATCACCGAACTCCAGGTCGCCAGGTTGTCCGCCTGGTCCTGGTCCGCCGCCCAACCCACCTCCGCCGTACCGCCGTCGAAGGTCCTCGACCCGTCCATCCCGGCCAGCGTCCTGGCCCGCAGCTTCACGTGCGCGCAGTCGTGCGGGTAGAGCCCCTTCCCCAGCTCGAACTTGATCCAGTTCCACCCCCCGTCCACCACCCCGAAGCTCTCCGACGTCAGCTCCATCCCCTCCCCCGGCGGCCCGTTCACCACCAGCACCGCATCCTCCTGCGGCGCCTCACTCCCCTGGTTGCACACCACCACCGTGAACGGCGCCACCTCCCCCGGCGCCGACGGCTCCGGCGCCTGCACCGACACCGCCAGATCACGCACGAACGGCGGCCCCTCCGCCGCCGCCGCACGCACCGGAACGAGCGCAGCCGCCACCACCACAGCAGCAGCCACCACCACGGGAACCCGCACGGGCCTCTCCCTCGACAGGATCGTGGGCAGCCCTGCTCGCCACCCACGCTTCGCCCACGAAGCTATCCACCCCCGCCCACTCCCGTCGCCGCCCGCACGGGTGAACCTCGCCCTGACCGCCCGTCAGTCCGCAGTCTGCGGCGCTCAGTCCGGTCGGGTCCTGCCCATTCGACTCCAGCCATTCGGCCGGAGCGCGTACGCTGCAAGCCGGGCCCACTCGGCCCGGCGCAGGGGGTGGAGTTGAGCACGCACAGGACTTGGCCGGCGGACCGGACCCGCACCTGCGGGGGCATACGGTGATCCACAACTCGTTTGAGGCGAGTGGAGCCAGATCCGTCGCTGCCCACACCATCGGGACCGCGCTCACCGGATCGATCCACGGATCCGTCACCGTCCTTTCGGCCGAGCTGATGAACTCGGCCCGCGACGTCCAGGCCCCGCCCGGCCTCACCAACCTGCCGCCGCTCCCGCTGTTCCTCGGGCGCGCGGACGCGTTGGACCACCTGCACGGCACCTCCGGGGAAGGCCCGGAGCAGCGGGCTTCGGGCGCCACCGTCATCCACGGTCTGGGTGGCGTGGGAAAGAGCACCCTGGCACTCGCCCACGCCCACCGCCACCTTCGCGACCACACCGTGGTGTGGTGGATCACCGCCGCGTCGTCCGCCCACATCGAGCGCTCGCTCGGGGAGCTCGCCCTGCACCTGTTCCCCGCCTGGGCGGGCAGCGCCTCCGCGGAGGAGCGCGCCGCCTGGGCGACGACCTGGCGCGCTCTTTCGCTGCCAGGAGGGCGAAGCGCTGAGAGCCGGGGTCTGTAAAAAGAACGGTGTAACTCCCGATCAAGGAGAAGCACCTGATGACAGACGTGACCGTCTCGGCCGAGGCCGTGGACGCTGTCCAGCC
>NZ_JBITBY010000014.1:175749-261224 GCF_044452665.1 Kitasatospora sp. NPDC051853 | reverse complement strand
ACATTCCGAACCCGGAAGCTAAGCCTCACAGCGCCGATGGTACTGCAGGGGGGACCCTGTGGGAGAGTAGGACGCCGCCGAACAATCATTCAAGAAAGCCCCGCCGGGTATCCCGGCGGGGCTTTCTGCATTTCACGGCAGTGGCGGGAGCGGGACCGGGGGGATCGTGCTGCTGACGCCGTTCTGGTCGACGACGACGCGGGGCTGGGTGGGGTCCTTGAGGTTGGACGCCGAGACGTAGGCGGTGTCGGAGGCCTTGTCGAAGAGGATGCTGCTGCTGTGGGCGGTGAGCAGTGACTTGTCGAGCTCGCGGACGGAGACCCAGGTGGCGGCCGGCGGGAGGTGGGGGACCAACGGGGCCGGGAGCTTGCCGAGGTCGCGTTCGCGGTAGGTGACGGGGTACTGCTGGACCTGGGGGAGCTCGGCGGCGGTGACGGGGCGTTGGCCGAGGAGGCTGGTGACGTGGCCCGGGGGGAATCGGGCGACGATGTGGCAGCGGTAGTCGTTGGGACCGGGGAGGCGGTCGCCGGGCCGGGCGGAGGAGCTCTCGATCCAGTGGGTGGAGACGACCGGGCCGAGGCGGGCCAGGCAGCGGCGTACCGGGTCGAGGTCGGTGAGGACCTCGGGGGGCTCCATCAGTGGGTTGTGGGCCTCGGCCGGCTGGGTCTTCTTGCCGTCGGGCAGGACGAGCAGGGCCAGTGGTGACAGGCCCAGTGCGCCCAGCAGGAGGAAATTCCTGCGCTTCATGTGGTGCTCCCCCGGAGGTGTTTCGGTGATCGGTCAATTCGATCACCGGGAGGAGCGGCGGGGGATACGCCGGAGGTACCGCAGGCGTACGCCGCAGGTACCGGTTCAGAGGCGGCCGGCGGCCTTGAGGGCGAGGTAGGTGTCGGCGAGGGCCGGGGGGAGGGCCGCGGGCGGGGCGTCGAGGACGGTGACGCCGCGGCGGGTGAGGTGGGTGGCGGTGCGGGCGCGGTCGGCGCGGGTCTGCTCGGCGGCCGCGGCGGCGTAGACGTCCTGGACGGTGCCGCGGGTGGTGGCGAGTTCGTCGAGGCGGGGGTCGGCGACGGAGGCCAGGACGACCTCGTGGCGCTTGGTGAGGAGGGGGAGCTGAGGGAGCAGGCCCTCCTCGATCGGGCCGGCGTCGAGGCCGGTGATCAGGACGATCAGGGAGCGGTGGGGGGCCAGCCGGAGGGTGGCGGAGGTGAGGGCGCGCAGGTCGGTCTGGACCAGGGCGGGCTCCAGGGTGGCCATCGCGTCGGTGAAGGCGGGGAGCACGTCGGAGGCCGAGCGGCCGACGACGGTGCGGCGCTTGTGGGAGTCGTGGGCGAGCAGGTCGACCCGGTCGCCGGCCTTGGTGGCCAGGGCGGCCAGCAGGAGGGCGGCGTCGAGGGCGGCGTCCAGGCGGGGGGCGTCGCCGACGCGGCCGGCGGAGGTGCGGCCGGTGTCGAGGACGATCAGGACGTGGCGGTCGCGTTCGGGGCGCCAGGTGCGGACGGCCACGGTGTGGCGGCGGGCGCTGGCGCGCCAGTCGATGGAGCGGACGTCGTCGCCGGGGAGGTACTCGCGCAGGGAGTCGAACTCGGTGCCCTGACCGCGGGTCAGGATCGAGGTGCGGCCGTCGAGTTCGCGCAGGCGGGCCAGCCGGGAGGGCAGGTGCTTGCGGCTGGCGAACGGGGGGAGGGCGCGGACCGTCCAGGGGACCAGGTGGGAGCCCTGGCGGGCGGCCAGGCCGAGCGGGCCGTGGGAGCGGACGGTGACCCGGTGGGCGTGGTGGTCGCCGCGGCGGCTGGGGAGCAGGTGGGTGGTGATCCGGCGGCGCTCCCCGGCGGGGATGGTGAGGGCGTGCCGGGAGGCCTCGAAGGAGGTGCCGGGGCGCCAGCTGGAGGGCGGCCAGGCGTCGCGCAGGCGGGCCCTCAGGGGGCGCCGGGAGGGGTTGGTGACGGTCAGTTCGACCGTGGCCGGCTCGCCGAGGCGGACGGTGGTGTCGCCGGTGCGGGTGAGCACCAGGGACCGTACCGGGGCCGCCAGGGCGAGGTCGGCGAGGACGGCGAGCAGGAGCGGGCCCGTGACCGCGCCGATCCCGGCCCAGGAGGGCAGCAGGAGGCCCACGACCAGCGCGCCGAGCGCGGCGATGAGGGCGGTGCGGCCGGTCAGGGCCATGGGTGACGCTCCTTCAGCAGTACTGCGTGGTCAGCGCGGGGCCGGGGTCTGGGCCAGGACGGCCTGGATGACGGAGTCGGCGGTGACGCCCTCCATCTCGGCCTCGGCCCGGAGCTGGACCCGGTGGCGCAGGGTGGGCAGGGCGAGGGCCTTGACGTCGTCGGGGGAGACGTAGTCGCGGCCGGCCAGCCAGGCCCAGGCGCGGGAGGCGTTGAGCAGGGCGGTGGCGCCGCGCGGGGAGACGCCGATGGAGAGCGACGGGGACTGCCGGGTGGCCCGGCAGAGGTCGACGATGTAGGCCAGCACCTCGGGGGAGACGGTGAGCTTCGCGATCTCGGCGCGGGCGGCGGCGAGGTCGGCGGGGCCGGCCACCGGGCGCACGCCCGCGGCGGCCAGGTCGCGCGGGTCGAAGCCGGAGGCGTGCTTGGCGAGGACCTGGAACTCCTGGTCCCGGGTGGGGAGCGGGAGGACGAGCTTGAGCAGGAAGCGGTCGAGCTGGGCCTCGGGCAGCGGGTAGGTGCCCTCGTACTCGACCGGGTTCTGGGTGGCGGCGACCAGGAACGGGACGGGCAGCGCGCGGGGCTCGCCGTCGACGGTGACCTGGCGCTCCTCCATGGCCTCCAGCAGGGCGGCCTGGGTCTTCGGCGGGGTGCGGTTGATCTCGTCGGCCAGCAGCAGGTTGGTGAAGACCGGGCCGGGCTGGAAGGAGAACTCGGCGGTGCGGGCGTCGTAGACCAGGGAGCCGGTGACGTCGCCGGGCATCAGGTCGGGGGTGAACTGGATGCGCTTGGTCCCCAGGCTGAGCGCGGTGGAGAGGGTGCGCACCAGCAGGGTCTTGGCGACGCCGGGGACGCCCTCCAGCAGCACGTGGCCGCCGCAGAGCAGGGCGACCACCAGGCCGGTGACGGCGGCGTCCTGGCCGACCACGGCCTTGCCGATCTCGGCGCGCAGGGCGGTGAGCGCGGCCCGGGCGTCGGTGGCGGCGGCCGGAGCGGCCGAGAGGGTGGCACCGTCCTCGGGGGTCGGCTTGCTGAGGGAGGTGGTGGCCTGCTCGGTCACGGCTGTCGTACCTGCCTTTCCAGGGCGTCGAGGGCGTCGGTCAGCCGCAGCAGGGCGGCGTCGTCGGTGGGTGCGTCGCCGTACAGCAGCGCGTGGAGGTCGGCGGCGGGGCGGCCGAGGCGGTCGGCCAGGGCGGTGCACAGGGCGGCCGGGTCGGGTTCCCCGGTGTGCAGGGGGATGCCGAGGGCCGGGGCGGTGCGGTGGCGGGTGGCCCGGCGCAGGGCGTCGGCGGCCCGGCCGCGGGCCTTGGCGCGCTGGTAGAGCCGGGCCCGGCCCTCGGTGGTCTCGGCGGCCCGGACCACGACCGGAAGCCGTTCGGTGACCACCGGGCCGAGCCGGCGGGCCCGCCAGAGGGCGGCCAGCACGGCGGCGACGGCGAGCTGGAGGGCGGCCCAGTTCCAGCCGGCCGGGATGTGGTCGGTGAGGCTCTTCGGCTGCTCGGCCGGGGCCTGGGAGTAGTCCGGGAGGTACCAGACCAGGTGGTGGCGGGAGCCGAGCAGGCCGAGGGCCAGCGAGGCGTTGCCCTGCTCGGCGAGCCGTTCGTTGGTGAGGAAGCGGCCGCTGCCGAGCACCACGGTCTCGCGGGAGCCGGGGTCGGTGTGCCGGACCAGGGAGGGGCGGCCGTTGACGGGGTAGCAGCCGGTGTCGCCGGGGCCGGGCCGGTAGAGGACGCCGCCGAGCTCCGCCCTGCCGGCCCGGGCGGCCTCGGGGAGGGTGCAGCCGGGGGCGGTGGGGGCGGACTCGGCGAGGTGCGGCTCGCCGGAGGCGTCGGTGGCCTCGGAGATGCCGGGGGCGAGTCCGGCCAGGGCGTCGGCGTCCGGGCCGATCAGCACCAGGCGGCTGTCGCTGCCGCGCTTGCGGGCGGTGAGCGGGCCGAGCTGACCGGCCGTCAGGGGGACGGTGAAGGGCAGCACCACGGTGGTGCCGGGGGCGGCCAGGGCCTCGGAGAGCTCGTCCTGGGTGCCGGCGGTGCGGACGTCGACGCCGCGCTGTTCGAGCAGGCGGACCACGGCGCGGGTGCCGTGCGGGTCGGGGTCGCGCGGGTGGAGCGGGGGGTACTCGCGGTGGTCGTCCAGGCCGCTGACGAGCAGGCCGCCGACCAGGACGACGGCGGTGCCGAGCAGGAACCAGCGGCTGCGGCGCCAGATCGGACCCCAGCCGGGGAAGACCCGGACGGCGGTGCCGGAGGCGGGCGGGGCCTCGGCGGACGGTGCGTCAGGAGCGGGGGCGCCGGGGGCCGGCGCGGTGGTATCGGTGCTCACGTGGTGCTCCCGGCGAGGGACGGCCGGCTGGCGGTGACGGCCCGGTCGAGGTCGAGCAGGGCCTGGTAGGCGGCCGCGTCGGCGGTGTGCTCGCCGTAGACCACGTCGTCGAAGGTGCGGGCGGCCCGGTGCAGCGCCTCGGCGTGCTCGGGGAGCACCCGGCCGGCCTCGGCGGCGGCCTCGTCGGCGGTCCGGCCGGGCCGGACGTCGAGCAGCGTGCGCTCCTCCAACCCGCGTATCAGGGCGCGCAGTTGGTCGCGTACGGCCTCGGCCCAGGCGCCCGCTGCGGCGTGTGCGGCGGCGGCCGCGCGGTGCTCGTCGGCGGTGGTCGGGCGGTCGGTGCCGAACAGTGCGGCGGTGCTGCGGGCGGCCCGGCGCGGGGCGCCGAGGCGCCACCACAGGAGGGCGGCCAGGACGACCAGGACGAGCAGGAAGAGCATCACGGTGGTGATGCCGTGGGTGGCGATGCCGACCGCGCCGAAGGCCTTGTCGAGCTGCTCGAGCACCCAGTCCCAGATCCGCTGCATCAGGCTCGGGTCGTGGTGGTGGTACGCCGGGTCGAGCCGTTCGATCCGGGCGGCGTCCCGGGCCGCGTCACGCTCCTCGGTGACCGGGACGCCGGTGGCGAGCGGGGCCCACTCCCCCCAGTTGGGCATCAGCTTCCCTGCGGTCCGGTCTGGTCGGGGGCGGTGCCGGCGGCCGGGGCGGCGGCGGGGGACGGCTCGTCGGCGGGCGTGCTCGCGGCGCGGGCCAGCTCGATGTCCAGGCCCTCGCGGCGGATCCGGCGGTCGACGTAGAGCAGCACGTTGATCGCGGCGACCAGCGGGATGGTGACGCAGGAGGCCAGGATGGCGCCGACCGACAGGAGCAGGATCAGCGACGGCGGGTAGCTGGTGCCGATCAGGCCGAACTCCGAGTCCGGGGTGAGCGCGTCGTCGCCGAGTGCGGCCATCCCGATGACGGTGAACGGCAGCACGAAGACGGCGGCGATCAGCCCGGCGATGAACTGGCCGAGCAGGGTGACGCCGAAGGTGCGCCACCAGGCGCCCTTGACGAGGCGTCGGGAGCGGGAGAGGGCGGTGAAGACGCCCTGCTTCTCCAGCATCAGGGCCGGGGCGGCCATGCTGAGCTGGACCATCACCCAGACCATCACGCCCAGCCCGGCGAGCAGCGGGAGCACGGCGAGGGCGATCAGCGCGTCGTCGGCCCCGGAGATGCCGAGCAGGAAGACGGGCGCCACGGCGACCACCCCGATGCCGGTCATGATCAGGCTGGTGACCACGGTGAGTCCGAAGAGCTTCAGCAGCTGCGGGCGGGCGGCGGCCCAGGCGGTGCCGAGGGTGGCGCGCTGTCCGAGGATCGCCTTGCTGACCACCATGGTGAGCAGGCCGGAGGCGATGATGCCGAGCAGCATCGCGAACAGGTAGCCGGCGACCGACAGGATCGCCGGGCCGATCGCGTCCGGCTGCTCGTAGCCCCACCACTGGGCGCCCGCGGTGAGCGCCTGCTCGGCGACCGCGACGCCGAGGGAGAGGCCGACGGTGGAGCGCCAGTAGCGGCGCACGGTGGTGAAGGCGCCGTCCAGCAGTTCGCCGACGGAGAGCGGGCGGAGCGGGATGACACCGGGCTTCGGGCTCTGCGGCTGTCCCCAACCGGGGGCACCCCACTGCGGTCCGCCGCCCCAGCCGGGCTGCGGGCCGGGGGGAGGCTGCTGGCCCCAGCCGGGCTGCTGCTGTCCCCAGCCGGGCGGGGGCTGCTGCCCGTAGGCACCGGCGTAGGGGCCCGGCGCGGGGCCCGCCTGCGGCGGGACCGGCGGGGCGGTGGCCGCGGCGGGAGGCGGCGTGTCCGACGTCCCGGCGTCCTCTCGGGGCGGCTCGGGGGAGCCGGGCGAGGCCCAGCCCGGAGTGTCGGTCATCACTGCTCCCGTCGAATCGGTACTCTGTGGCGCCCATCGTGCCACGGCACGGTTCGGCGCTCGCAGGGATATCCCGGCCCGGCTCCGGGCCCGGTCCGGGCGGGGGGCGAACTCTGCGACGATATGACTGACTTGGCGGGCGGAAGCACGCCGGAATGGCACGACTGTGCGGCAGGTCACAATCCGGTAATGAGAGGATGGACGCATGAAGGGACGTGTCCTCGTCGTCGATGACGACACCGCACTGGCCGAGATGTTGGGCATCGTGCTTCGTGGTGAGGGTTTTGAGCCGTTTTTCGTCGCGGATGGGGACAAGGCGCTAGCCGCGTTCCGGGAGACCAAGCCTGATCTGGTCCTCCTCGACCTGATGCTGCCCGGGCGGGACGGGATCGACGTGTGCCGTCAGATCCGCTCCGAGTCCGGCGTGCCGATCGTGATGCTCACCGCGAAGACCGACACCGTCGACATCGTGGTCGGACTGGAGTCCGGCGCCGACGACTACGTCGTCAAGCCGTTCAAGCCCAAGGAGTTGGTGGCCCGGGTCCGCGCCCGGCTGCGCCGCGCCGAGGAGCCGACTCCGGAGCAGCTGACCATCGGTGACCTGGTGATCGACGTGGCCGGTCACTCCGTGAAGCGGGAGGGCCGGGGCATCCCGCTGACCCCGCTGGAGTTCGACCTGCTGGTCGCGCTGGCCCGCAAGCCCTGGCAGGTGTTCACCCGCGAGGTGCTGCTGGAGCAGGTCTGGGGCTACCGGCACGCCGCCGACACCCGTCTGGTGAACGTGCACGTGCAGCGCCTGCGCTCGAAGATCGAGAAGGATCCGGAGCGCCCGGAGATCGTGGTCACCGTCCGCGGTGTCGGCTACAAGGCCGGGCCCAGCTGACGTGACGCAGCAAGCTGACGACTCCCCGTCGGGCACCGCCGCCGACGGGGAGTCCACTGTTCGCGGGGACGTGCTGAGCTCCACCACCACCGGTGGCCGCCGGCCCCGGCGCGGCCCGGTGGCACTCTTCGCGTTGGTGGCCCGTCAGTTCCGGCGCCCCTTCCACCGGGTGGTGGCGCTGTACCGGCGCTCCATCCAGGTGCGGGTGGTGGCCGCGACCCTGCTGCTCTCGCTCGCCGTGGTGCTGGTGCTGGGCGTGGTGGTGGTCGCCCAGGTCCGCACGGTGCTGCTGGACGCCAAGAAGCACTCGGCGCAGAACCAGGCCCGGGGCGGCTTCGAGATCGAGCAGGACAAGATCAACGACGCGATCAACCTGCAGGCCACGGTCGGTGCCAACACCGACCCGACCCGGGTGAAGACCAGCACCTGGCTGATCAAGCAGGTCTCCGACCTCGCCACCGGCGGCAGCGGGGTCTACTCGGTGATCGCCCTGGTGCCCAACACCGACGAGGTGCACAGCTCGTCCAGCGCCGCGCTGCGCGGCGCGTACGGCTCCGGCGAGATCCTGCCCGCCTCGATCTCGCCGGAGCTGCGTGCCCAGGTCGCCGCGAACCCAGGGGTGATGTTCGAGCAGACCTCCGAGGTGAAGCGGGCGGCCGGGCCGGGGAAGGCTCCGAAGACGGAGCCGGGCCTGATCATCGGCCAGCAGTTCCGGGGCCCCGACGGGACCACCCAGTACCAGCTGTACTACGTCTTCTCGTTCGCCCAGGAGACCAGCTCGCTCGGGCAGGTCACCGGCACGCTGGCGACCGCCGGGGTGTTCGTGGTGATGCTGCTGGGCGGCATCGCCTGGCTGGTGGTCCGTCAGGTGGTCACCCCGGTGCGGATGGTGGCCGGGATCTCCGAGCGGCTGGCCGCCGGGCACCTCGAGGAGCGGATGAAGGTCACCGGCTCCGACGACATCGCCCGGCTCGGCGAGTCCTTCAACCGGATGGCCAACGCGCTGCAGGCGCAGATCCGGCAGCTGGAGGAGCTCTCCCGGGTGCAGCGGCGGTTCGTCTCGGACGTCTCGCACGAGCTGCGCACCCCGCTGACCACCGTCCGGATGGCGGCGGACCTGATCTACGACAGCCGGGACGACCTGGACCCGATGGCGGCCCGCTCGGCGGAGCTGCTGCAGGGTCAGCTGGACCGTTTCGAGTCGCTGCTCGCCGACCTGCTGGAGATCAGCCGGTTCGACGCGGGCGCGGCGATCCTGGACGCCGAGCCGGTGGACCTGCGGGACATCGTCGGCCGGGTGGTCGAGGCCGCGGACCCGCTGGCGCAGGCCAAGGGCAGCGCGGTGGTCATCCGGGGCGGCGAGGAGCCGGTGGTCGCCGAGGTGGACTCCCGGCGGATCGAGCGCATCCTGCGCAACCTGGTGGTCAACGCGCTGGAGCACGGTGAGGGCCGGGACGTGGTGATCCGGCTCGGTTCGGCCGGGGGCGCGGTCGCGGTCGGCGTCCGGGACTACGGCATCGGGCTCAAGCCCGGCGAGGCCTCCCGGGTGTTCCACCGCTTCTGGCGGGCCGACCCGTCCCGGGTGCGGACCACCGGCGGCACCGGCCTCGGCCTGTCGATCGCGGTCGAGGACGCGCACCTGCACGGCGGCTGGCTCCAGGCCTGGGGCGAGCCGGGCGGCGGATCGCACTTCCGGCTCACCCTGCCGCGCACCCGCGGCGGCGAGATCAACCGGGCGCCGTTCCGGCTGGAGCCGGAGGACTCCCGGCACAACCGGGGCCTGGCCAGCGCGGGCCCGTACCGCCGGGCCAGGCCGGCCGGGGCGACCGCGCTCACCTCGGCCGAGCAGTCGGCGGAGATCCCGGAGACGCCGGAGGGCCCGGCCACCGGCTTCGGCCCGGGGCTGGGCGGGGTGCTGAGCATCGGACCCGGGCTGGGCAAGGCGCCCTCGGCCCCGGTGGCCGACCCGTCGGACGTCCGGGCCGCTTCGGCGGGGTACGGTGCGACCGGCGCACACGTGGTGGTGGACCGGTCGGCCGGCAGGCCGGCCGAGGCGCCGTCGGCCGGCGCGGCCGACGGGGAGAGCGACTCGGAGGGGGAGCGGCGTGCGGAGGACGGACAGGACTGACCGGCGGCTGCTCCGCGCGTTCGGAGCGGCGCTCGCCCCGCTGATGGCCGCGGGCTGCGTCTCGATGCCCTCGGACGGCTCGCCGGAGCGGGTCGGCAGCCCGGCGACCGCCGCCCCGGAGAACCTCCAGGTACGGGTCTACCCGGCGCCGCCGCACCCGGGGGACAACCCGGAGAAGCTGCTCACCGGCTTCCTGGACGCGGCCAACGCCGACGAGCCGAACTACGCCACCGCCACGCAGTACCTCACGGCGGCGGCCGTCCGGAAGTGGCAGCCGGAGGCGCAGGTGGTGGTCCTGGGCTCGCAGGCCAGGTACACCGTCTCGCTGGCCGGGGGCTCCGACCGGGCCGAGGTCCAGGTGCAGGGCAGTCAGATAGCCGAGGTGGACCGGCACCGCACCTACAAGCCGAACCCGGACCCCGGCTACAAGGCATGGTTCAAGTTGGTCCGGGAGACCGAGGGCAAGAACAAGGGCGAGTGGCGGATCGACGACCTGCCCAACGGGCTGATCACCGATCAGACCGAGTTCAAGAACGGGTACCGGGCGGTGCACCGCTACTTCCCGACCAAGCCGGACGACTCGGCCGACCAGGCCCGGCAGCCGGTGCTGGTGCCCGATCCGATCTACGTGCGGCGCCGGGTGGACCCGCTCACCGCCGCGGCCAAGGCGCTGGTCGACGGGCCGTCGGCCTGGCTCTCCCAGGGGGTCCGCACGGCCTTCGGCGAGCAGGTCGAGATCGAGGGCGCCGTCACGGTCAACGACTCCAACGCGGCCACCGTGAAGGTGAACGTGGCGGACCTCGGTGCCGAGATGGGGCGCTGCGGCGAGATGGCCGCGCAGCTCTTCCACACCCTGTCGGACGTCCAGGGCAAGCGACTGGTCCAGCTGACCCTGGCCGGGCACAAGGGGAGCTGCCAGACCGGGAGCGAGACCGTGCTGCGCGCACCGGGCGCGCTGGCCGGCGGCGTGTTCGGCACCAGGCAGTACTACCTGGACCGGGCGAAGGGCCAGCTGATGCAGACCGCGGACACCGACGGGAGGGGCACGCCCGTCCCGGGCCCGCTGGGCGAACAGAACAACCCCCTCCGGCCGAGCGCCTTCGCGGTCCGCCGGGACGGCGTGGCGGCGGCCGTGGTCGGGGCGGACGGCCACGACCTGTACGTGGTCGACCTGGCGCAGGGGAGCACCCGGGGGGAGTCCGTGCACCGGAGCGGGAGCACGCTGGCCTCGCCGAGCTGGGACGGCTGGAACAACCTCTGGCTGGTGGACCCCGCAGCCCCCTCCGGCATGGTGATGGTGCGCGGCCGGACGCCGGTGCCGGTCCAGGTCGGCGGGCTGGGCAGCGGGAAGGTCCAGTCGCTGCGGATCTCCTCGGACGGCACCAGGATCGCCCTGGTGGTGAAGGACGGCGGCAAGACGGCGCTCAGGCTCGGCCTGGTCCTGCACACCGGCACCCCGGCCAGGCCGGGGGTGGAGGTGGTGGTGGATCTGCGACCGGTGGCCTCGGTGCTGAGCGAGGTGGTCTCGGTGGCCTGGGCCGACACGGACCAGCTGCTGGTGCTCGGCAAGGAGCCGGACAAGCTCCAGCAGCTGCACTACTTCGGCACCGACGGCTCGGTCAGCGCGGACGTGCCGCTCCAGGGCGGCGACTCGATGACCTCGGTCTCGGCGACCGAGGCGCGGAACACGGGCAGCAAGGAGCTGCTGCCCCCGGTGCTGGCCACCTCGGCCGAGCAGGTCTACCGGCTGTCGGGCAGTCAGTGGGTGGAGCTGGCGCCGGACCTGAAGGGCGGTCAGTTCTCCTACCCCGGGTGACCGGTGGCCCGCCGGACGGCCGCCACGGTGGCGGCCGCGCGGGGCGGGTGGCCGAGGGCCGCCAGGGCGCGGGCGGCCTCGGCCAGGGAGGCTCCGGTGGTCACCAGGTCGTCCACCAACACGGCCTGACGGCCGGTCAGCAGGCGGGCGGCGCCTGGGCGGGCGGTGAGCGCGCCGTGCAGGTTGGCGTGCCGCTGGGCGGCCGTCAGGCCGGCCTGGTCGGCCACCGCGCGGCGGTGCCGCAGCAGGTGCGCGGCCCGGACGGGGTGGCCGTGGCGGCGCAGCTCGCGGGCGGCGGCCCGGGCGAGGCGCAGCGTCGGGTCGTGGCCGCGGGCGCGGGTGGCGGCCCGGGTGGACGGGACGGGCACCAGCAGTGCCGGGCCGGGGCCGAGCGCGGGGCGGACGGCGGCGGCCAGAGCGCGGCCGAGCGGCGCGGCCAGGCGCAGCGCGCCGCGCTCCTTGTGGGCGATCAGCAGGTGGCGGACCGGGCCGGCGTAGCGGGTGGCGGCGTACACCGGGGGCAGGCCCTCGGGGCGCGGGTGCGGAGTGGCCGGGCCGGGGACGGCGGTGTCCAGGGCGGCGCGGCAGGCCGGGCAGAGCGGGGTGCGGCCGGTGCGGCAGCCGGCGCAGCGGGCGGGCAGCAGGAGGTCCGCGAGTTCGAACAGGACGAGGGCGGTCATGACGGCTCCCGGTGCTCGGCCGGTGCTCGGGCGGTACCAAACGGTGGGCCGTCCGGGGGGTGTTGTCCAGGTGTTTACCGGTTTTTCACTCGGCTGAGGGTAAACAGGACGGAACAGTCCTCCAGCCGACCGGGGATGGCGAAATCCCGGTGTGAGGTGTTCGATGAGGCTCCAAGGGGTTTCAAGCGCTTCTGGTGGGGAGGAAGTGAGGTGAGGGCCAGTCCCTCCCAGCGCCCCCGGAAGCCCCGGTGGTGATGGTGAAGCGGCTGGTCCGGCTGGGTCTCAGTCCGGTGCCGGGAACGTTCCGGCCCGGCGTCAGCACGAGGGATCGGAGTTCTGCGTGGACATCGTCGTCAAGGGCCGCAAGACCGAGGTGCCCAAGAGGTTCCGAGAGCACGTGGCCGAGAAGCTGGAGAAGGTCCAGAAGTTCGACGGCAAGGTGATCAGCCTCGACGTCGAGGTGTCCAAGGAACACAACCCGCGCCAGGCCGACCGGTCCGAGCGGGTGGAGATCACGATGCGTACCCGCGGCCCGGTGATCCGGGCCGAGGCCGCCGCCGCGGACCCCTACGCGGCGCTCGACCTGGCCTCCGCGAAGCTGGACGCGCAGTTGCGCAAGTCCGCCGACCGGCGGCGGGTGCACAAGGGCGGCAACGGCCGCACCCCGATCAGCGTCGCGGAGGCGACGGCGGCGCTGGCGTCGCTCCCCGAGGTGGAGGAGCCCAGCGCCGGGGTCAACGGCTCGGCCCGCAAGACCATGATGGGATCGCTGGAGGTGGAGGGCGACGGACCGCTCGTCGTCCGGGAGAAGACGCACGGCGCCCCGCCCATGTCGCTGGACCAGGCGCTGTACGAGATGGAGCTCGTCGGCCACGACTTCTACCTCTTCGTGGAGAAGGACAGCGGCCTGCCGAGCGTGGTGTACCGGCGGCACGGCTACCACTACGGCGTGATCCACCTGGCCACCGACGGCACGAACGTCGGCCCGGCCAGTGACGCCGGTGGTGCGATCGGCGGTCCCGACCAGGACTGACGCACAGGAGGCGGAACGGGTGACCCCCGGTGGCAGCGGCCACCGGGGGTCACCCGTTCCGGGAGGGGCGACGGCGGAGGGTGATCGGCCCGGGGTGCTTCGTGGAATGATGGCCCGACACTGACCAGCGGCGGGGAGGGGCGGATGGGGGAGCGATTCGGTCCGGCGGGCGGACCGCTGGGGGATGCGGACGGGCCGCCGCACCGGGACGAGCCGATCCGGGTCCTGGTGGTGGACGACCACGCGCTGTTCCGCCGGGGCCTGGAGATCGTGCTGGCGGAGGAGCCCGACATCCGGGTGGTGGGCGAGGCCGGGGACGGGGCGGAGGCCGTGCTCAAGGCGGCCGACCTGCTGCCCGACATCATCCTGATGGACGTGCGGATGCCGCGTCGCAGCGGGATCGAGGCCTGCACCGCGATCAAGGACGTGGTGCCCAGCGCCAAGATCATCATGCTGACGATAAGCGACGAGGAGGCCGACCTCTACGAGGCGATCAAGGCGGGGGCCACCGGCTACCTGCTGAAGGAGATCTCCACCGACGAGGTAGCCACCGCGATCCGGGCGGTCGCCGACGGGCAGTCGCAGATCAGCCCGGCGATGGCCTCCAAGCTGCTCACCGAGTTCAAGTCGATGATCCAGCGGCGTCCGGACGAGCGGGAGCTGCTGCCGGCGCCGCGGCTCACCGAGCGCGAGCTGGAGGTGCTCAAGCTGGTGGCCACCGGGATGAACAACCGGGAGATCGCCAAGGAGCTCTTCATCTCCGAGAACACGGTGAAGAACCACGTGCGCAACATCCTGGAGAAGCTCCAGCTGCACTCCCGGATGGAGGCCGTGGTCTACGCGATGCGGGAGAAGATCCTGGAGATCGGCTGAGCCCGGGGCCCGGCCGGACGGGCCGGGATCACCCGATCAGCTTCTCCAGGGCGGGGCGCAGGCCCTCGTCGGACAGCCGCTCCACCCGGACGGCGGTGCAGCCCACCCATCCGGCCGCCTCGCGCAGCGCGGTGGCCAGCGCCTCCAGGTGGCGGGGCGAGTCCAGCGAGACCTGACGGGCCACCAGGGTCTTCCCCTCCCGGGCCGGGTCGACCCGGCCGACCAGCTGACCGCCCGTCAGCAGCGGCATCGCGAAGTAGCCGTGCACCCGCTTCTCCTTCGGGGTGTACGCCTCCAGCCGGTGCGTCAGGCCGAAGATCCGCTCCGTCCGGGGCCGGTCCCAGATCAGCGAGTCGAAGGGCGACAGCAGGGTGGTGCGGTGCCGCCCGCGCGGGGCGGTCTCCAGCGCCGCCGGGTCGGCCCAGGCCGGGGCGCCCCAGCCGGCCACCGTCACCGGCACCAGGCCGGACCCGGGCAGCGCCGCGTCGAAGTGCTTCGCCTTCAGCCGGTAGTAGTCCATCAGATCGGCCCGGGTGGCCACCCCGAGCGCCGTGCCGGCCTGGGCCACCAGGCGGCGCACGCACTCCGCGTCGGAGGGCTCCTCGGCCAGGTACTCGGCCGGGATCGCCTGCTCGGCCAGCGCGTACACCCGCTTCCAGCTGCGCCGCTCGGTGCAGACCACGTCGCCGAAGGCCAGCGCCTTCTCCACCGCGACCTTGGTGTCCGACCAGTCCCACCACTCCGAGGTGCGCTTGGCGCCGCCCAGCTCGGTGGAGGTCAGCGGGCCCTCCGCGCGCAGCTGGTCCAGCACCTGACGGTACGTCCGCTCCTCGGTGCTGCGGCCCCAGACGTGACCGTTGGACCGGTAGGAACGGCGGCGGAAGCCGAACAGCGGCCACTCCTCCACCGGCAGGACGCAGGCCGCGTGCGACCAGTACTCGAAGGAGGTGCCGCCGCCCCAGTACGCCGCCTCCACCGCCGGGCGGCCGACCGCGCCGAGGCGCGCGTACGGCACCAGCTCGTGCGAGCGGGCCAGCACCGAGATGGTGTCCAGCTGGACCGAGCCGAGGTGCCGGAGCACGCCGCGCACCCCGCCCCTGCGGTCGGGCGCGCCGAGCAGGCCCTGGGCGCGCAGCGCGATCCGGCGGGCCTCGTCGGCGGAGAGTTCGAGGGCGGGGGCAGGCATGGCGGTCATGCCGCGCAGGGTAGACGGGGGGACTGACAGCGGCGGGAACCAAGTCAGGTCCCGGTGCGTACAACCTGAGCGAGGGCCGGATGGTGACCGAATTGTCCTCACCGGAGCGCAATCGGCCGTTGTGCCCCCACGGGTGACACGGGAATACCGTGCTGACGCACCTCCCGGCGCGTTGGCTCCCTCGCATACGATGGCCCGTGCGGTGGGGTCGACCCACCGTGCTGCCGTCCAACGCCGAACAGGCAAGGAGCCCGCCCTAGTGTCCGTCTTCGACAAGATCCTGCGCGCCGGTGAGGGCAAGGTCCTTCGCAAGCTCCAGCGGATTGCTGCCCAGGTCAACTCCATCGAAGAGGACTTCGTCAACCTCAGCGACGAGGACCTGCGGGCACTCACCGACGAGTACAAGCAGCGCCTCGCCGACGGCGAGACCCTGGACGACATCCTCCCCGAGGCCTTCGCCACCGTCCGCGAGGCGGCCAAGCGGGTGCTCGGCCAGCGCCACTACGACGTCCAGCTGATGGGCGGCGCCGCGCTGCACCTGGGCTACGTCGCCGAGATGCGCACCGGCGAGGGCAAGACCCTGGTCGGCACCCTGCCCGCGTACCTGAACGCGCTGAGCGGCAAGGGCGTGCACCTGATCACCGTCAACGACTACCTCGCCGAGCGCGACTCGGAGTGGATGGGCCGGGTGCACCGCTTCCTCGGCCTCGAGGTCGGCGTGATCCTGGGCAACATGTCGCCCGCCGAGCGCAAGCGCCAGTACGCCTGCGACATCACCTACGGCACCAACAACGAGTTCGGCTTCGACTACCTGCGCGACAACATGGCGTGGTCGCAGGACGAACTGGTGCAGCGCGGCCACAACTTCGCGATCGTCGACGAGGTCGACTCGATCCTGATCGACGAGGCCCGCACCCCGCTGATCATCTCCGGCCCGGCCGACCAGGCGACCAAGTGGTACGCCGACTTCGCCAAGCTGGTGCTGCGCCTCAAGCGCGACCGCGACTACGAGGTCGACGAGAAGAAGCGCACGGTGGGTGTCCTGGAGGAGGGCGTCTCCCGGGTCGAGGACTACCTCGGGATCGACAACCTCTACGAGTCGGTCAACACCCCGCTCGTCGGGTTCCTGAACAACGCCATCAAGGCCAAGGAGCTCTACAAGAACGACAAGGACTACGTCGTCATGAACGGCGAAGTCATGATCGTCGACGAGCACACCGGCCGCATCCTGGCCGGCCGCCGCTACAACGAGGGCATGCACCAGGCGATCGAGGCCAAGGAGGGTGTGGAGGTCCAGAACGAGAACCAGACCCTGGCCACCGTCACCCTGCAGAACTTCTTCCGCCTCTACGACAAGCTCGGCGGCATGACCGGTACCGCCACCACCGAGGCGGCCGAGTTCCACCAGATCTACAAGCTCGGCGTGGTGCCGATCCCGACCAACAAGACCCCGCTGCGCATCGACCAGCCGGACCTGATCTACAAGTCCGAGCCGGCCAAGTTCGCCGCCGTGGTCGAGGACATCGTCGAGAAGCACGAGAAGGGCCAGCCGGTCCTGGTCGGCACCGTCTCGGTCGAGAAGTCCGAGTACCTCTCGCAGGAGCTGCGCAAGCGCGGCGTCCCGCACGAGGTCCTCAACGCCAAGCACCACGAGCGCGAGGCGCAGATCGTCGCGCAGGCGGGCCGTCGTGGCGCGGTGACCGTGGCCACCAACATGGCCGGCCGCGGCACCGACATCATGCTCGGCGGCAACGCGGAGCACCTCGCGGTGGCCGAGCTGGCGCAGCGCGGCATCACCGAGATCGACACCCCGGAGCAGTACGAGGCGGCCTTCCCGGCCGCGCTGGAGAAGGCCAAGGCCGCCGTGAAGGCGGAGCAGGTCGAGGTCCAGGAGCTGGGCGGTCTGTACGTGCTGGGGACGGAGCGGCACGAGTCGCGCCGGATCGACAACCAGCTGCGCGGCCGCTCCGGCCGTCAGGGCGACCCGGGCGAGTCGCGGTTCTACCTGTCGCTCGGCGACGACCTGATGCGGCTGTTCAAGGCCGGGATGGTCGAGCGCGTGCTGGCCATGGCCAACGTGCCGGAGGACGTGCCGATCGAGTCCAAGATGGTGACGCGGGCCATCGCCTCGGCGCAGACCCAGGTCGAGCAGCAGAACTTCGAGATCCGCAAGAACGTCCTCAAGTACGACGAGGTGCTGAACCGTCAGCGCGAGGTCATCTACGGCGAGCGTCGTCGCGTGCTGGAGGGCGAGGACCTGCAGGAGCAGGTCACGCACTTCATGGACGACACCGTGGAGGCGTACGTCAACGCCGCGACCGGCGAGGGCTTCGAGGACGACTGGGACCTGGACAAGCTGTGGGCGGCGCTCAAGCAGCTGTACCCGGTGACCCTGGACCTGGAGGAGCTGGAGGAGGAGGCCGGCGGCCCGGCCGGGCTCACCGCCGAGTTCCTGGTGAAGGCGCTCCAGGAGGATGTGCAGGGGCAGTACGGGGCCCGTGAGGACGCGCTCGGCGCGGAGATCATGCGGGAGCTGGAGCGGCGCGTCGTGCTGTCCGTGCTGGACCGGCGCTGGCGCGAGCACCTCTACGAGATGGACTACCTCCAGGAGGGCATCGGCCTGCGGGCGATGGCCCAGCGCGACCCGCTGGTCGAGTACCAGCGCGAGGGCTTCGACATGTTCTCCGCGATGATGGAGGGCATCAAGGAGGAGTCGGTCGGCTACCTGTTCAACCTGGAGGTGCAGGTCGAGCAGCAGGTCGAGGAGGTCCCGCTCGCGGAGACCGAGGAGACCCTCGCGCGGCTGGAGAAGGACCAGGCCGCGGGCCGCCCGGAGATCAAGGCGAAGGGCCTGGAGGCCCCGAAGCCGCAGCGTCTGCACTACACCGCCCCGTCGGTGGACGGCGACGAGCACGTCATCGAGGGAGACTTCGAGGACGGCCTGGAGGACGGCGACGGGCTGACCCGGGCGGAGCGGCGGAAGGCCGCCCGTGCGGCGAAGGGGCGTCGCAAGAAGTAACACCCGGTAGGGGTTTTCAGGGGCGCGGGGAACTGCGCGCATGGGAACGGCAGCACCGGCAACTGGCTGATGGTGGGTCAGTTGCCGGTGGGCCGCCTCCCGGAGCGCGCAGTTCCTCGCGCCCCTTGGTGTTGCAGCTGGCTCTCGGTGCTTGAGTGGCAGCTGGGGCGCCTTCCGGAGTGCGCCCGCGCGGCGGAGCCGCAGATCAGCGGAGCCTCGCGCCCCTTGGTGTTGCAACTGGCTGCCGGAGCTCGTGTTGTAGGTGGGTGCCTTCCGATTCGCGCAGTTCCTCGCGCCCCTGGGCGTTGCCCTGCCGAGCCGCTGCCTCCAACTACCTCGCTTCGACGGCGGTGCACTGCCATTGGTCGGTGCGGCGGTGCTGCTCCAGGCGGAAGGCGACCATGTGGTGGCGGGGGCCGAACTCGACGCGGACGCAGACTTCGAGGGCGCGGGGGGTGGGGGCGGAGTCGTAGACGCGGCCGAGGCGGTGCGGGGTGAGGTGGCCGCGGGGGCGGAGGGGGCCGGTGCGGACCAGGGCGGTGAGTTGCTGGTAGCCGGGGAGGGTGGTGTGGCGTTGGAGTTGGCCGGCGGGGCGGTGGCCGGTGAGGACTTCGACGAGGCGGTGGGCGAAGCGGGCGGCGAGTTGGCTGCGTTCGGTGCGGACGGGGGCGCAGGCGGCGCGGGGGTGACGCGGGGTCAGTTCGCCGACGGGGTGCGGGCGGCGCGGGGTGCGTTCGGGGCGTCGCGGGTGGGGGTGGGCCAGGGCTCGGACCCGGGGTGCGGCGGCGGTGGGAGCGGTCATCGGCGGCGCCCTTCGTGCGGAGCGGTGCGGGTTCGGCTCCTTGGTACCCGGGCCCCGGGGCGCTGGCAACGGACCGGCGGTGGCGGGTCGGGGGGCCGGTGCGGTGTCACCTATCCGGGTGGTTCCCGCTGTGCGGGAAGGGCTCCGGCGGGTGGTGGGGGTGCGCGGGGTTGACCGGCGGGGCGCGGGGGGTGGGCACGAAGGGGGACGTACCGTGGGGGCCGGTCGGTGGAGGGCGGAGGTGGTGCCTGGTGCGGCGGGGTCTGGTGCTCGGTGGTGGCGGGGTGCTGGGGGCGGCCTGGGCGGTGGGTGCGCTGCGGGCGGTGGAGGAGGAGACGGGGTGGCGGCCGGGGGAGGCCGAGGTGATCCTCGGGACTTCGGCGGGGGCGGTGCTGGGGACGCTGCTGGCGGCCGGGGTGGGGACGGCGGAGCTGACGGACCACCAGCGCGGGCTGGCGGTGGGGGGTGTACTCGAAGGGGTGGGCTTCGGGTACGAGGCGGCGCTGGGCGGGGCGTTGCCGCCGCTGCCGAGGCCGGGGTTCGGTTCGCCGGGGCTGCTGCGGGCGACGGTGCGCAACCCGCGGGCGTACCCGTTCCTGACCATGGTGTCGGCGGCCGCGCCGACCGGCCGCGGGTCGGTGGCGCCGGTCGGCGAGCTGGTGCGCGGGCTGGTCGGCGGGGCCCGGCCGGAGGGGTGGCCGCTGCGGGTGGTGTCGGTGGACTACGGGACCGGCCGGCGGGTGGTGTTCGGGGATCCGGGGCAGCCGCAGGCGCCGGTGGCCGAGGCGGTGATGGCCTCCTGCGCGATCCCGGGGTGGTTCGCGCCGGTGGAGCTGGACGGGAGCCGGTACGTGGACGGCGGCTGCTGGTCGGCGAGCAACGCGGACCTGATGCTCGGCCGGGGCTTGGACGAGGTGTACGTGCTGGCGCCGATGGCGCTGCGGCCGGGCTGGCCGGACGGCCGGGGGGAGGGCCGGGCCGGGGCGGTGCGGGAGTGGCGGCGGCGGGACCGGCCGCGCGGGGTGCTGGTGCAACTGGTGGGCCGGTACCGCAGGGTGGTGACCCGTCAGTTGTTCCGCGAGGTGCGGGCGTTGCGGGCCGCGGGGGTGCGGGTGCAGGTGCTGGCCCCGACGCTGGAGGACCTGGCCGCGATGGGGCCGAACATGATGGACCCGGTGCGCCGCGCGCTGACCCTGGAGACCGCCCTGCACACCACGGCGCGGGCCCTTCGGGGGTGAGCCCGGCCGGGCCCGGGTGCGTATTGTTTGGCTGTCCAGATCGTCCGAGGAACCGGAGTCACCCGATGCGCGTGTACGTGCCCACCACCCTGGCCGGACTGGCGGCCGCGCACCCCGGCGGTTCGCTGGACCAGTCGGTGGCGTACGCGGTGACCCCCGCGCTGCGGGAGTGGTACGTCAGCGACGACCTGGAGGAGCTGGAGTACGCCGCGCTGAACCGGGCCGCCCAGGCCGCGCTGCGGCTGCTGG
Organism: Kitasatospora sp. NPDC051853; assembly: GCF_044452665.1. Classification (NCBI taxonomy): domain Bacteria; kingdom Bacillati; phylum Actinomycetota; class Actinomycetes; order Kitasatosporales; family Streptomycetaceae; genus Kitasatospora; species Kitasatospora sp. NPDC051853. Next base: position 240,909 of record NZ_JBITBY010000014.1, on the reverse strand, counting down.
CCGAGGACGCGGACACCCCGCGCCGCCGGGTGGTGGTGGCGGTGGACGTCGCGGACTCGGCGGTGGCGCCGTTCCCCGGCGACGAGTACCAGGACCAGGCCTCGCTGGGCCGGATCGTGCTGAGGGGCCCGCTGCCGCTGGCCAAGGCGGCCGCGGTGCACGCGGACGTGGCCGACGCGGACGTGGTGGCCGACGTGGCGGCCGCGGTGGCGGCGGTCGGCGCGGCCGACGGGGGCGACGCGGACGCCCAGTTCACGGTGGACGGCGCCGAGGACCACGAGCTGCTCTGGTTCGCCACCCAGGAGATCCCCGCGCTGCTGGCCTGACGGGGGCTCAGGGGTCAGTGCAGCGGGTCGCGGACCACCTCGGGCAGGCGGAGGACGGCCTGGAGGGCGATGTAGAGCTCGGCCGAGTCCAGTGGGCGCTCGAAGGAGCGCCCGCTGAGCTGTTCGATCCGGCGCAGCCGGTAGCGGATGGTGTTGGGGTGGCAGAACAGCAGCTTGCCGGCCTTGTCGGCGGAGCCGTCCACCGTGAAGTAGGTGGACATGGTGGTGAGCAGCTGCTCGCGCTGGCCCTCCGGGAGGTCCATCAGGGGGCCGAGCACCTGGTGGCCGATCCGGGAGGCGGTGGAGGGGGAGCTGACCACCAGCATCGGCAGCGGGGAGGCGTCGAAGACCGAGACGGTCTCGGACCGCGGGGCCGCGCTGGCCAGGGCGACCTGGGCCAGGTGGAGGGCCTGCGGGGTCTGGTCGAGTCTGGAGTAGCAGGGGCTGACCCCGGCCCGGCGGACCGTCTGGAGCCGTAGCGTCTCGACCAGTTGCTCCATCGCGGTGCCGTCCTGCATGGAGACGATGCCGATGTGGGCGTCCGGGGTGAGCCGCCAGGCGGAGCCCATCTGGTGGTTGCGCAGCGCGGGTTCGATGTCCGGCAGGGCCTGCCGGGCCAGGCCGGGGGCGTGCGCGACCACCACGGCGAAGGTGCCGTCGTAGGGCAGGGTGAGCATGTCGGCGGCCTCCAGGACCAGGCCGGGGTTGCCCATGCCGCCGCGCAGCACCACGTCCACCAGGGCCGAACGCTCCTGGTCCCACTGGATCTTGAGGGCGGCGGTGCGCTCGTTGAAGGCGTCCACCATGACCGCCAGCACCTCGTCGTTGTACCGCCAGACCTCGCTGGCCATCGCGACCAGGTCGTCGCTGCTGGCCGCGCCGGTGCGCTTGGCCTCGGAGACCATCCGCTCCCAGAGGCAGCGGAAGCCGATCCGGTAGGCGGTCTGCACCATGGCCAGCGGCACGCCCTGCTCGGCCCGGCGGCGGCCGGTGACGTGCGGGGCCTCCAGGGTGATCCGCTCCCCGGCCAGGCCGCGCAGCGAGTAGGCGAGGTTGTCGCGGACGGCCTCGTGCAGCTGGCCGGAGGGGAGCGGGCCGGCCGCCTGGTAGACCTTCAGCTCCTCGCGGATCCGGCGGACCGTCTCCTCGGTCAGCTCCGGCAGGCCGTCCAGCAGGATCCGGGCCAGCCGTTTGGTCGATTCCCCCAGCACCGTGGTCGGTTCAGCGTCCATAGCGGCCAGGGTAGGAAGCGGCGGCCGGGCCGCCCCGGGGCCGGACGCGACCGTCCCGGCGCCGCCGCACGGTGGGGTGGCGGGACGGGGGAAGGGACGGATGCCCGTTCGAAGGGTGAAGCGGAGGCGCAGAGTTGACGCGATGTCATCCGGAAGGCCCCGGTGCCGTTTTGTCGCCACCGACAGAACCGGCCGGGCCCCCGCTGTCCGCCCCTACAGGGTTTCGAATCCGCGGATACCGACCCGTCACCGGCGTCGTTCTCAGGGCGCCGGACCGGGACGAGCGGAGGAGAGCGCGAGATGGAGAGCCGCGAGATGGAGAGCACCGTGCTGGAGCGCGACCTGACCATGGAGCTGCTGGTGTCGCCCCAGGACAGCATCCCGGTCCGGGCCCGGCTGGGGTACCGGGCCGACGACCCGTACGCCGTGCACGTCACCTTCCACGTGCACTCGGCCTCGCCGGTCAGCTGGTACTTCGCCCGGGAGCTGCTGGCCGAGGGCGTCTACCGGGCCACCGGCAGCGGGGACGTGCGGATCTGGCCGACCACGGTGGGCGGCCGCGGCCTGCTCACCGTGATGCTCCGCTCGCTGGAGGGCGATGTGCTGCTCCAGGCCGACGCCTCCACCGTCGCGGAGTGGGTCCGCCGCACCGAGGAGCTGGTGCCCCCCGGCACCGAGCACGTGCACGACCAGGTCGACCGGGCGCTGCGCGAGCTGCTGGCCGACGGCTCCACCCCCGGCGCCTGAGCGACGGCGGCGGCGGGTACCGTTCCCGGGTGAGCACGCACATCGTCTGGGACTGGAACGGCACCCTGCTGCACGACATGGCGGCCGTGGTGGCCTCCAGCAACGCGGCCTTCGCCACGCTCGGCATGGCGCCGATCACGCTGGAGCAGTACCGGGAGCTGTACACCTTCCCGATCCCGAAGTTCTACGAGCTGCTGCTCGGCCGCGAGCCCAGCCGGGACGAGTGGACGGTGCTGGACGCCGCTTTCCAGGACCGCTACCAGGAGCTCAGCGACGCCTGCGGGCTGACCGAGGGCGCGGCCGGCCTGCTCGCCGAGTGGCAGGCGGCGGGCCGCAGCCAGTCGCTGCTGTCGATGCACGAGCACCACCGGCTGGTGCCGCAGGTGCGGGCCCGCGGGATCGAGGAGCACTTCGTCCGGGTGGACGGCCGGGTCGGCGAGTCGTACGGGACGGGCAAGCGCGACTACCTGAAGCGGCACCTGGAGCGGCTCGGCCAGGACCCGGCGCGCACCGTGGTGATCGGGGACGCCGCGGACGACGCGGCGGCCGCCCACTGGGTGGGCGCGCGTGCGGTGCTGTACACCGGGGGTTCGCACACCCGGGAGAAGCTGGCCGGGCTGGGGGCCCCGGTGGTGGACTCGCTGGCGGAGGCCGTCGGACTGGTGCTGGCCGACGAGGTCTGACGGGGCGTCATGTGACCGGCCGGTTTGGACATCGTGTCCAGGACGGTGTGATCTTCCTCCGGCTTTGTGCCTCCATGTCCCCTGACACCTTGCTGGGCTTTGGTTAGGGTGAGTGACGTCGTCGGGTGCCGAATCCGTCACCATTACCCGGACGAAGGTCGTTTCATGCGAGCCATGGGCCACTTTCCTCCGGGGCTGGTGGAGGATTGCGGGGAGACCCGGCGGTGAACCGGACCCATCACCGAGTCACGCAACGGCGCGCGACAGGAGCCATACAGCCATGCAGACCAAGCTGGACGCAGCCAAGGCCGAGCTGCTCACCAAGGCGGCGGCAGCCGCTGAGAACAGCCAGGTGGGGGGAGCGGCGCCCGGGGAAGGCCTGAGCAACGGTGCTCTGGCTTCGTACCTGCGGTACTACTACCTCCACACCGCCCCCGAGGACCTCGTCGACCGCGACCCGGTGGACGTCTACGGCGCGGCGGCCTCGCACTACCGCCTCGGCCTGAAGCGCCCGCAGGGCACCGCCGAGGTCCGGGTCTACACCCCCACGGTGGAGGAGAACGGCTGGTCCTGCGGCCACACCGTGGTCGAGGTCGTCACCGACGACATGCCCTTCCTGGTCGACTCGGTCACCAACGAGCTGACCCGCCAGGACCGCGGCATCCACGTGGTGATCCACCCCCAGCTGGTGGTGCGCCGTGACCTGACCGGCAAGCTGCTGGAGATCCTCGACCTGGACGCCTGCTCGCGCAGCCAGGCGGCCGGCACCGAGTGGCCCGCCGACGCCACGGTCGAGTCCTGGATGCACATCGAGATCGACCGGGAGACCGACCGCGAGGACCTCCACGCGATCGAGGCCAACCTGCGCCGGGTGCTCGGTGACGTCCGCGAGGTCGTCGAGGACTGGGGCAAGATGCGCGACTCCGCGCTCCGCCTGGCCGACGAGCTGGCCGAGGAGCCCCCGGCCCACCTGCCCGAGCAGGAGGTCGGCGAGGCCTGGGAGCTGATGCGCTGGCTGGCCGACGACCACTTCACCTTCCTCGGCTACCGCGAGTACGACCTGGCCGAGCACGAGGGCGAGGAGGTGCTGCGGGCCGTTCCCGGCACCGGCCTGGGCATCCTGCGCTCCGACCCGCTCAGCCACGACACCGACCACCACCCGGTCTCCGAGGCCTTCGGCCGGATGTCCGCCCCGGTCCGGGCCAAGGCGCACGAGAAGAAGCTGCTGGTCCTCACCAAGGCCAACAGCAAGTCCACCGTGCACCGCCCGGCCTACCTGGACTACGTCGGCGTGAAGCGCTTCGACGCCCAGGGCAACGTGATCGGCGAGCGCCGCTTCCTCGGCCTGTTCTCCTCGGCCGCGTACACCGAGTCGGTCACCCGCATCCCGGTGGTCCGCCGCAAGGTGCAGGAGGTGCTGACCGGCTCCGGCTTCGCCACCGAGAGCCACGACGGCCGCGACCTGCTCCAGATCCTGGAGACCTTCCCCCGGGACGAGATCTTCCAGACCCCGGCCGAGCAGCTGCTCTCCATCGCCACCAGCGTGCTCTACCTGCAGGAGCGCCGCCGGCTGCGGCTGTTCCTCCGTCAGGACGAGTACGGGCGCTACTTCTCCGCGCTGATCTACCTGCCGCGCGACCGCTACACCACGCGGATCCGGCTGCGCCTGATGGACCTGCTGCTGCAGGAGCTGAACGGCGAGAACATCGAGTACACCGTCTGGTCCACCGAGTCGGTGCTGACCCGACTGCACTTCGTGGTCCGGGTCGCCAAGGGCAGCGAGCTGCCCTCGCTGACCGACGCCGAGGTGGAGCGGATCGAGGCCAAGCTGGCCGAGGCCGCCCGCTTCTGGATGGACGGCTTCCACGACCAGCTGCACGTCGAGCTGGGCGAGGAGCGCGCCGCCGAGCTCGGCCGCCGCTACGCCAACGCCTTCCCCGACGGCTACCGCGCCGACTTCCCGCCGCGCACCGCCGTCGCCGACCTCAAGCAGATCGAGGCGCTGAGCGGCGAGGGCGACTTCCGGCTCAACCTCTACCAGCCGGTCGGCGCGGGCGACGACGAGCGCCGCTTCAAGATCTACCGGGTCGGCGGCCCGATCTCGCTGACCGAGGTCCTGCCGGTGCTCCAGCGCCTGGGCGTCGAGGTGCTCGACGAGCGCCCGTACGCGCTCACCCGCGAGGACGGCTCCAAGGCCTGGGTCTACGACTTCGGCCTGCGGCTGCGCGAGTCCGCCGCGCTCACCGACGAGGCGCGCGAGCGCTTCCAGGACGCCTTCTCGGCGACCTGGACCGGCAAGGCGGAGAACGACGGCTTCAACGAGCTGGTCCTCACCGCCGGTCTGACCTGGCGTCAGGCCGTGGTGCTGCGCGCCTACGCCAAGTACCTCCGCCAGGCCGGGAGCACCTTCTCCCAGGACTACATGGAGGACGCGCTCCGCAACAACATCCACACCACCCGGCTGCTGGTGAACCTCTTCGAGGCCCGGCTCAGCCCCGGCCACCAGCAGGGTGCGTCCGAGCTGACCGAGGGCATCCTGGAGGAGCTCGCGGGCGCCCTGGACGAGGTCGTCTCGCTGGACGAGGACCGCATCCTGCGCTCCTTCCTGCACCTCATCAAGGCCACCCTGCGGACCAACTTCTTCCAGCACGCCGCGGACGGCGAGCGGCACTCCTACGTGTCGATGAAGTTCGACCCCAAGGCCATCCCGGACCTGCCGGCCCCGCGCCCGGCCTTCGAGATCTGGGTCTACTCGCCCCGGGTCGAGGGCGTGCACCTGCGCTTCGGCAAGGTCGCCCGCGGCGGTCTGCGCTGGTCCGACCGGCGCGAGGACTTCCGCACCGAGATCCTCGGCCTGGTCAAGGCCCAGATGGTCAAGAACACCGTCATCGTCCCGGTCGGCGCCAAGGGCGGCTTCGTCGCCAAGCAGCTGCCGGACCCGTCGGTGGACCGCGACGCCTGGCTGGCCGAGGGCATCGCCTCGTACAAGACCTTCATCTCGGCGCTGCTGGACATCACCGACAACCTGGTGGCCGGTGATGTCGTGCACCCCGCCGAGGTGGTCCGCCACGACGAGGACGACACCTACCTGGTGGTCGCCGCCGACAAGGGCACCGCGACCTTCTCGGACATCGCCAACGGCGTGGCCGAGCAGTACGGCTTCTGGCTGGGCGACGCCTTCGCCTCCGGCGGCTCCGCCGGGTACGACCACAAGGGCATGGGCATCACGGCGCGCGGCGCCTGGGAGTCCGTCAAGCGCAACTTCCGCGAGCTGGGCCACGACACCCAGACCGAGGACTTCACCGTGGTCGGCATCGGCGACATGTCCGGTGACGTGTTCGGCAACGGCATGCTGCTCAGCGAGCACATCCGGCTGGTGGCCGCCTTCGACCACCGCCACATCTTCCTGGACCCGAACCCGGACGCGGCGGTCTCCTTCGCCGAGCGGCGCCGGCTCTTCGACGTCCCGCGCAGCTCCTGGGACGACTACGACAAGAGCCTGATCTCGGCGGGCGGCGGCGTCTTCCCGCGCTCCGCCAAGTCGATCCAGCTCTCCGCCCAGGTCCGCGAGCGGCTCGGCATCGAGGAGTCCAAGCTCACCCCGGCCGAGCTGATGAAGGCGATCCTGCAGTCCCCGGTGGACCTGTTCTGGAACGGCGGCATCGGCACCTACATCAAGTCCTCCGCCGAGACCAACGCCGAGGTGGGCGACAAGTCCAACGACGCGATCCGGGTCAACGGCGGCCAGGTCCGGGCCCGGGTGGTCGGCGAGGGCGGCAACCTCGGCTGCACCCAGCTCGGCCGCATCGAGTACGCCTCGACCGGCGGCCCGGAGGGCACCGGCGGCTGGATCAACACGGACGCCATCGACAACTCGGCGGGCGTGGACACCTCGGACCACGAGGTCAACATCAAGATCCTGCTCAACCAGGTCGTCGCCGACGGCGACATGACGGTCAAGCAGCGCAACAAGCTGCTCGCCGAGATGACCGACGAGGTCGGCCACCTGGTGCTGCGCAACAACTACGCGCAGAACGTGGTGCTGGCCAACGCGGTCGCCCAGGCCCTCTCGATGGTCGACGTGCACGCCCGCATGATCAACCGCCTGGAGGGCAACGGCCAGCTGGACCGGGCCATCGAGTTCCTGCCGACGGACCGTCAGATCAAGGAGCGGGCGGCCGGCGGGCGCGGGCTCTCCCAGCCCGAGCTCTCGGTGCTGCTCGCCTACACCAAGATCACCCTGGCCGACGAGCTGCTGGCCACCGAGCTCCCCGACGACCCGTACTTCCGCACCGCGCTGCACGAGTACTTCCCGAGCGCGCTGCGGGCCCGGTTCGCCGAGGCGATCGACCAGCACCCGCTGCGCCGCGAGATCATCACCACCCTGATCGTCAACGACACGATCAACCGCGGCGGCTGCACCTTCGCCTTCCGGCTCCGCGAGGAGACCGGCGCCACCATGGAGGAGATCGCCCGCACCCACGCGGCGGCGCGCGCGGTCTTCGGCCTGGAGCGGATCTGGTCGGACGTCGAGGGCCTCGACAACGCCGTCCCGGCGCGGGTGCAGACCAAGATGCGCCTGCACACCCGCCGGCTGGTCGAGCGGGCCACCCGCTGGATGCTCAACAACCGGCGCCAGCCGCTCGACATCGCGGGCACCATCGAGTTCTTCCAGTCCCGGGTCGACCAGGTCTGGGACAGCCTGCCCAAGCCGCTGCGCGGCGAGGACCTCACCTGGTTCGAGGGCATCCACCGGGAGCTGGCCGGGGCCGGCGTGCCGGAGGAGCTGGCGCTGCGGGTCGCGGGCCTGTCGTCCGCCTTCCCGACCCTGGACATCGTCGGCGTGGCGGACCGCAACGACGCCGAGGTGACGGAGGTGGCCGAGCTCTACTACGACCTGGCCGACCGCCTGCAGATCACCCACCTGCTGGACCGGATCATCGAGCTGCCGCGCGACGACCGCTGGTCCTCGATGGCCCGCGCCGCGATCCGCGAGGACCTGTTCGCCGCGCACGCCGCGCTCACCGCGGACATCCTGTCCTGCGGCACCGAGGGCTCCACGCCCGAGGAGCGGTACGCGGCCTGGGCCGAGCTCAACTCGACCCTGCTGAGCCGGGCCAAGACCACCCTCGACGACATAAGGGGTTCGGACAACTACGAGCTGTCCAGCCTCTCGGTCGCCATGCGGGTGATCCGCACCCTGCTCCGCACGGGCGTCTGACGGTCCGACAGTTCACCGCGAGGGCGGTACCGGCTTTCCAGCCGGTACCGCCCTCGCGGCATTCTGTTCGGAACCCGGGGGCGCGAGCGGACAGGTAGGGGCGTGGAACTGTCACTGCGGGCCCGGCTGCGCGCCGGGGACCAGAGCGCCTTCGGGCGGCTCTTCGACGAACACGCACAGGGGGTGTACGGGTATGCCGTACGGACGCTGGGGGACTGGGCCGCCGCCGAGGACGTGGTCTCGCTGACCTTCCTGGAGGCCTGGCGGCTGCGCGGGAAGCTGCACGAGGAGGGCGAGTCGGTACGCCCCTGGCTGTTCGGCATCGCCACCAACGTGCTGCGCAACACCACCCGGGCCGGCCGCCGCCACCGGGCCGCGATGGCCCGGCTGCCGGAGCGGGACGTGGTGCCCGACTTCGCCGACGAGCTGGTCGGCCGGATGGACGACGGCGCCCGGCTGGCCGCCGCCAAGCGCGCGCTGGAGCGGCTGCGCCGCCGCGAGCGGGAGGTCTTCCAGCTCTGCGTGCTGGCCGGGCTGGACTACGCCTCGGCCGCCGAGGCGCTCGGCGTGCCGGTCGGCACCGTCCGCTCCCGGCTCTCCCGGGCCCGGGCCCGGCTGCGCGACCTGGCGGCGGAAGAACTGACGGAACCTCACCGCGGCCGCGGACAGGTAGGGAGTGACCGCGTCGAAGCGGTCCGGTCCGAGGGGAAGAACTGATGAACCGTGAGCACGAGCCGGTGCTCCCCGCCGACCGCCACCAGCTGTTGAGGGGACATCTGATGAGCGAGATCGACCAGGAGAACGCACCGCGCCGGAGCCCGGCGCGGCGGTACGGATGGGTGGCGCTGCCCGCGCTGGCGGGCGGGCTGGCGCTGGTGATGGTGCTGGGCGGCGGGGGGAGCGGCGAGGTGCCGGAGCGGCCGCCGGTGGCGGCGGGCCCGCTGGGGACGCCGTCGGCGAGCGCACAGCCGGTGCCGGAGCCGGTGCAGCTGCTGGACCGGATCGCCCAGGTCGCGGCGGCCAAGCCCGCCCAGGAGGTGAAGGACCACCAGTTCGTCTACGTGAAGTCGGTGAACCGCTTCCCGGACTATTGGAAGAACGTGATGGTCCCCGGGACGTTGCGCGAGCGGGAGGCCTGGCACTCGGTGGACGGGAAGAAGGCCGGTCTGCTGTACGAGCCCGGCCTGTTCCGCCCCGGGGTGGACCCGGGGGTGAAGCCCGACGGGACCATGGAGCTGGACACCAACACCAGCCCGAACGTGAACAGCCCCACCTACCGGTACCTGGCCGCGCTGCCCACCGATCCCAAGGTGCTGCTGCAGAAGATGATCGACGAGAAGTCGGGCAAGGAGCACACGCCCCAGAGCGCCTTCGGGGTCATCGGGGACCTGCTGCGCGAGCAGATCGCCCCGCCGGAGGTGACCGCCGCGCTCTACCGGGCGGCCGGCCTGATCGAGGGCGTCCAGCTGATCGACGACGTGGCCGACGCCCGGGGGCGCCACGGGGTGGCGGTCGGGCTGACCGTCCAGGACGTCCGGCTGGAGTGGGTCTTCGACCGGGGCACCAGTGAGTTCCTCGGCGAGCGCCAGGTGGTGGTCAAGGAGGGCAGCCGGGGCAAGCCCGGTGACGTGATCGCCGAGACCGCCGTGCTCACCCGTGCCGTGGTGGACAAGGCGGGTGACCGCCCCTGACCCTCCGTCAGCTGCCCGCCCGCAGGGTCGCGGCCCGCTGGAGGGCGCTGGCCAGCAGGGCCAGGTCGGTCGGCCCGTTGCCCAGTTCGCGGACCGGGCGGCGGGTCGGCGGGGTGCCGAGCTGGGCCGGGTCGACGGCGACCACGGTGGGGCGCAGGGTGGCGGTACGGGGGATCCGGCCGCTGACCCGGGCGGCCTGGAAGGCCGTCACCCCGCCGTCCGGGCGGCGCAGGTAGCCCCGGCCCGGGGTGCCCTCGGGGAGGGCGGCGGCGTCGGTGAGGTGGATCAGCAGGTCGGAGTCGACCGGGTCGGCGGTGCGCAGCGCGATCCGCAGTTGGGCGTTCTCGTCCAACGCGGTGCCCACCGCCAGCTCGGGCGCCCCGGTGGCGGCCACCAGGTGGACGCCGAGCCGGCCGCCGCGTTCGGCCACGGCGGACAGCGCCCGGCTGAGCGGGCGGCCGGCCGGGGAGGTGGGGGAGAGCAGCGCGTCCAGGTCGTCGACCACCACGACCAGCCGGGCCGGGGCGGTGAGCACGTCGGCCGGCTTGCGCTGCTGGCCGACCCGGGGGGCCGTCATCGGGGCGGTGCCGCCGCCGGCCGTCACCAGGGCGGGGGCGGGCTGCACGGCGGCCCGGGCGTTGTGCCAGGCGGTGAACGAGAGGCCGTCGAACAGCGCCTCGCGGTGGGCGAGTTCGTCCAGCAGGGTCTCGGCGGCGAGCAGCGCCCGGCGCGGGTCGGCCCCGGCGTCCACGTGCTCGGTGACCTGCGGCAGGTCGGTGCAGCCGGCCAGCCCGGCGGGGGCCTCGGCGGTGCCGCCGCCCCGGCCGTCGACCACGGTGATCCGCAGCCGTCCGGGCTGCTCGGAGACGGCCAGCGAGGCGACCAGGGTGCGCAGCAGTTCGGTCTTGCCGGTGCCGCGGGCGCCGCCGATCAGCAGGTGCGGGCCGTTGGGCTCGTCCGGGTCGGCGAGGTCGACCAGCAGGGTCTCGTCCCGGCCGGTGCCGAGCAGGGCGGTGGCGGTGCCGGGGCCGCCGGGCAGGGCGGCCCAACGGGCGGCCAGCTTGGAGGGGGTGACGGTGTCGGGCTGGAGCAGGTCCAGCAGCCGCAGCTGCTCGGGCAGCGGGCCGCGGGAGACCGGGGAGGCCTCGCGCAGCGGGGCCAGCACCCGGGCCAGCCGCTCGGCCCAGGCGGGGGAGACGGCGTCCAGGGAGAGGTCGCGGACGAGTTCGCGGCCGCCGCCGCCCAGCGGGCGGTCCAGGGTCAGCTGGGTGGCGACCTCGCCGGTGACCACCGCGGTGGCGCCGAGCCCGGCGGGCAGCGCCTCCGGGGTCTCGGCCAGGCAGACCGGGAAGACGCCGAGCGCCGGGCCCTGCTCCAGCAGGACGGCCAGCGCCTCCCGGGCGGGCCCGGTGGCGGGGGCGCCGTCGAGCAGCAGCACGGTGGTGCCCGACGGTCCGTCGGCCGCTCCGGCCCGGGCCCCGGTGGCCAGCTCGGTCAGCCGGGCCTCGGTCTGCTCGGGGCCGAACCCGACCAGCAGGCGGCAGTCCTGACCGCGCGTCGGCTCCAGGTGCGGCAGCCAGAAGGCCCAGGACCAGTCGGCGGAGTGCGCCTCCTCGGCCCCGGCCACCACCAGGCTGAGCGAGCTCGGCGGGTGCAGTACGGCGAGCTGGGCGAGCACCGCGCGGGCCAGACCGGCCAGCCGGGGGCGCGGGCCGGCCAGGCCGAGGCTGCCGGCGGTCTGCAGGTCCACGGTGACCGGGACGGCGGGCAGCACGGTGCCGGGGGCGGTGCCGGGGCCGCCGGGGCGGTCGGCGGTGCCGAGCCGCAGGGTGAGCGCGTCGGGGTGCTGCGGGCCGCGCTCCCAGAGCCGGGGGCCGGAGCCGAGCGCGGTGAGCAGCAGGGCGGCCGGGTCGGGCCAGCGCTCGCGCTGGGCGGCGGCCTGGCGGCTGCGCACGGCGGCGTGCTGCTGGGCGGCACTCGGCCCGGCGGGCTCGGCCTGGCGGCGGCGGGAGAACAGCGAACGGGCCCGGCCGCCGGTGGCGGGGGGCTCGGTGGCGGGCGGCTCGGGCAGGGCGGCCGCCGGTACCGGCGGGGCCGGGGGAGCGGCGGCCAGCTGGAGCCGGCCGAGGCCGTCGGGGGTGGTGCGGCCGCCGTCCCGGGCCTCCTGACGGGTGATCAGCAGGGTGGACTCGCCGATCCGGACCAGGCCGTCCTCGGCCAGCTCGACCGCCTCGTCGCGCAGGAAGCGGCCGTCCAGCACGGTGCCGTTGGTGGAGGCCAGGTCCCGGACGGTCACGGTGCCGTCGGGGGAGAGCTGGAGGGAGAGGTGCAGCCGGGAGACGTCCGGGTCGTCCAGCGGGACGTCGGCGGCGCTGGAGCGGCCGACGGTGACGCGCTCCCCGTGCAGGCGGTGCACGCCGCCCGCGTCCGGGCCGCCGGTGACGCGCAGCTCGGCCGGGGCCGGGGCGTCGTCCTGGTCGGCGTCCGGGTCGGGCTCGTTGAGCGAGAGCACCGCGCCGTCGAGCAGCGGGGGGTGGCCGAGCAGGGTCTGCTCGTCGATCCGCCGGCTCCCGGCGTACAGGTGCACATGGGTCGCCGAACGCGGGCCGCGCACGCCCACCGCGCCCGCGAGCGCCCCCGCGACCGCGCCGAGCGCCGTGCCGACCGGGGCCGTGACCAGGACGTCGGTGGCCGTTCCGGCGGCTGCCGGTCCGCTGCGCGGTCGGAGGACAGTGAGCCGGATCTGCATCGCCCCCGCACTCCCCTTCAGTGATGCCGTTGGGCCACAAGAGTGGTGCCTGTCATCCTGCCACCCCGGGGGGACGCCGCGCGCCCGGCACCGTAATCGGACGATCTTGCGATCATCGCCATGGTGGAGCCGACGCCCCGTCAGGTCAACCCGCTCCGGTACCGCTCCGGTCGGGGTGCCTCGGAAACCTGGACGACCGCCGTTAGAGTTGCCGAAAACCACGGCAGCCCGTCATGAGCCAGAGGGCACGGCGAATGACGACAACAAGGAGACAGCGTGCGGCCAGTCGGCAGCAAGTACCTGCTTGAGGAGGCCCTCGGACGCGGGGCCACCGGCACCGTCTGGCGCGCCCGGGTCCGGGAGGGCGTGGTGGTGCCGGGCATCGAGCCGGGCAGCGCGGTGGCGATCAAGATACTGCGCGAGGAACTGGCCGCCGACCCGGACGTGGTGATGCGCTTCCTGCGCGAGCGCTCCGTCCTGCTCCGGCTGACCCACCCCAACATCGTCCGGGTCCGCGACCTGGTGGTCGAGGGCGAGCTGCTGGCCCTGGTGATGGACCTGGTGCAGGGCCCCGACCTGTTCCACTACCTGCGCGGCAACGGCCCGTTCAGCCCGATCGCCGGCTCCCTGCTGATGGCCCAGATCGCCGACGCGCTGGCCGCCAGCCACGCCGACGGCGTGGTGCACCGCGACCTCAAGCCGGCCAACGTGCTGCTCGCCTCCACCACCGTGGACGGCGCCGAGCAGATGCACCCGATGCTCACCGACTTCGGCATCGCCCGGCTCGCCGACTCCCCGGGCATCACCCGCAGCCACGAGTTCGTCGGCACCCCCGCCTACGTCGCCCCCGAGTCCGCCGACGGCCGCCCGCAGACCTCCGCGGTGGACGTCTACGGCGCCGGGATCATGCTGTACGAGCTGACCACCGGCCGGGCCCCGTTCCAGGGCGACAACCCGGTGGCGATCCTCCAGGCGCACCTGGCCCAGGACCCGGAGCGCCCGCGCAGCATGCCCGAGCCGCTCTGGACGGTGATCGAGCGCTGCCTGCGCAAGGACCCGGCCGAGCGGCCCGGCGCGGTGGCGCTGGCACAGGCGCTGCGCGTGGTGGCCGCCGGGGTCGGCGTGCACGCCTCCCCGGACCAGGCCGAGGCCGCCCTCGCGGTCGGCGAGCTGCTCCGCCCGGACCCGCGGCCCACCCCGGCGACCGGCGCCCCGACCGAGCCCGGCGTGCCGGTGCCGGCCCAGTTCGCCGACTCCTCGTTCGGCGACCAGACCTTCGGCGAGCAGACCCAGGTGCTGCCCTCGGGGCAGTACGACGCGGCCGCCGCCACCCAGTTGATGAGCCCTCAGGGGGCGGCCGCCCCGCCGCCGGGCGCCGCCGACCGCACCGCGGTGATGCCGCAGGCCCCGGCGATGCCGCCCGCGCCCCCCGGCGCCCCGGCCGCCCCCGCGGAGGAGCAGCCGCACCCGTGGCAGACCCAGCTCCGGGCCGCCCGGGACCGCAACCAGCAGACCGAGGTCTTCGCCCCCGGCGACTACGGCGTCCAGGACGACTGGCCCGCCCCGCAGGTGGCCCCGCAGCCCTACCAGTCCCGGCCGCAGCCGCCCCGGCCGCCGCAGGGCTACCAGCCGCCGCAGCCGTACTCGCCGTACCGCCCGGACCAGCCGCAGCAGCAGCCCGGCCCGCCGCAGGGCGGCCCCCGCCCCGGTGCCCGGCCGCAGCCGCCCGGCGGCTACAACCAGCGCCCGCCGGTGGCCCCGCCGCCGTACCAGGGCCAGCAGCAGCCCCAGCCGGGGTACGGCCACCCGCAGCAGCACCAGCCCCAGCCCGGCTACGGCTACCCCCAGCAGCAGCCCCAGCCGCCCGCCTACCAGCAGGCGCCCCCGCCGGCCCCGGCCCCGGCCCGCCGCCCCGAGCCGGCCCCGCCGCGCCGCCAGGAGCCCCCGGCCCCGCAGCAGCGCGAGCCGGAGCCCCCGCGGGAGCGCGAGCGCGAGCCGCGCCGGCGCAGCCGGAACCGGATGTACATCCCGGGCCTGGGCTGCCTGAAGGGCTGTCTGATGATCATCGTCGTGCTGGCCCTGGCCGCCGTGGCGCTGTGGAACTTCACCGACCTGCCGATCTGGTGGGAGAACACCAAGGGCTGGTTCACCGACGTCAGCGACTGGGTCACCAGCCTGACGGGCAGTTAGGCGGCCGGTCGCATAGGGGACTTGTCGACAATTCACGATTTTTCCTGCCCCCTGAGGGCTGTTGAGGGCCGTTCGGCGTCCCCCGAACGGCCCTCGGGCGCGTAGGTTGGGTGGCTGAGAAGCACCGACCTACCGAGCGCGCAGCCGGGCAGCGCGCTCCCGCCGCCTACGGAGCAGCAGCATTGGCACGCAAGATCGGCAGCCGGTACACCGTCCAGCAGGTGATCGGCCGGGGGTCCGCCGGGACCGTGTGGCTCGGTGAGGGCCCGGACGGACCGGTGGCAGTCAAGCTGCTGCGCGAGGACCTGGCATCCGATCAGGTGCTGGTCGGCCGCTTCGTCCAGGAGCGCGCCGCGCTCACCAGCCTCGACCACCCCAACGTGGTCGAGGTCCGCGACATGGTGGTGGACGGCGACGACCTCGCCCTGGTGATGGAGCTGGTCCAGGGCACCGACCTGCGCTCCCGGCTGGAGCGCGAGGGCGCGCTGGCCCCGGCCGTCGCGGTCTCGGTGATCGCCGACGTGGCCGACGGCCTGGCCGCCGCGCACGCGGCCGGGATCGTCCACCGCGACGTCAAGCCGGAGAACGTGCTGCTCGACCTGGCCGCCCCGGCCGGCCCCGGCGGCGCCCCGCGGGCCAAGCTCACCGACTTCGGCATCGCCCGCCTGGTCGACGCACCCCGCCGCACCCGGGCCACCCGGATCATCGGCACCCCCGACTACCTGGCCCCCGAGATCATCGAGGGCCTGGAACCGCGGGCCGCCGTCGACATCTACGCCCTGGCCACCGTGCTCTACGAACTGCTCACCGGCTTCACCCCGTTCGGCGGCGGCCACACCGGCGCGGTGCTCCGACGGCACGTCACCGAGCAGGTGCCGCCCGTCCCCGGCCTGCCCGAGGGCCTGTCCCGGATCATCACCGAGTGCCTGGCCAAGGCCCCGGCCTCCCGGCTGCGCGCCGCCGAGCTGGCCACCCGGCTGCGCGAGCAACTCCCGTACCTGGTCGGCCTGCCCCCGCAGCTGCCGCCCGAGCGGGCCGAGGCCGAGCCCCCGCTCACCCCGGGCGAGGCGGTCTACACCGAGGTGGACGCCGGCCCCGGCACCCACCGCCGCCGCCGCGGCCCGGCCGTCCCGCTGGTCCAGGCCCCGCTGCCGGACTCCACCCGGGACACCCACACCAGCCTGCGCCGCCCCTCCGACCGCGAACTCGCCTCCTACGCCGCCGAGTCCCAGGCCCAGCGCCGGGAGGCCGCCCCCGCCGGGCACCGCAAGGGCCGCCGGGCGCTGGTGCGCCGCCGCCGGCTCTACGCGGTGCTGATCGCGGCGGTGCTGCTGCTGGCCGGCGCGGCCGCCGCCTACTCCGCCTTCGCCCAGGAACGGCACGCCGCCGGGGCGCGACCGGCGGGAATCCACGGGGTGACGGATACCCATGCGCAGTCGGGCCCGCCGAACCATTAGTCTGGTGGCGTGGCAGCCGTCGATCCTTCCGAAGAGCTCAAGTCCCTCGAAACGACCATGGGGTCGATCGAGGCCGTCCTCGACCTGGACAAGATCCGGGCCGACATCGCCGTGCTGGAGGAGGAGGCAGCCGCCCCGACCCTCTGGGACGACGTCGCGAACGCCCAGAAGGTGACCAGCCGGCTCTCCTTCCTCCAGGGCGAGGTCCGCAAGTTCGAGACCCTGCGCGGCCGGGTCGACGACCTGGGCGTCCTGTTCGAGCTGGCCGAGGCCGAGGACGACGCGGACACCCGCGCCGAGGCCGAGGCCGAGCTGGTGTCGGTCCAGAAGGCCGTCGAGGAGCTCGAGGTCCGCACCCTGCTCTCAGGCGAGTACGACGCCCGCGAGGCCCTGGTCAACATCCGGGCCGAGGCCGGTGGCGTGGACGCCGCCGACTTCGCCGAGCAGCTGATGCGCATGTACCTGCGCTGGGCCGAGCGGCACGGCTACCCGACCGAGGTCTACGACACCTCGTACGCCGAAGAGGCCGGCATCAAGTCCGCGACCTTCACCGTCAAGGCGCCGTACGCCTACGGCACCCTCTCGGTGGAGCAGGGCACCCACCGCCTGGTCCGCATCTCGCCCTTCGACAACCAGGGCCGCCGGCAGACCTCCTTCGCCGGCGTCGAGGTGCTCCCGGTCGTCGAGACCTCCGACCACGTCGACATCGACGAGGGCGAGCTGCGCATCGACGTCTACCGCGCCTCCGGCCCCGGCGGCCAGGGCGTCAACACCACCGACTCGGCGGTCCGGATCACCCACATCCCGACCGGCATCGTGGTCTCCTGCCAGAACGAGCGCTCGCAGATCCAGAACAAGGCCTCGGCGATGAACGTCCTCCAGGCCAAGCTGCTGGAGCGGCGCCGCCAGGAGGAGCGCGCCGCGATGGACGCGCTCAAGGACAGCGGCTCGTCCTGGGGCAACCAGATGCGCTCCTACGTGCTGCACCCGTACCAGATGGTCAAGGACCTGCGGACGGAGTTCGAGGTCGGCAACCCGCAGTCGGTGCTGGACGGCGACATCGACGGCTTCATCGAGGCCGGCATCCGCTGGCGGAAGCAGCGGGAGACCGCCGCGTAAGGACGTGCCGAAAAGGGCCCCGGGTCTTCCCGGGGCCCTTTCGCGTGTGCGGGTCCGTCAGGCCAGGGCCTGACGGGCGATCAGCGCCACCGCCAGCAGGCCGACGAGCAGCGCGAGCAGCGCCGTCGGCGACAGTGCGGCGAACGGGCCCTGCTGGTCCTGCAGCCGGGCCCGGTTGGCGCGGCAGACCGGGCAGCGGCCGTCACTCACGCGGCCGTTGCAGTTGGCGCACACCAGATGGTCGCAAGTCATGCGATCTCCTCCTTGCTGGTTACTGCAACGCGCCGGACGGGCTTCCGGTTCCTCGGACGGCCCCGGACGGGCGCTCTCAGCTACCACTGTGCCAGGTTCCGGCCGTTCCGGCCCGTCCTCCCCGTTCGCCGACCGCTCAACCGCATGCCGGGCTGTGACATGGGTCGCACTTATCCGGGCAGAACGGGATATTTCTCACCAAATCCCAGGTGAACCCCCGGACAGTGCCTGCGGGCCCGGAGGGGCTTCGCGTAGGGTCCGAGTCCTGACCCACCTAGGATGGCCCCCGTGATGCAGCCGTGATCAGATTCGACAACGTCTCCAAGACCTATCCCAAGCAGAACCGTCCGGCCCTGGACAACGTCTCGCTGGAGATCGAGAAGGGCGAGTTCGTCTTCCTGGTCGGTTCGTCCGGCTCCGGCAAGTCGACCTTCCTGAGGCTCTGCCTGCGCGAGGAGCGCCCGAGCACCGGTGCGGTGCACGTGCTGGGCAAGGACCTGGGCAAGCTGTCCAACTGGAAGGTGCCGCACATGCGGCGTCAGCTGGGCACCGTCTTCCAGGACTTCCGCCTGCTGCCGAACAAGACCGTCGCGCAGAACGTCGCGTTCGCGCTGGAGGTCATCGGCAAGCCGAAGAGCGCCATCAACAAGGTGGTGCCCGAGGTGCTCGACCTGGTCGGCCTCGGCGGCAAGGAGGACCGGATGCCCGGTGAGCTCTCCGGCGGTGAGCAGCAGCGCGTGGCGATCGCCCGGGCCTTCGTGAACCGGCCGATGCTGCTGATCGCGGACGAGCCCACCGGAAACCTCGACCCGCAGAACTCGGTCGGCATCATGAAGCTGCTCGACCGGATCAACCGCACCGGCACCACCGTCCTGATGGCCACCCACGACCAGGCCATCGTCGACCAGATGCGCAAGCGGGTGATCGAGCTCGACAAGGGGCTGCTGGTCCGCGACCAGGCCCGCGGCGTCTACGGCTACCAGAACTGAGCCACCAGACGCCCCGTCCGCCTGCCCGTTCCACCTGCCTGCCCCTGGAGTAACGCCATGCGCGCCCAGTTCGTCCTGTCGGAGATCGGCGTCGGTCTCCGCCGCAACCTGACCATGACCATCGCGGTCGTGGTCAGTGTCGCGCTATCGCTCGCCCTCGCCGGCGCCTCGCTGCTCGTCCGCGACCAGGTCAACTCCATGAAGGGGTACTGGTACGACAAGGTCGAGGTGAGCATCTACTTCTGCACCAAGTCGGACGCCAAGACCTCCGCCCAGTGCTCCGCGGGTGCCGCCACCGACCAGCAGATCGCCGAGGTCAAGGGCCAGCTGGACAAGATGACCCAGCTGGTGCAGAGCTCCACCTTCGAGAGCTCGCAGGACGCGTACAAGCGCTGGAAGGAGACCAACCCGGACAACCCGCTGCTCGCCGCCGTGGGCGCGGAGGCGATGCCGCAGTCCTGGCGGGTCAAGCTGAACGACCCGACCAAGTACGACGTGGTGCAGAGCGCCTTCGCCGGGAAGCCGGGCGTCAAGTCGGTCGAGGACCAGCGGAAGATCCTGGAGAACCTGTTCGGCCTGCTGAACGGCCTCCAGACCGCGGCCTTCGTGATCATGGTGCTGATGCTCTTCGTCGCCCTGCTGCTGATCGTGAACACCGTCCGGGTGTCCGCGTTCAGCCGACGGCGCGAGACGGGCATCATGCGCCTGGTCGGTGCCTCGAACTTCTACGTGCAGATGCCGTTCATCGCGGAGGCGGCCTTCGCCGCGCTGCTCGGTGCGGTGCTGGCCTCCGGGCTGCTGCTCGGCGGGCACTTCTTCGTGCAGGAGTTCCTGGCCCAGCGGGTGCAGTTCATCCACTTCATCGGGCTCTCCTCGGTGCTCACCGTCATCCCGCTGCTGGTCGTGGTCGGCATGGGAATGGCCGGCATCGCGGCGTTCATCACCCTCCGGAAGTACCTGAAGGTCTGACACCCCCTCAGGCAGTACGCCTAGACTCCTTTGCCATGCCGGTGACACTGCGTGCGGGAGTGCGCCAGGGAGCTGTGCTCTCCCTGGCGTTCGGGGCCGTGCTGTTCACCGGGGCGGTCACCGGCGCCTGGAGCGAGCCTCCGGCCGACGGGCGCCCGCCCGCCACCTCCTCCGATGCCCTGGCCGGGCGTGACCTGGCCGGGGCGTCGCTGTCCCGTCAGCAGGCCGAGCGGCTGGTCGCCGAGGGCGGCGACCCGTGGGCCGCGTACTACACGCCCGAGGAGTACACCGACCTGACCAAGGGCCGGTACCGGGGCGTCGGGCTCTCGGTGCGCCGGGCGGCGGACGGGGCCACCACGGTGGACCGGGTGCACCCCGACGGGCCCGCCCGGCAGGCCGGGATCGCGGCCGGGGACGTGCTGCTCGGCATCGACGGCACCCCGGCCGACCGGCTGCCGGTCACCGAGGTGGTGGCCGGGCTGCGCGGCGAGGTCGGCACGGCGGTGGAGCTGACGGTCCGCCGGCCGGGCGGGCCGGCGCGCGAGCTGACGCTGCGCCGGGCCGAGCTGGCCGCCCGGGACGTGACGGTGGAGCAGCTGCGGCCCGGGGTGGTGAGGGTCGCGGTGCGCGGCTTCACCGCCGGGGTGGCCGGCGAGGTGGCGGAGGCGGTCCGGGGCGCCCGGGGCGTCCTGCTGGACCTGCGGGGCAACTCCGGCGGACTGGTGGACCAGGCCGTGGAGACCGCCTCGCTCTTCCTGGACGGCGGCCCGGTGGCCTCGTACCAGGAGCGCGGCGAGCGGCGCGAACTGACCGCCGCGCGCGGGGGAGACACCACCGTGCCCCTCGTCGTGCTGGTGGACGGCGGCACCATGAGCGCCGCCGAACTGCTCGCCGGGGCGCTCCAGGACCGCAGCCGCGCCGTCCTGGTCGGCTCCCGCACCTTCGGCAAGGGCACCGTCCAGCAGCCCAGCCGGCTCGCCGACGGCGCCGTCCTGGAACTCACCGTGGGTCGCTACGCCACCCCGGCCGGCCGCTCCCCGGACGGCACCGGCCTCACCCCGGACGTCCCGCAGCCGCCGGGCGGCGACCCGGAGGCGGTGACCCGGCTCGCCGACACGGTGCTGTCCGGGCTGGGCCGCCGCTAAAGGGGCTGCCCGTCCGCCCGGCGAGGTGCGAGAATGGCCGACGCTATGGCTAAGGAAACGGGACAGAAGCTGATCGCGCAGAACAAGAAGGCGCGGCACGAGTACACCATCCTCGACACGTACGAATGCGGGCTGGTGCTGACCGGGACGGAGGTGAAGTCGCTCCGGGAGGGGCGGGCCAACCTGGTGGACGGATACGCGTACATCCAGAACCACGAGGCCTGGATCGACAACGTGTTCATCCCCGAGTACACCCAGGGGACGTGGACCAACCACGCCTCGCGGCGCAAGCGCAAGCTGCTGCTGCACAAGCTGGAGATCCGCAAGATCGAGTCGAAGGTCAAGGAGACCGGCCACACCCTGGTGCCGCTCTCGCTGTACTTCAAGGACGGCCGGGTGAAGCTGGAGCTGGCGCTCGCGGTCGGCAAGAAGCTGTACGACAAGCGGCAGACCCTGCGCGAGAAGCAGGACCGCCGCGAGTCCGACCGGGCCGTGGCGGCGGCGCGCCGGAGGCAGCGGGGTTAATCCGCTTGGCCGGGGCCGGTGCCTGCGCGTACTATGGCCCGAGCAACACCACCGGAGGGCTCGCCCGCCGGATGCTGTTTGTCAAATCAACATGGGGATGATCGGTTTCGACAGGGGACGTCGAAACAGGAGAAGCGAGCCGAGGAACGCGGCAATGATCTCGTTAACCATCTGTCGCAAAAAAATAATCGCCAACTCTAAGCGCGATTCCCAGCAGTTCGCTCTCGCTGCCTAAGCAAGAGTGAATGGGTGTCAGCCCGGGGAGTTCCCGACCCGGATCCTGGCATAATCTAGGGAACTCATCCGCCACCCCGGCCACGGGGGTCGGCGGAAAAACAAAACAGTGGCTGGGCCTGTTGGCGGCTTGTCCGCGTGACTGCCAGGGCCGAGAAACTCACAGCGGACTGCGCTCGGAGAAGTCCTGAATCCACTCCACTGGACCCGGGTTCGATTCCCGGCATCTCCACAGACCCATGTCGCTCGAAGGCCGCACTCCGCGAGGAGGCGGCCTTCTTGCGTTTCGGCGGTCTCACACCGCGCCGGGGTGCCCGGTGAGAGGACCGTACCGGCGGGTTCACAGCCCACAACTCTCCCGAAATCACGGGCCGTTAGTGTCATCCAGGTCAGGGCGCCGGGACAGCACGAGGGGAGTTGCGATGAGTGGGAACACGACGGTGCGACGGCGTTGGATCCAGGAGTGGGACCCGGAGGACCGGGCCTTCTGGGAGCGGACGGGGCGGCGGACCGCCAACCGCAACCTGGTCTTCTCGGTGCTCTCCGAGCACATCGGGTTCTCGATCTGGAGCCTCTGGTCGGTGATGGTCCTCTTCATGGGGCCGAAGTACGGGATCGACCCGGCCGGGAAGTTCTTCCTGGTCGCCATGCCGACCCTGGTCGGCGCCTTCGTCCGGATCCCCTACACGGTGGCGGTGGCCCGCTTCGGCGGGCGGAACTGGACGGTGGTCTCGGCCCTGCTCCTGCTGCTGCCGGCCCTGGCGGCCGCGTACGTGATGGAGCCGGGCACCTCGTACACCACCTTCATGGTGGTGGCCGCGCTGACCGGTCTCGGCGGGGGGAACTTCGCCTCCTCGATGACCAACATCAACGCCTTCTTCCCGCAGCACCGCAAGGGCTGGGCGCTCGGGCTGAACGCCGGCGGCGGCAACATCGGGGTGCCGGTGATCCAGCTGGTCGCGCTGGCCGTGATCACCTGGGCCGGGGCCACCTCCCCCCGGCTGGTGCTCGGCATCTACATCCCGCTGATCGTGGTCTCGGCCACCCTCGCCGCGCTCTTCATGGACAACCTGGCGCCGATGAAGAACGACACCGGGGCGCTGGCCGAGGTCCTGAAGGAGCGTCACACCTGGCTGATGTCCGTCCTCTACATCGGCACCTTCGGCTCCTTCATCGGCTTCAGCTTCGCCTTCGGCCTGGTGCTGCAGACCCAGTTCGGCCGCACCCCGCTGCAGGCCGCCCAGCTGACCTTCGTCGGCCCGCTGCTCGGCTCGCTGATCCGCCCGCTCGGCGGCTGGCTGGCCGACCGCTGGGGCGGAGCCAGGATCACCCTGTGGAACTTCGCCGGGATGGCGGCCGCCACCCTGGTGGTGCTCTACGCCTCCTCGCAGCGCTCGCTCCCGGTCTTCCTGGCCGGCTTCACCACGCTCTTCGTGCTGGCCGGGCTGGGCAACGGCTCCACCTACAAGATGATCCCGGTGATCTTCGAGGCCAAGGCGCAGAACCGGATCGCCGAGCTCGGGATCAGCACCGAGCAGGCCGCCGCCTGGTCCCGCCGGATGTCCGGCGCGGCGGTCGGGGTGATCGGCGCGGTCGGCGCGCTGGGCGGGCTCTTCATCAACCTGGCCTTCCGGCAGTCCTTCCTGGTGGCGAAGACCGGCACCCCCGCCTTCGCCTCCTTCCTGGCCGCGTACGCGGTCTGCGCCGCCCTCACCTGGACCGTCTACCTGCGCCGCCCCACCCGCAGCGCGGCACCGGCCCCGGTGAAGGAGTCCGTCCACGCCTGAACACCGCCCGGACCGGCCATCCAGCTCCTGGGCGGCCGGTCCGGTGCGTGAAACACACCGGAAATCCTTCCGACCCCGCTGCGACACCGCCCGGAGGGAGGATTTCCGTCCACCCACCCTCCCGGCCCGCCGCAGCCGGGGTGCGCACCACCGAAGGACCCACAGTCATGGACGAACTGACGGCCCCTCAATCCGTCGATCCGGTGCCGCCGCTGGCCGGATTCACCGTCGGCATCACCGCCGCCCGGCGCTCCGAGGAGCTGGCCACGCTGCTCCAGCGCCGGGGCGCCGCCGTGCAGCGCGCCGCCGCGCTGCGGATCGTGCCGCTGCCCGACGACACCGAACTGCTCGCCGCCACCCGGGCGCTGGTCGCCGACCCGCCGGACGTCGCGGTGGCCACCACCGGGATCGGCTTCCGCGGCTGGATCGAGGCCGCCGAGGGCTGGGGCCTCGGCGACGAGCTGATCGAACGGCTCGGCAAGGCCTCCGTGCTGGCCCGCGGCCCCAAGGCCAAGGGCGCCATCCGGGCCGCCGGGCTGCGGGAGGAGTGGTCGGCCACCTCGGAGTCCTCGGTGGAGGTGCTGGAACGGCTGCTGGAGCAGGGCGTCGAGGGCAAGCGGATCGCCGTCCAGCTGCACGGCGCCCCGCAGCGGGACTTCGTCGACTCGCTCACGGCGGCGGGCGCAGAGGTGGTCGAGGTGCCGGTCTACCGCTGGCTGCCGCCCGCCGACCTCGCCCCGCTGGACCGGCTGCTGGACGCCTGCTGCTCCGGCGCACTGGACGCGATCACCTTCACCTCCGCCCCGGCGGCGATCAGCCTGCTCGACCGGGCCGCCGAGCGCGGCCTCACCGAGGAGCTGCTGCACGCCCTGCGGCGGGACGTCCTGCCGGTCTGCGTCGGGCCGGTGACGGCGGCCCCGCTGGAGGAGCTCGACATCGCCACCGTCTGGCCCGAACGGATGCGGCTGGGCGCGATGGTGCAGCTGCTCACCGCCCGCCTCCCCGAGCGCGGACGGCGCCTCTCGGTCGCCGGGCACCAGCTGGAGCTGCGCGGCCAGGCCGCCCTGGTGGACGGCGAGCTGAGACCCGTCCCGCCCGCCGGGATGGCCCTGCTGCGCGCCCTGGCCCGCCGCCCCGGGTGGGTGGTGGCCCGCGCCGAACTGCTCCGGGCCCTGCCCGGCAGCGGCAACGACGAGCACGCCGTCGAGACCGCGATGGCCCGCCTGCGCGCGGCCCTCGGCACCCCGAACCTGGTCGCCACCGTGGTCAAGCGCGGCTACCGCCTGGCGGTGGACCCGTCGGCGGAGCCGGGGGAGAAGTACGGCGGCGGCTGACGGCCGCGGCGGTCACCCCGGGGGTTCGGGGAACTACGCGTAGGGGAGCGGCAGCGCGTGCAACTGGCTGACGTGCCCCGATCTGGCGCTGGTCCGCCTTCCGGACTCGCGCAGTTCCTCGCGCCCCCGGTGTGACCACCTGCCCGGGTGCCGGTGGTGAAGGGGATGTGAGCGGGTGTCTGCCGCTGGGCGGGGTGCGGGGCGTAGGATCTTCCGTCCGTCTCTTTTTTCCCGCAGGTTCACAGCCGCCACTGAACGAGGCCATGCACAGCAGCACAGACTCAGACACCGTCCGAGACCGCGAGATCGCCGAGGAGCAGCGCCACCTCGACACCGTCTACCGCCGGTTGGAGGAGAAGCTCGCCGAGGCCGAGTACATCCTCGAGGACGCCGCCAAGCGCGTCCACGTCGGCACGCCCGGCGCGCTGGCCGAGCGGGACGCCCAGGTGTACCGCGCCGGGGCGCACCTGCACCGGCTGAACACCGAGTTCGAGGACTTCCTGTTCGGCCGGATCGACCTCCAGCAGGCCGACGCCCCGGAGGAGCACGGGATCCCGTCGCAGACCCCGCTCGACCCGGCCGACCCGGCCGTGGCCGAGACCCTGCACATCGGCCGGCTCGGCGTGCTGGACGCCGAGTACGGCCCGCTGGTGATCGACTGGCGGGCCCCGGCCGCCGCGCCGTTCTACCGCTCCACCCCGGTCGAGCCCGGCCGGGTGATCCGCCGCCGGGTGATCCGCTCCAAGGGCCGCCGGGTGATCGGCGTCGAGGACGACCTGCTCCGCCCGGACCTGACGCCGACCCTGGGCGGCGAGGAGCTGGCAGTGGTCGGCGACGGCGCGCTGATGGCCACGCTCGGCCGGGCCCGCAGCCACACCATGCGGGACATCGTCTCCTCGATCCAGAAGGAGCAGGACGAGGTGATCCGGGCCCCCGCGCCCGGCGCCACCCTGGTCACCGGCGGCCCCGGCACCGGCAAGACCGCCGTCGCGCTGCACCGCGCCGCCTTCCTGCTCTACCAGGACCGCCGCCGGTACGCGGGCGGCATCCTGGTGGTCAGCCCGACGGCCCTGCTGGTCTCGTACACCGAGGGCGTGCTGCCCGCGCTGGGCGAGGAGGGCCAGGTGGCGATCCGCGCGGTCGGCAGCCTGGTGGACGGCATCGAGGCGAGCCGGTACGACACCCCGGAGACCGCCCACGTGAAGGGCTCGGCCCGGATGGTGACGCTGCTCCGCCGGGCCGCCCGGGCCGCCCTGGAGCTGGGCGCGCCCACCGAGCTGAAGGTCTTCGCCCGCGGCGAGGCGCTGCGCCTGGACGCCGGCCGTCTCAAGGCGGTGCGCGGCAACGTGGTGGGCAGCGGCGGCACCCCGCTCAACCTGCTGCGCCCGCGCGCCCGCCGGCTGCTGCTGGACGCGCTCTGGCAGCAGGCCACCCGGCACCTGCCGCGCCCGTCCGACCACTACGCGCGCGAGCAGCGCCAGGAGGAGAAGGAGGCCTTCGACGAGTACGTCTCGGACGAGGCCGCGTTCCTGGACTTCCTGGACGCCTGGTGGCCCGCCCTGACGCCCCGTCGGGTGCTGGCCACCCTCAAGCAGTCCCGGCACACCAACCGGATCGCCCGACGGGCCGTCACCCCGGAGGAGGCCCGTCTGCTGGCCGACTCCTGGCGGCACCTGACGGCCCGTGGGGACGGCGAGCTGTCGGCGCACGACGTGGCGCTGGTGGACGAGCTCCAGCTGCTGCTCGGCGAGGCGGCGGTGCGCAAGGTCCGCGAGGTGGACGCGGTCGACATGCTGACCGGCCTGGACGAGGTGACCACCTACGCCGACCGGATGTCCCGCCAGCGCGAGCGCGTCCCGGTGGAGCGCACCGAGTACGCGCACGTGATCGTGGACGAGGCGCAGGACCTGACGCCGATGCAGTGGCGGATGGTCGGCCGGCGGGCCCGGATGGCCACCTGGACCATCGTCGGTGACCCGGCGCAGTCCTCCTGGCCGTTCCCGCAGGAGGCGCAGTCCGCGATGGACGAGGTGCTGGCCGGCAAGCCGCGCCGCCGCCACACCCTGACCGTCAACTACCGCAACCCCTCGGAGATCGCCGAGGTGGCGGCCAAGGTGCTGGAGCTGGCCGCGCCCGGCACCCCCTCGCCGACCGCCGTCCGCTCCACCGGCCTGGCGCCGCGGTTCGCCGCGGTCGCCTCGACCGAGCCGGCCGCGGTCGCGAAGGCGGCCCGGGCCGAGCTGGAGCGGCTGCTGGCCGAGGTGGACGGCACCGTCGCGGTGGTGGTCCCGATGGACCGCCGGGCCGAGGCGGCCGGCTGGGTGGCCGGGCTGGGCGAGCGGGCCGTCGCGCTGGGCTCGCTGGAGGCCAAGGGCCTGGAGTACGACGCCACCGTGGTGGCCGACCCGGTCGGCATCGCGGGCGAGTCCGAGGCGGGCCTGCGGGTGCTGTACGTGGCGCTGACCCGGGCCACCCAGCGGCTCACCGTGCTCTCCGGCCCGGACGACCTGCCGGACGCGGACGGGGTGCCGGCGCTGCTGCGCTGACGGACCGCCAGCTGACGCGGGAACAGCGGAAGGCCCCCTCACCGGACTTGGTGAGGGGGCCTTCGAAGCTATGACACCGACCCGCCATGCTCGCCTCGCGGCAAGTGGTCCCTCTGAGGGACGAAGGTTGGGCCCGGGGGCTTGGATCGAGCCGGTGCCTTGTCCAATGTAACGCATCGCCCGCCGAGGGCAAGAAGCCTTGTCGACTCCGCACACTCAATGAACGTTATTTCTATCGAACCCTTGGAGAGTGCGACGATCGAGGTCTAGCATGCCGACTGCGCAGGCATTCAACAAAGTGTTGATTTCAGGAAGAAGGACGTCGATGGCGACGGTGCCCAGTGTCTCGAACTCGATCACGGTCCGGTTGGAGGTGCCCGCCACCGGCAACGCGGTGAGCTCGATCACCACCGCCGTCGAGTCCTCCGGTGGCTCCGTCACCGGCCTGGACGTCACCGCCTCCGGCCTGGAGGCCCTGCGGATCGACGTCACCGTGGCCGCCGCCTCGGTCGCCCACGGCGAGGAGATCGTCGAGAAGCTGCGCGCGATCGACGGCGTGGCGATCGGCAAGGTCTCGGACCGTACCTTCCTGATGCACCTCGGCGGCAAGATCGAGATGTCCTCGAAGCTGCCGATCCGCAACCGTGACGACCTCTCGATGATCTACACCCCCGGCGTGGCCCGGGTCTGCATGGCGATCGCGGAGAACCCCGAGGACGCCCGCCGCCTGACCATCAAGCGCAACAGCGTCGCCGTGGTCACCGACGGCTCGGCCGTGCTGGGCCTGGGCAACATCGGCCCGAAGGCCGCCCTGCCGGTGATGGAGGGCAAGGCCGCGCTGTTCAAGCGCTTCGCCGGCATCGACGCCTGGCCGATCTGCCTGGACACCCAGGACGCCGACGAGATCGTCGCCATCGTCAAGGCGATCGCCCCCGGCTTCGCCGGGATCAACCTGGAGGACATCTCCGCCCCGCGCTGCTTCGAGATCGAGGCCCGGCTGCGCGAGGCCCTGGACATCCCGGTCTTCCACGACGACCAGCACGGCACCGCGATCGTGGTGCTGGCGGCGCTCACCAACGCCCTCAAGGTGGTCGGCAAGCCGATCTCCGAGATCCGCGTGGTGATGTCCGGCGCGGGCGCGGCCGGCACCGCCATCCTCAAGCTGCTGCTGGCGGCCGGCGTCGAGCACGCCACCGTGGCGGACGTCCACGGCGTGGTCCACGAGGGCCGCGAGGACCTCAACGACAGCCTGCGCTGGATCGCCGAGCACACCAACCGCTCGGGCCGCACCGGCAGCCTCAAGGCGGCGGTGGCCGGCGCCGACGTCTTCATCGGCGTCTCGGCCCCGAACGTGCTGGACGGCGACGACCTGGCCACCATGGCCGACAACGCGATCGTGTTCGCCCTGGCCAACCCGGACCCGGAGGTGGACCCGGCGGTGGCCCGCCAGACCGCCGCCGTGGTGGCCACCGGCCGCAGCGACTTCCCGAACCAGATCAACAACGTGCTGGTCTTCCCCGGCGTCTTCCGCGGCCTGCTGGACGCCCAGAGCCGCACCGTCAACACCGAGATGATGCTGGCCGCCGCCCGGGCGCTGGCCACCACGGTCGCCGACGACCAGCTGAACCCGAACTACATCATCCCCAGCGTCTTCCACCCCGACGTGGCCAAGACCGTGGCCGCCGCCGTCCGGGAGGCCGCGCTGGCCGCCCGCGGCGAGACCGAGCCGGCCCCCGCCCCGCCCACCCCGGGCATCGTCGGCACCCTGGACACCACGTCGTTCCCGGCCGTTCAGCTCTGATCCAGCCGCAGCTCGGGCGGGGTGACGGCCCGGCTCCGGACCTCCCGCGCGGAGGGTCCGGCGGCCGGCCGGCCACCCTACCCGGGCCCGCCCGCCCCGAACCCTTGCGACACAAGGGGAAGGGGCGTGTTTGGGCTTGTCGGTGGCAGGGCGTACGGTAGCCCTGCACGGGGCAGGCGTGTCCGACAAGTACGGAACGTCCCCCTGGGCCCTCGGCATGTCCACCCGGGCAGCCGCCCGCTCCGGTCCGCCGGAGCCGACGGGGCGTCACACCTCCGTCCGGCGGGCGCTGTTCGGGTCAACCGCGCCGGGGTCCGATTGGCTTTCTCAGTGCCGGTCGGGGCAGGATTCGTACCCAGGCAGTGCGGTTTGAGGCGCTTCGGGGTGCAAGCCCGACCCCTGACCAACCCTCGCCTGAACGAGCACAGTGTGCGGACCAGCGGCCCGGCAGCCGCCAGCGATGGTGGCCCGGCGGGACGACCGAGGGGCCCCCGCACACCGCAACGCGAACAGACCACAGGAGTACACATGAACCGCAGTGAGCTGGTGGCCGCTCTGTCGGAGCGCGCCGAGGTGACCCGCAAGGACGCCGACGCCGTTCTGGCCGCCTTCGCCGAGGTCGTCGGCGAGGTCGTCGCCAAGGGCGACGAGAAGGTCACCATCCCCGGCTTCCTGACCTTCGAGCGCACCCACCGTGCCGCCCGTACCGCTCGTAACCCGCAGACCGGCGACCCGATCCAGATCCCGGCCGGCTACAGCGCCAAGGTCAGCGCCGGTTCGAAGCTGAAGGAGGCCGCCAAGGGCAAGTGACGCCCCTGGTAGCACTCACGACCGTGGCCGGTCTCCCCTCGGGGAGACCGGCCACGGTCGTCGTGCGTGCGGTGCGGATCAGACCGCGACCAGCTCCTCGTTCTTCAGCTCGACCTGGGCGCCCAGGTCGCGGAGCTTCTCCATGAAGTTCTCGTAGCCGCGGTTGATCAGGTCGATGCCGTGCACCGTGGAGGTGCCCTCGGCCGCCAGCGCCGCGATCAGGTACGAGAAGCCGCCGCGCAGGTCCGGGATGACCAGCTCGGCGCCGATCAGCTTGGACGGGCCGGAGACCACCGCGGAGTGCTGGAAGTTCCGCGCGCCGAAGCGGCACGGGGTGCCGCCGAGGCACTCGCTGTAGAGCTGGATGTGGGCGCCCATCTGGTTCAGCGCACCGGTGAAGCCGAGCCGGGACTCGTACACCGTCTCGTGGACGATGGAGAGGCCGTCGGCCTGGGTCAGCGCGACCACCAGCGGCTGCTGCCAGTCGGTCTGGAAGCCGGGGTGCACGTCGGTCTCCAGGGCGATCGCCTTGAGCTCGCCGCCCGGGTGCCAGAACCGGATGCCCTCGTCGTCGATCTCGAAGGCGCCGCCGACCTTCCGGAAGGTGTTCAGGAAGGTCATCATCGGGATCTGGTCCGCGCCGCGGACGTAGATGTCGCCCTTGGTGGCCAGCGCCGCGCAGGCCCAGGAGGCCGCCTCCAGGCGGTCCGGCAGGGCGCGGTGGGTGTAGCCGCCGAGCTCCTCCACGCCGGTGATCAGGATGGTGCGGTCGGTGCCCATCGAGATGATCGCGCCCATCTTCTGCAGCACGCAGATCAGGTCGACGATCTCGGGCTCGACGGCCGCGTTGCGCAGCTCGGTGACGCCCTCGGCGAGCACCGCGGTGAGCAGCACCTGCTCGGTCGCGCCGACCGAGGGGTAGGGCAGCTCGATCTTGGTGCCCTGGAGGCGCTGCTGGGCCACCAGGTAGGTGCCCTGCGGGTGCTTCTCGATGGTGGCGCCGAACTGGCGCAGCACCTCGAAGTGGAAGTCCACCGGCCGGCCGCCGATGTCGCAGCCGCCCAGGCCCGGGATGAAGGCGTGGCCGAGGCGGTGCAGCAGCGGGCCGCAGAACAGGATCGGGATCCGGGAGGAGCCCGCGTGGGCGTCGATGTCGGCGACGTTGGCGCTCTCGACGTGCGAGGGGTCGAGGATGAGCTCGCCCTCCTCGTCGCCGGTGCGCACGGTCACGCCGTGCAGCTGCAGCAGGCCGCGCACGACCTTGACGTCGCGGATGTCCGGGACGTTGCGCAGTCTGCTGGGGCCCGTGCCGAGCAGGGCGGCGACCATGGCCTTCGGGACCAGGTTCTTCGCACCACGGACGCGGATCTCGCCTTCGAGCGGGTTTCCGCCGTGAACCAGCAGGACGTCGTCGGTCATCGTTCTCGCAATCCGGGGTGACTGGGGGAGGAAGCGGCTGCGGAGCAGGGCAAACGCGAGTGGAAGGAACTTCCGCCGTTCGGCGAATGCCCTTCCACCACCTGTAGATGGTAATGGGCGGGCGGATGGTTCCCTTGCGCCCTAGTGGTGATGGTCGCCTCCCCGGTACCTCCACGGCGGCGACACGGCGGCGCGGTACGGCCGTACGGGTGTTCGCCCACGGCGTGTCGGGGCTTCCCGTGTTGTCCGCCCCGGTCGGGCCGGACTGGGGGATCATGTGGGCATGACCCCGGCCTCCTCGCACACCGGCCGACTGCTGGTCGCGACCCCGCTGCTCACCGACCCCAACTTCTCCCGGGCGGTGGTGCTGCTGCTGGACCACGACGCGCAGGGCGCGCTCGGCGTGGTCCTCAACCACCCCACCCCGATCGAGGTCGCCGCCGTGCTGGACGGCTGGTCCGCGCTGGCCGGGGCGATGCCGGTGGTCTTCCAGGGCGGCCCGGTCGGCCTGGACTCCGCGCTGGCGGTGGCCGTCGTCCCGGGGGAACCGGGTGGGGTCGAGCCGCTGGGCTGGCGACGGGTGCACGGGGCGATCGGGCTGGTCGACCTGGAGGCCCCGCCCGAGGTGCTGGCCGGGGAGCTGGGCGGGTTGCGGGTCTTCGCCGGCTACGCGGGCTGGTCGCCGGGGCAGCTGGAGTCCGAGATCGCCGAGGGCGCCTGGTACCTGGTCGACTGCGAGCCCGGGGACATCTTCTCGCCGGAGCCGGAGCGGCTCTGGCGTGCGGTGCTGCGGCGTCAGCGGGGGCCGTTGGCGGTGCTGGCGACGTACCCGGACGACCCGACGCTGAACTGAGGCGGCCCCGGCGGCGCGGGCTGCGGGCGCGTGCCTTCTGTTCGGTTCGGCGGGCCCATAGACTTGAGCGTCATGAGCACTCTTGAGCCCGAGCGCGGCCTCGGTACCGGCACCCTGGTCGAGCCCGTCCCCCAGGTCTCCAACGGGGACGGCGACCACGAGCGCTTCGCGCACTACGTCCAGAAGGACAAGATCATGGAGAGCGCGCTCTCCGGATCCCCCGTGGTCGCGCTCTGCGGCAAGGTCTGGGTGCCCGGGCGGGACCCGAAGAAGTACCCGGTCTGCCCGATGTGCAAGGAGATCTACGACGGCATCGGCGGCCCGCAGGGCGGCGGGGACGACGACAAGAAGTAGCCGGTAGCGGTATGCAGAACACTTCCCCGAGTGGTCTATGCCACTCGGGTGTCAGCGGGGCAGGATGCAGGTCATGGACCTCATCCCTGCCCCGCTGAGTGTCATCCGCCCCGAGACCCCCGGTGCCTACGCCCTCGACACGGGCACCGGCCTGACCGCCGCGCCCGAGCTGGCCCCGGTCGCGGCCTGGCTGCGCACCGTCCTCGGCGCCGCCACCGGCCTTCCGTTCCCCGCCGCCCCCGGCGGCATCGAGCTGCGGCTGGACACGGCCGCCGCCCCCGAGGCGTACCGCCTCGCCGTCGGCCCGGACGGCGTGCTGCTCTCCGCGAGCACCACGGCCGGCGCCTTCGCCGGTGCCCAGACGCTCCGTCAGCTGCTCGGCGCCGACGCCTTCCGCACCGCCCCGCTGCGCCGGACCGGCTGGGAGCTCCCGTACGCGGAGATCGAGGACGCGCCCCGGTTCGGCTGGCGCGGCGTGCTGCTGGACGTCTCGCGGCACTTCATGCCGAAGGCGGGCGTGTTCCGCTTCATCGACCTGATGGCGGCGCACAAGCTGAACGTGCTGCACTTCCACCTGACCGACGACCAGGGCTGGCGGATCGAGGTCAAGCGCTACCCGCGCCTGACCGAGGTGGCCTCCTGGCGGGAGCGGTCGATGGTCGGCTTCCGGGCGGCGGACCGCCGGGACGACCGGCCGCACGGCGGCTTCTACACCCAGGACGACCTGCGGGAGATCGTCGCGTACGCGGACGCCCGGCAGATCACCGTGGTGCCGGAGATCGACCTGCCGGGCCACTCGCAGGCCGCCGTCACCGCCTACCCGGAGCTGGGCAACACCGACGTGGTGGACACCGCCGCGCTCGGGGTCTGGACCGACTGGGGCGTCAGCGACAACGTGCTGAACGTCTCCGAGGCCACCCTGCGGTTCTTCGAGGGCGTGCTGGAGGAGGTGCTGGAGATCTTCCCCTCGCAGTTCGTGCACCTGGGTGGGGACGAGTGCAGCAAGGCGCAGTGGCGGGAGAGCGAGGCCGCCCAGGCCCGGATCCGCGAGCTCGGGCTGAAGGACGAGGACGAGCTGCAGAGCCACTTCATCCGGCACTTCGACACCTGGCTGGCCGAGCGCGGCCGCCGGCTGATCGGCTGGGACGAGATCCTGGAGGGCGGGCTGGCGGACGGCGCCGCGGTCTCCTCCTGGCGGGGTTTCGAGGCCGGCATCGAGGCGGCCAGGGCCGGGCACGACGTGGTGATGTGCCCGGAGACGCACGTCTACCTGGACCACCGGCAGGGGGCGGGGGAGGAGGAGCCGATCCCGGTCGGCTTCGTCCGCACGCTGGAGGACGTCTACCGCTTCGAGCCCGTCCCGGCGGAGCTGGACGAGGCGGCCGCCGCGCACGTGCTCGGCACCCAGGCCAACATCTGGACCGAGTTCATGGACGACGCCCGGGACGTGGACTTCCGGGCCTTCCCGCGGCTGGCCGCGTTCTCCGAGGTGGCCTGGTCGGCGCTGCCCGCGCCGGCCGAGCGGGACTGGGAGGGCTTCGAGCGGCGGATGGCGGCGCACTACGCGCGGCTGGACGCGCTCGGCGTGGAGTACCGCCCCCCGGGCGGCCCGCACCCCTGGCAGAAGCGCCCCGGCGTGCTCGGGCGTCCACTCGACGGGCCGAAGGACTCCTGACGGAGTGTGGGAAGCCTCCGGGAACTCCTGACGGAGGCCCGGACGTCAACAACAGATGAAGATCCGATCCGGTGGCCGCCGGATCGGATCGTTCTGTGCCTGGATTCGTCCGGGATTGACACAGCTTGTTCGCGGGCCAGGAAATGATCACCAAGCTTTGTGTGCCAGAGTTGCCCAACCCGCACCGATCGCCCGTACCCTACGGGCCAGGCCACACACCGCCGGGGGACGGCGGGGCAGTTGATGAGCAAGTGGAGCACGGTGGATTCCTGGTGAACCGGACGATCATGCTGCCGGCCTCGCTCGACGAGGCCGTCGAGGCGCTCGCCGCCACACCCGGCGCGGTGCCGGTGGCCGGGGCCACCGACCTGATGGAGGCGGTCAACGCCGGACGGCTCCGCCCGGCCGCGCTGATCGGCCTCGGCCGGATCACCGAACTCCGGGGCTGGCGCTACGAGGACGGCGGCACCGCCGTCCTGGGCGCGGGCCTCACCTTCGCCCGGATGGACCGGCCCGACTTCGCCGCGCTGATCCCCGCGCTGGCCGACGCGGCCCGCACCGCCGGGCCCCCGCAGATCCGCAACGTCGGCACCCTGGGCGGCAACGTCGCCACCGCCGCCCCCGGCGGCGACACCCTGCCGGTGCTCGCCGCGCTGGAGGCCGCCGTCACCCTGGCCCGGCCCGGCGGCAGCCGCGAGGTCCCGGTCAGCCACCTGCTCACCGGCCTGGACCCGGTCCGCCCCGGCGAGCTGCTCACCTGGGTGCGGGTCCCGCTGCTGCACGCCCCCCAGGTCTTCCTGAAGGCCACCGGCCGCAGCGGCCCGTCCCGCGCCACCGCCTCCGTCGCCCTGGTGCTCGACCCGGCCCGCCGGGCCGTGCGCTGCGCCGTCGGCGCCGTCGCCCCCGTACCGCTGCGCCCGCTGGAGGCCGAGGCCTGGGTGGCCGGCTGCATCGACTGGGACGCCCGCGGCGACCAGGCCGCCGACGCCATCGACCCGGCCGCCGCGGCCGCCTTCGGCGAGTACGTGGCCGCCGCCTGCGTCCCCGACGGGGCACTGGAGGGGGAGGGGGCCCCGGCCGCCGCGGCCCGGCTGCGGCGTACCGTATCCGTGCTGGCCCGACGGGCGCTGGGAAGGGCACTGAAGTGACGGATCTGGTGAGCGACGGCCTCGGCTCCGCGTTCGGCGGCGCGGTCGGTGGCGACCTGCGCCCCACCGCCTCGTACACACTGCGGGTCAACGGCTTCGAGCGGCCCGTCAGCGACGCCTGGATCGGTGAGAGCCTGCTCTACGTGCTGCGCGAGCGGCTCGGCCTGGCCGGGGCCAAGGACGGCTGCGAACAGGGCGAGTGCGGGGCCTGCTCGGTGCAGGTGGACGGCCAGCTGGTGGCCGGCTGCCTGGTGCCGGCGGCGCTCGCCTCGGAGAGCGAGATCGCCACCGTCGAGGGCCTGAGCGCGGACGGCTCGGCCAGCGACGTCCAGCAGGCGCTGGCCGACTCCGGCGCGGTGCAGTGCGGCTACTGCACCCCCGGCATGGCGATGGCCGTCCACGACCTGCTCCAGCGCAACCACCGGCCCAGCGAGGTCGAGGCCCGGCAGGCGCTCTGCGGCAACCTCTGCCGCTGTACCGGCTACCAGGGCGTGCTGGCCGCCGTGCAGACGGTGGCGGAGGCCCGCGGGCTGGCCGAGGAGGAGGCGCTGGCCGCCGCCGAGGCCGCTGCGGCGGGCGAGCAGCCCGCCGCCGCTTCTGGCTCCGCCGCCGGGGCCGAGGCCGAGGCCGCCGAGGTGGCCGCCGCCGTCGCGGACCTGCCGACGGCCGGTGAACTGCCGCTCTACGCCGACTCCGAGGTCTGGGTGGAGGCCGAACCGGCCCTCCCCGAGTACGGTCTGACCACCCATCAGACCGGCGTCTACGAACCGGGCTTCCCGGCCGGCGCCCCGTACGGCCCCGGCTTCGACCCGGCCCCGTACGACCCGGGCCACGACGCCGTCTACGAGCCCGTCCAGGGCGAGGCCACCCCCGCCCACGGCACCGCCTACGACGGCCCCGCCGCCACCGGGACCCCGGCGCACGGCACGCCGTACGTCCCGACCCCGGCCCACGGCACCGCGTACGACCCCGGCTACGAGCAGGGCCCCGGCCAGGGCTTCGACCACGGCCTCGACCAGGGTCTTGGCCAGGGTCTTGGCCAGGGCCTCGACCAGGGCACGGTCTACGAGGGCGGCTTCGAGCAGACCTACCAGGCCTTCGACGGCGGCTACCGGCCCGGGTACGACCCGGCGTCCGCCCAGGCCCACGACGGCACCACTCCGCCGCACGGCATCCGGCACCCCGAGGACGATCGCGCATGAGCTCGCCCACCGACCTCACCGCCCCGGCGGCGCCCACCACGGGGGAGGCCGAACTCCCGGACGGCACCGAGCCGTTCGGCCTCGGCACGTCCGCCCGGCGCAGCGACGCGCTGCCCAAGGCGCTCGGCATCTACCCCTACGCCTCCGACCTCTGGGCCGAGGGCCTGCTCTGGGGCGCCGTGCTGCGCTCCCCGCACCCGCACGCCCGGATCGTCTCGGTCGACACCAGCGCCGCCCTGGCCGTCCCCGGCGTGCACGCCGTGGTCACCGCCGCCGACCTGCCCTCCGTCGCCGTCGAGGGCCTGACGGACCGCCGGGGCCTCGGCGACCGGCCGGTGCTCGCCGACGGACTGGTCCGCCACCACGGCGAACCGGTCGCTGCCGTCGCCGCCGACCACCCCGACACCGCCCGGCTGGCCGCCGCCTCGATCGTGGTCGAGTACGAGCTGCTGGAGCCCGTCACCGACCCCGAGCAGTCCTTCACCTGCCCGCCGCTGCACCCCGACGGCAACCTCTTCCGCCACCTCCCGCTGCGCACCGGCGACCCCGAGGCGGTCGGCGAGATCGTGGTCGAGGGCCTCTACCAGGTCGGCCGCCAGGACCCGGCCCCGATCGGCGCCGAGGCCGGCCTCGCCGTGCCCCGCCCCGACGGCGGCGTCGAACTCCACCTCTCCTCCACCGACCCGCACGGCGACCGCGACCGCACCGCCGCCTGCCTCGGCCTGGAACCCGACCGGGTCCGCCTGGTCGCCACCGGCGTGCCCGGCGCCACCGCCGACCGCGAGGACCTCTCCTTCCAGGTCGTGCTCGCCCTGCTCGCCCTGCGCACCGGCCGCCCGGTGAAGATGACCCTCACCCGCGAGGAGTCCTTCCACAGCCACACCAGCCGGCACCCCGCCCTGCTGCGCTACCGCCACCACGCCGACGCCGAGGGCCGACTGGTCAAGGTCGAGGCGCAGATCCTGCTGGACGGCGGCGCCTACGCCGAGGTCTCCGCGGAGGCGCTGGCCGCCGCCACCGCCTTCTCGGTCGGCCCCTACACCTGCCCCAACGTCTTCGTGGACGCCTGGGCCGTGCGCACCAACAACCCGCCCGCCGGGCGGATGCGCGGCGAGGGCGCCCTGCAGACCTGCTTCGCGTACGAGTCCCAACTCGACCAGCTCGCGGCGCGGATCGGCGTCGACCCGGTGGAGATCCGGCGGCGCAACGCCATGGCGACGGGCGACCCGCTGCCCACCGGACAGGCCGTCACCTGCCCCGCGCCGGTGGCCGCCCTGCTCGACGCCGTCTCCACCGCCCCGCTGCCCGCGCTGCCGGTCGACGACCCGGACAGCGAGTGGCTGCTGCCCGGCGGTCCGGGCGGCGCCGGTGACCCGGCCGCCGTCCGGCGCGGCATCGGCTACGCGCTCGGCATGGTCCACATGCTCGGCGCCGAGGGCGAGGACGAGGTCTCCACGGCGACGGTACGGGTCAGCGGTGACCACGCCACCGTCATCTGCGCCGCCGTCGACGTCGGCCAGGGCTTCGCCACCCTGGCCCGGCAGATCGTCCAGTCCGTGCTCGGCGTCTCCGAGGTCTACATCGCCCCGGTCGACAGCGACCAGTCGGCGGCGGGCCCGTCGGCGCGGGGACGGCACACCTGGGTCAGCGGCGGCGCGGTGGAGCGGGCGGCCGTGATGGTCCGTCACCAGCTGCTCCAGCCGATCGCCGCCAACTTCGGCATGTCGGTCGAGCTGCTCACCATCGCCGACGGCAAGATCTCCTCCTACGACGGCGTGCTCGGCATGCCGGTGACGGAGGCGTTGGAGGGCAAGGAGCTCTGGGCCACCGCCCAGTGCCGCCCGCACCCGACCGAACCGCTGGACGAGAACGGGCAGGGGGACGCCTTCGTCTCCATCGCCTTCTGCGCGATGCGGGCCGTCGTCGACGTGGACATCGAGCTCGGCGCGGTCCGGGTGGTCGACGTGACCGTCGCCCAGGACGTCGGCCGGGCCCTGAACCCCCGTCAGATCGAGGACCGCATCGAGGCCGGGGTCGCCCAGGGCGTCGGCCTGGCGCTGCTGGAGGACCTCCGCACCGAGGGCGGCCGCCTCCTCAACCCCTCCCTCACCGGCTACCGCCTCCCCACCGCCCTCGACACCCCCGAGGTCCGCATCGCCGCCCTCCTCGAGGAACGCGACGTGGTCGCCACCTTCGGCGCCAAGGCCGTCAGCGCCGTCCCCGCCGTCGCCGCCCCCGCCGCGGTGGCCGCCGCCGTCCGCGCCGCCACCGGCCTCCCCGTCGCCCGCCTCCCCATCCTCCCCGAGGACGCCATCACCGCCTGACGGAACCACGCCCGCTAGGGTGACGTCCCGTAGACAACCAGTACCGGCCGGGGGGCTCCGTGGTTCGCGCGCGCCCCGCGCTCGCCGGACCGAACGGAACGAGGACCGAAGCCATGCGCCGACCTGCCACCTTTGCGGCCGTTGCCCTGCTGTCGCTCGCCCTGACGGGCTGCTCCGCCCTGAACGGGGTCAGCTCGGACTCCACCGAGCCGGCCGTGAAGCTTCCGGTGGCGGAGGAGACGGTCGACCCGGGGAACGGCGAGCCGGTGACCCAGCAGAAGAAGACCAAGTCGGTGGAGATCTGCACCCTCTTCAACGCCTCGGACATCAACCGGGTCACCAATGACGAGATGGAGGGAACGCTGGCCGGAGGCGGCAACTACTGCGTGGTCTCCACGAAGAAGACCCAGCTCGCCGTCGACGTCATGTCGATCCGCTACGAGCAGGGCCTCCAGGACCAGGGAGGTGACGGCACCAAGCTTCGGATCGGCGGTAACCGGGCCTCCCAGAAGCTGGGCAAGGACAAGGAAGGGCGGCGCGACCAGTGCTACGTCGTCGTGCAGTTGAACAGCATCAATGAGTTCGGCGACAACGCGGTTCGGATCGAGATCGTCAACTATGCCAAGGACGGCTCCAAGCCGGACCTCTGCGGAGTCGCTCGGAACGTCACGCAGATGGTCTTCGACAAGATCCCTGCAGCGACCGGCCGTCCCGGCACCGGTGGTGTTACTGCGGATTTTGTGTAGCCATGTGGCCTCCTGCCCGGCGTAGTTGGTCGGGCGATACGATCGAGTGGTCCGTGCCCTGACGGTGCGGCCGTGGTGTCCAACTGACGGGGTACGGGGTAGGGATGACGCTCAATAGGACTTGGCGCGCGCTCGGTGCCACGACGTTGGCGGGTGGGCTGCTGTTGGCAGGGGCTCCGCTGGCCTCGGCAGACGCGGTGCGGGATGCCCAGTGGCCGATTCAGCAGCTTGGCCTGGAGAAAGCCTGGTCGGTCAGCAAGGGCGACGGTGTCATCGTCGCGGTCATCGACTCGGGTGTGGACCCCAACCACCCGGACCTGGCGGGGCAGATACTGCCGGGCTACGACCCGGGCGGCCAGGGCAGGGAGACGAACGGGTCTGCCGGTCACGGTACATCGATGGCCGCAATCATCGCCGGCAAGGGGCACGGGGCCGGTGAGGGTGTGATCGGGGTTGCCCCTGGGGCGAAGATCCTCCCGATCTACAAGGCCGCAGCGGATGAGGCCAGCGGTGTCGCGGACGGCATCCGATGGGCTGCGGACCACGGGGCCAAGGTGGTCAACATCTCCCAGGGGCGCCCCGGGACCTCGACCCCGAAGATGGTCAGCGCTGTCGAGTACGCGCTTTCCAAGGATGTCCTCGTGGTGGTTGCGGCGGGGAACAGCGGGACCACCCCGATCGAGTCCCCAGGCAATACACCTGGTGTCCTTGCCATCGGTGCCGTCGACAAGTCTGGCAAGATCTGGGCCAAGTCCAACTACGGCCCCGAGGTGTTGCTCGCCGCGCCGGGCGTGGACATCGTCTCCGCAGGCAACTGCAACGGGAACAAGTACTGCGTGGCTGACGGGACTTCCTCTGCTACGGCGTACGCGTCCGGTGCGGCGGCGCTCCTTCGTGCCAAGTATCCCGACCTGACCGCCGGCCAGATTGCTAACCGGCTGGTGAAGTCCGCCAAGGCGCCAAGCGGCACTCAACTGCCCGACGCTCACTACGGATACGGGTGCATCCGCCCGTACGAGGCGCTGACCCAGGACATTCCGGCAGGCTCGGCTCAGGGGCCACTCAAGGCATCCAGCGGATCGGCTGCGTCTAACAGTCCGTCCGGTGCGGCTTCACCCGCGCCCAGCTTGGGCGGCGGCGATACCCCCGGTGGCTCGACCGCGGATGTGAAGGATTCGGAGAGCTTCTCCTTCCTGGGCAAGGGTCTGGCCATCGGCGGTGCCGTGCTCCTCGGCCTGCTGCTGGTGTTCATCCTGATTGTGGTGCTGATCGTCCGGGCGTCGAAGCGCCGCCGTGCCGCTGCTGCTCCGCAGCTCACCCCGCCACCCGGCCAGGCGCCGTACGGCTACCCGGCCGCACAGCCGCCGTACCCGAACCAGCCTTACGGTCAGCAGCCGCCGCCGTCCGGGTACCCACAGCAGGGCAACCAGCCGCCGTACCAGAATCCTTACGGATCCGGTGGCAATCAGTGACGCTGAGGGTGTGTCAGGGCACTCCGTACAAGCGATACGATCGAACGTCCTGACCGCGTGACAACAACCGGTCGACCGGGCGTCAGCAGCGTCCGTGCCAGTCAGACGGGGAAGCAGACACTCCAGGGGGAGGAGCCGGATGTCGAACGGATACCGGGTCAACACCGATGAGTTGGAGGCGGTGGTCAGGCGACTGCGTGCACTCCAGCAGAACCTCGGCCAGACCGCCAACAGCAGCAAGTACAACACCGTGGTCGCGCAGAACGACTTCGGCGGCTCCGGCTTCAAGGAGGCCAAGGCGCTGGCCGACGCGCACGGCAACATGCAATCGTTCCTTGCCCGGACCATCTCGGACCTGAACACGCTGATCAACGAGTTCGGGGACAAGACCCAGCAGGTCAACGAGAACTACCGTGGTACCGAGTACGAGCAGAAGTCCGTCATGAACTCCCAGAAGGCAGACTGACATGGGAAGCCGTTCGTACTTCGAGGACCACGCGCTGATCCCGCTTCAGAACATGCTGAGCGGCTCCAACCCGGGGCGTCTCAGGGAGGTCTCCGACCACTGGAAGAACGTCGACGCCGAGCTCCGGGCTGCCGCCGACGACTTGCAGAAGGCCGTCCAGCATGCGCTGCAGAGCTGGGAGGGCAAGGCGTCCGAGGGGTTCACCCAGGCGGCCGCCCGCATCCAGACCAGCCTGACCAACACCGCGAGCTACGCCGTCCGCACCTCCAGTGCGATGGAATTCGCAGGCAAGGTGCTGGAGCAGAGCAAGTCCAAGATGGGGGACATCGAGGTCCCCAGCCGCCTCGAGAGTGGCATCAAGCTGGTCGGTGACCTCGGCCAGCGCTCCGACGCCCAGTTCAAGGCGGACCTTGCGGCGAACATGGACCGGGCCGCCGCGGTCAACAAGAACTATGACGAGCTGTCGGCCACCGAGATCGCCCATCAGCGCGCGATCGTGGTGATGGAGCACCTGGCTCCGCAGTACCAGTCGGCGGTCGACTTCCTGGGCGAACCGCCGCTCGAGGAAGACCGTAACGACAGGCTCAGGCCCTTCCCGTCGGAGCCGACGCCCACGCAGACGCCCCCGCAGGTGAAGCCGCAGCCCAACATCGCGCCGCCCTCCCCGAACAACCCGGGTGGTAACGACAGGCCCGGCTGGACGCCGCCCGGCAGCACGCCCGGGATGCCGAAGCCGGACAGTCCGCAGTCGCCTAACCTGCCGGGTACGCCGGGCGGTCCGCACACGCCGGACAACACCCTGCCGGGGACGACGCGGCCGTTGCCGGGTGGTCCGCGGCTGGACAGTGTGGTGCCGCCGGTGTCGACCTTGCCGACGCCGGGGCACAACGTGCCGACGGTGCCGACCGGGCCGGGTGGCGGCGGTGGTGGCGGTGGCGGCGGCGGGCTGCCGCCGGTGGGGCTGCCGGGTATTGGCGGTGGCGGTGGTGGCCGCGGCATCGGTGGCGGTGGTGCCGGTGGTGGTCGTGGGATCACCGGTGGCGCGGGCCGTGGTGGTGCCGGTGCCGGTGCCGGTGCTGGTGGTGCGGGCGGCGGCCGTGGTGCCGGTGCCGGTGGTGCCGGCGGTGGTGCCGGGTCGGGCCGTCAGGGCATGCCCGGGATGGGCGGTATGCCGGGTGGCGGTGCCGCGGGTGCCGGCGGTGGCAAGGCCGGTGGCGGCAAGCCGAGTCTGGTCCGTCGTGAGGGCGGGACGGTCGGTGGTGCCAAGGCCGGTGGGGCCAGTGGGCGTTCGTTCACCCAGGGCGGTTCGGGTCTCGGCCAGGGCGGCGGGGCGCGCGGTGGTGCGGCCGGTGCTGCGGGCATGCCTGGGATGGGTGCTGCCGGTGGCAAGAAGAAGGACAAGAACGGTCAGCGTCCGGACTACCTGGTCGAGGACGAGGACACTTGGCGTACCGGCGGGAAGGCCAACCCGCCGGTGATCGACTGATCCACTGATCGGCTGACCGAGGGGTCGGCCGGGCGGTACTTGCCGGAGAACGGCCGGGGCCCGGCCGCAGGAGAGATCCTGCGGCCGGGCCCCGGCTTTTTCCGGTGGTGTTCGGCAATTCCTGGAAAATGGCATGCCGAATTCACCCGCCGGGAGGAGGTCGGGTGAATTCGGCAAATGGAGGCCATGACGGGAATCGAACCCGTGTACACCGCTTTGCAGGCGGTTCCCTCAACCACTCGGGCACACGGCCGTGAAGGGGTGACGGCAGGTCGGTGACGGCTGCCGGCGGAAAACGGGGAGGTCAGCGACAGGAGCGACAACAGGGAGCGGCACAGGTGCGGGGCGCTGCGATCGCCACCGTCTTCCTGCTCATGGCCTGCTCCTGTCGTCCTGGCCCGGAATTCCCGGGGCGCTGTGTGAATTCATGGTGGCGGATGGAGTGAGTCCTCGTCAATCCCCGAATGTGAATTGTCTGTTGCACGGTGCGCGAGAGGCGCGTGCTAGCCTCGGAGGCAGGTGAGTGATCACCCCGGACGAGGCGCGTCGTACCCGGAACGACAAGACGGCGCAGTAGTGATGTCGAGACCTACTGCGAGGAGTGCCCGTCGTGGCCTGGATCGTGTTGATCGTTGCCGGTGTGCTGGAGACCGTGTGGGCCGTCGCCCTGGAGGCGTCGAAGGGGTTCTCCCGGCTGGTGCCGAGTGTGGTGTTCGGGGTGGCCCTGGTGCTGAGCATGGGCGGGCTGGCGTACGCGATGAAGAGCATCCCGTTGGGGACGGGGTACGCGGTCTGGGTCGGGATCGGGGCGATCGGGACGGCGGTGTACGGGATGGCCGTCATGGGGGACGCGGTGACGGCGGCCCGGGTGACCTGTCTGGTGCTGATCCTCGGCGGTGTGGTGGGGCTGAAGGTGCTGCACTGACGGCGGCGCCGGCGTGGGCCTACGTGGGCCTAGGACCTGCGGGGTAGTGGGAACGGACCTGCAGGTCAGGGGTCATTTCGGCGGACGGCACTTACGATGTCGGGCATGACCACAGCAGCCGGCAGCGCCACCCAGACCGTCCACGAACCACCTCTCGAGGACGCGGGCGGTGTGCTCAGCGGCCCGTACCGGGCGCTGACGCTGGGGATCGTCTCGGTGGTGCTGCTGCTGGCCTTCGAGGCGACGGCGGTGAACACCGCGATGCCGGTGGCGGCGGAGCACCTGCGCGGGCTGGGGCTGTACGCCTTCGCGTTCTCCGGGTACTTCACCTCGACGCTGTTCGCGCTGGTGATATCCGGGCAGTGGTCGGACCGGCGGGGGCCGGTCGGGCCGCTGTTCGCGGGGATCGCGGTGTTCGGCGCGGGGCTGGTGCTGGCCGGGGCGGCCGTGAACATGTGGATGTTCGTGGCGGGCCGGGCGGTGCAGGGGCTCGGCGGCGGGTTGGTGATCGTGGCGCTCTACGTGGTGGTGGGGCGGGCGTTCCCGGAGCGGCTGCGGCCGTCGGTGTTCGCGGCCTTCTCGGCGGCCTGGGTGCTGCCCTCGATCGTCGGGCCGGTGGTCTCGGGGGCGGTGACCCAGCACCTGGGCTGGCGGTGGGTGTTCCTGGCGGTGCCGGTGCTGATCCTGCTGCCGCTGGCGGTGATGGGTCCGGCGCTGCGGCGCTCCGAGCGGGCCCAACCGCCCGCCGAGGCCAAGGAGTTCGACCGGGCCAGGACGGTGCGGGCGGCGATGGCCGCGCTCGGTGCGGGGCTGCTCCAGTACGCGGGCCAGCGGCTCGACCTGATCGGGCTGCTGCCGGCCGTGGCGGGGGCGGCGCTGCTGGGCCCCGC
Organism: Kitasatospora sp. NPDC051853; assembly: GCF_044452665.1. Classification (NCBI taxonomy): domain Bacteria; kingdom Bacillati; phylum Actinomycetota; class Actinomycetes; order Kitasatosporales; family Streptomycetaceae; genus Kitasatospora; species Kitasatospora sp. NPDC051853. Next base: position 196,142 of record NZ_JBITBY010000014.1, on the reverse strand, counting down.
GGTGGTGCGGCTGCTGCCGCCGGGGGCGCTGCGGGCGGCCCGCGGGCTGCCGACGGTGATCCTGCTGCGCGGGATCGCGGCGGGGGCGTTCTTCGCGGCGGAGGCGTTCATCCCGCTGATGATGGTGACCCAGCGCGGGCTGTCGCCGACGATGGCCGGGCTGACGCTGACCAGTGGCGGGCTCTCCTGGGCGGTGGGTTCGTGGCTACAGGGGCTGCCGGGGGCGCAGGCGCACCGGGAGGCGATGATCCGGTTCGGCTTCGTGCTGACGGCGGTGTCGATCGCGGGGGCGGCGCTGGTGCTCGTCCCGGCGGTGCCGGTCTGGGTGGCGGCGGCGGCCTGGGCGGTCGGCGGGGCCGGGATGGGGCTGGCGGTGGCCAGCATCAGCGTGCTGATGATGAAGCTCTCGGCGCCGGAGGAGGCCGGGGTCAACTCCTCCTCGCTCCAGCTGAGCGACGCGCTGGGCAACGTGCTGCTGATCGGCCTGGCCGGGGTGCTGTTCGCGGGCCTGGGCGGCGGTTCGCCGGTGGGGACGGAGGGCGGCGGTTCGGTGCCGGTGGCCCCGTTCACGGCGATCTTCGCGGTGATGACGGGCGTGGCGCTGGTCGGCGCCCTGCTCTCCGGCCGGGTCCGTACCCGGGCCGGAGAGCAGGCGGACGGCTGAGACGGGCTCTATGGCGTGCCGAGGAAGGTCTCCCAGCCGCCGGTGGGGGCCTGGCCGGGGGTGAGGGTCTGGAGCTTGCGGAGCACGGCCGGGTCCTGGACCTCCAGCCAGTCGACGAGCTGACGGAACGACACCATCCGGACCTCGGGCTTGGCGGCGATGGTCCTGATGGTCTGTTCGACGGCGTCCATGTAGATGCCGCCGTTCCACTGCTCGAAGTGGTTGCCGATGTAGAGCGGGGCCCGGTTGGAGGTGTAGGCGCGTTCGAAGCCGGCCAGCAGGGAGCCGGTGGCCTGGGTGCGCCAGGCGTCGTAGGAGCCGGGGTTGCCCTTGGTGTTGTTGCCGGACTGGTTGTACATGATGTTGTAGTCCATCGAGAGGACCTGGAAGCTGTGCCCGGGGAAGGGGACGGACTGCAGCGGCATGTCCCAGAGCGCGCCGCCCTGGAACTTCTGGGGCCAGACCTGGGTGCCGCCGGGGCCGCTGGAGTCGTACTTCCAGTTGCGCTTGACGGCGGTGGGCAGCAGGCCGCGCTGGCCCTCCAGGCAGGGGGTGCGGGCGCCGACGAGTTCCTTGCGGTAGTCGAAGGGCAGCGCGGGCAGGTCGGTGAAGCCGGTGTTGGTCCTCCAGTTCATCACGAAGTCCATGGCCTGCTGGATCTCGCTGTCCCACTCCTCGGGGGACCAGCGGCCACCGCCGTTGGCGCCGCAGAAGTGGCCGTTGAAGTGGGTGCCGATCTCGTGGCCCTCCAGCCAGGCGGCGCCCAACTGCTCGATGGTGTCGTGGATGTGCTGGTCCGACAGGTAGCCGATGTCGCTGGCGCCGACCCGGTGCTGGGGCGGGTGGTAGAGGTCCTTCTTGCTCTCGGGCAGCAGGTAGATGCCGGAGAGGAAGAAGGTCATCGAGGCGTTGTGCTCCTGGGCCAGCTTGCGGAAGCGGGTGAAGAGGCGGTTGTCCAGCTCGCCGGCGCCGTCCCAGGAGAAGACCACGAACTGCGGGGGCCGCTCGCCGGGCTTGAGCTTCTCGGGGGTGGGCTGGTGGGGCTGGGGGCCGGTGTCGGAGGTGGAGCCGTCGCCGATCGGGGTGGCGGGGGGCTTGGCGGGGGCGGCCTGTTCGCCGGGGGCGGCGGGTGCGTTGGCGGGCGGGGCGGCCTGCTCGCCCTCGTTGGTGGTGCCGCTGCCGCAGCCGGCCGCCAGGGTGGCGGCGGTGGCCGCTCCGGCGGCCAGCAGGCTGCGACGGGAGATTGCGTCCATGGGCACGTCCGTTCCGGAAGCTCGTCGGGGCAGCGTGGGCTGTTTGTCCGATAAGTGCATGGATGTCGGTGATCGGGCCAAAGCTTCCCATGCACGAGGGCGCGAAACGGGTAAGGCGGGGCGGGATCCGCGGGTGATCCTGCGGGCGTGCACGGCGCGCTCACCCGCGCGGAGTACCCCGGTGGCGCGCCGTGCTGACCGGTCGTCAGATGGGGGTGACCCCGCGCGGCGACCGGGGCGGACGCGGGCCGCGGTGGGAGGAGCAGCAGCCGATGTGGCAGTCGCTGCTCGACGCCTACCGGGAGCGGATCGTCGACACCGGCCGGGAGCCGCTCTTCCTGCTGCTGCTCGGTCTGATCGGCTCGTTCCTGTTCATCCGGTTCAGCGTCCGGATGATCCGCCGGGGCACCAGCTGGTGGCCCGGCAACGTCACGCCCGGCGGCCTGCACATCCACCACGTGGTCTTCGGCCAGGGGTTGATGGTGGTCTGCGGGGTCGGTGCCTTCGCCGTCCGGGGTGACGGCGGGCAGCTGTGGAACGTGCTGGCGGTCGGCTTCGGGATCGGCTGCGGGCTGGTGCTGGACGAGTTCGCCCTGGTCCTCCACCTCAAGGACGTGTACTGGAGCGAGCAGGGCCGGGCCTCGGTGGACGCGGTGATCCTGGTGGTCGCGCTGATCGGGCTGCTGCTGCTCGGTGAACTGCCGCTCGGCGGCTTCTCCGGCCGGCTGACCCTCGGTCAGGTCGGGGTGGCCGGGCTGCTGCTGGTGCCGGTGCTGGTCTGCCTGTTCAAGGGGAAGATCTGGACCGGCCTGATCGGGGTGATGCTGCCCCCGCTGGCGGTGGTCGGGATGCTCCGGCTGGCCCGCCCCGCCAGCCCGTGGGCCCGCTGGCGCTACCACGCCCGGCCCCGGCGGCTGGCTCGGGCGGAGCGGCGGGAGGAGCGCTTCCACCGCCGGGTGGTGGCGGCCAAGACCTCCTTCTACGACGTGCTGGCGGGCGCCCCGGACCCGGGCACGGCCGAGCCCGCCGCCGCCGTCGCGGCCCCCGGGCCCGCCCCGGCACCCCCGCCGGTGCCCGCACCGCCGCGGCCCGCGCAGGGGCCGACGGTCCGTCAGCCGGTGCCCCGGTGGCGGTTCCGCTGCGCCACCGCCGCCGAGTGGTACCTGCGGGTGGCCACCCTGCTCAACCTGGTGGCCGGCCTGATCGCCCCGTTCCGGGACCGGGTGCAACGCGCCAACAGCGGCGAGTACTTCACCCCGGTGCTGATGACCGCCGGCTTCACCGCCGCGCTCTTCGCCGGCCTGCTCGCGGTGATGGTCCGCCGCCGCAAACGGGCCGCCTGGCTGGTCACCACCGCGGTGGTGGCCGGGTACGCGGCGCTCTGCGGGCTGGCCCTGGCCGCCCTGCCGGAGGACCGCGCGCACCCCTTCAACTGGGTCTCGGCCGGGCTCACCACCGCCCTGCTGCTCGCCCTGCTGGCCGCCCGCCCGGCCTTCCGGGCCCGCGGCGAGCGCGGCAACCTGGCCGCCGGGCTGACCGTGCTGGCCGTCGGCGGCGTCGTCATGACGGGCGTGGGCACGGTCGTGCTGCGGCTGGCCGACGAGGGAGAGCACCCCGGCTGGGCGGACTGCGCCCGGTACGTGGCGCTGCGGCTGGTCACCATGGCCGGGCTGGTCGAGTACACCGACCTCACCGTCCCCGGCTGGCTGGACCTGCTGCTCAACGTGCTCGGCGCCGGGGTGCTGCTGCTCGCGGTGCGGATGCTGTTCCGCTCCCCGCGCGGCACCGAGCGGCTGGAGCCGCCCGAGGAGGGGCGGCTGCGCGCGCTGCTGGCCCGGTACGGGGAGCGGGACTCGCTGGGCTACCTGACGCTCCGTCGGGACCGGGCGGTCTGCTGGGCGCCGGACGGGCGGGCCGCGGTGGTGCACCGGGTGCTCAACGGCGTCTCCTTCGCGGCCGGGGACCCGGTCGGCGACCCGGAGGCCTGGGCCGGGGCGGTGGCCGCCTGGCGCGAGCGGGTCCGGGAGGCCGGCTGGGTGCCCGCCGTGATCGGGCCCGGCGGGCGGGGCTGCGAGGCGTACCGGGCGGTGGGGCTGCGGGCCCTGGAGTACGGGACGGAAGGGGTGGTCACGGCGGCCGGGTTCGTGCCCGGGCCGGAGCTGCGGGCGGTCCGGGCCCGGGTCACCGCCGCCGGGTACCGGGCGGTGGTCCGCCGCCACCGGGACGTCCCGGCGGAGGAGGTGGCCGAACTGGTGCGGCTGGCCGACGCCTGGCGGCACGGCCGCGACGTCCGGGACTTCGTGCTCACCCTCGGGCGGTTCGGCGACCCGGCGGACGGGGACTGCCTGCTGGCCGAGGCGCTGGACGAGCGGGGGCGGGTCTGCGCGCTGGTCAGCCTGGTGCCGTGGGGCGGGGACGGGCTGGCGCTGGACCTGATCCGCCGCGACCGCGAGTCGGACGACGGGCTGGTCTCCCACCTGCTCACCGAAGTGCTGCTGCGCGCCGGGGAGTTCGGCCTGCGGCGGGTCTCGCTCAACTTCACCATGGCGCCGGGGGCCCGGTGGCGGGTGCTCCGGCTGCTCGGCCGCTGGTGGCGGCTGGACGAACGCCAGCGGGCCGCGGCCCGCTTCCTGCCTGCTCGGCGGTCCCGTTACCTGCTCTACGAGAAGTCCTCGGAACTGCCCGCCATCCTGGCCGCCGGGCTGGCGGGGGAGGGGCTGCTGACGCGGCGTCGGCTGCGCGGCGCGCGGGGTGCCGGGGCGTGAGGCCGGGGGTGCTCGTGGTCACCCCGGGGCGTGGGGAACGTACGTGGTTACCCCGGGCCGCGAGGGACGTACGTGGATACCCGGGGGCGCGGGGAACTGCGCGCGGGGGAACGGCAGCACGTGCAACTGGCTGACGTGCCCTCAGATGCAGGTGGGCCGCCTTCCGTACTCGCGCAGTTCCTCGCGCCCCCAGCGGCGCAGCCGCATGCGGCTTCGGTCACCCGTTCAGAAGCCCACAGCGGGTGGGTGGGGCGGATGGCCGGTTGACTGGCGGGGTCGTGAGTCGGGCGGAGCGAGGGAGTGCGGGTGGTGGGGAACTGGGCCGGGGCGGTGTTGGCCGGGGGTGCGGTCCTGGTGGGGGCGTGGCTGCTCGGGGGCGGGGGGATCGTGCTGCCGCCGGCGCCCGGGGCGGCGCAGGCGTTGGACGGGGCGACCACCGCCGCGCTGCTGGTGCCGCCGAGGGAGCGGGCGGTGCCGACCCGGATCAGGATCCCGGCGATCGGGGTGGACGCGCCGGTGGCCCGGCTCGGGCTGGACGGCGGCGGGCGGCTGGAGGCCCCGGCGGAGAAGGAGCGGAACCTGGCCGGCTGGTACCGGGAGGGCGTCACCCCGGGGCAGCGCGGGACCTCGATCATGGCCGGGCACGTGGACACCGCGGACGGCCCGGCGGTCTTCTACCGGCTGGGTGCGCTGCGCAAGGGCGACCAGGTGGAGGTGGAGGGCGAGGACCGCGGCACCGGCTGGTTCGTGGTGGACGCGGTGGAGAGCTTCGCCAAGCGGGACTTCCCGGACACCCGGGTCTACGGCCCGGGCCGGGACTCCCAGCTGCGGCTGATCACCTGCGGGGGCGACTACTCGGCGGCCCGCGGCTGGGAGGCCAACGTGGTGGTCTTCGCCCACCTGGTGCGCAGCGCCACCTGACCGGCCATCAAACGGGGGGCGGAGGAGACGAGCGGCATGACGATCGCGGCCTGGGACCCGTTGGACTGGAGCCTGACCACCGGGGTGATCCCGTACCTGGTGCTGGTGGCCGGCTGCGCCGCGCTGCTCGGGCTGGCGCTGTCCCGGGGCCGCGGCTGGTGGACCCGGCGCTTCCCGTGCGCGGTGGTGACCGCCGCCGCGCTCTCGGTGCTGCTGAAGTACGTGGTGGACGACTGGTGGCAGCCGCTGCCGGACGGGCTGCCGCGGCCGACGCTGTTCTGGATCTCGGTGGGAATCCTGGGTGTCTGCCTGGCCCTGTTCCGGATGCCGCCGCTGCCCTGGCGCGGGCGGGCGCTGGCCGCGCTGGGCGCCGCCCTGGTGGTGCTGATGGCCTCCTCGGAGATCAACCGGGAGTTCGACCAGTACCCGACCGCGCGGGTGCTGCTGGCCCCGTGGATCGGCAAGACCGACGCCCTGACCACCGGCCGGGTGCGCGCGGTGGAGGTGCCGCCGGGCAAGGTGCTCTCCGAGGTCTGGCACGCCCCGGCCGGGCTGCCGGCCAAGGGCACCGTCTCCACCGCGCCGGTGCCCGGCACCAAGTCCGGCTTCAAGGCCAGGGACGCGTACGTCTACCTGCCGCCCGCCTACCAGGCCGACCCCCGGCCGCTGCTGCCGGTGCTGGTGCTGATGGCGGGTCAGCCTGGTTCGCCGGCCGACTGGGTGAACTCCGGTCAGCTCCCGGAGCAGCTGGACGCCTTCGCCGCCGCGCACCAGGGCCTGGCCCCGGTCGTGGTGGTGGCGGACCAGATCGGCTCCCAGTGGGCCAACACGCTCTGCATGGACTCCCGGATCGCCAAGGCCCAGACCTATCTGGCCGTGGACGTGCCGGACTGGATCCACGCCCACCTGCAGACCGCCACCGGCCGCACCGCCACCGCGATCGGCGGCCTCTCGCTGGGCGGCACCTGCGCGCTCCAGTTGGCGGTCAACGCGCCGCAGGTCTACGGCTCGTTCCTGGACATCTCGGGCCAGCAGGAGCCGACCCTGGGCAGCCACGCCAAGACCGTGGACGAGGCCTTCGGCGGCGACGAGGCGGCCTTCGACGCGGTGGACCCGCTGCACGTGATGGCCCGTCAGCGCTTCCCCGACACCGCCGCCACCTTCGTGGTGGGCGACGGCGACGGCGAGTACGGGCCGCAGCAGCGGGTGGCGTACCAGGCGGCGCTGGCGGCCGGGATGCAGGCGCGGTTCCAGACCGTCCCCGGTGCCCACGACTGGAACACCTTCCGGGCCGGGCTCGGCGACAACCTGACCTGGCTGGCCCGGACGACGGGACTGATCCGATGACCGAGACCCTCCCGGCCGCCGGGGCGCCCACCACCCCGGCCCCCGAACGGCACCGCCGGCTGCGGATGCTGGCCCTGCTGGCCGCCCGGGTGCGCACCGCCCCGCTGACCCTGGTGCTGTTCGCCGCCCTGTGGGCGGTCGGCGCCGCCACCGGCAGCCTCGGCGCCGGCCCGGACCAGCCGTTGCTGGAGCGGGTCGGGGTCGGCCTGCCGACCCTGGAGGCCGGGCGCTGGTGGACCCCGCTGACCTCGCTGCTGTGGATGCCGGGCATCGGCGCGTACGTGGTGACCGGCCTCTTCCTGCTGCTGGTCGGGCCGGTCGCGGAGCAGCGGCTGGGCGCGGGCCGCTGCGTGCTGGCGCTGACGGTCTGCCAGGTACTGGGCTCGCTGCTCGCGGTGGCCCTGGTGCGGCTCGGGGTGGCCGCCGACCTGAACTGGACGCAGGCGGTCCAGGACCAGATCGCGGTCGGCCCGGTGCCGGGGCTGCTCGGCCTGGCGGCGGTGCTCAGCTACCGGCTGACCGCGCTCTGGCGGCGCCGGCTGCGGCTGCTGGTGGTGCTGATGCCGGTGGTCACCATGCTCTACATCGGGCACCTGGAGGGCGTGCGCCGGGTGGCCGCGGTGCTGGTCGGTCTGCTGCTCGGGGCGGTGCTGTTCCACCGGGGCCCGGCCCGCCCGCGCGGGATCTCGCACACCGAGGCCCGGGTGCTGGTCGCGCTCTGCCTGGTGGCCACCGCGGTCGGCCCGCTGGTGGCCTCGCTGTACAAGGACGCGATCGGGCCGTTCAACACCATGAGCGAGCTCTACTTCTCGCACGTGCCCTCGGCCGAGGAGGTGGCGGCCGCCTGCGAGGAGTCGGCCCGGGCCTGCGCGGCCGCGCACTCCACCCAGCGGTTCTTCGACTCGCCCGGGCGCCTGATGGCGGCCCTGGTCCCGGCCCTGCTGCTGGTGCTGGCCGAGGGGCTGCGCCGGGGCCTGCGGCTCGCCTGGCGGCTGACGGTGGTGACCGAGCTGGCCTGGGCCGGGGTGCTGGTCTGGCTGCTGGTGGACAACTACGACGAGTTCGCCTCGACCGGCGGCGCCGGCTTCCTGATCCAGCTGATGGGCGAGGCGATGCTGCTGCCGGTGCTGGTGCTGGTGCTGCTGCTGACCACCCGTCAGCGCTTCGACCAGCTGCTGCCCGGCCGGGTGGTGCGCCGGCTGGGCATCGTGGTCGGCGCGGCGCTGCTGCTCGGCTGCGGCGCGTACGTCGGGATCGGCTGGCTGGTGCGGGACCAGTACGAGCCGGACGCCACCTTCGGGCAGCTGGTCGCCGGGCTGCCCTCGGAGCTGCTGCCGCCGGCCTACAACGCGCTGGTGCCGGACTACCCGATCGCGGCCGGCGGGACGGCGCAGGCCACCCAGATCTGGTGCGGGGTGCTGTTCTGGGCGGTGGCGCTGACGGCGCTGTTCCTGGCCTTCCGCCGCCCGGTGGTGCACGTGGACGCCGAGGACGCGGCCCGGGCCCGGGAGCTGCTGACCCGTCACGGCGGCTCGACCCTCTCCTTCATCACCACCTGGGACGGCAACCACTACTGGTTCGACGAGCGGGGCGAGGCGGCGGTGGCGTACCGGGTGCTGGCCACCGTGGCGCTGACCACGGGGGACCCGTTCGGGGAGCCCGGGGCCCGGCTGCGGGCGGTGGCCGGCTTCGCCCGGTACTGCGACGAGCGCGGCTGGACCCCGTGCTTCTACAGCGTCACCCCGCAGGTCCAGCAGGAGGCCGAGCGGCTCGGCTGGCGCTCGCTCCAGGTGGCCGAGGACACCGTGGTGCCGCTGCCGGACCTGGCCTTCACCGGCAAGAAGTGGCAGGACATCAGGACCTCGCTGAACAAGGCCGCCAAGCAGGGCATCACCGCCGAGTGGTGGACCTGGGCGGACGCCCCGATCGCGGTCAGGGACCAGATCCGCTCGATCTCCGAGGAGTGGGTCTCGGACAAGGGCCTGCCCGAGATGGGCTTCACCCTGGGCGGCCTGGACGAGCTGGCCGACCCGGCGGTGCGGATCCTGATCGCGGTGGACGGCGACCGCACCGTGCACGGGCTGACCAGCTGGATGCCGGTGTACCGGGACGGCGTGCCGGTCGGCTGGACGCTGGACTTCATGCGCCGCCGCTCGGACGGCTTCCGGGGCGTGATGGAGTTCCTGATCGCCTCGGCCGCGCTGGGCTTCAAGGAGGAGGGCGCCCAGTGGCTCAGCCTGTCCGGCGCCCCGCTGGCCCGGGTCGAGCGGGGCGGGCAGCCGACCGCGCTGGACCGGCTGATGGACTGGCTGGGCCGCTCGATGGAGCCGGTGTACGGCTTCCGCTCGCTGCTGGCCTTCAAGGCGAAGTTCCAGCCCGAGTACCGCCCGATGTACATGGTGTACCCGGACCCGGCGGCGCTGGCCAGCATCAGCCGGGCGATCGGCAAGGCCTACCTGCCGCACCTGACGCCCGCTCAGGGGGTGCGCCTGATGCGCAAGCTCTCCTCCTGAGGCCCCGCCGGATCACCGGAGCAGCTCGGCCAGCGCCCGGTCGGCGTCCAGGTGGAGGTGCTCCTGGCCGGCCGCCACCAGGGCGTGGCTGCGCCAGAGGAAGCGCCGCAGGTCGGGGGTGGGGAAGCGGACCAGCGCGGTGCCCTCGGGGGAGCGCAGCTCGACCACGGTGTGCCGCGCGGAGGACGGGCGGACGTGCACGTCGCCCTGGCCGCAGGGCAGGTCCACCCCGCCCGCGAGCAGCTCGCGGGCGAAGACCCAGGTGATCTCCGGGGTGTCGTCCGGGGCGGCCTCCCCGTCCAGGGCGAACTCGGCGGGGAAGCCCATCCGCACCGCCAGCGGGTCCCCGGCCAGGTAGCGCAGGGTGACCCGGAGCGGGGCCGAACGGTGCGCGCTGACGATGAGGCGGGCCTGGACGGCCTGCTCGACGACGGACATGGTGCCTCCCGGTGGCGGTGCGTGCGGCCCGCTTGTCGTGGCCACACCGGAAGAGACGCGTGCGGCGCCCGGGGCTTACGCGACTACGGTGGCGTGAACGGGTGATCCGCATCACAGGCGAGGGCCCCTCCGGAGGCCCCGGAAGGGGCCCGCGGGAGCCGCTGACCAGGGCCCCGGGGGCACCCGCGCGGCCCCCGTGTCGGGCCGTCCTCCCGCTCCGGCCCCGGTAGGCTAGGCGGGTTGTCCGACCGCCGTCCCACCGTGGATCGGGCCCGCCACATCGGCCCTGACCTGCGACGATCCCCCCTCGGAGACCGTGAGTACTGCCGCCAGCTCCGCCATGACCCCGCTCTTCTCGGACGCCCAGCCGCACCATGCGGCGAAGGCCGCCCACGCGGGCTCGCACCACCTGTCCCCGGCCTTCCCGAGCCGTGCCGCCTACGGCACCGCCGGCAAGCTCCGGGCCTGGCAGCAGGGTGCGCTGGACAAGTACGTCGAGAACCAGCCGCGGGACTTCCTCGCGGTCGCCACCCCGGGCGCAGGCAAGACCACCTTCGCCCTCACCCTGGCCTCGTACCTGCTGCACAACCACCTGGTGCAGCAGATCACCGTGGTCGCGCCCACCGAGCACCTCAAGAAGCAGTGGGCGGAGGCGGCCGGGCGGATAGGGATCAAGCTCGACCCGGCCTACTCCTCCGGCCCGCTGTCGAAGGAGTACCACGGCATCGTGGTCACCTACGCGGGCGTGGGCGTCAACCCGATGCTGCACCGCAACCGGACCGAGGCCCGCAAGACCCTGGTCATCATGGACGAGATCCACCACGCCGGTGACTCCAAGTCCTGGGGCGAGGCCTGCTTCGAGGCCTTCGAGCCGGCCACCCGGCGTCTGGCGCTGACCGGTACGCCGTTCCGCTCCGACACCAACCCGATCCCGTTCGTCCAGTACGGGGTGGACACCGACGGCCTGCGCAAGTCGGTGGCCGACTACACCTACGGCTACGGCCACGCGCTGGCCGACCACGTCGTCCGCCCGGTGATCTTCCTCTCCTACAGCGGCAACATGCGCTGGCGGACCAAGTCCGGCGACGAGCTGGAGGCCCGGCTCGGCGAGCCGATGACCAAGGACCTGATCGCCCAGGCCTGGCGCACCGCGCTGGCCCCGCAGGGTGAGTGGATCCCGAGCGTGCTGCAGGCCGCCGACAAGCGCCTCACCGAGGTCCGCAAGGCCATCCCGGACGCCGGCGGCCTGGTGATCGCCACCGACCAGAACGTGGCCCGCGCCTACGCCAAGATGCTCCGCGAGATCAGTGGCGAGAAGGTCACCCTGGTGCTCTCGGACGAGGCCGAGGCGTCCAAGCGGATCTCCGACTACGCGGCCGGCACCTCGCGCTGGATGGTCGCGGTCCGGATGGTGTCCGAGGGCGTCGACGTGCCCCGGCTGTGCGTCGGGGTGTACGCCACCTCGATCTCCACCCCGCTGTTCTTCGCCCAGGCCGTCGGCCGCTTCGTGCGCGCCCGCAAGCGCGGCGAGACCGCCTCGGTCTTCCTGCCCACCGTGCCCACCCTGCTCGGCTTCGCCAACGAGATGGAGCTCCAGCGCGACCACGTGCTGGACCGGCCGAAGAAGGAGGGCGAGGGCCTGTTCGACGAGGAGGACCGGCTGCTCGCCGAGGCCGAGCGGGCCGACGACGGCCCGGACGGGGCCGGCGGCGACGAGTTCAGCTACGAGGCGATCGGCTCGGACGCGGTCTTCGACCGGGTGCTCTACAACTCCATGGAGTTCGGGATGCAGGCGCACCCGGGCAGCGAGGAGGAGGAGGACTACCTCGGCATCCCGGGCCTGCTGGAGCCGGACCAGGTGCAGATGCTGCTGCAGAAGCGGCAGACCCGGCAGATCCAGCGCTCCAAGGGCAGGCCGGCCGAGGAGGCCGACCTGCTCGAACTCCCGGCCGAGCAGCGTCCGGTGGTGACCCATCAGGAGCTGCGCGACCTGCGCAAGGAGCTGAACGGCCTGGTCGCGGCCTGGCACCACCGGACCAACCAGCCGCACGGCACCATCCACAACGAGCTGCGCCGCCAGTGCGGCGGGCCGCTCACCGCGCAGGCCACCGCCAACCAGCTGAAGGCCCGGATCGCCAAGGTGAAGGAGTGGGCCAACTGACGGCCCTCCGCCCGGAGTCCGTTCACACCTTCCGTTCACACCGCCCGTGTCCGGACTCCGGAATTCCTTCGAACACCTGACTGATTAAGCCCTGGGAAATGGGCTTGTTGTCCCTTTTTGGCGCGCGTTCGATAACGGATGTTGACCGAATTTTGGACAAGCCCTTCCGCAGCGCGGCCTCCGTTCACTACTTTCTCCCCACGCTCTCTCGAACGACCACCCGCGGTCGGGACGGGCGCACCCGCAAGGCAGTGCGCTCGTCGACGGCGCCGACGCACAGCCTCAGCGCGGACACCCCCACCTGCGCGCGACACCCCGGTCTCCGGCTTCGGTCCCCCCTGCCCGGAGCCAGGCGGCCGCCGCAGAAAGGAATGCGCGTCGTGACTGCCGAGACCTCCCAGACCCTGGACCGTGGTGTCCGGGTCCTCAAGCTGCTCGCCGACTCCGAACGCGGCCTGACCGTCACCGAGTTGGCGGCACGACTGGCCGTCAACCGGACCGTCGTCTACCGCCTGCTGGCCACCCTGGAGCAGCACGGACTGGTCCGCCGCGACATCGGCGGCCGGGCCCGGGTCGGCCTCGGCGTGCTCCGGCTCGCGCACCGGGTCCACCCGCTGCTGCGCGAGGCCGCGCTGCCCGCGCTGCGCAGCCTGGCCGAGGACCTCGGCGCCACCGCCCACCTGACCCTGGTGGACGGCGCGGAGGCGCTCGCGGTGGCCGTGGTCGAGCCCAGCTGGACCGACTTCCACGTCGCCTACCGCACCGGCCTGCGCCACCCGCTGGACGAGAGCGCGGCCGGCCGCGCCATCCTGGAGGCCCGCAACTTCCCCGGCCAGCGCCGCCCCGAGCAGGGCTTCGTGATCACCCGGGCGGAGGAGCAGTCCGGCGCCAGCGGGGCCGCCGCCGCGCTGATCGGCCTGAGCGGCATCGAGGGCAGCGTGGGCGTGGTGATGCTCAACGGCCTGGTGCCCGAGCGGGTCGGCCCGCGCGTGGTGGAGGCCGCCACCGAGGTGGCCGACGCCCTGCGCTGAGCACCCGCTCCGGACACCCCGGCCGAACGCCCGGCGGTGGGCCCGGCGCCGGGGGCGACCCCGTACGATCACGGTGTGTCCGATCTCGGTGTGCCCGACCAGAACCCGTCCCCGGCCCCGCGCGCCCGCAGGCTGCCCGGCCCCCGGGCCCGTGCGCTGACCCTGTGCGGGGTGCTGGTCGCGGCGCTGTTCGGGACGGCCGCCCTCGTGCCGCTGCCGTACACGCTCACCATGCCCGGGGACACCGCCGACGTGCTCGGCGCCTACCAGGACCGGACGGTGCTCACCGTCACCGGGGCGCCGGTGCGGCCCACCAGCGGGCAGCTGCGGATGGTGACCATCTCGGCCACCAACCCCGGTGAGCGGCTCAGCCTGGCCGAGGCGCTGAGCGCCTGGATCGACCCGGACGAGGCCGTGCTGCCCTCCGAGGCGGTCTACCCCGAGAAGGACCCGGAGAAGGCCGAGCAGGTGACGGCCGAACAGATGACGGACTCCCAGGACAGCGCCACCACCGCCGCCCTGGGCTACCTCAAGCTCTCGCCCGCCCAGGTCAAGGTCACGGTCGACCTCGGCGCGGTCGGCGGGCCGAGCGCCGGGCAGCTGATCGCGCTCGGCATCGTGGACAAGCTGGCCGGCGACGGCAAGGGCGGCGACCTGACCGGCGGGAAGGTGATCGCCGGCACCGGGACCATCGACGACCAGGGGAACATCGGCGCGGTCGGCGGGGTGCCGCTGAAGACCCAGGCCGCCGCCCGGGACGGGGCCACCGTCTTCCTGGTCCCGAAGAGCGAGTGCTCCGAGGCCGGGGTGAACCTGCCGGCCGGGCTGCGGCTGGTGCCGGTGGAGACCCTGGCCGGGGCCGTCGCCGCGCTCACCGCACTGAACGAGGGCGGCGCGGTCCCCACCTGCTGAGCCCTGACGGGGAGTCAGCGACGCCGCGCTCAGGCGCCGGTGCGGGTGTCGTGGAGCCGGTCGTGCCCCGTCTGGTCCCGCGCGGCCTGGTCCCGGGCGGCCTGCTCGCGCGCCGCCTGGTCCACCAGCGGCAGCACCCGGAACGGCACCGGGTTCTCCAGCGCGATGGCGGTGGAGGCCCGGACGATCCCGTCGAAGCCCACGACCCGGTCGATCACCCGCTGGAGGTCGGCGTTGGACCGGGCCACGATCCGCACCAGCATGTCCCCCTGCCCGGTGATGGTGTGCAGCTCCAGCACCTCCGGCACCGAGGTCAGGTGCGCCCGCACGTCCACCCCCTGGCCCTGGGAGATCTCCAGGGTGGCGAAGGCCGTCACCGGGTAGCCGATCGCCGCCGGGTCCACCTGCGGGCCGAAGCCGCCGATCACCCCCCGGGACTGGAGGCGGTCCAGCCGGGCCTGCACGGTGCCGCGGGCCACCTGGAGGCGGCGGGAGCACTCCAGCACGCCGATCCTCGGCTCCTCGCTGAGGAGCCTGATCAGCTTGCCGTCGAGCTGGTCGATGGCGTCGTTCGGCGTCTGCACGGCGGCTGCTCCGTCCGGGGGTGGGGGCGGTGGGGCGGTGCCCGTGGGGGTGGGCAATCTGTCCAGCGGTGACCGCCATTCTCCGGCCCGGGGGGGCAGCTTGCCCAGGACCGGGAGCACCGGTTGCGTAACGCCGGTGCGGACGGGACGCTCCCTGCACCGCCCCGCGGAACGGGCCCCCACACCGGGCCGCGGGGCCCAGGCCGGCCCACCGGGGAGGTACTCGTTGACCGACGTCTCCACCGCACCGCCCGTCCTCCACCCGGACGGGGCCGGTCCGCTCCCGGCACTGCGCACCGACGCCGTCTACGCCGTCCGGGACGCCCGCCTCGCCGCCCGCCACTACGCCGTCTCGCTCGCCATGCGCTGCACCGCCTGGGCCGGCCCGGCGACCGGCTGCCCCTCGGTGCTCTCGTACGTGCTGGAGTCCGGGCCGGTCCGGCTGGTCGTCAGTTCCGCGCTGGCGCCGGTGAGTTCGCACGCCCGGCGGATCGCCGAGCACGTCGAGCGGCACGGGGACGCGCTGCTGGACCTGGTGATCGAGGTGCCGGACGCGTACGCCGCGTACGACTACGCGGTGGACCGCGGCGCCCGCTCGGTCATCGAGCCGTTCGAACTCAGCGACTTCTACGGCACCGCCGTCCTCGCCGTGCTCGGCACCCCGGGCCCGGCCCGCCACCTGCTCGCCGACCGCACCGCCTACCCGGGCCCGTACCTGCCGGGCTACCGCCCCGCCCCGCCGCACCTGCTGCGGCCCTAGCCGACGGGCCGCCCGGAGGGCGGTCAGGGGCGCGGGGCTCTGCTGATGTGCGGCTCCGCCGCGTGGGCGCGAATCGGAAGGCGCTGACTCGTGTGCCGGGTACGGAGAACCACCTGCAAGTGGGTGCCCGTACCCGGCACACGAGTCTCCTGCTTACGTCGCGCGCAGTTCCCCGCGCCCCTGACCGGCCTTCGGCCGGCCGCCTGGCCGGAGGCCAGCTCAGCGGCGGCGGCGGGCGGGGCGGGGGAGGGTCGGCCTGGTCTCCAGGCGCAGGCGGAGTTCGGCCCCGCCGAGGCCGGCCGAGCGGCCCAGCAGCAGGTCGCCCCCGGTGGTCTCGGCCAGCTTGCGGACGATGTCCAGGCCGAGCCCGGTCGAGCCCTCACCGCCCTGTCCCTCGCCGCGGCGCAGGGCCGCCTCCGGGTCGGCGAAGCCGGCCCCCGCGTCGCCGACCAGCACGATCACCGAGCCCTCGGTGGCCAGCACGTCCACCGAGAAGGCGGTGCCCATCGGGGTGTGCCGGAAGACGTTGCCGAGCAGGGCGTCCACCGCCGCCGCCAGGTCGCCGCGCTGGACCGGCACCGGGGCCGTGCCCTCGGCCCCGGCCAGCTGCCAGCGGCGCCCCTCGTCCTCGGCCAGCGCGGACCAGAAGCCGACCCGTTCGCGGATCACCTCGGCCGCGTCGCAGCCGATCGCCACCTGCGGGACGTCCTCGGGGGAGCGCCGGGCGGCCCGGATGATCTGGTCCACCTCGCGCTCCAGCTGGGCCACCGCGTGCCGGGTCGCGTCCGCCGCGTCGCCGCTGCCCAGCGACGCGGCGTTCAGCCGGAGCACGGTCAGCGGGGTGCGCAGCCGGTGCGACAGGTCGGCGGCCAACTCCCGTTCGGCGGCGAGCAGGTGGACCACCCGGTCGGCCATCGCGTTGAACGCGTGGGCGGCCTCCCGGAGTTCGTTCGGCAGGCCCTCGGACTCCCGGCCGTCCACCGGCACCCGCACCGCCAGGTTGCCGCCGCCGAGCGAACGGGCGGCGGCCGCCAGCCGGCGGGAGGAGCCGACGATCCGGGACCCCATCCGGTCCGCCACCAGCACCGAGATGGCCACCAGTCCGACCGCCACCCCGGAGAGCACCAGCCAGGCGGTGACCACCCCGTGGCCGAGCTCCTCCTCGGCCACGAACACCTCCACCACCGCGACCCGACTGCCGCTCACCGCAACGGACTTGAGCAGCACGAAGCCGCCGGGCGCCTCGGCCACGAAGGACCGGCCCTGCCCGGAGCGGCCCTGGCCGGCCGCCTCCGCCACCGAGGACTGCGGTGCCCGGCCGTGGCCGACCACCGTGCCGGGGCCGAAGCCGGTGACCGGCAGGTGCACCGCGACCCGGTCCTGGGTGGCCGAGTCGGTGGAGGCCAACGCCCGTGCGATGGCGTCCTGTTCGGTGGTGATGGCCAGGGCCGGGCCGAGTGCGGCGGCCTGCCGCTCGGCGGCGGCGAAGGCGCGGTCCCGGGCGGTCTGCTGGACCATCAGGCCCAGCGGGATCAGGAAGGCCAGCGCGACCATGGTGGTCCCGGCCACCGCCGCCCTGACCAGTGCCCAGCGCAGCGACTGGCCGCCCCCGCCGGTCCGGTCGCGCCGCCTCACGCCGTTTCCCCGCCGTCCGGCGCCGGAGCGGCGGGCGCCTCGAGGCGGACCCCGACGCCGCGCACCGTGTGCAGGTAGCGCGGCTTGGAGGCGGTCTCGCCGAGCTTGCGGCGCAGCCAGGACAGGTGCACGTCGATGGTCTGGTCCCCGCCGTAGGTCTGCCGCCACACCTCGGCCAGGATCTCCTTGCGCGGCACCACCACCCCGGGCCTGGCCGCCAGGAAGGCCAGCAGGTCGAACTCGCGCCGGGTCAGGTCCAGCGGTCGGGTGTCCAGCAGGGCCTCCCGGCGCTGCACGTCGATCGCCAGCCCGCCGACCCGCAGCACCCGCCCGGCCGGGGCGCTGCCGCCGCCGAAGCGGCGCAGCACCGCCGCCATCCGGGCCGTCAGGTGCTCGACGGAGAACGGTTTCACCAGGTAGTCGTCGGCGCCGTCGTTGAGCAGCCGGACGATCTCCGCCTCGTCGTCCCGGGCGGTGGAGATGATCACCGGGACGTCGGTCAGCCCGCGGATCATCTTCAGCGCCTCGCCGCCGTCCAGGTCCGGCAGGCCGAGGTCCAGGATCACCAGGTCGCACCCGACCTGGGCCACCTCGCGGAGCGCCTCCAGCGCGGTGCCGACGCTCCTGACGGCATGGCCGGACTCGGCCAGGTGCCGGATCAGGGCGGAGCGTACGAAGGGGTCGTCCTCGACCACGAGCACTGTTGCCATGGGCCCGCAGGCTACGCCATCCCGGCCCAGTGGTCTGTACCTCGGTGGGTCTGGCAGGAGTACCGGACGGCCGCCCCCTGCCACCTCGGTGTCATTTGTGCAACTTCCCTGCCGATTCCCTGACCTGCACGCCAGCCGGTCCCGGTGGTACGGCAGGATGAGGGCGCGATGCGGAACGGACTCGTACAACTCGGCGCCTGGACGGCTGCCACCGGGGCGGCGGTGGCGCTGTCCTGGTTCGGCGTGCACGCGGTGCTCGCCGAGACCGCCTTCGAACAGCCCTCCGCCCTCCAGCTCCCCACCTCGGCCGGCCTGCCCTCCGATGAGGCCCCGTCAACTCCCCCCGCCGCCACGGCCGGTGAGTCCTCGTCGTCCCCCTCGCCGACGCCCTCCACCGTCCCGCTCGCCCCCGCCAGCCCGTCGCCCAGCCGCACCCCGTCCAAGAAGCCCGCCGCCCCCAGCGCCACCCCGGCGGCCCCCGGCAGCCCGACCGCGGTCTCCTCGGTCAAGAGCTACCGCGTCCCCGGCGGCCGGGTCGCCCTCGACATGCAGCCCACCACCGCCGAACTGGTCTCGGCCACCCCCGACCAGGACTGGCAGATGCAGATCTGGCAGGGCGACAAGTGGCTCCGCGTCGACTTCACCAAGGACGGCGCCACCAACTCCGTCTTCGCCACCTGGAACGGCCACCACCCGGACGTCCAGACCGTCGTCCGCTGAAGGTGGCCACGCCTTCGGGGGCGCGGGGAACTGCGCGCGGGGGAACGGCAGCACGTGCAACCGGCTCGCCTGCCCCGACCTGGCGGTGGTCCGCCTTCCGTACTCGCGCAGTTCCCCGCGCCCCCGGTGTAACCACCTGCGTTCCCCGGCCCTCTTCCTTAACGGTGCCGTAAGAGAGGTGTTCGGCTGGCTGAGGGGCGGCTTCCGGGGGGTGCGGCGGGGCTAGCGTCTGGCTCGTCCGGGAGCGAGGGGTTCCCGGTGACGCCGGAGGTAGCGAGCAGATGAGCCAGCCCACCCGCCGTTCGGGACACCGCCGCCGCAGCCGGAAGGCGCCGATGGCGGTCGCGGCCGCCCTGGCCACCGTCCTCGCTGCCGGAGCCGCCGTCACCTTCGCCTCCTCGGCCGGCGCGGCCAGCCTCGGCGCCGTCTACAGCCGCACCAGCACCTGGGACTCCGGCTACACCGGCCAGTACCTGGTGACCAACCCGGGCAGCGAGGCGATCGACGACTGGACGCTCGGCTTCGACCTCCCCGCCGGTGCCCGGATCGACTCGCTGTGGAACGCCACCTTCAGCGCCAGCGGCCAGCACGTCACCGTGAAGGCCCAGGCCTGGAACAAGCGGATCGAGCCGGGCAGGACCGTCGAGGTCGGCTTCGTGGTCCAGGGCAGCGGCGCCGCCCAGGCCGAACCGGCCAACTGCACCGTCAACGACTCCCCGTGCAAGGGCGGTTCGACCCCGCCGCCCACCCCCTCCGGCCGCCCGAGCACCTCCGCGTCCCCGACGGCGTCCGCGTCCGCCTCTCCGACCGCGTCCGCCTCCGCGTCCGCCTCCGCGACCGTGACGCCCAGTCGGACCCCGACCTCGACCCCCACCCCGACGGCGTCCCCCACCCCGACCCCCACCACCCCGCCCCTGACGACCGCTCACTTCGCCCCGTACGTCGACACCTCCCTCTGGCCCCCCTTCGACCTGGTGGCCACCGCCAAGGCCGGCGGCGTGAAGAACTTCAACCTGGCCTTCGTGGTCTCCGGAGGAGGCTGCACCCCGAAGTGGGGCGGCGTCAGCGACCTCACCGCCGACCCGGTGGCCGCCCAGATCGGCGCCCTGCGCGCGATCGGCGGCGACGTCCGGGCCTCCTTCGGCGGTGCCAACGGCAGCGAGCTCGCCACCGCCTGCACCTCGGTGGCCGAGCTGACCGCCGCGTACCAGAAGACCGTGGACGCCTACGCCCTCACCAAGGTCGACTTCGACGTGGAGGGCGGTGCCCTCGGTGACACCGCCGCCAACACCCGCCGCGCCCAGGCCATCGCGCAGCTGCAGAAGAACGCCGCCGCCAAGGGCCGCCCGCTGGACGTCTCCTTCACCCTCCCGGTGCTGCCCAGCGGCCTCACCCAGGACGGCGTGAACCTGGTCGCCAACGCCAAGGCCGCCGGGGTGGCGATCGGCGCGGTGAACGTGATGGCGATGGACTACGGCGCCGGGGCGGCCCCGAACCCCCAGGGCCGGATGGGCAAGTACGCGATCGACGCCGCCACCGCGACCCAGGCCCAGCTGAAGTCGGTGCTCGGCCTGGCCGACGCCGCGGCCTGGGCCAAGGTCGCGGTCACCCCGATGATCGGTGTGAACGACGTCACCACCGAGGTCTTCACGGTGGCCGACGCCACCGAGCTGGCCGCGTTCGCGAAGACCAAGCACCTGGCCTGGCTGTCGATGTGGTCCGGCACCCGTGACAAGGCCTGCCCCGGTGGCCCGAAGCAGGCCGCCGACGCGACCTGCAGCAGCATCGCCCAGCAGCCGCTGGACTTCACCCGGGCCCTCGGCGCGTACACCGGCTGACGGTCCGTCCGTCCCGCGGCCGGGGGGGGGGGCCCCCCGGGGGGGGGGGGCCCCCCCCCCGGCCCCCCGGCGGGGGCCGCACCCGGGGCCCGGGCGGGGGCCCGCGCGGGCCGCGGGGCGGGCGCCCGGGGCGGCCGGGCG
>NZ_JBITBY010000014.1:0-175739 GCF_044452665.1 Kitasatospora sp. NPDC051853 | reverse complement strand
CGCCCCCGCCACCTGCCCCACCACCCCCCCCCCGCGGCTTCACTCCCCGGGGGCCGGCGCGCCGCCCCCGGGGGGGGGGGCGGCCGGCCCGGGGGGGGGGGCCCCCCCCCCGGGGGGGGCCCGCCCCCCCGGCCCGTTCACCACGTCGTTCACCGCACCGTTCGCCGGGTCGTCCGCCGGTCCGCTCGCCGGGCCGGGCCCGCGGAGCGTCGGGTAAGGTCGCAAGCCGGTCGACAGGCGGACGGAGCGGAACGTGACAACGGCGCAGGAACAGCGCAAGGCCCCGGAACGGGCGCCTTCCCCGTCCCCCGCCCGTGCTCTCCGGGCCGCCCCGCAGGCCGTCCGGGAGGCGGTCCAGGAGGCACCCAGGCGGCTCATGGTGACCGCCTCGGTGGTGGCGGTGTTCTCCCTGCTGGTCTACGCGGTGCTGCGGCACTTCGTCGGCACCTCGATGGTGGACATGATCGTCTACCGGGCCGAGGGCGCCGCGGTGGCCAACGGCACCGACCTCTACGCCCTGCGGGTGACGGAGTGGAACCTGCCGGCCACCTACCCGCCGTTCGCCGCGATGCTCTTCGTGCCGACCACCTGGTTCGGCGTCCCGTTCCTCCGGGTGGCGATCACCCTGGGGAACGTCGCACTGCTCGGCCTGCTGGCCCACCTCTCCTTCCAACTGGTCGGCTGGCCGCGCAGGGAGCTGCGCCCGGTCGGCGTGGTGCTGGTGGCCGGGCTCGGCGTCTGGCTGGAGCCGGTCTTCACCACCCTGCGCTACGGCCAGATCAACCTGGCCCTGGCCTGCCTGATCCTCTGGGACCTCACCCGCCCGGACGGCAAGCGCTCCAAGGGGATCGCCATCGGCATCGCCGCCGGGATCAAGCTCACCCCCGGCCTGTTCGCGGTCTACCTGCTGATCACCGGCCGGATCCGGGCCGCCTTCGTGGCGGGCTTCACCTTCCTCGGCACCTTCCTGCTCGGCGCCCTGGTGCTGCCGGACGCCAGCTGGGGCTTCTGGACCAAGTACCTCTACGACTCCTCCCGGGTCGGCAAGACCGAGATCGTCGACAACCAGTCCGTGCGCGGCGCCGTCGCCCGCCTCCTGCACACCGCCGAACCGGGCACCGTGGCCACCCTGGCCGGCGCCGTGGTCGCGGTGGCGGGTCTGGCCACCGCGGCCTGGGCCTACCGCAGCGCCCGCTGGGCTCCCCGGGCCGAGGCCTGGGGCGTCTGCTGCGCCGCCGTCACGGCCGTGCTGATCTCGCCGATCAGCTGGACCCACCACTGGGTCTGGTGCGTCCCGGTGCTGGTGCTGCTGGCCGCCGAGGCCGCGCACGAGCACTCCCGCCCGGAGACGGTCCGGCGGATGCGGTGGCGGCCGATCTTCGCCGCCACGCTGCTCGCCTTCGTCTCCTTCGGCATGTGGCTCGTCCCGCACAAGGGCGACCTCGACCTGCACCTCTCGCCGATCGCCCAGCTCCCGGCGGCGGTCTACCCGCTGGTCGGCCTCTGCTTCCTGCTGACCGCCGCGCTCCGGGTTCGCTCCCGGCGCCGGTTCGCCGGGGCGCCGCTGGTCAGCGTGCCGACCCAGCGCAGCGCACCGGCCGGGGCCGGGGCACCGCAGCGCTGAGCTGACGCACCCTCACGCGGGGCGGGGGTGCCGCGGCGACTGTCGGCCGGTACCGGTGCTGCGCGGCGCTGACGGAGCGTCGGCCGGCCCCCACGCCCGGCCGCGTGCTCCCCGGCGCGGACCGTACGGGCCCACGCCGTCCGACCGGGACCGCGCCCACGTTCACTGCGACTCCCGCCTCCGCCGCTGTCCCCGCCGCTGTCCTCGCGTTCGCCTTCGCCTTCGCTGAGCGGCGGACCGCCGCCCGGCCGCGTCACGCGAGCAGCTCCGCCAGCGAGTGGTCGAGGTCCAGCGCCGCCATCTCCGCGCCCGGCGGCACCAGCCGGTGCGCCCGCTCCAGCCAGGCCGCGACGGCCGGCAGCGGGGCCTCCAGCAGCGCGTCCCCGGCCGGGGAGCTCAGCGCCATGCAGAGCACGCTGCGCCGCCCGGACCGGGTCGGCCAGATCCGCACGTCGCCCTGCCCGCACGGCCGGAACGTCCCCTCCACCAGCAGGTCCCGGGCGAACACCCAGGTCACCGGCGTGCCGGTGTCCAGGTGGAAGGTGATGTGGACGGCGTACGGGTCGTGGCTGCCGTACGACAGCCGGGCCGGGACGGGGACGCTGCGCTCGGGGGAGAGCACCAGGTTCAGTTCGAGCTCGTGCTCGACCACGCTCGTGGACCGCTCCATGACGGGTTCCTCTCGGTGTCCGCGGGGTCCGCTCTCGAACCCCTTCACCGGAGGAGAGCGCGACGCGGCGAAGGTCTTACACGCATTCGGCGGAAGTTCCCGGATTCGCCAACTGCCCGCCTCGACGGCGCCGAGGCACTACCCTTTGTGACTGCTCGACGACTGTCCGACCGCGACCGGCTGGTGACGGTGCGTCGCCCCACGGTGCTGCCAGGAGAGAAGACCCCATGACGGAACGCCCTTTCGCGACTCACCTGGGCGAACCGGGGACCCTCGCCGCAGCCGCTCCCGCCCCGCTGCCGGGCTACTACCCGGACCCCTCCGTCCCCGGTTTCGTCCGCTACTGGGGCGGCGCCTCCTGGGTGCCCGGCACCAGCCGCCCGGCCCCGGTGGCCGGAGAACACCTGGAACCGCCCCGCGGCGTCGCCCAGCGCCCGGCCAACCTGGCCGCCGCCGCCCCGCCGCCACCGGTCGTCCCCTTCCCCTCTCCCGTCGCCTCCTCCTCGGCCGGCTTCGGCGACGCCTTCGCGGTGGGTGCCGTGCCCGCGCGGGCGGACGAGACCGGCCCCGTCTACTTCGACGAGACCACGGGCGGGGCGTCCTTCGTCATGGCGCCGTTCCCTGCCGAGGCCGTCGCCCCGAAGGCCCCCGCGCCCGCACCCGCCCCGGCTCCGATGGCGGCCGGGTGGCAGGCGGCCCAGGCCCGGCCGGCCGAACGGATCTCCTGGGGCGCCCCGGTCCAGGCCGTACCCGCCACCGTCGTGGAGCCCGTGCCGGTGCCCGCGCCCGCTCCTGCGCCTGTCGATCCGGAGCCGGAGTCGGAGGCCGCTGCCCCGGAGGCGGAGGTCGAGGAAGTCGTCCCTCCGAAGGCGGTGCCGGCCGTCCCCGAAGCCCGGCGAAAGCCGGTCACGTCCACCCCCGTTCCCGCCCCCGCCGCTGCGCGCCGCCGGAGTCCGGCCGCCGCCCGCAAGCCTGCCGCGCCCGTTCCGGCCGGCCTCGGGCGTCGCCTGACGGCCCGTCTGGTGGACAGCCTGGTGCTCGTGCTGGTGGCCGTCGCGGCCGGGGTGCCGATGGGCCGCTCGGTCTCCGTCCACCTGTCGGAGAAGCTCGACGACGCCCACCGTGCGAGCGAGGCCAACAGCGGTGTCCAGGTGCAGGTCTGGCTGGTCGATGGCACCGTACTCGGCCGGGCCGGGGTGCTGCTGGGCCTGGTGCTGCTGGCGGGGCTGCTCTACGAGGTGCTCCCCGTGGCCAGGACCGGCCAGACCTTCGGCAAGCGGCTGGCCGGGATCAAGGTGGTCGACGCCGACCGGCCCGGCGCCTCGCCGTCCTTCGGCCGGTCGGTGCTGCGCTGGGTGGTGCGGCAGGCGGCCCTGCTCTCGGTGTTCGGCATGCTGGCTCCGGTGCGCGACCGGAAGGGCCGACGGGCCTGGCAGGACAGGGCGGCCGGCACCCGGGTGGTCCGCTCCGGATCCTGACCGCCCGCCAGGTAGGCAAAACGGACCAAATATCCCAACACTGCAGTAATCATGATGTTCTACTCGGGGCATGAGCACCCATGACCCCTCGTCAGGATCCGAACCGGAGGGGGGCGACCGGCCCTCCTTCGACAAGCAGCCCCCGCCGTCCGGTACGCCGTCCGGTGCGCCGGCCGACCCGTACGGCAGCCCGCCCCCGCCGCCGCCCTCGGCCGACCCGTACGGCGGCGGCAGCCCGTACAACGGCGCCCCCGGCGCCCACGGTTCGCCCTACGGGTCGGCGCCGCCCCCGCCGCCGCCCGGGTACGGCCAGGCCCCGTACGGGCAGTCCCCGTACGGCCAGGCACCCTACGGCGGCCCGTACGACGTGGGCTCCGGCCCGGTGCCCGGGATGCCGCCGCTCGGTGGCTGGGGCGCGCGGATCGGCGCCCGGGTGATCGACTACCTGATCGTCCAGGTGGTGGCCGTGGTGATCGCCGCCCCGTTCGCCGACCTCGGTTCGCGCAACGGCTGGCTGAGCGCCCTCTGGGTCACCTACGTCCTTTTCCTGATCTACGACGGCGTGATGCTCAGCCGGGACGGCCAGACCGTCGGCAAGAAGCTGACCAAGGTCCGGGTCGCGATGCTGGTCGACGGCAGCCCCCCGACCGCCGCCGCGGCCTGGAGCCGGGCGGCCACCTTCGCCGCGCCCGCCCTGATCTGCTGCGGCCAACTGTGGTGGGTGGTCGACGGCCTGTTCGGCGTCTTCGACAAGCCCTACCGCCAGGCCATCCACGACAAGGCGGCCAAGACCGTGGTGGTCAGCACCGTCTGACGGACCCTCGGACGCACGGACGCCCCGTGCAGCGGCACCGCTGCACGGGGCGTCCGTGCGTCCGAGCCGGTTCAGCGGTGTCCGGCGTACTCCCGGGCCGGGGCGGCCGGCCGGGCCCCGACCGACGCGACCCGGCGCCGCCGGTCGGCACCGGTCACCAGCAGAGCGGTCGTCAGGGTGCCGAGCGCGACGGCGAACCCGACCAGCACCGCGATCTCGAACACCCCCCTCGACCCGGAGACGGCGAGCAGGACGGCGGCCGCGACCACCACGGTCAGGACGCCGGTGCTGAGATGGGCGAGGGTGGGACGAGACATGACGGACCGTCCTTCGCGTACGGGGGAGGGCTGCTGGGGCGGAGTGGCAGCGCTGCGGGGGAAGCCTTGCCTTACCTCCCCAAGGTCTACCCATCCCCGTTCCCGGACAAGTACCTTTCCCGTCCTCTCCTCCGCTCCTCCTCCCCGCACCGTGCGCCGTCGGATCGATACGGTGGCACCCGACCCGCTCGAACACCCCGGGGGAACCGTGCCCGTGCCACCGTCCTCGTCCCACCCGTCCACCACCCCCGAGGGCTGGCCGCGCACCGAGCAGGAGGCCGTCGCGGAACAGCTGCGCCTACGCCCCCTGACCGACCCCACCGGCCCCGAACCGGCCCCCGACGCCCTGGTCGCCGGCGTGGACGTCGCCTACGACGACGAACGCGACCTGGTCGTCGCCGCCGCCGTCCTGCTCTCCCTCCCCACCCTCACCGTGGTCGAGGAGACCACCGCCACCGGCCGGATCTCCTTCCCCTACGTCCCCGGCCTGCTCGCCTTCCGCGAACTCCCCACCGTCCTCACCGCCCTGGCCGCCCTCCGCACCCGCCCCGACCTCGTGGTCTGCGACGGCTACGGCCTCGCCCACCCCCGCCGCCTCGGCCTCGCCACCCACCTCGGCCTCCTCACCGACCTCCCCACCCTCGGCGTCGCCAAGACCCCCTTCACCTTCACCCACACCCCACCCGCCCCCACCCGCGGCGCCACCACCCCCCTCCTCGACCCCACCACCGGTGAACAGGTCGGCGCCGCCCTCCGCACCCGCCCCGACGTCAAACCCGTCTTCGTCTCCACCGGCCACCGCATCGGCCTCCCCGAAGCCCTCGCCACCGTCCTCCGCCTCACCCCCACCTACCGCCTCCCCGAAACCACCCGCCGCGCCGACTCCCTCTGCCGCCGCGCCCTCTCCGCCGCCCTCTCCGGCCCCGTGTACTGATTCCGTCCCAATCCCCGACAGGGCGTCACGTCCCCCTCCGGGCCGGGTACGCCATGTGTTAGACATGAGGGTTGAGGGGGCGGCCACCACGGACCCGTCGCCCACGAAACAGTTGACACAGGGTCACTGGCTCCACGGGGGAGGACAGTCGTGAGTACGGGCAAGGGCTACCGCGTAGAGGTGGACAGCCTGCGGGCCTTCGCTACCCAAGTGCGCGGCCTACTGGACGAGTTCCAATCACGAGCGGACGGCACCCGCACCCACGGCCAGACCGGGGTGGCGGGCACCGCGTTCGGCACCTTCGCCGAGGCGAACGCCCTGCGCGAGCAGTACGAGCGCACCCGCGACGGTCTTCGTGACGTCCTGAATCTGCTGCAGGACGCCGTCGACGAGGCACAGCGCAAGGCGGACCTGACCGCGGCCAACTACGAGGATCAGGAGTCGGAGACCAAGCGCCACCTCAAGGTCACTTCCGATGGGTGGTCCGTCGAGTCCGGCAACTCGGCAGTCCCCGTGGGCTACAACTCCGCGCGGCCCCCTGCCGCTGTTCCGACGCCGAAGGCGCCGACTCCCACCGTGAACCCAACCGGTGGTGGAGCACCGCAGGGGACATGGTGACGGGTACCGAAGCACTGAACGTCGGCGGACAGGAGGCACCAGCTCATGAATGACCACACGAACTTCAACGACTACAGCCACGGCGACCTCCGCCGCATGGTCAGCTCGATGGACTCCGGCGGCGTGATGTCCGCTGCCGACCCGTGGCGTCGGGCCACGGCGACGCTCAAGCAGATTCACACCTCGCTCGTCACCTCGACCAGTGACGCCACGACGACGTGGGAGGGCGATACGAGTGATGCTTTCCACGCGAAGATGACTGAACTGGCCAGCCATGTCCAGTACGTGGCCGCTTACACCAACGATGCCGCCATGACCCTCGAGTTGATGTCGAACGCCATCGCCGAGGCGAAGAACACCATGCCCGAGGAGCCGAGCTTCTGGTCGAAGGCGTCGGATGCGGTGGGCGACACGGTGTCAGCCGCGGCAGGCAATAACGACGAGGACACCAAGACTGCCGTCACGGACGAGAAGAAGGCCCAGGCCGTTGCAGTCATGAACCTCCTGGCCACCCGTTACCGGGCGGCGACCGATTACCTCAAGCCTCCGCCGAAGCGGTTCGAGGACATGAGGGAGGTCGTGGCGTCCGACTCGATGGGTACGGCTGCGGTCGCTGCCATGATCATGGGCGGCGGGATGGGATTCGCCGGAGGACAAGGCGGAGGCAGCACTTCGGTGAGGTCCCGTGTGAGTGGCCCCTCGGGCTCCTCGGCGCCCTCATCTCCCAAGGCGGCTGCGGTGGTTCGCCCGACTGATCCAGGGATCAAGGGTGGCACGGCGAACCCACTGCCCAAGGCGCCGTCCTCCACTCCCTACGGACCGGGGACCGGTCTCGACGGTGTGACGACTGCTCCGAAGACCGGAGTGTCCAACCCCACCGGCCTCGCGAACCCGGGACACGGGACCGGGGGCAGCGGTGGCTCGTCCTCCGGGGGCGTCACCGGCGCCATTGGTGGCGGTCAGCTGAACGGCTCCAGGAACGGCGGCGGCCAGTCCGGTGGTACCGCCAAGACCGGTGGTCTCTTCGGTGACGCCGCCAAGGGCGGGGGTAGCGGCCTCGGGCAGGGTGCCGGTCGTGCCAGTGGTGCGTTCGGCGCGGGCGGCATGCAGAGCGGCGGTGCCTCAGGCGGCGGCATCGGCGGTGGGCAGGGTGGCCGTGCCGGCGGGGCTGCCGGACGCGCTGGAGGTGGCGCGTTCGGGGGTTCTGCGGGCGGTGGTCGTGGAGCCTTCACCGAAGGCGGCTCCGGTCTTGGCAGGAGCCGTGGCCAGGCTGGTCAGGGTGGTGCGGGCCAGGGCGTCGGTGGTGCTGCGCACGGTGCCAACCAGGCAGGCAAGAAGAAGGACCAGAAGGAGAAGAGGCGTCCGGACTACCTCGTCGAGGACGAGGAGACCTGGGCATCGGGCAAGCCGTCCAACCCCAACGTGGTGGACTGACCGAGTTCCACGGGGTGGGTGTCGTTGTTCGGCACCCGCCCCGGGACGCGACACGGACGATTCCAGCGAGCGGAGTAGCGAGTCTTGAGGTTCAGTCGGAAGGTTCGAGGGGCGGCTGCGCTCGCGGTGGGTTCCGTGCTCTGGGGAGCTGCTGCCGTGCCGGCGGCAGCGGACAACATTCGTCTGGCGCAGTGGCCGATCGAGAAGTTCGATGCGGCCAACAAGGTCTGGCCGATCAGCCAGGGCGAGAACGTCATTGTCGCAGTCATCGACACCGGCGTTCTGCCCGACCATCAGGACCTCGTCGGGCAGGTGCTTCCGGGGGCTGACTTCTCCGGCCAGCAGGGTGACGGGCGGATCGACCCCGATGGACACGGCACGGGTCTGGCGAGCCTGATCGCTGGACACGGGCACGGCAATCAGGACGGCATCATCGGTCTTGCTCCGAAGGCCAAGATCCTCCCCGTCCGGATCAACCTCGGTGGAACCGACAAGACGGTCGGGGCCAGGGCGGATGAGGTACCCAAGGCCATTCGCTTCGCCGTGGACAACGGTGCCAAGGTCATCAACATGTCCTTCGGCAGTGGCGTCGACACGGGCATCCGAGAGGCGATCAAGTACGCGGTCGACAAGGACGTCGTCCTGGTGGCCGCCTCCGGAAACCTCGCGAACCACGACACTCCGGTCGAGTACCCCGCAGCTGCCCCCGGTGTCGTCGCCGTGGGCGCGGTCGACCGGAACGGCAAGGTCTGGGAGAAGTCGAACCGGGGTCCCGAACTCACCCTGATGGCGCCCGGGGTGGACATCTACTCGGCAGGGCCCAACGCCAAGGCCCCGGGTGACTACCACAAGGCGAACGGTACCTCCGACTCCAGTGCGTACGTCTCCGCGATCGCGGCCCTGGTCCGCTCCAAGTACCCGAACCTGTCAGCCGGTCAGGTCATCAACCGGATGATCAAGTCTGCGGTGGTGCCGGAGGGCGAGAAGCTCCCGAACAGCAACTACGGCTACGGCATCGCCTCGCCGTCGAAGGCCCTCGCCGCCAACCCCGAGGTCGACAACGGGCCGCGCGAGAACCCGCTGCTCGCCCGTCCGGAGTCGCAGCGTTCTGCTGCTCCGTCGTCCCCCGC
This sequence comes from Kitasatospora sp. NPDC051853, assembly GCF_044452665.1. Lineage (NCBI taxonomy): Bacteria > Bacillati > Actinomycetota > Actinomycetes > Kitasatosporales > Streptomycetaceae > Kitasatospora > Kitasatospora sp. NPDC051853. The sequence goes on along the minus strand of NZ_JBITBY010000014.1, from coordinate 166,720 downwards.
GTCCGCCCCCGCCACGGGTGGGGCGAGCGGGGGGCAGGCGACGACTCCGGTGGGGGAGAAGAAGGAGGACAGCGGGATCCCCGTGTTCGTGTGGGGGGTTGTCGGGGTGTTGGCCGTGGTGGTGGTTGGTGGGGTGATCGTGTTGGCGCGCCGCCGGGGTGGTGGCGGTGGGGGGCAGCCGCCGCAGCCTCCGTTCGGGGGCGGGCAGCAGTACCCGCAGCAGCAGTATCCGCCGCAGCAGTATCCCCAACAGCAGTACCCGCAGCCGCCGCAGCCCGGCCAGGGCTACCCGCCCCCGCCTCCGCCGCAGCAGGGCGGTGGCGGCGGCAACCCGTACCGCTGACACGCCCACGAACGGCGCACAATCCGAGCACGCTGAACGGCCCTTCGGGTACTGATGACCAGTCAAGTCGTCGGTCGACCGAAGGGCCGTTCCATGTTCCGGGTGTTCAGCAACAACTCTCACGTCTCCCCGTCCCGCCGTCTGCTGCCGGCGGTGCTGCTCGCCGCGGGCCTGGCGGCCACCGTCTTCGTCGGTGGTGCGTCGGCGGAGGAGAACCACGGTCCGGCGAACGCCGAGGAGGCGAAGGTCTGTTCGGACCTGTTGGGGTGGGCGCAGGGGATCGTGGGGCTGCCGGCGACTTCGGTGGATGCGAGCTGCACCGTGCGGAAGGGCTGAGCCGGGAAGGGGGCGGGCGGTGGTTCAGGTGGTGGCCGCCCGCCAGTCGGGGGCGAGGGCGGCCATCAGGATGATGTCGTGGCGGGTGCCGTCCCAGATGTGGGCGTCGCGGAGGCGGCCTTCGGGGAGGAAGCCGGCTTTGAGGTAGGCGGCTTGGGCGCGGGGGTTGTAGGAGAAGACCTCCAGGTGGACGCGGTGGAGGCCGATGGTGTCGAAGGCGTGGGCGAGTAGGAGGCGGGTGGCTTCGGTGCCGAGGCCGCGGCCGGCGACGGCGGGGTCGAGGGCGATGCGGTAGGAGGCGGACTCGGTGGGGCGGTCGAGTTCGTTGAGGGCGAGTTCGCCGAGGTAGGCGCCGGTGTGGAGGTCTTCGACGGCGAGGTCGAGGCGGTCGGGTTGGTCGGCGCGGGTGGCGCACCAGTCGTCGATCTCGGCGCGGGTGAACTGTTTGGTGGTGCCGGTGAGGCGGAGCAGTTCCGGGTCCTGGAGGGTGCGCCAGGTGTCCTCGGCGTGGGCGGGGGAGAGGGGCACCAGGCGGATGCGTTCGCCGGTGAGGGTGGGCTTGTGGCGGAGTGCCTCGTCGTTGATCACCTCTCAGTTGTAGTCAGCGGGGCCCGGCACCGCCACGGGATTCCGTGCGGGGCGGGGGCGGGGGAGAAGGGACAAACCGGTTGCCACCCTGCGGAGAATGACCGTATGAGGAACGCTCCCACCCCGTCCGGCCCGCAGGGCTGGAGCATCGCGCCGGTCCCGGTCCACCACCCGGTCGCCGCGGCCGTGTTGAACGAGTACATGGACGAGTTGGTGAGCCGTTACTACGGGCGGCCCGCCGAGCCGGCCGAGATCGCGATGGGGCTCGGGGACGGCGAGGACCTGGTGGAGCCGCGCGGGGTGCTGCTGGTGGGCCGGGACGGGGTGGGGCCGGTGGGGTGTGCGGGGCTGCGCTGGTTGGGCGGCGGGGAGGCGGAGTTGACCCGGGTGTTCGTCCGGCGGGCGGCGCGGCGGGGCGGTGGCGGGGCCCGGTTGGTGGGTGCGGCGGAGGAGTTCGCGCGGGGGCGCGGGGCCGGGCTGGTCCGGTTGAACACCCGCAAGGACCTGACCGAGGCGATCGCGCTCTACCGGCACCTCGGGTACGAGCCGACCGACCCGTACGGTGACGACCCGTACGCGGAGGTCTGGTTCGCCAAGTGGCTGTAGGAAAACGGGTGGTCAGGGCGGTGCGGCCGGGGGAGACTGGCGGGATGATCATTCGTGAGGCGACGGCCGAGGACTGGCCGGCCATCTGGCGGTTCCTGCACCGGATCGTGGCGGCGGGCGACACCTTCACCTGGCCGCGGGACATCGGCGAGGAGGACGCCCGGGCGATCTGGATGAAGCGGGCCCCGGGCCGGACGGTGGTCGCGGTGGACGGCGACGGCACCGTGCTCGGCAGTGCCGAGACGCACCCCAACCAGATGGGCCCGGGGGCGCACGTCGCCAACGCCGGTTTCATGGTGGCCGCCGAGCACGGCGGCAAGGGGGTCGGCCGGGCGCTGGCGGAGCACGTGATCGAGCAGGCCAGGGCGGACGGGTACCGGGCGGTGCAGTACAACGCCGTGGTGGCGACCAACACCCGGGCGGTGGAGCTGTGGAAGTCGCTCGGTTTCACCGTGATCGGCACCGTGCCGGAGGGTTTCCTGCACGCCGAGCTCGGTTACGTGGACCTGCTGGTGATGTACCTCCCGCTGGTCTGAGCAGGAGGTCCGGGCTGGCAGGATCTCGGCGGCCGCTGGCGCTCCGGCCCCTGGCCGGGGCGGGCCGGCCCGCGCCATGCTGGGGCCATGATCACGCCTGACACCAAGGACTGGACCTGGGTCCTGGAACGCGCCTGCCCCGACTGCGGCTTCGACACCCCGGCGGTGGACGCCGGGCAGGTCGCCGGACTGGTCCGGGCCAACGCCGCCGCCTGGGTGGCCCTGCTCGCCGAGCGGCCGGAGGCCGAGCTGCGGGGCCGTCCGGAGCCGGGGACCTGGTCGGACCTGGAGTACGCCTGCCACGTGCGGGACGTGTTCCGGCTGTTCCGCGTCCGGCTGCGGCTGATGCTGGACGAGCAGGACCCGCTCTTCCCCAACTGGGACCAGGACGAGACCGCCGTCGCCGATCGCTACGGCGAGCAGGACCCGTCCCGGGTCTCGGTCGAACTCGCCGAGGCGGCAGAGGAGTTGGCCGCGGCCTTCGGCCGGGTCGAGGGTGGTCAGTGGCAGCGGCCGGGCCGCCGTAGCGACGGCGCCCGGTTCACTGTGGAGTCGTTCGCCCGGTACCTGGTCCACGACCCGGTCCACCACCTGTACGACGTCACCGGAGGGCGGCCGGTCAGCTGAACGGCCAGGCCGGCAGGCCGTGCGGGACCGCCTCGGCGAGGACGGTCTCGGTGGCCCGCCCGGTGCGGACGGTGAGCAGGAAGCGGTGCTCGCGCCAGTCCGGGGTGCGGCGCGGCTCGAAGGAGACGTGGGCGAAGGGGGCGGCGGGGGTGGACTCGGCCGCCAGGCGGTCCAACTCGCCCTCCACCAGCGCCCATTCGGCCGCCGGGACGTACTGGCGCATCACCGAGTGCCAGACCACGGTGAGCGCGCCCTCCGCGAGCGAGACCCCGCGGAGGAACTCGGCCGCGCCCACGGGCTCGACGGTGGTGGGCAGCCGGCCCGCCAGCTGGAGGGCTCCGGTGAGCCGGGCGGCCCGCTCGGGTTGGTCGGCCCAGACGTAGGAGCGCAGGGCGAGGGCGCCCTCGGGGGAGCGCGGGTCGATCGGGTCGAGGTCGCAGCCGTGCCGTTCGGCGAAGCGCAGCGGCGGGAGCTCCGCCGTGGTGCCGAGCGGGGGCGGCGGGGTGCCGCGCCAGGCGTCGGCCAGCAGGACGGGGGAGTCCGCGGGGCCGAAGGCGCCGCCACCGGTACCGGCATCGGAGCCGGTGGAGGCGGGCCACTCGCAGCGGAAGTGGTCGGCGAGCAGGTTGAGCCCGGCGCTGGAGCCGAGTTCGAAGAGCCGGACCGGCAGGTCGGCGCCGTCGAGGGCGTGCAGCGTACCGGCGATCAGCAGGTTGGCCCGGCCGGTCTCGTTGGTCTGCGGGGGCCTGGTCAGCCACTCCTTCAGCCAGTCGGGGTGGTCCGCGACGGTGGCCCGGAAGTCCTCCCATACGGTGTCCGGGACGGGCGAGGGACAGCTGCCGCCGGCGCTCGGGTAGTGGGCGGCCAGGGCGGGGGCCCGTCCGCTCAGCACCAGGGCGTGCACTCCGCCCATCAGCCGGAGCGCGATCGCGTCCGGTCCGGGGGCGTCCTCGTGTCCGCTGACCGCCGTCGCGCAGGGGCCGCCCTCCAGCAGGTCCCGGGCGGCCCGGCGGATCAGGAAGGCGTAGAGCGGCGAGCCGAGCTCGGCGCAGGCGTCGGCCTGCCGCTCGAACATCGAGGCGGTGCGGGCGAGGGACACGGGCGCCTCCCGGGAGTGCTGCGCTGCGGCTGACCGCCCGTCAGGAGGGCGGCCCTCCACATCATTCGCCCACGGACCCCGGGCTGAGAAGGACCCGCCGGGGTGACGGTGATCACCGGCGCCCCGGGCGGCCGGCCGGTCACCAGTCGGCGGCCTCGCGCAGGGCGTGGCGGAGCTGGCTGGCCACGTTGGCGTGGTCGGCGCCGACCACGTCGGCGATCTCCGGGGTGGCCAGGCCGACCACGTAGTGGAGGATGGCGAGGTCCTCGTCGGGGGTCGCCGTCGGCCGCTGGGGCGGCACCCGGGCCGGGTCGCCGCGTTCGGCCACGGTGGCGCGCAGGATGCGCCAGGCGTCGGCGGTCGGGTTGGGGCTGCCGAGCAGCTCGGGCCAGGCGTCGGCGAGGGCGCAGAACGCCTCCTCGACCACGGCGGCGGCCTGGGCGGCGTCCCGGAACCAGACCCGGGCGTAGCTCAGGTAGCGCGGATGGTGCAGCTCCCTGAAGGCGGCGAACTCCACCGAGGAGACCGGGTCATGACGGTTGGTCACATCAGCCTCTCGATCCGGGGGCGGCGACGGGGCGGTGGCGAGCGTGGTGGCGGGTGCGGCGGCGGGTGCGGTGACGGACGGCCGGGCTTCACTCTAGGGCCTCGGGTGACTGCTCTGTGTGACAAGTCCCATCAGATACCCGTGCGAGGGATGCGATTGAGCCGTTGTGTGACGGTGTGTCAGTTCCCTTGGGACGGGCCGGGATCGGCCGGGCGGCGGGTCGGTCCGGGGGCGCGCGCAGGGGCCCGGCGCCGGGCGGCGGCGAGGGGGCCGCGGTACTGGGCCGTACGAGGGGTGCGGGGGCGCGGAGGGGGCCCCGGCGGGCCGCGGAGGGGGCCGTGCGGTGCCCGCCTGGCCGCTCGGGGAGCCCGGAGGTGGTGCCGACGCGCGCGGTGGGCGCGCGTGCGCGGGTGGCAGCGCGCCCCGGACCGGTCGCGCTGCTCGGCGGCGCCGGTCCGGGCCGCACGGGCGGCAGCCGTCAGGGCCCGGGCCCTGGTCCGGCCGGTGTGCGGTGCCGGGCCGGGCGGGGGCCGGACCCCGGGGGGTTCAGCAGGTGCGGTTGGGTTCGTCGGGTTTGCGGCGGGCCCGCTTGGCAGCGGCTGTGGCGGCCGATGCTGCGGCGGCTGCGGCGGAGGGAGCGGCGGCGCGGCGGTTCGGCTGCTCGGGGACGCCGGCTGCTTCGAGCGCCTCCCGTGCGGCCAGGTAGGCGTGCACGGCGGCGATGCCGTACACCGGCTGGATCAGCTGGTTGCCCTTGAAGAACGGTCGCGCCGGGGCGAAGCCCGCCGCGACCACCAGGTCGCGGATCTCCGCTATCTCCTCCTCGGTCCGCGCGGTGAAGCGGACCTCCCACCCCTTCTTGTACAAGTGGCCCTCCTCGCCGCTGCGGCGGGCCAGGTCCGGCTGTCGGACGTAGCCGGGCAGTCGGCCTAGGCGCAGCTGGGCAGCGCGCAGGGAGGCGGATTCGTCACGTGGCATGAGTGTGATGTTAGGCAATCCTGCACGGGCGGTGTGACCCCCGGTCGGCGGGGGTGCGTATGGCGCTCGTCACTCTCGGTCAGGAACCGCAGGTGGCGGCGGGTGCCGGGGCGTCGCGCCGATGGCCGAAACGGTGTGCGAAATGCGGATGGTACAGGCCAACTGGGGTCGAGGCAGGCAGTCCGATGAACAACCATTGGGCCGAATGGGTGAGGGTATGGGGACTTTAGTGCGGGCTAGTCCCGGTTTCGCGACGGTTGGGTAACGGTGCGTCAGGTCGTGGATGCGGAGCGGGGGGTGTTGGGGAGGGTAGGCGGCATGAGCAGCTACCAGATTCCTTCGCCGTCGCCCTCCCTCGAGGAGCTGGCCCGCCGCCAGCAGAACGTGATCACCGCGAGCCAGCTCCGGGCCCGCGGCGTGCCCACCCGCACGGTCAGCGAGCAGTGCCGCCGCGGCGGCCCGTGGCAGCGGCTGCTGCCCAAGGTCTACCTGCTCCAGGGCGGCGAGCCGACCCCGGAGCAGCGGATGTGGGCCGCGCTGCTGTACGCCGCCCAGGACGGCCGGCAGGAGGGCCGCCGGGAGGGTGCGGTGATCACCGGCGCGGCCGCGCTGGCGCTGTACGGCTTCGCCTCCGCGCCCCGGCTGCCCGCCGTCACCGGAGTCGAGGTCCTGGTGCCCCGGCAGCGCCGCCTCAAGGACGCCGGTGAAGTCCGGATCCGGCGCACGGAGCGGGAGTTGGAGGCCCGATCGGTGCACGGCCTGGCCTGCGCCCCGGTCGCCCGGGCGGTCGCCGACACGCTGCGGGAGTGGACCGACTCGGCCGCCTTCGACACCGGCGAGGTGCACCCGGCGCAGCTGCGGGCGGTGCTCCGCGAGTCGGTCGCCCCGGGCGAGAACGCCTGCACGACAAGGGACTTGCTGGCCGAGCTGGCCGAGGCCGGGCTGCTCACCGAGCCCCGGGTGCGGGCCGCGGTGGACGAACTCCTGGCCGCCGGGCGGGAGTCGGCGCTGGAGCGGCTGAACGAGCTGGTGGACGAGTGGCTGCTGCCGGTGCCGCTGGCCGGGCCCGAGCTGCGGATGAAGGGCGGCACCTTCGTGGCCGTGCCGGACCTCTACTGGCCGGGCGCGGCGGTCGCGGTGGAGGTGGACTCGGAGCTGCGCTGCGTCAGCGAGGGCGAGGCGGCCTGGGTCCGGGGCGGCCAGCACCGGATGGAGTACCTCGGGGTCCGGGTGGTCTACGTCTCCGCCGACCGGCTGGAGGCCGAACCCGACGCGGTGGGCGGCGAGTTGCGCGAGGCCTTCCTGGCCGGCGGCGAGGACGTGGTGGAGCTGCTGACCGCGTGAGCCGGGTGCGGCGGCGCGCCGCGCCCGGGCTCAGGACCGGACGATCGGAGTGCCTCTCAACTCCACGCCCGCAGCGGTGAGTTCGGCCAGGGCGGCCTCCGTGGTGGGGGCCGAGACCCCGGCCGTCAGATCGAGCAGTACCCGGGTGGCGAAGCCCTCCCGGCGCGCGTCCAGGGCGGTCGCCCGGACGCAGTGGTCGGTGGCGATCCCGACCACGTCCACCTCCGTCACCCCGCGCTCGCGCAGCCAGTCGGCCAGCCCGGCGCCGTTCTCGTCGGCACCCTCGAAACCGCTGTAGGCGGCCGAGTACGCCCCCTTGTCGAAGACCGCCTCGACCGCGCCGGAGAGCACCACCGGCGACAGGTTGGGGTGGAAGCCCACGCCCTCCGTGCCGGCCAGGCAGTGCACCGGCCAGGAGTCGCGGTAGTCCGGCTCGGCCGAGAAGTGCGGGCCCGGGTCGATGTGGTGGTCCCGGGTCGCGCAGATGTGCGCGTAGCCGGGGGTGGAACCGGCGATCAGGTCGGTGATCGCGGCGGCCACCTCGGCGCCGCCGGCGACGGCCAGGCTGCCGCCCTCGCAGAAGTCGTTCTGCACGTCCACGACGATCAGTGCCCGCTGCATGGCGTTGCTTCCTTCTCCCCCGACGGGGGCAGTCCGGTGGGCCTCGTTGCTCGCCACTGTAGGGAGTGACGCGCGTAGGCGAAAGGGGAACGGGGCCGGGCTCAGTGGCCGAGCAGGAGCTCGGTGGGGAGCACCGGCTCGCCGCGGGAGAGCTGGGTGGCGGAGAGCGGCAGGGCGGCCCGCGCCCGGACGTGGCGTTCGCGCGCGGCGGTCAGCGGCTCGCGGCCGACCACCTCGCCGCCCTTGACCAGCGGGACCTGGAGCAGGTGCGGGGCGAGCGCGTCCGGGATCTCGCCGGTACCGGTCACCTCGGCCTCCGCGACGCCGTCCGCGTCGGGCCGCCGGGCGGCCCACTTCCGGCCGCCGACACTGGACTTGGCGCCGGCCGAGCGCTTGGCCACCGAGACCAGCGGGCCGTCGGGGCCGGCCGCCCGGGCGACCAGCTTGTAGACCATCGCGCAGGTGGGGTGCCCGCTGCCGGTGACCAGGCTGGTGCCGACCCCGTAGCCGTCCACCGGGGCGGCGGCCAGTGCGGCGATGGCGTACTCGTCGAGGTCGGAGGTGACGATGATCCGGGTGGCGGTGGCGCCGAGCTCGTCCAGTTGGCGGCGGACCCGGTGGGCCAGCAGGGTGAGGTCGCCGGAGTCGATCCGGACCGCGCCCAGTTCGGGGCCGGCCACCTCGACGGCGGTGCGGACCGCCTCCTTGAGGTCGTAGGTGTCGACCAGCAGGGTGGTGCCCCGGCCCATCGACTCGATCTGCGCGGTGAAGGCGTCCCGCTCGCTGTCGTGCAGCAGGGTGAAGGCGTGCGCGGCGGTGCCGGTGGTGGGGATGCCGTGGGTGAAGCCGGCCTCCAGGTCGGAGGTGGCCTTGAAGCCGGCGACGTAGGCGGCCCGGGCGGCGGCCACGGCGGCCTGCTCGTGGGCCCGGCGGGCGCCCATCTCGATGCACGGGCGGTCACCGGCGGCGCTGGTCATCCGGGAGGCGGCCGCGGCCACCGCCGAGTCGAAGTTGAGGATCGACAGGATCAGGGTCTCCAGGATCACCGCCTCGGCGAAGCTGCCCTCGACGGTCATCACGGGGGAGCCGGGGAAGTAGACCTCGCCCTCGGGGTAGCCGTGGATGTCGCCGGTGAAGCGGTAGTCGGAGAGGAAGCGCAGGGTCTGCTCGTCCACCACGCCCTGGTCGGAGAGCCAGTCCAACTGCGGGGTGGTGAAGCGGAAGTCCTCGACCGCGTCCAGCACCCGGCCGACCCCGGCCAGCACGCCGTAGCGGCGGCCGTCGGGGAGCCGGCGGGTGAACACCTCGAAGACCGAGCGCCGGTGGGCGGCGCCGCTGCGCAGGGCGGCCTGCAGCATGGTCAGTTCGTACCGGTCGGTGAGCAGCGCCGTGGAGTGGCGCGCGGTGGTGGCGTCCATGAGGATGATGCTAGCGGACTTAGCGTCAGTTTGACGATTTCTCGTACGGGTGGGACCGGATTCGCTCGCGGGTCCCCCGGATGGAAGCATGAGCAGTGGAGAAGCCAGCCCCGACGAGGAGTGTCAGCCGTGAGTGTCGCGCCCGTGGAGATCGAGCGCCCGGAGGTCGAAGGCATTCCGGCACTGGAGCCGGACACCCCCTGGGTCACCATCGTCCACAACGACCCGGTCAACCTGATGAGCTACGTCCAGTACGTGTTCCAGGCCTACTTCGGCTACCCGAAGGAGAAGGCCCGGACGCTGATGATGGAGGTGCACCAGAAGGGCCGGGCGGTGGTCTCCAGCGGCACCCGCGAGGAGATGGAGCGGGACTGCCAGGCGATGCACGGCTACGGCCTGTGGGCGACCCTCCAGCACGACTGAGCGGGCCGGGAGGCCTGACGGACCATCAACCACCCCACGACGTAGACGGGCTGACGAGGAATCATGGCTGGGCTGTTCGAGAGTGCCGGTGACGGCGGTGCGGCGATCGCGCTGGAGGAGGTCGAGGCGTCCATCCTGCGCTCCTTCGAGGTGCAGATGCTGGAGCTGATCGGCCCCGGCCCGGGCGGCGAGAGCGACGACCCGCTGGCGGCGCTGTTCGCCGAGGGGCCGTCCAGTCCGCCCGCCGACCCGGCGCTGGCCCGGCTCTTCCCGGACGCCTACGGCGGCCCCGACGGCCCCGCGGGCCCGGAGGAGGTGGCCGCCGCCGGGGAGTTCCGCCGCTACACCGAGCTGGACCTGCGGGCCCGCAAGCGGGACGACGCGCTCGCGGTGATCCGCTCGCTGGACGGCCTGGGCGGCGCCGGCGGCGTGCTCAAGGCCTCCCCGGAGGACTGCCGCCACTGGCTCGGCGGCCTGAACGACCTGCGGCTCACCCTCGGCACCCGGCTGGAGGTCAGCGAGGACGACGACGAGGGCCTCTACGACCTGGACGACGAGGACCCGCGCAAGCCGCTGGTGATGGCCTACCTCTGGTTCGGCATGCTCCAGGAGTCGCTGCTGGAGGCGATGGCCGGCTGACCGACACGCCGTGCAGGAGCCCCGTCCCACGTGCTGGGACGGGGCTCCCGGCATTCCGGGCAGATCCCACCGAACCGGGACGGTCCATGCTCAAATATCGCTCAGATACGCACCGGTATCCGGGCGTGCCGTGGTACGACTGCCACTCCCCACGAGCAAGGACGGTGGCCCATGGCCCAGCAGCAGTACGACGAGGTGACGGACCCGGTCCCCGACGAGGAGGGCTACGAGCGGGGTCTGGGCAGCCGTCAGATCCAGATGATCGCGATCGGCGGGGCGATCGGCACCGGGCTCTTCCTGGGCGCGGGCACCGCGATCTCCAAGGCCGGGCCGAGCCTGATCCTCAGCTACGCGGTGGCCGGCCTGGTGATCTTCGCGATCATGCGGGCGCTGGGCGAGCTGCTGACGTACCGTCCGGTCTCCGGCAGCTTCGCCGAGTACGCCCGCGAGTTCCTCGGCCCGTTCGCGGGCTACGTGACCGGCTGGACGTACTGGCTGTTCTGGGTGGTCACCGGCATGGCCGAGACCACCGCCGCCGCCGTCTACGTGAAGTTCTGGGCGCCGTCCATCCCCCAGTGGATCTCCGCCCTGGTCTTCCTGGTGATCCTCTACGGCGCCAACCTGATCTCGGTGAAGCTGTTCGGCGAGATCGAGTTCTGGTTCTCGATGATCAAGGTGACCGCGATCATCGGCATGATCCTGATCGGCATCGGGGTGCTCACCCTCGGCTTCAGCGACGCCGGTGACACCGCCGCCATCTCCAACCTCTGGTCGGACGGCGGCTTCTTCCCCAAGGGCATCGGCTCGACCGTGATGACCCTGCAGATCGTCATGTTCGCCTACCTCGGCGTCGAGCTGGTCGGCGTCACGGCCGGCGAGAGCGAGGACCCGGCGAGGACCCTGCCGCGCGCCATCAACACCCTGCCCTGGCGGATCGCGCTGTTCTACGTCGGCGCCCTGGTGGTCATCCTGGCCGTGGTGCCGTGGCGCGAGTTCGCGCCCGGGGTCAGCCCGTTCGTGGCCGCCTTCGAGAAGATGGGCATCCCGGCCGCGGCCGGCATCGTCAACTTCGTGGTGCTCACCGCGGCGCTCTCCTCCTGCAACTCCGGGATGTACTCCACCGGCCGGATGCTGCGCGACCTGGCGCTGCGCGGCCAGGCCCCCGGGAAGCTCACCGAGCTCAACGCCCGCAAGACCCCGGCCTTCGCGATCACCGTCTCCTGCCTGCTGATGGGCCTCGGCGTGGTGCTCAACTACCTGGCCCCGGCCAAGGCCTTCGAGTACATCACCTCCGTCGCCACCGTCTGCGGCCTCTGGACCTGGGCGATGATCCTGATCTGCCAGATCCGCTACCGCACCGCCTGGAAGGCCGGCCACCTGCCGCCGCCCACCTTCAAGGCCCCCGGCGGGGCGCTGCCCAGCTGGGCCTCGCTGGCCTTCCTGGTGCTGGTCGTGGTCCTGATCGCGATCGACGAGGACAGCCGGATCTCGCTCTACGTCTTCCCGGTCTGGGCCCTCCTGCTGGTCCTCGGCTACCAGGCCCTCAAGCGCCGCAACCCGGACGCCGCCGAGGGGCACGGCCACGACCACGTCCACGCGAAGTCCGGCAACTGAGACGGGCGGCAGGGGGATTGACGGCGCGTGGCTATCCTGACCGCATGCTGACCATCACCCGAGAGCTGCACGACGCGATCGTCGCCCACGCCCGCGCGGACCACCCGGACGAGGCGTGCGGCGTGGTCGCCGGCCCGGCGGGCACGGACCGGCCCGAGCGGTTCGTCCCGATGCTCAACGCCGCCCGCTCGCCCACCTTCTACGAGTTCGACTCCGGCGACCTGCTCAAGCTCTACCGGGAGATGGACGACCGGGACGAGGAGCCGGTGGTGGTCTACCACTCGCACACCGCCACCGAGGCCTACCCCTCCCGCACCGACGTGAGCTACGCCTCCGAGCCGAACGCCCACTACGTGCTGGTCTCCACCGCCGAGGGCGCCGAGCCGGGCGACCCGTTCCAGTTCCGTTCCTTCCGGATCGTCGACGGGGTCATCACCGAGGAGCCCGTGGAGCTCGTGGACGCCTACTGAGCACGGCCCGAGGGCCCGTCGCACCGCCGCCCGGCGGCACGGCGGGCCCTCGACACATCCCGGCATGTGACACACATTCATCCGGATGGCGAGACGTGGATGTCGGAGCGGGCCGGGGAATCTATACGATGAGCCCATGCGTTCCGTCGATGTGAGCAACCAGGCCCAGGGCACCCGCCTTGTCGCGCGCCTGCACGTCGACCTGTGCCGGCTCGCCAGCGCGATCTGTCCCGGCCCCGCCGCCGCTCGCTGAGCCCGGCCAACCGCCTTGCCCCGTACGGGGATCGCACCGCCCCGCCGCGCCCTGCGGCCCACCCCGAACCCACCTCCACAGGAGCGCAGTCATGGCCATCGAGGTCCGCATCCCGACCATCCTCCGCACCTACACCGACGGCGCCAAGTCCGTCGAGGGTGCCGGTGCCAGCCTCGGCGAGCTCTTCGCCGACCTGGACGTCCGCCACCCGGGCATCGCCGCCCGCCTGCTGGACAACGGCGAGCTGCGCCGCTTCGTGAACGTCTACCTGAACGACGAGGACGTCCGCTTCCTGGACGGCATCTCCACCGGCCTGAACGACGGCGACAGCGTGACGATCCTCCCCGCCGTGGCCGGTGGCTCGATCTGATGAAGTACGACAGCCCGCTCGAAGCCGTCGGCAACACCCCGTTGGTCCGCCTGCCCCGACTCTCCGCCGCCGTGCCCGGCAACGGAGAGGGGCTGGTGACCCTCTGGGCCAAGCTGGAGGACCGCAACCCGACCGGCTCGATCAAGGACCGGCCGGCCCTGCACATGATCGAGCGGGCCGAGGCCGCGGGGCTGCTCACCCCCGGCTGCACCATCCTGGAGCCCACCAGCGGGAACACCGGCATCTCGCTCGCCATGGCGGCCAAGCTCAAGGGCTACCGGATGGTCTGCGTGATGCCGGAGAACACCAGCGAGGAGCGGCGCGAGCTGCTCCGGATGTGGGGCGCGGAGATCATCGCCTCCCCGGCCGCAGGCGGCTCCAACACCGCCGTCCGGATCGCCAAGGAGATCGCCGCCGAGCACCCCGACTGGGTGATGCTCTACCAGTACGGCAACCCGGACAACGCCGGCGCGCACTACGCCACCACCGGCCCGGAGATCCTCGCCGACCTGCCCTCCGTCACCCACTTCGTGGCGGGCCTGGGCACCACCGGCACCCTGATGGGCGTCGGCCGGTACCTGCGCGAGAAGGTCCCCGGCGTCCAGGTGGTGGCGGCCGAGCCGCGCTACGACGACCTGGTCTACGGGCTGCGCAACCTCGACGAGGGCTTCGTCCCGGAGCTGTACGACGCCGAGGTGCTCACCACCCGGTTCTCCGTCACCTCCGAGGACGCGGTGCGCCGCACCCGCGAGCTGCTCCAGCAGGAGGGCATCTTCGCGGGCGTCTCCACCGGCGCCATCCTGCACGCCGCGATCGGGGTCGGCCGCAAGGCCGCCCAGGCCGGTGAGCGGGCGGACGTGGTCTTCGTGGTCGCCGACGGCGGCTGGAAGTACCTGTCCACCGGCATCTACACGGCCGAGACCACCGAGGCCGCGGTCGAGGCGCTGCAGGGCCAGCTCTGGGCCTGACGGCCCGTCGGGCACTGCCGGACGAAGGCGCGTTCCCCCGCGGGGGAACGCGCCTTCCGGCGTTCTAGTGCCGCGCCCGGCAAGGTTTGCCCCGGCACGCCGATAGCACGCACCGAACGACGCGACGGGGCAAACCTTGCCGGGCGCGGCACTAGCGCAGGGCGCGCTGCACCCGGGACCAGGTCTGTCCGTCGACCTTGCCGACCCGGCGGCGGAAGGCGGCCACCGGCACCTCGCGGAGCTCGTCCGTCTCCAGCCAGCTGGCCCGGCCCTGGCGGTCGCCGACCGAGCCCGGCGGCAGCGGGAGCACGCCCGGGCGTTCGGCGTGGTGCTTGCTGGTGATCTTCACGACGGTGGCGGTGCGGCGGTTCACGCCGAGCACCAGGCAGGGCCGGTCCTTGGCGCCGGGGCCGTCCTCGAACGGGACCTCGGCCCACCAGATCTCCTGCGCTGCCGGACGGCCGGTGGTGCGGGCCGGGCCGGAGGGCGTGCGGCGGGGTGCGGGCGCCGGGGTCGCGCGCCTGCGCAGGGCCCACAGGACGGCCGCGAGCACGGCCACCACCAGCAGTGTGATCAGCACCTTGTCCATCCGCAGACCGTACCCCGGGGTCGGCGGAACGCTGTGACACTCGGGGATTTATCCGTTCGGCGCTGCCGATTCGTCACGGAACGGCCACGGAGTCCGTTCCGCACTAAAGATCCTCGTTGGGCCGGAAAAGCTGACCACGGAAGATCACCCGTACCTGAAGGTGGCCCAGATGTCCTTTTGCAGCCGCGAGTTGTGGTCCTACTCGGAGATCGCCCGGCACATCAACGTCCAGCCCGACACCGTCCGGAACTACCGCCGCCACGGCCTGCTGCCCGATCCGGACGTGGTGGACGGCAGCGGCCACCCGCGCTGGTACGCCGAGACCATCCGGGCCTGGGCCCGCAACCGCCCGGGGAACCGGTGACGCCCCGGCCGGCCCCGGCGGCCCGTTCTGGTGACATCAGCCACAGCACGGCACGGGGACGGGGGCAAAGTGACGTCCGGCCCTTACTCTCGTCAGGCAGCCCGGCCACCGCCTTCCGGTGGGCGTCCGGGGCACGGACCATGACCCGGCGGGGTGGAGGGGCTCGGCATGAAACTGACCGTGGTGGGGTGCTCGGGGAGCTTCCCCTCGGCCGAGTCGCCCTGCTCCAGCTACCTGGTCGAGGCAGACGGTTACCGGGTGCTGCTGGACCTCGGCAACGGCGCGCTCGGCGCGCTGCAGAAGTACGCCGGGCTCTACGAGATCGACGCCATCCTGCTCAGCCACCTGCACGCCGACCACTGCATCGACCTCTGCGCCTACTGGGTGGCCCGCAACTACCGGCTGGAGGGCTGTCCGGACCCGGTCCCGGTGTACGGCCCGGCGGGCACCGCCGACCGGCTGGCCCGCGCCTACGACATGCCCGAACAGCCGGGCATGACCGAGGTGTTCGACTTCCACACGCTCGCCGAGGGCAGCTTCGAGCTGGGCCCGCTGCGGATCACCGTGGTCCGGGTGAACCATCCGGTGGAGGCCTTCGCCTTCCGGATCGAGCACGAGGGCCGCAGCCTGGTCTACTCCGGGGACACCGGCGAGAGCGCCGAACTGGTCGAACTCGCCCGCGGCACCGAGCTGTTCCTCTGCGAGGCCGCCTACACGGACGGCAAGGAGACCTTCGCGGCGGTCCACCTGAACGGCCGGGAGGCCGGGCAGCACGCGGCCGCCGCCGGGGTCGGCCGGCTGGTGCTCACCCACATCCCGCCGTGGACCGACCCCGAGGTCAACCGCCGCGACGCCCAGGCCGTCTTCACCGGCCCGGTCGAACTGGCCCGGCCCGGCGCCGTCTACGAGCTCTGACGGCACCGGGCCCCCTCGGGCTCCGGGGCGGTCAGCCCGTCAGCCGCTCCCGCAGCGTCCCCACCGGGTACTCGGTGCGGTGCACGCCGCGCCGCTGGAGCAGCGGCACCACGTGCTCGACGAAGTCGTCCAGCCCGCCCGGGGTCAGGTGCGGGATCAGGATGAAGCCGTCCGCCGCGTCGCCCTGGACGTGCTCGTCCAGGGCGGCGGCCACCGACTCGGGCGTGCCGACGAAGGAGTGACGACCGCTCAGCTCGATCACCACCTCGCGCGAGCTGAGCCCCTTCTCGGCGGCCAGCTTCCGGTAGCGGGCGGCCAGTTCGAGCGGGTCGCCGAGCCGGGTGCGGCCCTGCACCAGGGCGGAGCCGACCACCGGGTCGGCGGCCGGGAGCGGGCCGTCCGGGTCGTGCCCGGAGAGGTCGAAGCCCCAGATCTGCTCCAGGTGCGCCAACGCGGTGCGGGCGCTGACCTGCTGACGGCGGATCAGCGCAGAGCGCTCGGCGGCCTCCGCCTCGGTGGAGCCGAGCACGAAGGTCACCCCCGGCATGATCTTCAGCTGCTCGGGCCGCCGCCCGTACGCCGCCAACCGCCGCTTCACGTCGGCGTGGAAGGCCCGCCCGGCCTCCGGGGTGGAGTGCCGGCTGAACACCACGTCGGCGTGGGCGGCGGCGAACTCCCGCCCCTCGTCCGAGTCCCCGGCCTGGATGATCACCGGCCGCCCCTGCGGGGAGGGCGGCAGCGGCCCGGCCGCCTCCACGGTGAACTGCGGGCCGGAGTGCCGCACCACCCGGCCGTCCGAGGCCCAGAACTCCGAGGCCAGCCCGACGAACTCCTCGGCCCGGCGGTACCGGTCGGCGTGGTCCAGGTAGCCGCCGCGGCGGAAGTTCGCCCCGGTGAAGGCGTCGTTGGAGGTGACCACGTTCCAGGCCGCCCGGCCGTCCGAGAGGAAGTCCAGGGAGGCCAGCCGGCGGGCCAGTTCGTACGGCTCGTTGAAGGTGGCGCTGACCGTGGCGGCCAGACCGAGGTGCGTGGTGACGGCGGCCAGCGCGTTCAGCACGGTGATCGACTCGGGGCGGCCGAGCACGTCCAGGTCGTGGATGCGGCCGTTCACCTCGCGCAGCCGCAGGCCCTCGGCGAGGAAGAAGAAGTCGAACAGGCCGCGCTCGGCGGTGCGGGCCAGCTCACGGAAGGAGCTGAACTCGATCTGGCTCCGGGAGGCCGGATCGGCCCAGACGGTGGTGTTGTTGACGCCGGGGAAGTGCGCGGCGAGGTGCACCTGCTTCTTCTGGCGGGTGCTCATCGGGCCGCCCCCGCCGTCGTCGCGTAGCGGGAGACCGGGCGGGCCAGGCCGAGCCGGTCCCGCAGGGTGCCGCCGCGGCCGCGGCCGGCCGCCGTGGCGTCGACGAACTCCCGCAGATCGGACGGTAGACGGCGCGGCACCAGGTGGAGGCCGTCCACCGCGCCGGCCCAGTCGGCCGGGCGGACGCCGGGGGAGACCCGGGCCAGCACCAGCAGTTCGCGCCCGGCGGCGGCCCGCAGCGCGGCCCGGGCGGTGGCGGCGGCCTGCGGGGAGGGGGCGTCCAGCAGCACCAGGTCGGCGTGGTGGAGGGCCAACTCCCGCCGGGTGCCGCCCTCCTGGTGGCCGAGCCGGACCGCCACCACCGGGCGGCCCTGCGGCGGGCGCGGGGTGATCGAGGGGCCCTTGACCGAGAAGTGGCGGCCCTCGAAGTCGGCGTAGTGCAGCTTCTCCCGGTCGACGAAGCGCCCGGTGGCGAGGTCGCGGATCTCCGCGTCGTCCTCCCAGCTGTCCCAGAGCCGGGCGGCCACCTCGACGGCGTCGGCCGCCTCCAGCCAGAGCTCCTCGACGGGCAGCACCGGCCGCCGCCCGAAGGCCCGGGCCTCCTCCTCGGTGGCCGAGACGTCGACCAGCCAGCCGGCCCGGCCCTCGCTCACCCAGTCCAGGGTGTTCACCGCGAGGGAGGTGTGGAACGGCTCGGTGTGGGTGGTGGTGACGGTCGGGACCAGGCCGATCCGCGAGGTGGCGGGGGCGACCCGGGCGAACACCGCGAGCGCGTCCAGCAGGCGGGAGCCGGGGGCGAGCGAGTCGTCCAGGGTGACGAAGTCCAGCCCGCCGCGCTCGGCGAGCAGGGCCAGTTCGGTGTAGTGCGCGGCGGTCAGCGGCCCGGGGCCGTCCAGACCGGAGGAGAGCAGCAGGGAGTGGGGCACGGCGGGGCCTCGGCCTTCCGGAGGGGGTGTGTGTCGGGGCTGGGATCAACCGCAGCGACGACACGCCGCCGACCACACGCGACCGAAGTCGATGTGGTCGCGGGTCACCAGGAAGCACGAGGCGCGCATGCCCCCAGTGGACCAGCGATCTTGGCGGCCCGTCAACCTCCGTCCACAACGGACCGACCCCGCCCGGCAGTTGCCGGACGGGGTCGGGGTGGAGCGGGTCAGGCCTTGGTGACGTCCTCGACCTCGGAGTCGTCCTCGCGACCGGGGGTCTTGAGGTCGAACTTGACGATGGCGAAGCGGAAGACCACGTAGTAGACGGCCGCGAAGACCAGGCCGATCGGGATGATCAGCCAGGGCTTGGTGTCCAGGTGCCAGAGCGTCACGTAGTCGATCAGGCCGGCCGAGAAGGAGAAGCCGGCGTGCACCCCGAGGGCCCAGGTGACGAACATCGAGATGCCGGTGAGGATCGCGTGCACCGCGTAGAGCAGCGGGGCCAGGAACATGAACGCGAACTCGATCGGCTCGGTCACGCCGGTGACGAAGGAGGTCAGGCCGACCGACAGCATCAGGCCGGTGATCTCCTTGCGGCGGTGCGGCTTCGCGGTGTGGGCGATGGCCAGTGCGGCGGCGGGGAGGCCGAACATCATGATCGGGAAGAAGCCGGAGGTGAACTGACCGGCCGTCGGGTCGCCGGCCAGGAAGCGGCTGATGTCGCCGTGCGAGACGGTGCCGGCCGAGTTGGTGAAGTCACCGGCCTGGAACCAGAAGAAGGTGTTCACGAACTGGTGCATGCCGACCGGGAGCAGGCCGCGGTTGACCACGCCGAAGATCGCCGAGCCGAAGGAGCCGAGGCCGATCAGCCAGTCGCTGAAGGCGTTGATGGCGTCACCGACCGGGCCCCAGCAGAGCGCGAACAGGATGCCGAGCGCGGAGCCGACGAAGGCCATGATGATCGGGACCAGGCGGCGGCCGTTGAAGAAGCCGAGCCAGTCGACCAGCTTGGTGCGGTGGTACTTCTGCCAGAGCACGGCGCTCAGCAGGCCGATCACGATGCCGCCGAGCACGCCCGGGTTCTGGTAGGTGGCGGCCAGGTCCTTGCCCGGCAGCACCTGCGCCTCGGTGACCGGGAACGCCTGCAGCACCTTGTTGAAGGTGAGGTAACCGACCACGGCCGCCAGGGCGGTCGAACCGTCGGCCTTCTTGGCGAAACCGATCGCGATGCCGATGCAGAACAGCAGCGGGAGGCCGAAGGAGCCGTCCAGGATCGCGGTGCCGCCGTTCATCAGGACGGACGAGACCTTGGTCCAGAAGTCGCCCTCGAGGTAGGCGGAGATCAGGTTGCCGAGGCTGACCAGCAGACCGGCCGCCGGCAGCACGGCGACGGGGAGCTGGAGGCTGCGGCCGACCTTCTGCAGACCGGGGAGCAGCGCCTGCCCGACCTTCTTCGCAGGAGACGGCGACGGCGCCGTTGCAGTCGTGGTCATGGGGGTGGTTCCTCAACGTCAGGGCGGGTCGGTCGGGGGCGGTGCATCGGGGGCCGAACCGCGAACTGGTCTACACCACTAGTGGTGTAGACCAGTTTTCTAGCACGCGCGGAGGGAGCTCGGAACCCCAGGGTGCGGTGCAGGTGGGAAGCGCTATGAAATCGAAACCTTCTTTTGGATTGGTGATCATGGCTACCCGCCGTAATCGTGATTTTGGCGAGTTGCGCAACAAAAAGGCCCGTTCCCGGTGGGGGCGCCACCGGGAACGGGCCTCGGTCTGAGGGGGTATCAGGCCTTGGTGACGTCCTCGACCTCGCTGTCGTCCTCGCGGCCGGGGGTCTTCAGGTCGAACTTGGTGATCGCCCAGCGGAAGAGCACGTAGTAGACCACCGCGAAGCAGAGTCCGATCGGGATGACCAGCCAGGGCTTGGTGTCCAGGTGCCAGAGCGTCACGTAGTCGATCAGGCCGGCCGAGAAGGAGAAGCCGGCGTGCACCCCGAGGGCCCAGGTGACGAACATCGAGATGCCGGTCAGGACGGCGTGGGCCACGTAGAGCAGCGGGGCCAGGAACATGAAGGAGAACTCGATCGGCTCCGTGACGCCGGTGATGAAGCTGGTCGCGGCCAGCGACAGCATCAGGCCGGTGATCTCCTTGCGGCGGTGCGGCTTGGCCGCGTGCGCGATGGCCAGTGCGGCGGCGGGGAGGCCGAACATCATGATCGGGAAGAAGCCGGAGGTGAACTGACCGGCCGTCGGGTCGCCCGCCAGGAAGCGGCTGATGTCGCCGTGCGCCACGGTGCCGGCCGCGTCGGTGAAGTCACCGGCCTGGAACCAGAAGAAGGTGTTCACGAACTGGTGCATGCCGACCGGGAGCAGGCCGCGGTTGACCACGCCGAAGATCGCCGAGCCGAAGGAGCCGAGGCCGATCAGCCAGTCGCTGAAGGCGTTGATGCCGTCGCCGATCGGGCCCCAGCAGAGCGCGACGACCACGCCGAGCGCGGAGCCGACGAAGGCCATGATGATCGGGACCAGGCGGCGGCCGTTGAAGAAGCCGAGCCAGTCGACCAGCTTGGTGCGGTGGTACTTCTGCCAGAGCACGGCGCTCAGCAGGCCGATGATGATGCCGCCGAGCACGCCGGGGTTCTGGTAGGTGGCGGCCACCCACTTCTCGCCCTCGATGTGGCCCTCGGTGACCGGGAAGGCCTGGATCACCTTGTTGAAGGTGAGGTAGCCGACGACCGCGGCGAGCGCGGTGGAGCCGTCGGCCTTCTTGGCGAAGCCGATCGCGATGCCGATGCAGAACAGCAGCGGGAGGCCGAAGGAGCCGTCCAGGATGGCGGTGCCGCCGCCGAGCAGGACGGCGGAGACCTTGTCCCAGAAGGCGCCGTCCAGGTAGGAGGAGATCAGGTTGCCGAGGCTGACCAGCAGGCCGGCGGCCGGGAGTACGGCGACCGGGAGCTGGAGGCTGCGGCCGACCTTCTGGAGACCTTGCAGGAGGCCGGCTCCTGGCTTCCGGGCTGGGGCGGCGGTCGTACTCATGGGCTGTCCTTCGGGCGGTGGGCGGCGTTGCGCACCGATCGGCGATCGGCCGATTGGTCTACACCACTTGGGGTGCGAAGGCTTTTCTAACACGCCGTTTACGGCCGTCGGAAATATCTGCGACGGTCCTGGTTCCCGTAATTCCGAAGGGAATTCGACCAGGGCCGTTGGTCCTTTTCCGGGCATGCCGAAAGGCCCCCGGGCCGGTGGGTCCGAGGGCCTTTCCCGTGGTGTGACGGAGGGTCAGGCCTTGGTGACGTCCTCGACCTCGTCCTCGTCCTCGCGGCCGGGGGTCTTGAGGTCGAACTTGGTGATGACGAAGCGGAAGACCACGTAGTAGACCACCGCGAAGCAGAGCCCGATCGGGATGATCAGCCAGGGTTTGGTGGCCAGGGTCCAGTTGATGGCGTAGTCGAGCAGGCCGGCCGAGAAGGAGAAGCCGTCGTGGACGCCCAGCCCCCAGGTGACCGCCATCGAGACGCCGGTGAGCACCGCGTGCACCGCGTACAGCGCGGGGGCGACGTAGGCGAAGGAGTACTCCAGCGGCTCGGTGACGCCGGTGACGAAGGAGGTCAGGCCGACCGAGAGCATCAGGCCGGTGATCTCCTTGCGGCGGTGCGGCTTGGCGCAGTGCGCGATGGCCAGGGCGGCGGCCGGGAGGGCGAACATCATGATCGGGAAGAAGCCGGAGGTGAACTGACCGGCCGTCGGGTCGCCCGCCAGGAAGCGGTTGATGTCGCCGTTCACCACGGTGCCGTCCGGCTTGGTGAAGGTGCCGAACTGGAACCAGAGGAAGGTGTTCAGCAGCTGGTGCATGCCGATCAGCAGCAGGGCGCGGTTGGCGACGCCGAAGATGCCGGAGCCCACCGCGTCCAGGTCGGAGAGCCACTCGGAGAAGGAGTTGAGCGCGTCGCCGATCGGCGGCCAGACCCAGAGGCAGAGGCAGGCGAAGGCCAGGCCCATCAGTGCGGTGATCATCGGGACCAGGCGGCGGCCGTTGAAGAAGCCGAGCCAGTCGACCAGCTTCACGCGGTGGTAGCGGACCCAGAGCCAGGCGGACATCAGGCCGATCGCGATGCCGCCGAGCACGCCCGGGTTCTGGAAGACCGCGTTGGAGGACTTCTGGGCCGCGTAGTCCACGCACTGGTTGCCGACCAGTTTGGCGCCGGTGGCGCAGTCCTCGGGGAAGGCCTGGAGGATCGTGTAGTAGACCAGGAAGCCGGTCACCGCCGCGAGGGCGGTGGAGCCGTCGGCCTTCTTGGCCATGCCGATCGCCACGCCGATGCAGAACAGCAGCGGCAGGCCGAGGGTGGAGCTGAGCAGGGCCCCGCCGGCGGCGGCGAAGACCTTGGCCACGTTGTCCCAGCCGAGACCGTCGGCACCGAAGACGTCCGGCTGGCCGATCCGGTTGAGCAGGCCGGCGGCGGGGAGCACGGCCACGGGGAGCTGGAGGCTGCGGCCCATCTTCTGGAGGCCGCCGTACAGGCCGTGCCACCACTGTCTCTGCGGAGCTACGGCGCCAGCCGAACTCATCATCGTCCTCCGAGTGCCGAATCGGTCCGGGCCAGGAACACCGGAGGGCGGCGGCGCGTTGTCCGAAGTGCACCTAATATTGGTGTAGACCACTTCTGGCACGACGGGCCCGACGGGTCCGAGTTCCCACTGATCGTCATCCTCGGGTGATCATCGGCGGCGCGCGCGCCGTGCTCGGCCAAAAGTGGACTAACGTGGCAAGTCGGTCGGAATCGGGCGATGCTGTCCGTGCGCCGTCGTGGGCGCGGCAACTGAGTCCGCGTCACTTTCCGGCCACTGCCACCAGCACCGAGCGGTACGGCTTCCGGCGGAGCAGCCGGGAGCCGAGACAGAGGGAGAAGGACATGGCCAGCAAGGCTGAGAAGATCGTCGCCGGCCTCGGCGGCATCGACAACATCGAAGAGGTCGAGGGCTGCATCACCCGCCTCCGCACCGAGGTCAAGGACGCCTCCCTGGTCGACGAAGCCGCGCTGAAGGCCGCCGGCGCCCACGGCGTCGTCAAGATGGGCACCGCGATCCAGGTCGTCATCGGCACCGACGCCGACCCGATCGCCGCCGACATCGAGGACATGATGTGAGCTGAGGCTCCCTCAGCCCCACGCCACGGCCCGTCGCCCCGTCAGGGGGCGCACGGGCCGCAGCGTTTCCCGGAGGCGCGCCCGCAGCCGATAGGCTCGGTGCCATGTCTCGCATCGACGGCCGCACGCCCGATCAGCTCCGCCCGGTCACCATCGAACGCGGATGGAGCAAGCACGCCGAAGGCTCCGTCCTGGTCTCCTACGGGGACACCAAGGTGCTCTGCACCGCCAGCGTCACCGAGGGCGTGCCGCGCTGGCGCAAGGGCAGCGGCGAGGGCTGGGTCACCGCCGAGTACGCCATGCTGCCCCGGGCCACCAACACCCGCGGCGACCGCGAGTCGGTCCGCGGCAAGATCGGCGGCCGCACCCACGAGATCAGCCGGCTGATCGGCCGCTCGCTGCGCGCCGTGATCGACCACCGCGCGCTGGCCGAGAACACCATCGTGCTCGACTGCGACGTGCTCCAGGCCGACGGCGGCACCCGCACCGCCGCCATCACCGGCGCCTACGTCGCGCTGGTCGACGCGGTCTCCTGGGCCCGCGACAAGAAGCTGCTGCGCGCCAAGGGCCAGCCGATCACCAGCGGGGTCAGCGCGGTCAGCGTCGGCATCATCGACGGGGTCCCGATGCTCGACCTCCGCTACGAGGAGGACGTCCGGGCCGAGACCGACATGAACGTCGTCTGCACCTCCGACGGCCGCTTCGTCGAGGTCCAGGGCACCGCCGAGGGCGCCCCGTTCGACCGGGCGCTGCTGGACCAGCTGCTGGACCTCGGCTCGCTGGGCTGCGCCGAACTGGACGAGATCCAGAAGAAGGCGCTGGAGTCGCTCCAGGCCTGACCGTCCGTCGGACACCGGCCGGGAACCGGGGAGGGCCGCCACTCGTCCTCCCCGGTGCCCGACCACGACCGGAGGATCCGATGCCGTTCCGCACCCACCGCTCCACCGTCCTGTCCGTCGCCGCGCTCGCCCTGGTGCTGCCGCTCGCGGTGGGCTGCTCGGCCGCGCAGAAGGCACTGGACTGCGGCAACACCGCGGTGACCGTCAGCACCGACATCGCCAACGTGAGCACCGCCTTCGGCAACGCGCAGAACGACCCGCAGGCGGCCGGCGCGGCGCTCCAGAAGCTCAAGACCGACCTGGACCAGCTGGGCCGCAACTCCAGCGACACCGACGTGGCCAAGGCCGTCACCGACCTCCAGGCCCAGGTCGAGAAGCTCCAGCAGGCCGCCAACAACAAGCAGGTGCCCGACCTCAAGCCGCTCGGCGACGCCGCCGCCAACCTCTCCAAGGTCTGCACCGGCTGACACCCCGTCGGACACCCTAGGCTGGCCGCATGACTACCCGACGACTCGTCCTCGCCACCCGGAACCGGCACAAGGTGACCGAGCTGCGCGACATCCTCGGTGCGGCCGGCCTCGACGTGGAGCTGGTCGGGGCCGACGCCTACCCGGAGGTCCCGGACGTCCCGGAGACCGGCGTGACCTTCGCGGAGAACGCCCTGCTGAAGGCGCACGCGCTGGCGCGCGCCACCGGCCTGCCCGCGGTGGCGGACGACTCCGGGCTCTGCGTGGACGTGCTGAACGGCGCGCCCGGGATCTTCTCGGCCCGCTGGGCCGGGAAGCACGGCGACGACCGGGCCAACCTGGACCTGCTGCTGGCCCAGCTCTCCGACATCGCCGAGCCGCACCGCGGCGCGCACTTCGCCTGCGCCGCGGCGCTGGCCCTGCCGGACGGTACCGAGCGGGTGGTGGAGGGCCGGCTGCTCGGCACCCTGCGCACCGAGCCGGCCGGCAGCGGCGGTTTCGGCTACGACCCGGTCCTCCAGCCGCTGGGCGAGAGCCGGACCTGTGCCGAGCTCAGCCCGGAGGAGAAGAACGCCATCAGCCACCGGGGCCAGGCCTTCCGCGGCCTCGCACCGGTGGTCCGGGAGCTGCTCGGCTGACGCACCGCCAGAGCGGCCCCCCGGCCCGGCTCCGCCCGGGCCTGACGGGACGTGGGAAGGCCCCCGCCTCCGAAGGATCGGAGGCGGGGGCCTTCCCGCTGTGCGGCCTGAGGGATTCGAACCCTCACGAGGTCTCCCTCACGGGCACCTAAAGCCAGCGCGTCTGCCGTTTCGCCAAGGCCGCAGGGTGCTTCGCCGCCATGCTACTTGGCCGGTCGGCCGCCCGGCACCCGCCTTCCGGCCGGTGCCCGCCGGGTGTGCGCCGGGGCGGCCCGGCGGCGCTGCCGGATCCGGCCACGCCGGAACGCCGGGAACCGGCCAAGTCACCGTGACCGCCCGCGCCCCGCGGCGGGCCCGGGGCGGGCCGGGAACGCCACCGCGCACGAAGCACTGCTGGTGCCAACGGGCCGGGCGCATACGGAAGATGAACGGGTGATGAGGATCACCTGACGCTTCAGGTCTCGGTTCTTCGTCGATTGGTACAGACCTATTGACCTGTGTGGTTCAGACCACATAACTTCACGGCAATTCCCCCACAGCGTGCGTTCCCACAGCGCGCGCCGGCACTCTCCCCCTGGAGGAACGAGTGTTGATCCGATCCACGACGGAGCAGCGTCCCACCGCTGCGGGCCGTCGGACGTCCGGCAAGCGGGTGGCCTTCGCCACCTCCGCGGCTGCCGCCATGGCCGGACTGCTCGTCGCCACGCTCGGCACCGCGCCCTCGCAGGCCGCCGCCGCCGTCGACAACCAGTCCTGTCGCCCCGACGGGCTGTACGCCACGCCCGGCGTGGACGTCCCGTACTGCAGCGTCTACGACACCGAGGGCCGCGAGAAGATGGGCGCGGACCACCAGCGCCGCATCATCGGCTACTTCACCGGCTGGCGCACCGGCAAGGACGGCACGCCCGCCTACCTGGTGAACAACGTCCCGTGGGACAAGGTCACCCACATCAACTACGCCTTCGGCCACATCGACGGCAGCAACAAGCTCTCGGTCGGTGACGACACCCCGACCAACGAGGCGACCGGCATCACCTTCCCCGGCGTGGCCGGCGCGGAGATGGACCCGACGCTTCCGTACAAGGGTCACTTCAACCTGCTGACCAAGTACAAGAAGCAGTACCCGAACGTCAAGACCCTGATCTCGGTGGGTGGTTGGGCCGAGACCGGCGGCTACTTCGGTGCCGACGGCAAGCGCGTCAACTCGGGCGGCTTCTACTCGACCACGGTCAACGCGGACGGCTCGGTCAACCAGGCCGGCATCAACACCTTCGCGGACTCCTCGGTCGACTTCATCAAGAAGTACGGCTTCAACGGCGTCGACATCGACTACGAGTACGCCACCTCGATGAAGGACGCGGGCAACCCGCTCGACTGGCCCACCGCGAACGCCAAGCGCGGCTCGCTGGTCAAGGCCTTCGACGCGCTGCTGAAGACCCTGCGCGAGAAGCTGGACCGGGCCGGCGCCGCCGACGGCAAGCACTACATGCTGACCGTCGCCGCTCCGTCCTCCGGGTACCTGCTCCGCGGCATGGAGACGTACCAGATGGCGAAGTACCTGGACTACGTCAACATCATGTCGTACGACCTGCACGGCGCCTGGAACAAGTACGTCGGCCCGAACGCCTCGCTGTTCGACGACGGCAAGGACGCCGAGCTGGCCGCCGCCAACGTGTACGGCACCTCGCAGTACGGCGGCATCGGCTACCTCAACACCGACTGGGCGTACCACTACTTCCGCGGCGCGATGACGGCCGGCCGGATCAACGTCGGCCTCCCGTACTACACCCGCGGCTTCAAGAACGTCACCGGCGGCACCAACGGTCTCTGGGGCACCGCCTCGACCACCACCTGCCCGGCCGGCTCCGGCCTGACCACCTGTGGTGACGGCGCGGTCGGCATCGACAACCTGTGGCACGACAAGGACGACAACGGCAAGGAGTCCCCGGCGGGCTCCAACCCGATGTGGCACGCCAAGAACCTGGAGAAGGGCATCGTCCCGGACTACCTCTCCAAGTACGGCGTGACCGACACCGCGCTCCAGGGCACCTACACCCGCAACTACGACTCGACCCTGGTCGCGCCGTGGCTGTGGAACTCCACCAAGAAGGTCTTCCTCTCCACCGAGGACGAGCAGTCGGTCGGCGCCAAGGCCGACTACGTCGTGAACAACGGCATCGGCGGCGCGATGATCTGGGAGCTGGCCGGCGACTACCAGTGGGACGCCGCGAAGAACCAGTACGTCCCGGGCTCGACCCTGACCTCGCTGATGTACGACAAGTTCAAGGCCGCCTCGTCCTACGGCGCGACCCGCTCGACCATCGCGCTGCCGAAGCAGACCCTGCCGATCGACGTCCAGTTCACCAACTTCGCGCTGGGCGACTCGAACTACCCGATCAACCCGAAGCTGCAGATCACCAACAACTCCACGGTGACCCTGCCGGGCGGCACCGAGTTCCAGTTCGACTACTCGAGCTCGGCCCCGGGCAACGCCAAGGACTCCTCGGGCTTCGGCCTCACCACGATCCGTCAGGACCACACCGGCAACAACGTCGGCGGCCTGAAGGGCATCTACAACCGGGCCTCGGTCAAGCTGCCGTCCTGGCAGTCGCTGGCCCCGGGCGCCTCGCTCACCATGGACTTCACCTACTACCTGCCGGTCTCGACCCCCGGCAACTGGACCGTGAACGTCGGCGGCACCCTCTACGGCCTGGCCGTGGACCTGACCCGCGGCAGCGGCGGCGCGACCACCTCGCCGTCCCCGTCCACCTCGGTCTCGCCGTCCCCGAGCGCCTCCACCTCGGCCTCGCCGAGCGCGAGCGCCTCCCCGTCCGCCTCCGCCTCCCCGTCGGCCTCGGCCAGCCCCTCGGCCAGCCCGACCGTCGGCACCTGCACCGCGCCGAGCTGGAGCTCCGGCGCCGTGTACGCCACCACCACCAAGGTGTCCTGGAAGGGCCGCACCTACCAGAACAAGTGGTGGACCACCGGCGAGGACCCCTCGACCACCGGTCAGTGGGGCGTGTGGACCGACCTCGGCCCCTGCTGAACTGAGGCGCTGAGGTAACAGACGGCGGTGGCGGTGCACCCGGTCGGGGGGTGCGCCGCCACCGCTCCTTCGTTCTCCCTGACGGAGGGTCAGGCGGTCTCGATCTTCAGGTCGCGGAGCAGCTTGGCGACGTGGCCGGTGGCCTTGACGTTGTAGAGGGCGCGCTCGACCTTGCCCTCCTCGTCGACGATCACGGTGGAGCGGATGACGCCCTGGTAGGTGCGGCCGTAGTTGACCTTCTCGCCGTAGGCGGCGTAGGCCTCCAGGACGGCGTGGTCCTCGTCGGCGAGCAGGGTGACCTTGAGGTCCTCGGCCTCGCGGAACTTGCCGAGCTTGGCGGGCTTGTCCGGGGAGATGCCGATCACGTCGTAGCCGGAGTCGGCGAAGACCTCGAGGTTGTCGGTGAAGTCGCAGGCCTGCTTGGTGCAGCCGGGGGTGAGCGCGGCCGGGTAGAAGTAGACGATCACCTTGCGGCCGAGGTGGTCGGCGAGGGAGACCTGGTTGCCGTCGGCGTCCGGCAGGGTGAAGGCGGGGGCGGTGTCGCCGGGCTGAAGGCGCTCGCTCATGGTGGGGCTTCTCCTCGTGCTCGCTCGTTGGTCGTGCCTTCGCCAACCTACCTCCGTTGGTGGGTGGCGCTGCGCGGCCCGGGCGGGGAGCTGACAGACTGACACCTGTCGTAGCGCAACACCGATGGAGAAGGGGTGGCCCCAGTGGGCAAGGCCGGAGCACAGCAGAACGCGGGGCGGTCCACCGCACAGATCGAGGCGGACATCGCGCGCACCCGCACCCAGCTCGCGGCGACCCTGGACGAGCTGGCCGTCCGGGTGCACCCGAGCACCATCGCCGCGCAGACCAGGGCCAAGGTGGTCGGCTCGGTCGAGGAGAAGGCCGGCCGCGCGTACGTGGCCGCCAGCGGTGCGGTGGAGCAGCTCAAGGCCCGGTTCACCGACGAGAAGGGCCAGCCGCGGCCGGACCGGATCGTCCCGGCCGCGCTGGTCGGCGTCGGCGTGGTGCTGCTGGTCGCCGCGGTGCGGCGCCGGGGCCGCGGACGCGACTGAGTGCGAGGCGGTGTCGGACGGGGTCGGACCGAGGAGGTCCGGCCCCGTTCCCGTGTGCCGGGCCAGCGTCACGCCGGGGCGGGTGTCCGGGTACCGTCGGGGGCGTGAACGAAGAGCTGAACGAGCAGCGGGAAGAGACCCGGCACGAGCGTCTGGGCGAGAAGCTGCCGATCAAGATGCTGCACGACCGGGTGCTGGTGAAGACCGAGGGCAGCGAGGGGGAGCGCCGTTCCACCGGCGGCATCCTCATCCCGGCCACCGCCGAGCTGTCCAAGCGCTGCACCTGGGCCGAGGCGGCCGCGGTCGGCCAGAGCGTGCGCTCGGTGGAGCCGGGCGACCGGGTGCTGTACGACCCGGAGGACAAGCTGGAGGTGGAGGTGGGCGGCGCCACCTACGTGCTGCTGCGCGAGCGCGACCTGCACGCGGTGGCGGCCGTCCGGTTCGGTGACGCGGAGGGCTCGACCGGGCTCTACCTCTGAGGGGTCGGCGGAGGGCCTGACGGGGAGCCGGGGGCACGGGCCTCGGCCGCGTCCGGGAGTTCCCGGCCCGCCGCCGGGCTCGGTGCCCGGCTCGTGCCCTCGCCGGCTCCCGGCGAGGGGGACCGGCTCGGCGGGACAGCCGGGCCGGTCGCCGTGGGCGAGCCGCTGCCGGACTGCGTGCCGGAGGGGGAGCGGCTCGGGAGCCGGGACGGGGAGAGCGTGGCCACCGGCGTCCGGCCGGGCGACTCGCCGGAGGTCGGCGTACCGCTGGGGCCGGCCGGGGCGGAGGCCGTCGGCGTGGCCGTGGCCGAGGCGGCCCCGGTCGGCTGGGTGTTGCCCCGGCCCGGCCGGAGGTCGAACTGCCGTACGGGGGTGCCGCGCAGGGCCGCGGTCATGTAGGCGGTCCAGATCTGGGTGGGGAAGGCCCCGCCGTTGATCCGGCCGTAGCCCGCCGTGCCGGCCAGCGACTCCTTGGCGTGGGTGAGCGGGTTCTCCCTGAACAGGCCGACCACGGTGGCCAGTTCGGGGGTGTAGCCGGCGAACCAGGCGGACCGGTTGCTGTCGGTGGTGCCGGTCTTGCCGGCCGCCGGGCGGCGCAGGCCGAGGGCCCGGGCGCCGGTGCCGCCGGGGGCGATGACGTCCTGGAGCACGTCGGTGACGGCGTCGGCGGTGCCGCGGCCGACCGCCTCCCGGGCGGTGGGGGCGGGCAGTTCGGGCAGGTCGGCGTAGCCGCTGGAGCGCTCCAGCCGGAGGACGGCCCGGGGGGCGTACGCCTGGCCGTGGTTGGCGAGGGCGGCGTAGGCGGCGGCCAGGTCCACCGCGCTGGGGGTGGCGGTGCCCAGGGTCATCGAGGTGTTGGCCGGGTCCATGCCGGGGGTGGTGGCCGGCAGGCCGAGCCGGACGGCGGTGTCCCGGACCCTGGCCAGCCCGGCGTCCACGCCCTCCTGGGCGTAGACCGAGTTCACCGACTTCACCATGGCGTACCGCAGCGTGACGGAGCCGTAGTCGACGTCGTCCTCGTTGGGCGGGGCGTAGGCGGTCGGGCCGCCGGTCACCGGGCGGCGGGTGGAGCCGTCGTAGACGGTCTGGGTGGTGATCGGCCGCCCGTCCTGGGTGCGCCCGCCCTCCAGCCCGGCCGCCAGGTCGAAGGGCTTGAAGGTGGAGCCGACCTGGTTGTCCTGCCGGAGCGCGTCGTTGTACTGCTGCCTGGCGTAGTCCGGACCGCCGTACGCCGCCACCAGCCGCCCGGTGCCCGGCTCCACCGAGGCCCCGGAGACCCGGACGTCGGTGTCGGTGCCGGGCCGGGCGGCCGGGTCCAGCTCGCTGGTCAGCTCGTCCCGCACGGCCTGCACGAAGGCGTCCTGCCGGGCCTTGTCGAAGGTGGTGGTGATCCGCCAGCCGCCGGCCTTCAGGGTGGCGGCGTCCAGCACGTCGTTGCCCGTCAGGTAGGATTCGGCGATCTCCACCAGGTACCCGGCCTGGCCGCCCAGGCCGGTGACCGGCTGCGGGTCGACCGGCTCGGGGAAGGAGGTGGCGGCCCGGGCGGCGGGGTCCAGGAAGCCGAGCGAGACCATGCCGTCCAGCACGTAGTTCCACCGGGCCAGGGCGCGGTCCCGGTTGACCGGGGTGGCGGTCTTCACGTCGAAGGCGCTGGGGGCCTGCAGCAGGGCGGCCAGGTAGGCGCCCTGACCGACGGTCAGCCGGGAGACGTCCACCCCGTAGTAGGCCTTGGCGGCGGTCTGGACGCCGTAGGCGTTGCGGCCGAAGTAGCTGGTGTTGAGGTAGCCCTGGAGGATCTCGTCCTTGCTCTGCCGCTGGTCCACCTTGAGCGCGATGAAGAGCTCCTTGACCTTGCGGGAGAGGGTCTGGTCCTGGGTCAGGTAGTAGTTCTTGACGTACTGCTGGGTGATGGTGGAGCCGCCCTGGGTGCCCTTGCCGGTGGCCGTGTTCCAGGCCGCCCGGGCCATGCCGCGCAGGTCCACGCCCTTGTTCCGGTAGAAGCTGCGGTCCTCGGCGGAGACCACCGCGTGCTGGGTGTCCAGCGGGATCTGACGGATCGGCACGTCCTGGCGGTTCACGGTGCCGGTGCGGGCCAGTTCGGTGGTGCCGTCGGCGTAGTAGTAGACGTTGCTCTGGGCCACCGCCCGGGTGTTCGGGTCCGGGACGGGGACGATCAGGTAGAGCGTCACGAAGCCGGCCAGGCCGAGCAGCAGCAGGGTGAGCAGGGCGCCGACCACCATCCGCCAGGTGGGCACCGCCCGGCGCCACCAGGGCAGGGCCCGGCGGCGCGCCCTGCGGGCCGCGCGCCGGGCGCGACGGCGGTCACGCCGGGAGCCCTCGGCCCGGTCCTCCGACTCCAGGCTGTCGGCGGCCGGTCCTTCGGCATTGCGGCGCTCCGGCTGCTGGCTCATGGGGGAAGTATGGGTGATTTGACGGTGAATCAGGCGGTTTGACGGGGCGGGGTGCTGTCGGGGGCCGGTAATTCGGCTGCGCTCCGCGGGCGTCGGCGGTACGTTGAAAGGTGACAACCCCATAGCGCAGCAGGTCCCAGCGCAGACCGCCAGCTCCGCCCGCGAATCCCGGCACCCCCGGGGTCCAGCCGGTCGGAGCCGCTCCGGTCTGCCCCCGGGTGCGCTCCTGCTGTGCACTTCGCCGTGCCCTCCGCGCGCCCGTGTGCACGCGGAAAAGTCGACAAGGAGACAAATGATGCTGCTTGCCCAGCGGCTTCGCCCACCGGATCCGGCGGGTGCCGCCCGGCTCTACCTGGGGGTGGCGGCCGGGGCGTTCCGCCGGTACTCCACCTACCGGGCGGCCACCTTGGCCGGGGTCTTCGCCAACACCGTCTTCGGCTTCATCCTCGCCTACACCTTCCTGGCCCTCTGGCAGGCCCGCCCCGGCCTCGGCGGCTACGACACCGACCGGGCCGTCGCCTACATCTGGGTCAGCCAGTCGCTGCTGATGACCGTCGCGGTCTGGGGCGGCGGCTTCCAGGACGACGTCCAGCAGCGCTTCCGCACCGGCGACATCGCCGTCGACCTCTACCGGCCGGTGGACTTCATGGGCTGGTGGCTGGCGGCCGACCTCGGCCGGGCCGGCTTCCACCTGCTCGGACGGGGCGTGGCGCCCACCACGATCGGCGCGCTGGCCTTCGGCTTCGCCCTCCCCGTCAGCCCGCTGGTCTGGGCCGCCTTCCTGCTCTCGGTGCTGCTCGCGGTGGTGGTCAGCTTCGGGCTGCGCTTCCTGGTCGCGCTCACCGGCTTCTGGCTGCACGACTCGGAGGGCGTCCGCTCGGTGATGGTGGTGGTCTCGATGTTCTTCTCCGGCGCCCTGCTCCCGGTGGTGGTCTACCCGGGCTGGCTGGGCACCCTGGCCGCCGTGCTGCCCTGGTCCGGGATGGTGCAGATCCCCACCGACGTCATCCTGGAGCGGCGCACCGGCACCGCCCTGCTGGCCGGCCTCGCCTTCCAACTCGCCTGGGCCGTCGGCCTGCTGGCGCTCGGCCGGGGCGTGCAGCTGCTGGCCACCCGCAAGGTGGTGGTCCAGGGTGGCTGACACCGCGGAGCTCGTGCTCACCCGCCAGGGCCCGTGGGCGAAGACCGTCTGGGCGCTGCGCTCCTGGTGGCTGGTGGCCACCATGTGGAACCGGGCCAGCATGGCCTACCGGGCCTCCTTCACCATGATGCTGGCGGCCAGCACGGTGATCACCGCGCTGGACTTCGTGGTGATCCTGCTGATGTTCCAGCACACCGAGCAGCTCGGCGGCTGGTCGCTGGCCGAACTCGCCTTCCTCTACGGCACCGCCGGCTTCGCCCTCGGCACGGCCAACCTGCTGGTCGGCTGCGTGGACGCGCTCGGCGACCGGATCCGGGCCGGCACCCTGGACACCATGCTGATCCGGCCCGCGGCCGTGCTGGCCCAGCTCTGCGCCGAGCGCTTCACCCTGCGCCGGATCGGCCGGCCGCTCCAGGCCCTCGCCGTGCTCGGCTGGGCGATCGGCCGGCTGGACGTGCGGTGGACGGCGGACAAGGTGCTGCTGCTCGTGGTGATGCTGGTCTGCGGCAGCGTCATCTTCTGCACCGTCTTCATCGGCTTCGCCACCGTGCAGTTCTGGTGGGGCGAGGCCGGCGAGTTCCAGAACGCCTTCACCTACGGCGGCGGCACCCTGCTGCAGTACCCGCCGACCGTCTTCGCCAAGGAGCTGGTGGCGGGCACCGTCTTCGGCCTGCCGCTGGCCTTCGTCAACTGGCTGCCCGCGCTGCACGTCCTCGGCAGGCCCGACCCGCTCGGCCTGCCCGAGGCCTTCCGCTTCGCCTCGCCGCTGGCCGCCCTGCTCTGCGTGCTGGCCGCCGGGCTGGCCTGGCGGGCCGGGCTGCGGGCCTACCGGGGCACCGGGAACTGACCACTCTCTCGTACGGAGGTACGGACACATGTCTCTGATCGAACTCGAGGACGTCGGACGGGAGTTCACCGTGCGGGCGAAGACCGGCCGGTTCCGCCGGGAGAAGCGGACGGTCCGCGCGGTGGACGGGCTGAGCTTCCGGGTGGAGGCCGGCGAGTGCGTCGGCTACATCGGGCCGAACGGCGCCGGGAAGTCCACCACCATCAAGATGCTCACCGGCATCCTGGTGCCCACGGCCGGCCGGCTCCGGGTGGCCGGGGTCGAACCGGCCCGGGAGCGCGTGCAGTTGGCCCGCCGGATCGGGGTGGTGTTCGGCCAGCGCACCACCCTCTGGTGGGACCTG
Source organism: Kitasatospora sp. NPDC051853 (assembly GCF_044452665.1). Classification (NCBI taxonomy): domain Bacteria; kingdom Bacillati; phylum Actinomycetota; class Actinomycetes; order Kitasatosporales; family Streptomycetaceae; genus Kitasatospora; species Kitasatospora sp. NPDC051853. The sequence goes on along the minus strand of NZ_JBITBY010000014.1, from coordinate 132,434 downwards.
CCGCTGCGCGACTCCTACGAGCTGGCCCGGCGGATCTACCGGATCCCGGACGCCCGGTACCGGGAGAACCTCGACCGCTGCGTCGAACTGCTGGACCTGGGAGCCCTGCTGGACACCCCGGTGCGCCAGCTCTCGCTCGGCCAGCGGATGCGCGGCGACCTGGCGGCGGCCCTGCTGCACGACCCGCAGGTGCTCTACCTGGACGAACCCACCATCGGGCTGGACGTGGTGAGCAAGGCCCGGGTCCGGGAGTTCCTCCGCGAGGTCAACCGGGACCGGGGCACCACGGTGCTGCTCACCACCCACGACCTGACCGACATCGAGCAGCTCTGCGGCCGGGTGATGGTGATCGACCACGGGCGGGTGGTCTACGACGGCGGCCTGGAGGGGCTGCACGCGGCGGCCGAGAGCGAGCGCACCCTGGTGGTCGACCTGGCCGAGGAGGGCCCGGAGATCTCGGTGCCCGGGGCCCGGGTGGTGAAGGTCGAGGGGCCGCGGCAGTGGCTGGCCTTCCCGGCCGAGCAGAGCGCCGCCCCGCTGGTCGCGGCGGTCGCGGAGCGGTACCCGCTGGTGGACCTCTCGGTCCGGGAGCCGGCCATCGAGGACGTGATCGCGCGGATGTACGCCGAGGTGGCGATCGGCTGACCATCGGCTGACCAGGTGAGCGCGTGCGCGGTTCGCTCACTCGTGAGGGTGAAATCGGTGACTCCGGGGTGTCGCTGCTCGTTGGCATCCCGGAGTACCGCACGGGCACGAGGAGTTGGGCGGGGATGGCGGGGCAGACCGGCAGCACGGAGGGACTGGTGCCGGTGGCGCGGCCGGTGATCGGGGACGAGGAGATCGCGGCCGCGGTGCGCGTGCTGCGCTCCGGATCGGTGGTGCAGGGGCCCGAGGTCGCGGCCTTCGAGCGGGAGTTCGCCGACCTGGTGGACGGCCGGGAGTGCGTGGCCGTCAACTCCGGCACCTCCGCACTGCACCTGGCCCTGCTGGCGCTCGGCATCGGGCCGGGCGACGAGGTGGTGGTCCCCTCGTTCTCCTTCGCCGCCACCGCCAACGCCGTCCGGCTGGCCGGGGCCGAGCCGGTCTTCGCCGACATCGAGCCCGGGAGCTTCGGCCTGGACCCGGCCGCGGCGGCCGCCGCGATCGGCCCGCGCACCGCCGCGCTGCTCCCCGTGCACCTGTACGGACACCCCGCCGCCATGGGCGAGTTGGGGCGGTTGGCGGAGCGGCACGGGCTGGCCGTGGTCGAGGACGCCTGCCAGGCGCACGGCGCCGCGCTGGGCTCCACGGCGGCCGGGGCCCTCGGGGCGGCCGGCTGCTTCAGCTTCTACCCGACCAAGAACATGCACGCCCTGGAGGGCGGCATGGTGACGGTGGCCGACCCCGCGGTGGCCCGGCAGCTGCGACTGCTGCGCAACCAGGGCATGGAGCAGCGCTACCGGAACGAGATCGTCGGCGCCAACCTGCGGATGACCGACGTCTCCGCCGCCATCGGCCGGGTGCAGCTGCGGCGGCTGCCGGCCGCCAACGAGCGGCGACGGGCCCACGCGGCCCTGCTGGACCGGGAGTTGGCCGGCCTGGCAGCGGCCGGGCTGGTCACCCCGGTGGTGACCGCGGGGGCGCGGCACGTCTACCACCAGTACACCGTCCGGGTCCTCGGCGGGCGGCGGGACCGGCTGCGGCGGGAGCTGGCTGCGGCGGGGGTGGACAGCGAGGTGTACTACCCGGTGCCGATCCACCGGCTGCCGCCGTTCCAGGGGTGGTGGGAACTGCCGGAGACGGACCGGGCGGCGGCCGAGGTGCTGTCGCTGCCGGTCCACCCCACGCTGACGGAACGGGAGTTGGCGCGGGTGGCGGAGGCGGTCAGGAGCGCCCTGGGTGCCTGGGGCGCCCAGGGTGACCTGGGTGCCCCGGGTGACCTGGACACGGCCGGCCGTGCGGACGGGGCGGTGCCGAGTGCGGTCGCCTGAGGCCGGGAGCGGGCCGGGGCCCGCGGGCGTCGGGCGCCGGACCGGTCCGGTGGGGCGGCAGCGGAGTGGCGGGCCGGTCCGCAGGGAGCCGGTCCGCGGGGAGCCGCTGCGGGCCGGGCTGATCGGCTTCGGGGCGATGGGGCGCAACCACGCCCGGGTGCTGGGCGGCCTCCCCGGGGTCGAACTGGTCGGCGTGGTGGACCCGTTGGGCGGGGCCGGGCCCTGCGGGGTGCCGGTGCTGCGCGAGCTCGACCGGCTGCTCGCCCTCGGCATCGACTACGCGGTGGTGGCCTGCCCCACCGCCGGGCACGAGGGCGTCGGGCTCCGGCTGGCCGGGGCGGGCGTGCCCGCGCTGATCGAGAAGCCGCTGGCCCCGGACTCCCGGGCGGCCGGCCGACTGGTGGCCGCCTTCGACGGGCTGGTGGCCGGGGTGGGCCAGGTGGAGCGGTACAACCCGGCGCTCCAGCAGCTGCGCACCCGGCTGGCCGCGGGCGAGCTGGGGGAGGTCTACCAGGTGTCGACCCGCCGTCAGGGGCCGTTCCCGCAGCGGATCGCCGACGTCGGGGTGGTGCAGGACCTGGCCACCCACGACATCGACCTGACCGGCTGGATCACCGGTCAGGCCTACGCCTCGGTGGCGGCCCGGACGGTGCGCAAGAGCGGCCGCCCGCACGAGGACATGGTCGCAGTGGTCGGCACGCTGGCCGACGGCACCATGGTCAGCCACCTGGTCAACTGGCTCAGCCCGCAGAAGGAGCGCCAGGTCGCGGTCACCGGGGAGCGCGGCTGCCTGGTCGCCGACACCCTGACCGGCGACCTCACCCTGCACGCCAACGGCGCGGTGGCCACCGAGTGGGAGCTGGTCCGGGCCTTCCGCGGGGTGACCGAGGGGGACGTGGTCCGCTACGCCTTCCCCAAGCGGGAGCCGCTGCTCAGCGAGCACGAGCAGTTCCGGGAGGCGGTGGCCGGGCGTCCGGCCACCATCGTCCCGCTGGCCGAGGGCCTGCGCACCGTCACCGTCGCCGAGTCCGTCCTGGCCGCCGCCGGGCGGCCCGTACCGCTGGAGGTGACCGGATGAGCACCGGTCCGGGGCAGGTCCCCGACGTCACCGTCGTGGTCGCGGTGTACGACACCATGCCGTACCTGACGGTCTGTCTGAGCTCGCTGGTGCGGCAGACCCTGGGCCCCGGGCGGCTGGAGGTGGTCGCGGTGGACGACGGGTCCACCGACGGCAGCGGGGCCGAGCTGGACCGCTTCGCCGCCGCGCACCCCGGCCTGTTCCGGGTGGTCCACCAGCCCAACTCCGGCGGCCCCGCCGCCCCCAGCAACCGGGCCACCGACCTGGCCCGCGGCCGGTACGTGTTCTACCTGGGCGCGGACGACTGGCTCGGCCCGGAGGCGCTGGAGCGGATGGTCGCGATGGCCGACCGGTACGGCTCGGACGTGGTGCTCGGCCGGATGGTCGGGGAGGGCGGGCGGCACGTCCCGCAGGGCGTGTTCGACCGGACCGAGCCCTCCGTCGGCTTCGCCGGCTCCTCGCTGGCATGGGCGCTCTCCGACACCAAGCTGTTCCGCCGGGAGCCGCTGGTGCGGTACGGCATCCGGCGCCGCGAGGACCTGCCGGTCTACTCCGACCAGCCCTTCACCCTGCAGGCGCTGCTGCGGGCCGAGGGCCCGGTCTCGGTGCTGGCCGACTACGACTGCTACCACGCGGTGCTCCGGGCGGACCGGGGCAACGTCACCGTCCGCTCCGGCCTGCTCAACCGGCTGCGCGGCCTGGAGGCGATCACCGCCGTGGTCGAGCAGCTCACCGAGCCGGGCAGCCCGGAGCGCCGGGCGCTGAACCTCCGTCACTTCGGCTGGGACGTGCCGCAGCTGCTCCGGGAGGGCCTGCTGGAGCTGCCGCCGGCGGAGCAGCGGCGGCTGGTGGAGGGGGTCGGGCGGCTGGTCCGCGAGCACTGCGCGGTGCTCGGCGAACTGGGGACGGCCGAGCGGCTGCGGCTGGAACTGGCGGCCGAGGGCCGCTGCCGGGCGGTGCGCGGGCTGGTCGAGGACGAGGCCGGGGTGTCGGGGGAGCGGCTGGTGCTGCCCCGTCAGCTCTGGCGGGACGTGGTGCCCGAGCGGGCCCGGCAGGAGCTGCGGCGCCGGGCCGGGTGGCGGAGGTTCACCGCGCGGGTGAGCGGGGGCTGACGGAGAGGTGAGCGGGCGGAGAGGTGAGCGGGCGGAGAGGTGAGCGGGCGGGTGGGCGCTGACGGAGAGGTGGACGGAGGGAGAGGTGGACGGGCGGGTGGGGGCTGACGGAGAGGTGGGTCGGCGCGTGGGCGTCGAGGGTGCGGACCGGACGGTCTGCGTGGTCGGGCTGGGCAAGATCGGGCTGCCCCTCGCGGTGCAGTGCGCCGGGAGCGGGTGGCGGGTGCTCGGCGCGGACACCGCGCCGCCGGTGGTCCGTCAGGTCAACGACGGCGAACCGCCGTTCCCCGGCGAGCCGGAGCTGGCGGAGCGGCTCAAGCGGGCCGTCGCGGAGGGCCGGCTGACCGCCGGTGGCGACACGGCGGCCGCCGTGGCCGGGGCCTCCGTGGTGGTGGTCGCCGTGCCGCTGCTCACCGCCCCCGACCACAGCCCGGACTTCACCCTGCTGGACGCGGCCACCGACGCCGTCGCGGCCGGGCTGCGGCGCGGGGCGCTGGTCTCGTACGAGACCACCCTCCCGGTCGGCACCGTCCGGGGCCGGGTGGCCGAACGGCTGGCGGCCGGCTCGGGGCTGCGCCCCGGGGAGGACTTCGGGCTGGTGTTCAGCCCCGAACGGGTCTCCTCGGGAAGCGTCTTCGCCGACCTGCGCCGCTACCCGAAGCTGGTCGGCGGCATCGACGGGCGCTCCACCCGGCAGGGCGCGGAGTTCTACGCCTCGGTGCTGGACTTCGACCCCCGGCCCGAACTGCCCCGGCCGAACGGCGTCTGGGTGCTGGCCTCGGCCGAGGCGGCCGAGTTCGCCAAGCTGGCCGAGACCACCTACCGGGACGTCAACATCGGGCTGGCCAACCAGTTCGCCCGCTACGCGGACCGGATCGGGGTGGACTTCGCCGAGGTGGCCGAGGCCTGCAACTCCCAGCCCTACAGCCACCTGCACCGGCCCGGCGTGGCGGTCGGCGGCCACTGCATCCCGGTCTACCCCCGGCTCTACCTCTGGGGCGACCCGTCCGCCACCGTGGTCCGGGCCGCCCGGGAGGCCAACCTGGCCATGCCCGGCCACGCGGTGGACCGGCTGGCCGCCGTGCTCGACCTGACGGACCGTCCGGTGCTGGTGCTCGGCGCGGCCTACCGGGGCGGGGTGAAGGAGACCGCCTGCTCCGGCGTCTTCCCGCTGGTGGACGCCCTGTGGGCGGCCGGGGCCCGCCCGTACGTGGCCGACCCGCTGTACGGCGCCGAGGAGCTGACCGCGCTGGGGCTGCCGCCGCACCGGGGCGAGCCGGTGAGCGCGGCGATCGTGCAGACCGACCACGCCGAGTACCGGACGCTGGGGGCCGATCAACTGCCCGGGGTACGGGTGCTGCTGGACGGGCGGCGGGTCACCGACCCGGCGCGCTGGGCCGGGGTGCACCGGATCGTGCTCGGCGGCGGCGGTGGCGGGGGCTGAGGGAGGTCTGGGGGAGGTCCGAGGGAGGGACTGAACTCCTCGGGGTGACCCGGAACTGCCCCTGAACTCCACCGTGCCCCGGCCGTCTCCGGGCGGAGTCCGGGGCAGACTGGCGGGGTGAGTGCCGATCAGACGGCCGGGACCGGGGTCCGGTTCACCGCCGCCGACGAGGAGAAGCGCCGGGGCGTCCGGCGGATGAAGCTGTTCGCCACCGGGCTGCTCGGTGTGGCCACGGTGGTGTTCGGCCTGGCCACCTGGGCCGACGCGGCCGGGGCGGGCGCCTGGGCCGGGTACGTGGCGGCCGCCGCCGAGGCCGGGATGGTGGGCGCGCTGGCGGACTGGTTCGCCGTCACCGCGCTGTTCCGCCGCCCGTTCGGGCTGCCGATCCCGCACACCGCGATCATCCCGACCAAGAAGGACGCCTTCGGCAAGTCGCTCGGCGACTTCGTCGGGGACAACTTCCTCTCCGCGCCGGTGGTGCGGGAACGGCTGGCCCGGATGGGCATCGCCCGGCGGCTCGGCGAGTGGCTGGCCGCACCGGGCAGCGCCGAGCGGGTCACCGGCGAGGCGGCCGCCGCGCTGCGCGGGGTGCTCGCGGTGCTCAACGACGACGACGTGCAGGCCGTGGTGGCCGAGGCGGTCACCCGCCGGGCCGCCGCCACCTCGGTGGCCGAACCGGCCGGCCGGCTGCTCGGCAAGGTGGCCGCCGACGGCGGCCACCACGGGGTGGTGGACCTGGTCGCCGTCCGGGTGCACGACTGGCTGACGCACCACCACCAGGACGTGGTGCGGCGGATCACCCAGAAGACCCCGGGCTGGACCCCGAAGTTCATCGACCACCAGGTCGGCGAGCGGGTCTACAAGGAGCTGATGCGCTTCGTCACCGACATCCGGGACGACCCGCGCCACCCGGCCCGGGGCGCGGTCGACGACTTCCTCGCCGACTTCGCGGTCGAGCTCCAGCAGGACCCGGCCACCATCGCCCGGGTGGATCGGGCCAAGGACGACCTGCTCGCCCGCCCCGAGGTGCAGGACCTGATCGCCTCCTCCTGGGCGGCCGTCCGCACCCTGGTGCTGACCGCGGCCGAGGACGAGCAGAGCGAGCTGCGGCGCCGCATCCGCGACGGGCTGCGCTCGTTCGGGCGGAAGCTGGCCACCGACGAGCGGCTCCAGGCCAAGGCGGACGGCTGGCTGCAGGACGCGGCCGGGTACGTGGTGCAGACCTACCGGGCCGAGATCACCGCCCTGATCTCCGACACCGTGGCGGGCTGGGACGCGGACGACGCCTCCCGGAAGATCGAGGCCAACGTCGGCCGGGACCTCCAGTTCATCCGGATCAACGGCACCGTGGTCGGCGCACTGGCCGGCCTGCTCATCCACACCGTGGCGGTGGCGCTCGGAGGCTGACGGCCCCCCGGGGTTAGCATGCAGCGACTGCAACGGTGCACGAGGTGAGGAGAGCGCAGTGGCTGAGGGCAAGCGGGACATCGGGGCCTTCATCGCGGGGATGCCCAAGGCCGAGCTGCACGTCCACCACGTCGGCTCCGCCTCGCCGCGGGTGGTGGCCGAGCTGGCGGCCCGTCACGAGGGCCGCACCAAGGTGCCGTTGGACCCGGCCGCGCTGGCCGAGTACTTCACCTTCACCGACTTCGCGCACTTCATCGAGGTCTACCTGAGCGTGGTCGACCTGATCCGGGACGCCGAGGACGTCCGCGCCCTCACCTACGGCGTGGCCGAGGACATGGCCCGGCAGAACATCCGCTACGCCGAACTGACCGTCACCCCGTACTCCTCGGTGAGCCGGGGCATCCCGGACGTGGCCTTCATGGAGGCCATCGAGGACGCCCGGAAGTCCGCCGAGAAGGACCTCGGCGTGGTGCTCCGCTGGTGCTTCGACATCCCCGGCGAGGCCGGTCTGGCCGCCGCCGAGGAGACCGCCCGGCTGGCCGTCGACCTGGCCCCCGAGGGCCTGGTCAGCTTCGGCCTCGGCGGGCCGGAGATCGGCGTGCCGCGCCCGCAGTTCAAGCCCTACTTCGACCGGGCCCGGGCGGCCGGCCTGCGCAGCGTCCCGCACGCGGGCGAGACCACCGGGCCGGAGACGGTCTGGGACGCGATCCGGGTGCTGGGCGCCGAGCGGATCGGCCACGGCACCCAGTCGGTCAAGGACCCGGCACTGCTGGACTTCCTCGGCGAGCACCGCATCCCGCTGGAGGTCTGCCCGACCTCCAACATCGCCACCCGCGCGGTGGGGCGGATGGAGGAGCACCCGATCCGTCAGATGGTGGACGCCGGGCTGCTGGTGACGGTCAACAGCGACGACCCGCCGATGTTCGGCACCGACCTGAACACCGAGTACGAGGTGGCCGCCCGGCTGCTCGGCCTGGACGAGACCGGCGTGGCCGGGCTGGCCCGCAACGCGGTCGAGGCCAGCTTCCTGGACGCACCCGGCAAGGCGCGGCTGATCGGTGAGATCGACCGCTACCTCGCCGGGTGGGACCGGGGCTGAGGCCTCAGGCCTTCTCCGTCCCCTTCGTGGCACCGGCCTTCTTCGTGGGGCGGGTCTCCGTCTTGGGGCCGGCCTTCTTCGTGGGGCCGGCCTTCTTCGTGGGGCGGGTCTCCTTCGTGGCACCGGTCTCCGTCGTGGGGTCGGTGCCGCGTTGCAGCCAGGCCCGTTCGGCGAGGGTCCAGGCGGTGGTGGTGAGCAGGTAGAGCGCCCCGGCGAGGGGGAGCACCAGGGCGAACAGCGCGGTGCCGTAGGAGAGGTAGGGCGCGAAGGCGGCGCCGGGCGCCGCCGGGTCGGTCACGGCCCGGCGGGCCCGCCGGAAGCCCAGCCATCCGAGCACCGCGAGGAGCGCGAACACGGCCGCGAACACCAGCAGTTCGGCGGGCCGTCCGGCCCCGGTCGGGTGCAGGCCGAGCGGGACGCCGAACAGGGTCGCGCCGAGCAGGTCGTTCGGTGTGGTGAAGAGCCGGTACATCACGGTGAAGAACGGCAGCTGGGCCAGCATGGGCAGGCACCCCGCGAACGGGGACGCCCCCTCGGCCCGGTACAGCTCCGCGGTGGCCTCGCGCAGCTTCTCCGGCCGGTCCTTGTGCTTGCGGCCCAGGGCGGCCAGTTGCGGCGCCAGCCTGGCCCGGACCCGCTCGCCCCTGGCGGCGGAACGGGCCAGCGGGTGGAGCAGGAGCCGTACGGCGACGGTGAACAGGACGATCGCCAGGGCGGTCGGCAGGTGCGCGGCGAGGGCCGCGACGGCGTCGTGGGCGAGGCCGACGACGGGGTCGAGCAGGGTGAGGACGGACATGACGGGGTGAGCCCTCCGGGGTCTCTGGAGCGCGCGGCGCCGCGTGGGCGGGTGCGCGCGGGTACGAGAGGTCGGCGGAGGACGGCCGGTGAGCGGGGGCGTGCGGGGTGCTGCCGGGCGACACGTGACGCGTCGCGCGTGGTGTGTGACGCGTGGTGCGTGACGCGTGACGCGTGGCGTCCGGCGTGTGACGCGTGGTGTGTGGCGTCTGGTGTGTGACGCGAGCTCAGGCGGCCGTCGGGGCCGCGCCCGGTGCCCTGGGGCGGCGACGGCCGCGGGCGTCCGGATCACGCTGGGGCAGGAAGGCCGAGCGGTAGGCGCGCCGGCGCAGTGCGCGGTCGCGGACCGCGCTCGGGGCCCGCGCCCCGAGGAGGCGGGCGGTGGCCAGCGCGGTGGCGGCCACCCCGGCCAGCAGGACCAGGGTGGCGGCCGCCGCGACGGCGCCGAGGCCGCCGGAGGACATCAGCTGATCGCCCGTCAGCAGGCGTACCAGGCCGAGCAGTACGGCGAGCAGTGTCATCGGCCGGACCTCCTCGGGCTGGTGGGCGTGCGTTCGGTCAGATCATCGTACGCGCACCGGCCGGGTGAGGGGAGGAGGGCCGGTCAGCTCGCGTCGAGCCGGACGGTGGTGCCGGTGGCGGAGGAGGCGCGGGCCGCCTCCAGGACGGTGAGGGTGGCGACGGCGTCCCGGGGGTCGACCGGCGGCGGGGTGCCGTCGGCGAGGGCGGCGGCGATGCCGGCGTAGTAGGCCGGGTAGTCGCCCGGGGCGGTCGGGGCCGGTGCCGAGGACTCGTCGGTGCCGAGAACACCGTAGGAAGCGGGGCTCTCGGTGCCCCAGGTGGCCCCGGGAGCCGGGCGGTGGCCGGTGCGCAGCTCGGCCTCCTGCGGGTCCATGCCGTACTTGACGTAGCCGGCCGCGTCGCCGAGCACCCGCAGGCGGGGGCCGCCGAGCGGGCTGAGCGCGCTGGTCCACAGGTGGGAGCGGACGCCGGAGGCGTGGCTCAGCGCGAGGAAGGCGTCGTCGTCCACCACGGCGCCGTCCCGGAGGGTCTCGACCTCGGCGTAGACCGTGTCGACCGGGCCGAACAGGGTGAGCGCCTGGTCGACCAGGTGGCTGCCCAGGTCGTACAGGGTGCCGCCGACCTCGGCCGGGTCGGCCAGCTCGCGCCAGCCCGGCTTGGGCTTGGGGCGGAAGCGCTCGAACCGGGACTCGAAGCGGTGCACCCGGCCGAGCGCGCCGGACTCCACCAGCCGACGGGCCGTCAGGAAGTCGCCGTCCCAGCGGCGGTTCTGGAAGACCGAGAGCAGTACGCCGCGCTGCTCGGCGAGCGTGCACAGCCCGGCCGCCTCGGCGGAGGTGGCGGCCAGCGGCTTGTCCACCACGGTGGGAAGGCCGGCGGTGATCGCGGCCCGGGCCAGCGGCAGGTGGGTGCGGTTCGGGGAGGCGATCACCACCAGGTCGATCCGGCCGTCAACGGCCTCGTCGAGGAGCTGCTCGGGGGTGTCGAGGGGGCGGGTGCCCGGGTGCTGCTGGTGCAGCTGGGCACGGCGGTCGGGGTTGGCGGTGACCACCGCGTCCAGCCGCAGTCCGGGGGTGGTGGCGATCAGCGGGGCGTGGAAGGCGGAGCCGGCCAGGCCGTAGCCGATCAGGCCGACGCGGAACGGGGGAGGGGGAGTGCTGCTCATCCTCCTACCCAACCACGGCGTCGGCGCCGGGCGGCCACGCCGCATCACGGCGTGGCCGCCCGGCTTCGCCCTCGGGTCTGCCCTCGGGACCGGCCTCGGGTCCGACGTCGGCTTCGACCTTGGGGCCGATGTCGGCCCCGACCTTGGGTCAGGGTCAGGGGCAGTGGGTCCGGGTCAGCGGGCCGCGTGGGCGGCGGCGCGACGGCGGCGGTGCAGGAAGGCGACGGTGCCGCCGGCCAGCAGGAACGAGGTACCGACGGCGGTCATCAGGCCAGTGGAGCGGTCGGTGCCGGTCTCGGCCAGCTGCTGGGTGGCGGGCGCGGCGGCGGGGGCCGCCACGGGGGCCGCGGCGGCCGGCGCGACCGCGGGGACGGCGCCGTGGTCGTGGTGGGCCGAGGTGTCCGAGGCGGGGGCGACCGCGGGGGCGGCGGCGGGGGCCGTGCCGGTGCCGTCGAAGGTGACGTCCGAGCAGGTGTAGAAGGCCTCCGGGCTGTCCGAGCGCTGCCAGATCGCGTAGACCATCTGACGGCCCGTCTTTCCGGTCGGGATGGTCACCGGGAAGGTGTAGTAGCCGTCCACCACCTGGGGGTCGGTGATGCTCGCGAACGGGGTGGCGTCCAGGTTCGACCAGCTCAGCGCGACGTTCGGGTTGTAGGTGCTGTTGGTCATGAAGAGCTGGAAGGTGCCGCGGTGCGGCGCGGTGGCGCGGAACTTGAAGTTGGTCTTGGCACCCGCGGTGAGGTTGGTGGCCGGCCAGTCGTTGCGGGCCAGGTCCAGGCCGACGAACTCGTTGGCCCCGGCGCTGCACAGCCGGCCGTCCGGGATCAGCTGGCGGTGGCGGCCGGCCGCGTCGCCGATCCGGACGCCGTTCCAGTCGTACATGGCCTGGGTGCCGCCGAACGCGATGGCGGCCTTGCAGGCGGCCGACTTGGGCTGCTCCGGGCCCTCCAGGTAACAGCCGTAGACCCGGCTGAGCGGGTTCTGCATGGACCCGTGCGCGGAGGCGGCGCCGGTGCCGAGTACGGTGGAGGCGAGCGCGGTGCCGGCCAGCGTGAGCACGGCTGCGGTGCGGCGGAAGGACATGGGTGGGTGCTCCGTTCAGCATTCAGCGGTGGGGGTCACCGGGTGCGGCGGTGTGGGGCCGCCGCGGGCGGTGATGTGGGGTCGCTGTGGAGACCGTAGCCATGGGGCGTCCGGGAGTTGACGGCCCTTCAGATAGTTAGGAAGCCCTTAAGGCTCCCTTGAGGTCGGCATCAGGGCGTGCTCCGAGGGCGGAGCGGGCCGTCCGCTGAACGGGACTGAACGGGTCGTGCGGAGTCGGTCGGCGGTGCAGTGGTCTGGACCGGGGGTCCGGCCCGGTGCGGCGCGGCACGGTGTGTGCGGCGCGGTGCGTGCGGCGCGGAATGGTGTGTGCGGCGCGGTGCGTGCGGTGCGGGCGGGACCCCCGGAAGGAACGGCTCAGATCAGGTCGACCAGGTCGGCGATCGAGTCGGCCACCCGGGTCGGGCGGTACGGGAAGCGCTCGACCTCGTGCGCTTGGGTCAGACCGGTGAGGACCAGGAAGGTCGACATCCCGGCCTCCATGCCCGAGACGATGTCGGTGTCCATGCGGTCACCGATCATCGCGCTGTTCTCGGAGTGGGCGCCGATGGCGTTCAGACCGGCCCGCATCATCAGGGGATTGGGCTTCCCGACGAAGTACGGCTCGACGCCGGTGGCCTTGGTGATGAGCGCCGCGACCGCGCCCGTGGCGGGGAGGGCGCCCTCGGCGGAGGGGCCGGTCTCGTCCGGGTTGGTGGCGATGAACCGGGCACCGTCGTTGATCAGGCGGACGGCCTTGGTCATGGCCTCGAACGAGTAGGTGCGGGTCTCGCCGAGCACCACGAAGTCGGGGTCGGTGTCGGTGAGGACGTAGCCCACGTCGTGCATCGCCGTGGTCAGACCGGCCTCGCCGATGACGTACGCGGTGCCGTTCGGACGCTGGTCGTCCAGGAACTTGGCGGTGGCCAGCGCCGAGGTCCAGATGTGCTCGGCGGGGACGTCGAGACCCATCCGGGCCAGCCGGGCGTGCAGGTCCCGCTGGGTGTAGATCGAGTTGTTGGTCAGGACCAGGAACGGCTTCCCGGACTCCCGCAGCCGCTTGATGAAGGCGTCGGCTCCGGGGATCGGGACGCCCTCGTGGATGAGGACTCCGTCCATGTCGGTGAGCCAGGTCTCGATGGCCTTGCGCTCTGCCACGTAGGTGTCTCCCTAAGGTCTTGCGATGGTCCGGAAGCGCACGGACCGGACGCCTGTGGCCGGCCGGGCGGTACTGACTGCCCCAACGCCGGCAAGCCTAGTCGTCCCGGGGCTGGAGGGGCAGGTGGGGAGAGGTCCCGACGTGCGGGGGTGGCCGGTCGGCGCGGGGGCGTGTGGTGGGGCCGGGGATCGGTTCGGCTCGGGTCGGTCCGGGTCGGTCCGGCTCGGTTCGGTCCGGCTCGGCGGCTGGTTCGGTGGCCGGTTCGGCGAACGGTTCGGGTGTGTCGGCGGGGATGTGTAGCGTTCGGGGTGTTGGAGACGGGTTTGTCGTGAAAGGCAGTGGGTCGTGACGGAGTTGGTGGAGACCGTGGGCGCGTTCGAGGTACCGGAGTCCTGGCAGGAGGCGCTGGCCGGGGAGTTGGCGAAGCCGTACTTCGCCGAGCTGACGGACTTCGTGGCGGCGCAGCGGGCCGAGCACCAGGTCTTCCCGCCCAGCGGGCAGGAGTTCGCGGCGCTCGCGGCGACCCCCTACGACAAGGTCCGGGTGCTGGTGCTCGGGCAGGACCCGTACCACGACGACAACCAGGCGCACGGGATGAGCTTCTCGGTGCAGCCCGGGATCAAGATCCCGCCGTCGCTGCGGAACATCTACAAGGAGCTGGACGCCGACCTCGGCGTCCCCGCGCCGGACCACGGCTACCTGATGACGTGGGCCGAGCAGGGCGTCCTGCTGCTGAACGCGGTGCTCACCGTGCGCGCGCACGAGGCCAACTCCCACAAGGGCAAGGGCTGGGAGAAGTTCACCGACGCGGTGATCTCGGCGGTCAGCGCCCGCGAGGAGCCCTGCGTCTTCGTGCTCTGGGGCAACTACGCCAAGAAGAAGCTGCCGCTGATCGACACCACCCGCCACGTGGTGGTGCAGGGTGCGCACCCGTCGCCGCTGTCGGCCAAGCTGTTCTTCGGCAGCCGGCCGTTCTCGCAGATCAACGAGGCGCTGGTCGAGTTCGGCGGGGAGCCGATCGACTGGCAGCTGCCGAAGCTCGCCGACCTGGAGGCCTGAGCCGGAGGCCCTCCAGGGTCCTCTGTGGTCCTCTTCCGGGATCTCCCCAGACGGACGCCCGTGGTCGGTGAGGTCGCGCTGTGCGAGGCTGGCGGCCGGAACCGATCACGGGTGTCCGTCCGGGCTCGGTCGGGTTCGACCGGGCTCGGCGGGGCGGGGAGGCGGTAGGGGTGCTGCGGCGCTGGTTCGGGACGGCGGGGATGGCCGGGGTGGTCTCGGGGGCGTTGCTGGTCCTGACGGGGTGCGGAGCTGCCGGGACGTCAGGGGGTGGTGGGCCGTCGGCTGCTGGGGCGACCGCGGCCAGTTCCGGTGCCTCCGCCGTTGGCGCGGGTGGCCCGGCGGCGGGTCCGACGGGTGCCGGGGCGGGAAGGTCGACAGGAGGGCCGACGGGGGGAGCCGCTGCGGTCGCCGCCGGGGGGTTCTACGTCTCGCCGTTCGGGTCCGTCCGGCGGGCGGCCGGGCAGGCCACGGGGGGCCAGGCCGCAGCACTGGAACGGATCGCCCGGAACTCGGCGGCGCTCTGGCTGACCGGTGCCGACGCCGGGCAGGTGGCCGAGGCGCAGAGCCGGCGGGCGGCGGCGGAGGGACGGGTCCCGCTGCTGGTCGCCTACGGCATCCCGAACCGTGACTGCGGCCTCTACTCGGCCGGCGGGGCCGCCGACGGTGCGGCCTATCGGGCGTGGATCGACCGGGTGGTGGCCGGCCTGGGCGACCGCCCGGCCTGGGTGGTGCTGGAGCCCGACGCGGTCGCCCACGCGGTGGATGGCTGCGCGGGGGCTGGGGCTGGGACCGGGGTGGGGGCTGCGGCGGAGCGGTTCGGCCTGCTGGCCTATGCGGTGGGCGAGTTGAAGAAGAACCCCAAGGTGCGGGTCTACCTCGACGCCGGAAATGCGGGCTGGGTCCGGGGCCGGGCCGCGCTGGCCGGCGCACTTCAGCGCGCCGGTGTCGGTGCGGCGGACGGATTCGCCCTCAACGTCTCCAACTTCTACTCCACCGAGGAGAGTTACGCCTACGGGCGGGAGGTGTCCGCGGCGCTCGGCGGCAAGCACTTCGTGATCGACACCAGCCGGAACGGCAACGGCTCGCCGGGCGGCGGAAGTTGGTGCAACCCACCGGGGCGGGCCCTCGGCCAGGAACCCACCACCCGGACCGGTCGGGAGGGACTGGACGCGCTGCTCTGGGTGAAGATCCCGGGGGAGTCGGACGGTGACTGCGGACGCGGGGAGCCCGCGGCGGGGGAGTTCTGGCTCCCGTACGCGCTGGGGCTGGCCGGGGCGGGGGGGGGGGGGGGGGGGGGGGGGGGGGGGGGGGCGGCCGCGGGGGGGGGGGGGGGGGGGGCGGGCCCCCCCCGCCCCCCCGCCCCCCCCCCCCCCCCCCCCCCCCCCGGCCGCAGGCCCCCCGCACGTGCGGGGAGGGAGTGGCCGGGAGCCAGGGGAGTTGGTGGCGCCGGGGAACCGCAGGGAGCCGGAAGCCGGGGCGGGGTGGGGTGGGGTGGGGCGTCCGGGGATCAGAGCAGCCGGGGACCGGTCGCGGCCTGGACCTCCTCGAAGGTGTGGCCGGGGGCGACCTCGACCAGCCGAAGGCCCTGGGGGGTGACGTCGATGACGGCCAGCTCGGTGACGATGCGGTGCACGACTCCCCGGCCGGTGGCGGGAAGTGACAACTCGTCGACGATCTTCGGGGACCCGTCCTTGGCGGTGTGCTCCATCACCACGACGACCCGGCGCGCGCCGTGCACCAGGTCCATCGCGCCGCCCATCCCCTTGACCATCTTGCCGGGGATCATCCAGTTGGCCAGGTCGCCGGAGGCCGAGACCTGCATCGCGCCGAGCACCGAGACGTCGATCCGGCCGGCCCGGATCATGCCGAAGGAGACGGCGGAGTCGAAGTAGGCGGCGCCGTCGGCGACGGTGACGGTCTCCTTGCCGGCGTTGATCACGTCGGGGTGCTCCTGACCGGCGACGGGGTACGGGCCGACGCCGAGGATGCCGTTCTCGGAGTGCAGCACCACGTGCACACCGGCTGGGAGGTGGTCGGGGATCAGGGTGGGGATCCCGATGCCCAGGTTCACGTACTGACCGGCGCTCAACTCCCGTGCCGCGCGGGCGGCCAGCAGATGGCGGGGGTCGGTGTCCTGGCCGCGCGCGATGGTGTCCTGCGTGTCGGTGGTGGTGGTTGCCATGGTTCAGCGCCTCCGGGGGTCGGTGCGAACGGTGCGGCGCTCGATCCGGCGGTCGTCCGGGTCGGCGGCGACCACCCGGTCGACGTAGATGCCGGGCAGGTGGACGGCGTCCGGCGGGATCGCGCCGGGTTCGACGATCCGGTCGGCCTCGACCAGGGTGACCCGGCCGGCGCCCGCGCAGAGCGGGTTGAAGTTCCGCGCGGTGGCGTGGAAGACGCAGTTGCCGTGGCGGTCCGCGACCTCGGCGCGCACCAGCGCGAAGTCGGTGCTGATGGCCTCCTCCATCAGGTAGCGGCGGCCGCCGAACTCCCTCGTCTCCTTGGGCGGTGACGCCACCGCCACGCCCCCGTCGGCGGTGTAGCGCCAGGGCAGTCCGCCCTCCTCGACCTGGGTGCCCACCCCGGCCGGGGTGAAGAAGGCCGGGATGCCCGAGCCACCGGCCCGCAGCCGTTCGGCCAGGGTGCCCTGCGGGGTGAGCTCCACCTCCAACTCCCCGGAGAGGTACTGGCGGGCGAACTCCTTGTTCTCCCCGACGTAGGAGGAGGTCATCCGCGCGATCCGACCGGCCCGGAGCAGCAGCCCGAGGCCCCAGTCGTCCACACCGCAGTTGTTGGAGACCACCCGCAGCCCGGTGGTGCCGGCCTCGACCAGGGCGCCGATCAGGGTGCTGGGGACGCCGCAGAGGCCGAAGCCGCCGACGGCCAAGGCGGCGCCGTCGGGAATGTCCTCGACCGCGTGGGCCGGGGAGTCCAAGACCTTGTCCAAAGGGGTCACCTCATCAGGGGTTGGGGGCCTGCTGCGCTCTCACCCTCACCGCGCGGCCGAGGGCTTTCCATGGCGATCAGGGCCATGGGAAGGGCGAATGCCATGGGTGTGCGGCACATCCGGGGAGGCCCCTCCGTGCCCGAGGAGGGCGATATGGCGGCCCATCACACAATCCCGCAGGCTGCTGCGTCGCCCCGTCACATGTCGCCCGGCAGGTGGCGCACCTACGGTTCCGGAATCCACCACCACCGTTGTCCCGCCGGCAACTGCCCTGCACGGCTCCCGGCCTGGTCGGGACGTACCGCCGTAGTGGACCCACCCACGTAGTCGCAGTCCCGGACCGGCCCGGCCTGGCTGGGCCCGGAGCCGCAGCCGTAGGCACAGCCGTCAGTTGCCGGTCCCAACCCCGTAGTCCCAGTTCCAGCACCGAAGCTTCAGCCCCATCTCCGAAGCCTCAGACCCAACGCCGTAGCCCCAGCCGTCAGGAGTCGGACACCATGCGCAAGACCACCCTCAGCACCAGAGCCGCAGCCCGGACGGACCGTCAGACGGCGGATCCGGCCGCCTCCGTGGGGGACGGAAGCCGGGTGCGGCGGCGCGGACTGGCCCTCGTCGCGGCCTGCGGGCTGCTCGTGACGGGCGCCGTGGGCTGCGCCAAGGCGGGGACGGCAGGGACCACGTCGGCCGACGGCGGGGCCGGGGCGGCCAAGAGCCCGGTCAAGGTCGGCCTGGTGTACTCCAAGACCGGGCCGCTGGCGGCTTACGGCAAGCAGTACCTGGAGGGCTTCAAGGCCGGTCTGGACTATGCGACCAAGGGCACGGGCGCGGTGGACGGCCACCCGGTCGAGCTGGCGGAGCAGGACGACGCGGGCGATCCGGCCAAGGCGGTCTCGGCGGCCAAGGACCTGATCGGCAAGGGGCACAAGATCCTGGCCGGCTCGACCGCCTCCGGGGTCGCGCTCCAGGTCGGGCCGATCGCGGCGCAGAACAAGGTGCTCTTCATCAGCGGCCCGGCCGCAGCCGACAAGGTCACCGGACTGAACAAGTACACCTTCCGTTCCGGTCGCCAGTCGTACCAGGACATCCGGACCGCGGCCTCCTTCATCGGTGACGCCAAGGGCAAGAAGGTCGCGGTGCTGGCCCAGGACAACGCCTTCGGGCAGGCCAACGTGGCGGCGGTGAAGGCGGTGCTCGGCGAGCAGGGCGCGAGCGTGGAGTCGGTGCTCGCCCCGCCGAGCGCGACCGACCTCACGCCCTTCGCGACCCAGGCCAAGTCGGCCAAGCCCGACCTGCTGTTCGTGGCCTGGGCGGGGGAGACGGCCGCCGCGCTGTGGACCTCCCTCAACCAACAGGACGTCTTCGCCTCGACCAAGGTGGTGACCGGGCTCGACCTGGCGGCCTCCTATCCGCTCTTCGGACCGGCGGCCGAGAAGATCTCCTTCCTGAACCACTACTTCGACGGAGCGGCCGGCACCGAGGTGGAGAAGGCGATGGCCGCTGCCGTCGCCAAGGCCGGTGCCAAGCCGGACATCTTCACTCCGGACGGCTTCACGGCGGCCCAGATGGTGGTGCACGCGATCGAGGCCAACAAGGGCTCGGCCGACGACACCGACGCCCTGGTGAAGGCGCTGGAGGGGTGGAGCTTCGACGGGGTCAAGGGCAGGGTGACCGTCCGGGCCGAGGACCACGCGCTGCTCCAGCCGATGTTCCAGGTGAAGCTGACCGGTGCCGGGGCCTCCGCCAAGCCCTCGGTGGAGAAGACCGTGCCGGCCGACCAGGTGGCGCCTCCGGTCGCCAAGATCGCGGGCTGATCCCGGTGGCGGAACGCGCAGCCGTGACCGCGGCAGAGGCGGTGACCACGGCGGGAGGACCGGGCGGGCAGCAGGTGAGCGGGGAGCAGCCGGGCCGGGTGCTGCGGCTGCGCGGCGTCGGCTGGTCGGTGCGTGGGGTGCCGATCGTCGAGGACGTCTCGTTCGACGTGCAGGAGGGCGAGTTCATCGCCTTCATCGGACCGAACGGTGCCGGCAAGACCTCCCTCTTCAACCTGATCTCCGGCATCTACCCGGCGACCCACGGCTCGATCGAGCTCGACGGCGCGGACATCACCACCGAGTCGGTGCACGGCCGGGCCCGTCGGGGTCTCGGTCGGACCTTCCAGACCTCCTCGCTGTGGACGGGGATGACGGTGGCGGACCACGTCCGGCTCGCGGCCCAGGCGGCAGCCGGGCCGGGGGCCTCGTACCGGATCTGGCGCCGGGCCGGACGGTACGCCACCCAGGTCACCGAGACCCTGGAGCGGACCGAACTCGCCCACCGCGCCGACACCTTGGCCGGTGCGCTCTCGCACGGCGAGAAGCGCAAGCTCGAACTGGCGGTGCTGCTGGTCTCCGACCCCCGGCTGATCCTGCTGGACGAGCCGATGGCCGGGGTCAGCGCGGAGGAGGTGCCGGCCCTGACCGCGCTGATCCGCTCGGTGCA
Organism: Kitasatospora sp. NPDC051853; assembly: GCF_044452665.1. Taxonomy (NCBI): domain Bacteria; kingdom Bacillati; phylum Actinomycetota; class Actinomycetes; order Kitasatosporales; family Streptomycetaceae; genus Kitasatospora; species Kitasatospora sp. NPDC051853. Next base: position 113,119 of record NZ_JBITBY010000014.1, on the reverse strand, counting down.
CCGGGACCTCGGCCGCACCGTACTGATGGTGGAGCACCACATGGACGTCCTGCTCGGCCTGGCCGACCGGTTGGCCGTGATGCACCACGGCACGCTGCTCGCACTCGACACCCCTGCCGCGGTGATGGCCGACGCCACCGTGCAGCAGGCCTACCTGGGGGAGGGACTGTGACCGACTCCTTCGACTCCGCCACCGCCCGGGACTCCGGCTCCGCTCCTTCCGCTCCCCTCACTTCCGCTGCTTCTTCTGCTTCCCCTTCCGGACAACCGGCCTCTGTCGAACCGCTGCTGACGGTCCGGGGCCTGCGGGTGGTGATCGACGGCCTCCACATCCTGCACAGGGTGGACTTCGAGGTGGCGCCCACCGGCGTCACCGCGCTGCTCGGGCGCAACGGTGCCGGGAAGACCACCACGGTCAAGGCGGTCATGGGGCTGGTGCCCCGGACCGGGAGCCTGCTGTTCGCCGGGACGGAACTCGTCAGGCTGCCGACCCATCTGGTGGTTCGTCAGGGCATCGGGTACGCACCCGAGGACCGGGGCATCTTCGCCGGGCTGACCGTCGCCGAGAACCTCCGGCTGGCGGAGCGGGACGGCGCTCCGGCCTACGACCTGGTCCACGAGCTCTTCCCCGAACTGAAGAGGCGGGCCGGGCAGTTGGCCGGGACGCTGTCCGGCGGTCAGCAGCAGATGGTGGCGATCGGGCGGACCCTGCTGAACGGCAACCGGCTGATCATCGCCGACGAGCCCACGAAGGGGCTGGCGCCGAAGATCGTGGCCGAGGTGGCGGAGGTGCTGGAACGGGCCGCCGCGACCGTGCCCGTCCTGCTGGTCGAGCAGAACCTCGCCCTGGTCCGGCGCCTGGCCGGCACCTGTGCGGTGCTGGCCGACGGGCGGACCGCCCACCGGGGCTCGACGGCCGAGCTGTTGGCCGACGAGGAGGCCGCCCGCCGACTACTCGGGGTCGGCCGCCCGACTCCCGCCCAGCCCGCTCCCTCCCCGACGCCCGTGCTGTCGGCCTCCTCCCCGATGCCCGCGGCATCGGCCCCCTCCTTGACGCCCGATCAGGCCTCCTCCGAGACGGCCCCGTTGTCGGTCTCCCCTCCTGCTCCCGTCACCACGGAGGTGGCTCCCTGATGGACACCGTCGTCCTCCTCACCTGTACCGGCCTCGGGCTCGGTGCGCTGTACTTCCTGGTGGCCTCCGGTCTCTCACTGATCTTCGGGCTGATGGACGTGCTCAACTTCGCCCACGGGGCGCTGCTCTCGGTCGGTGCGTACGCCACCTGGTGGGCCGGCACCGCAGGCGGGATGAGCTTCTGGTTGGCGGTTGTCTTCGGCACGGTGGTCGGCACGGTCGCGGCCGTGCTGCTGGAACTGCTGCTGATCCGTCCTCTCTACAGCCGGCCGCGGGACCAGATCCTGGCCACCGTCGGCGTCGGTCTCGCGGTGCCCGCGCTGTTGATGGGCATCTGGGGTGCGGATGCCCGGCCCTTCCCCCAACCCGCGGCCCTCTCGGGCACGGTGGGGCTGTTCGGCGCGATCGTCCCGGTCAATCGCTTCGTCCTGCTCGCGGCGGCGGTCCTGGTCCTGGTGGCACTGCGCCTCTTCCTCGGCCGCACCAGGTACGGGCTGGTGGTCCGGGCCGGGGTGGAGGACCGTGCGATGGTCACGGCCCTCGGCATCGACGTCCGCAAGGCGTTCACCCTGGTCTTCGCCATCGGGGGAGCGGCCGCCGCCCTGGGCGGTGCGCTCAGCGGCCTCTACTTCGGCTCCGTCCACCCCGGCCAGGGGACCAGCCTGCTCGTGTTCGCCTTCGTGGTGGTGGTGATGGGCGGCATGGGCTCCGTCACCGGAGCGGCGCTGGCCTCCGTCGCGGTCGGTCTCGTCCAGCAGTTCGCCAACTACGCTGCGTCCGCCGGGCTCGGTGCCGCCGGACTCGGTGACCTCTCGGTCGTCGTGCTCCTGGCCGTCCTGCTCCTGGTCCGGCCGCGCGGACTCACCGGGAGGCTCGCGTGAGCACGGACACCTCAACCACGAGCACCAGTGGTACCGCTGACGCCAAGTCTGCTCCCGGTGCCTCGGATCGCACCATCCCTCGAACAGGTGAATCAATCCGGAAGGCCTCGACAGCCCCCTGGCGGCGCGCCCTACGCTGGTGGCCGATCGCTCTGCTGATCCTGTTCCTTGTCGCCCCATACAGTGTGCTTCCCGTCCCGGGGCTCCTCGACGGTCCGCTCGGCAGCCCCGGAAGTCTCCAACTCATCGCCCTGTGCCTGGTGTACGGGGCCCTGGCCACTGGCTACGACCTCCTGCTCGGCCGCACCGGTCTGCTCTCCTTCGGCCACGCGCTCTACTTCGCCGCCGGTCTCTACGGGACCGACCTCGGCATGCTGGAGTTCCAACTCCCCTTCGCCGCCGCCGCGCTGTTCGGTGTCGGGTGCAGCGTCAGCCTGGCGCTGCTGCTCGGCTCGGTCAGCCTCCGGGTGACCGGCATCGGCTTCTCGATGGTGACCCTCGCCTTCGCCCAGGCCGGCTCGATCCTGGTCCAGCGCAACCCCGGCGGGGTCACCGGCGGTGAGGAGGGCCGGGCCGCCCCGGTCGACCTGCTCCCCGACGCCCTGGTCGGGATCGAGAACACCGCCAACCTCTACTGGATCGCCCTCGGGTACCTGGTGCTCACGCTCGCGGTGGTGCACTGGACCGTCAACTCCCCGACCGGGCGGGTCTGGGAGGGCATCAAGGAGAACGAGCGCCGGGTCGAGGTGCTCGGCCTGCGACCCTACGGCTTCAAGCTGGTCGCCTTCGTCATCGCCGGCGGCCTGGCGGGTCTCGGCGGAGTGGTCTACCTGCTGCTCACCGGCGGCGCCACACCGCAGGCTGCCAGTTCCGACGCCACGCTCGCCCTGCTGGTCATGGTGGTGCTCGGCGGCTCCGGCAGCCGCTGGGGGCCGTTGCTCGGCGGCGTCCTCTACACCTGGGCCGGGCACCGCCTGGGCGACCTGGCCAACTCCTCCGCCATCGCCGACCTGCCAGCGGTGCTCCGGGTGCCGCTCTCGCAGCCGCTCTTCCTGCTCGGGGCGCTGTTCGTCGCCGTGGTCTACCTGCTGCCCGGCGGCCTCGCTAGGCTGCCTGCCCGGATCCGCACCGCCCGAGCCGGGTCCACCCGGCCGGGTGCCACCCGCGCGGACTCCACCCAGGCCGGGGGCACCGCCCCGGCCCGCTCCCCGGAAGGTGACCCCGCATGAGCCCCGCGCCCACCGACCCCGCCCGAGAGGCCGCCGCGTCCCGCTCCGACGGCCCGGACGGCCCTGCCCGCGAGCACGGCCCACTCGGCCCGTCCCCGGATGGGGCGACGTCTCATCGGCTCGCTCCCGGCGAGCCGGAGGCGGCGGTATCCGCACCCGAGGAACTGACCGTCCCCGTGCCGGGCGGCGAACTGACGGTGCTCCGCTGGCCCGCCGCCGACTCGGCCGGCCCGGCCGCTCCGACCGTGCTGGCGGTGCACGGCATCACGGCCAACGCCCTGGCCTGGAGCGAGGTGGCACGCCAACTCGCGGGCAGGGCCACCCTGGTGGCCCCCGACCTGCGCGGCCGGGCCGGCAGCCGTGCGGTCGCCGGGCCGTACGGTCTGGCCAGGCACGCCGACGACCTGGCCGTACTGACCAGCGCCCTCGGGCTCGGCCGGGTGCGACTGGTGGGCCACTCGATGGGTGCCTGGGTCAGCGCCCTGGCTGCCGTCCGCCACCCCGAACTGGTGGACTCCCTGGTGCTGGTGGACGGAGCGGTGAGCTTCCCGCTGCCGCCCGGGGTGAGCGAGGACGACGCGCTGGCCGCCGTGCTGGGCCCGGCCCTGGCCCGGCTGGACATGACCTTCGAGAGCCGGGACGCCTACCGGGTGTTCTGGCGGCGGCACCCCGCCTTCGCGGGGGAGTGGCGGGCGGCGCTGGACGAGTACACCCAGCGCGACCTGGTCGGCGAGGAGCCGGAACTGCGCTCCTCCTGCGTACCGGAGGCGATCCACCAGGACGGTCGGGAAGTCCTGCTGGACAAGGACGCGGCCACCGCGATCCACCGGCTGCCGTGCCAGGCCGAACTGCTCTGGGCCGAGCGAGGTCTGATGGACGAGCCCCAGGGCCTGTACGACTCAGCGCGGATCGAGCACGCGGGGCTGGACCGGGACCGGGTCACCGTGACGGCGGTGCCGGACACCAACCACTACACGATCATCGGCGGTGCGGCCGGTGCGGCCCGGATCGTCCGCAGCCTGGTCGCGGGCTGACGGTGCGTCGGTGCGGGGCCTGCGCCGCCGTGGACGGCGCAGGCCCCGCACCGGTCAGGACGAGGGAGTGCCGAGGAAGGCTCCCCAGCCGCCCTCGGGCGCCTTGCCGACCCCCAGGGTGCGCAGTTTCCGCAGTGTGGACTGGTCCTGCACCTCCAGCCAGTCGACCAACTGACGGAACGACACCAGCCGGACGTCGGGCTTGCCCGCGATGACCTTCATGGTCTCCTCGACGGCGTCCATGTAGATGCCGCCGTTCCACTGCTCGAAGTGGTTCCCGATGAAGAGCGGTGCCCGGTTGCTGTTGTAGGCCCGGTCGAACCCGGCCAGGTAGGCGTCCTTGGCCTGGGCCCGCCACTCGTTGTACTTCGAGGGGTCGCCCTTGGTGCTGCCGCCGGACTGGTTGGCGAGGATGTTGTAGTCCATCGAGAGCACCTGGAAGCCGTGCCCGGGGAAGGGGACGGACTGCAGCGGGAAGTCCCAGATCTTGCCGTCCTGCACCTTCTGCGGCCAGATCTGCAGCCCGCCCGGCGAACTGGCGTCGTACTTCCAGCCCATCTTGACCGCGGTGGGCAGCAGTGCCTTCTGGCCCTCCAGGCACGGGGTCCGGCCCCCGATCAGCTCCTTCCGGTAGTCGAAGGGGAGCGGATCGACGTCGGTGAAGCCGGTGTTGGTGCGCCACTGGGTCACGAAGGAGATCGCCTGGTCGATCTCGCTCTGCCAGTCCTCGGGGGTCCACTTGTTGACCCCGTTCCCGTCCGAGCGGGTGGAGCAGAAGTGCCCGTTGAAGTGGGTGCCGATCTCGTGGCCGGCCGTCCACGCCTGGCTGATCAGCTTGAGGGTGCTCTTCACCGCACCGTCGGAGAGGAAGGGGATGTCGGAGGCGCCGACGGAGTGCTTCGGCGGGTGGTAGAGGCTGGCCTTCTCCTTCGGGAGGGCGTAGATCCCGGAGAGGAAGAAGGTCATGGTGGCCTTGTACTGCTCGGCCAGCTTCAGGAAGCGCGGGAACTGACCGTCCTCGGTGCCGCCGGCGCCGTCCCAGGAGAGGACCACGAACTGGGGCGGCTGCTCACCGGGCTTGAGCTTCTCCGGCTTCGGCTGGTTGGGCTGGGCACCCGTGTCCACGTTGGAACCGTCGCCGATCGGGGTGCCCTTGACGGTGGGCTTGGCCGAAGTGCCGCTGGGAGAGCCGCCGTTCGGGCCCGCACTGCCGGAGCCGTCCGTGCCGCCCGAGCCGGTTCCGCCGCTGCTGCCGCACGCTGCCACGGCTCCGAGCGCGGCGGTTGCGGCGGTGGCACTGAGCACGGTCCTGCGCGAGATGCTGCCCATGGTCTCCCCAGCCGTAGTGCATCCGACCGTCCGATAGGAAAAATCGGATATTGATGGATATATCTGCGCCAGCATGCCATGAGGTGGGGTGAGTACTCCAACGCCCCTTGACTACTGCTCAGCACGCAGTGCAAGGGGCGTCGGGCTCCAGGGCGGGAGCTTTGTTGCAGTCTTGGGACAGAGTGTCGGATCGGCGGCGCATCGAACGGGTCCGTCCGCGCGGGCGCGGAGAGTTGACGTCCCGCGGGCCGGCCGGGGAGGGCCGGGTCAGGTGAGCGCGAGCTCGCGCCGGCGGCGGCGGACCAGGCGGGCGACGGTGGTGCTTATCGCGGTGGCTGCGACGCAGGAGACCGCCAGGCTCAGCCAGTCGGTGTTGAACCAGTGGCTGTTCAGCCAGCCCAGGCTGACGATGTAGCTGGCCCAGACCAGGGCCGCCAGGGCGGAGAGCCGGAGGAACCGGCGGCTGGAGTCGGCGGAGTGGCCCACCGCCAGGTCGAGGATGGTCCGGCCGGCCGGGACGAAGCGGGCGACGATCACCAGGAGGGCGGCCGTCCGGCCGGTCTGGCCGGTCAGGTACTGCTGGAGCCGCGCGACACTGGCGGCCAGCTCGGGCCGGTGGTCGAGGCGGCGCTGCACGGCGGGCGAACCGCGCCGGGCGAGGTTGAGCAGCACCAGGTCACCGAGGAAGGAGGCGATGGCCACACCGGCCGCCAGCATCAGCGGGGCGCCGTCCATCTCGGCGGTGTTGAGCACCGCCAGGATCACCAGGGTGCCGCTCGGGATGAAGGGGAGGAAGGCGTCACCGAGTACGGCGAAGAGCGCGAGTGCGCAGATCCATACCGGTCCTACTACCGCTGCGGCATCCAAGGCGAAGCTCCCTGTCCAGTCGCCTGGAGGCGTCCAGGTGGCTACGTGAGTCAACGCTAGCGGGTAGACGTTTCATGTCATGAAGCACCCCCTTGTGTCACGTGCCACAAGGACGGCCGCGAGGCGGCGGGGGAGGGCATCTCGGGAGGCGGCGGGCCCGGGTCCGACCTGACGTTGTGCCGACGGGCGGAACGCGCCCGGAATGGCGCAAGCCCCTGAGGCGGGGTGCCGCTCCAGGGGCTCGCGGGGGTCCAGCGGGACTGGTCCAGTCCGCCGACCTTGCAGGTGGAGTGCGGTGGGCGATTCCCCTCCGTCACTGATCGGTAGCTTGCCGCATCCGCCCGGGGCGGCGCGAGTCCTACGCCTGGCGACTTCTGGCGGTGGCGGCAAACCGCCAAGATGGAACGATCTCTGGTGGATCATCAGCTCGCGGACGATCCCCGGAGACCCTCCCGGTGCCGATCCGTCGGCGCACGGACCATGTGGACTGTGTCAGCTCGGCCGCCGCAGTCCGTGGGTTCACCAGGCACGTTCCTCCCGGTCCTCCACATGGGCCGGTGAAGGGGGCGGCGAGGGGAACAGACAGAGCTCCGGGCCGGTTGTGTGAGCCCGAACGATGGCGGCGCCAGGAGCGCCGGTACGGCAGCAGGAGGAGACCGGCATGACCTTCGAGGACGAGCAGCGGACCGACCCGTCAGGCACCGGAACGGGCTCGGGCGTCGGCACCGACCCCGTCCGGGGGACCGCACGGGGCAGCGCCCCCGCCCCGCTCTCCATTCTCGACCTGGCCACCATCGGCAGCGGCTACTCCCCGGGCGAGGCCCTCGCCACGACCACCGCGCTGGCCCAGCAGGCGGAGCAGCTGGGCTACCACCGGTTCTGGGTGGCCGAGCACCACGGCATGCCCGGCGTCGCCAGCTCCACCCCCGCCGTCCTGCTCGCCCACCTCGGCGCGCACACCACCACCCTCCGCCTCGGCTCCGGCGGCGTGATGCTGCCGAACCACGCCCCGCTCTCCGTCGCCGAGCAGTTCGGCATGCTGGAGGCGCTCCACCCGGGCCGGATCGACCTCGGTCTCGGCAGGGCCCCAGGCACCGACATGGCCACCGCCAGGGCACTGCGGCGCGGCGCCGAGGAGGGCCCCGACGAATTCCCGCACCAGCTCTCCGAGCTGACGCACTTCCTGGACGGCGACTTCCCCACCGGCCACCCCTACTCACGGCTCACGGCCGTCCCGCGCGGCGACACCCGCCCGCCCGTCTGGCTTCTCGGCTCCTCCGGCTTCAGCGCCCAGCTTGCCGGCCGACTCGGCCTCCCGTTCGCCTTCGCCCACCACTTCAGCGCGGCCAACACGGTGCCCGCCCTCGACCTCTACCGCAGCTCCTTCCGTCCGTCGGCGGTACTGGACGAGCCCTACGCGCTGATCGGGGTCAACGCCGTGGCCGCCGAGGAGCCCGGCCAGGCCCTGCGGCTGGCCCGATCCTCCGGCCTCGCCATGATCCGGCTCCGCAAGGGCACTCCGGACCTGATCCCCTCACCCGAGGAGGCGGAGGCCTACCCCTACACCGCGACCGAGGACGACTTCATGGACGGCTGGCTTGCCAACCTGGTGATCGGCGGACCGGGCGAGGTCGCCGACGGTCTGGAGCAGCTCCGCAAGCGGACCGGCGCCGACGAGCTGATGGTCACCTCCCACATCCACGGCCACGAGAACCGGCTCCGCTCCTACCGGCTGATCGCCGAGGCGTATGGACTCACCGGCTGACGCGTCGGCGGGTCATCGGGGCAGCTGCCCCAGGGCCGGTCGGTCATCGGGGTAGCCGCCTTGGGATCAGCCGCCCCAGGGGCAGCGGGCCGGCGGCCGGGAGATGGCCCAGGCCGGTCGGCTGACGGCCCGTCCGCGCGCCACCCGCCCGAGCTCGTCGGCTGAGCGGGCCTTCTGGCCGGACCTGCTGAGCGGGGTGCGGCCTGACGGCCGATCAGACGGGGTGGTGATCCGGCCCTGCGGTTTCCCGTACCGGCCCGGGTACGGGAAACCGCAGGGAGGCCGACGGCAACCCCCATACCCGTGCTGACCTGCGGTTCCTAGCGTGGAAGTGCCCGGGGCGACCGCCCCGGGCGGAGGACTTCCGGCTTGGAGACCACCGCATGCAGCAGCTCGTTCACCTGGCCAGCTCCCCGCAACCCGCCGACGGCGTGGCCGGTTGGGCAGCAGATCTGATCGACACCATGGGCGGCCCGGGAGCCGGTCTGGTGATCGCCCTGGAGAATCTCTTCCCGCCCCTGCCCAGCGAGGTCATCCTGCCGCTGACCGGCTTCGCCGCCGGGCAGGGGGTGCTCAGCCTCGGCTCGGCGCTGTTCTGGACCACGCTCGGATCGGTGGTCGGCGCCGTGGTGCTCCACTGGTTCGGCGCGCTGTTCGGCCGGGAGCGGATGCACGCCCTCTGGGCCCGGCTGCCATTGGTGAAGGTCTCGGACCTGGAGCGCACCGAGCAGTGGTTCGCCCGCCACGGGACCAAGGCGGTCCTGCTCGGAAGGATGGTCCCGATCTTCCGCAGCCTGATCTCCGTACCGGCCGGGGTCGAGCGGATGCCGCTGCCCACGTTCCTCACCCTGACCACGATCGGCAGCCTGCTCTGGAACGCCGTCCTGGTACTGGCCGGCTACCAGCTCGGGGACCGCTGGGACCTGGTGGAGAGCTACGTCGGGGTGCTCTCCAAGGTGGTCGTGGTGCTGGTGGCGGCAGGCGTGGTCGGCTACCTGACGGTCCGTCTGCGCAGTCGTGGCCGCAGCGACGTCCAGCCCAGCCGTGGCCGTGGCCGCGGTCACGCCCAGCGCCGACGTGCCCGGTGACCGGGAGCGGCACGTAGGCTCGGAGAGCACCCGGGTGCGGGGCCGGGCGGGAGGGCGCGGGGTGGGGGGACGAGTCGGTGCAGGAGCGGGTGGCAGGGCCTGGCACGACGTCATGGCCGGTGCGGGGCGCCGGTGTTCTGCTGGGCTGCCTGACGGCCGGGCCGACGGCGTTGTACCTGCTGCTCGTTGCGATCCTCCTCGGGCCGCTCCTGCTCTGGCCGCGCACCCGGCGGTCTGCCGCCGGGCGGCTGTTCGCCGGGGTCCGCCGCCTGGTGGGGCTGGAGCGGGTGCGGCGTTCGGCCTTCTTCGGCGACCGCTTCCCGGCGCACTACCGCGCGGCCGATCGCAGGCAGCTGCGCTACCTGGCGGTGCGCACCGGCACGGGTCTGGTCACGGCGGTCGTCGTCGTGCTGCTGGGGTTCGGCGCCGTACTGGCCGGGCTGCTGGTGGGCGGTGTGGTGCGCGGTTCGATCGGCTGGATCGACCTGCTCACTCAAGTCCTGCTGGGCGGTGTGCTGCTCTTCCTGGGAGTCCAAGGTCTCCACTCCCTGGTCGAGTTGGACGCACGGGCCGCCCGCGACTGCTTCGGCCCCTCCGAGGCGGAGCTGCTCCGGCGCCGGATCGCCGAGCTGGCGGACAGCCGGGCCGCCGTGCTCCAGGCCGTGGACATCGAGCGCCGCCGGATCGAGCGGGACCTGCACGACGGTGTCCAGCAGCGCCTGGTGGCTCTGGCGATGCTGCTCGGCCGGGCCCGCCGGGGCCGGGACCCCGAGCGGGCCGACCGCCTGCTGCGGCAGGCGCACCAGGAGGCCCAGGAGGTGCTCACCGACCTGCGGGAGGTGGCCTGGCGGGTCTACCCCTCGGCCCTGGACAGCCTCGGCTTGGCCGAGGCGCTCGGCGGGGTGGCCGAGCGGAGCACCGTCCCGATGCGGCTCGGATACGAGGTGGCCGCACCGCTGCCCGAACCGGTGCGCACGGCGGCGTACTTCGTGGTCTCGGAGTGCGTCACCAACGCCGCCAAGCATTCGCGGGCCTCGGCAGTCTCGGTCCGGATCACTCTGGACGGTGGCCCGCTGACGGACAGCGGGGCGCCGGCGGACGAGGGTTCGCCCACCCCGGGTGGAGTGCTCACCGTGCGGATCGAGGACGACGGCGTGGGCGGAGCCGATCCCGACGGCACCGGACTGACCGGGCTGCGCGGACGGGTGGCCGCGCTGGACGGCACCCTGCACATCGACAGCCCCTCCGGGGGACCGACCGTCATCACAGCGGAGCTGCCATGCGCCTGATCATCGCCGAGGACTCCACCCTGCTGCGGGAGGGGCTGGTCCGGCTGCTCGCGGAGGAGGAGCACGAGGTGCTGGCGGCCGTCGGCGATGCCACCGCCCTGCTGCGCGAGGTCGCCGAGCACCGGCCGGACGTCGTGGTGGTCGACATCCGGATGCCGCCGACCCACACCGACGAGGGACTGCGGGCGGCGGTGGAGATCCGCGAACGCTGGCCCGGGGTCGGGGTGTTGGTCCTCTCCCAGTACATCGAGCGCAGCTACGCGGCGCAGCTCCTCGCCGCCGGCGCCGAACGGGTCGGCTACCTGCTCAAGGACCGGGTGGCACAGGTCGAGGAGTTCCTCGACGCGTTGGAGCGGGTCGCCGCGGGCGGGGCCGCGATCGACCCCGAGGTGGTCCGGCAGTTGGTGGTCCGCACCACCCGTGCTGATCCGCTGGCCCGGCTGACCCCGCGCGAGCGCAGCGTCCTGGAGGCGTTGGCCCAGGGACACACCAACACCGCCATCGCGGAGAAGCTCCACGTCTCGCTCAGTGCGGTCGAGAAGAACCTCAACGCCGTCTTCGAGAAGCTGGAACTGGCCCACGCCACCGGTTACAGCCGACGCATCCTGGCCGTCCTGCGGTACCTGGAGGCCTGACCGGACACCTGAGCCGTCCGCGCGTCGGCCGACTGCGCGTCAGCCGACAAGCGCATGGGACGGCGGCAGGCCGGCCGACGGTGCGTCAGGCGGTGCGTCATGCGGTGCGGGCGCGGTCCTCGCGCAGTATGGCGGCGACCCGCTCGGCCTCGCCGGGGCGGGCGAAGTACCAGCCCTGGGCGGTGTCGCAGCCGGTGATGCGGAGGCGTTCGGCCTGGGAGGCGTTCTCGATCCCCTCGGCGGTGACGGTGAGGCCGAGGGCGTGGGCCAGCTGGACCATTGCCCCGACGATCTGCTCGTCCGCATCGGTGCGGCGGGAGCGGTTGTCCGGGCGGCCGCCGGGGCCCGGCTCGCGGAAGCCCGCGATGAAGCTGCCGTCCAGCTTGAGGACGTGCACCGGCAGCCGGGAGAGGTAGGCGAGGTTGGAGTAGCCGGTACCGAAGTCGTCGATCGCGATCCGCACGCCCATGTCGGCGAGTGCCTGGAGGGCCTGGACCGGGCGGCCACCGGGACCGAGCACCGCGCTCTCGGTGATCTCCAGCTGGAGCAGCCGGGCCGGCAGGCCGGTGGTCTCCAGGGCCTTGGCGACGTCGGCCACCACGTCCGAGTCCCAGATCTGACGGGCCGCCAGGTTGACGCTGACGAAGGTCTCGGTGTCGGGGAACTCGGTGAGCCAGCGCTTGGCCTGGCGGCAGGACTCCTCCAGCACCCACTTGCCGAGCGGCACGATCGCCCCGGACTCCTCGGCCAGCGGGATGAAGCGGTCCGGGGAGATGGTGCCGTACCGGGGGTGGCGCCAGCGGACCAGGGCCTCGGCACCGTGCACCGTCCCGTCGGCCAGTCCGACCAACGGCTGGTACTCGACGGCGAACTCGCCCCGCTCCAGCGCCGGCCGCAGCGCAGTGGCCAGCCGCTGCCGGGTCAGCTGGTAGGCACCCCGAGCCGGGTCGTAGAGCGTCCAGCGGGCCCGGCCGTCCGACTTCGACCAGTACAGCGTCGCGTCGGCGTCCTTCAGCAGGTCGGTCGGGGTGGTCTCACGGACCTGACGCTCCACCACACCGACGCTCGCTGTCACCGCCAACTGCTGGCCGGCCACGTCGAAGGGCTCCTCCAGCGTCTTGATCAGGTCTGCCGCGAGCCCCGTGAGCTGCTCGCTCCCGGCGCTGTCGCAGACCAGGACGGCGAACTCGTCCCCGCCGAGCCGGGCCACCAACCGCCCCTCTCCCCGGGCGAAGCCGCGTTCCAGCCGGGCGGCCACCGCCACCAGGAGCTCGTCCCCGATGTGGTGGCCGAGCGTCTCGTTGATCGCAGCGAAGCCGTCCAGGTCGACGTAACAGAGGCCGACCCGACGTTCTCCCGGCCCGCCGTCGGTGCCACCGGCGCCGCCACCGTCAGTGCCGCGACCGTCAGTACCGCCGCCGGCGGGACCGACCGAACCGGCCCCCTCCGCAGCGGCAGCCCCGCTGACGGCCACCCCGGCCACCCCGGCCACCTCGGTCGTCCCGTCGGCGGCCGCCCCGGTCACCCCGGTCGCTCCGGTCACCCCGGCCACCGAGTCGAAGGCCGCGTTCAGCCGGTCGAAGAACAGCGCACGGTTCGGCAGCCTGGTCAGCGGGTCGTGCAGGGCCTGGTAGGCGAGCTGGTCGCCGAGGAGCCGCTGCTCGGTGACGTCCTCGACCATGGCCAGGGTGTACATCGGCTCGCCGGAGCCGTTGCGGATCAGCGAGATGGTGACGTTGCTCCACACCACCCGGCCCTCGCGGTGCTTGAGCTGCTTCTCCACCCGGAGCCGGTCGCGCTCGCCCCGGACCAGCTCCAGGTAGAGGCGGCGCGGGGTGTCCTCGGGGTCGATGATCTGGTGGATGTGGACGTCCACCAGCTCGGGGGCCTCGTACCCGATCATGGCGGCGAAGGCCGGGTTGGCCTCGATGATCAGGTCGTCCGGGCCGACCAGGGCCATCCCGATCCCGGCGTCGGCGAAGGCGGCCCGGAAGCGGGACTCGCTGGCCTGGAGGGCGTCGAGCAGTGCGCCGGGGTGCCGGCCCTCACGGCCCAGGGGGGTGGAGCAGACCGGACAACGGCGGTCGGCCCCCTCGTTCCGACCCGGCACGGCATGCTCCCGTCCGCTGCTGACGCTGATCGCACGGCCGCTGCCTCGGCCGACGCTGGGTGGAGAGCATCGGGCCGGGAGCGCGGCACTGCCGTGATCATAGGACGCGCGAACTTGCGGTGACGACCGCCGCGAGGGTGATTCGCCGGGGTTTCGGGGCAAGTGCGCCGGTACGCGCCCGGTACGCAGCGGCGCCCCCGGAGTGCACCGTGAGATGCACTCCGGGGGCGCATGCGCCCCTTGCGCACTACCAGTTGACGACCCGACGGACGACCTGACAGGTGGTCAGTGGGCGAACTGGCGGGCTGAGGGGCGGACGACCCGAACTCCCGGACGGGGCCGGGGTTCAGCGCGGGGCCTGCGCGCGGGCGATGTCCGTGGTCGGGCGGGGCCTGCGGTCAGGCGAGGTCCGCGGTCGGGAGAGGCTCGCGGTCAGGCGAGGCTCGCGGTCAGGGTGATGGTGGTGCCGGTCAGGGCCTGGCTCACCGGGCAGTTGGCCTTGGCGTCCTCGGCGGCCTTCACGAAGCCGGCCTCGTCGAGCCCGGGCACCTCGCCGACCACGGTCAGGTGGATGCCGGTGATGCCGGTGCCCGGCTGGAAGGTCACGTCCGCCTGGGTGTCCAGCTTGGTGGGCGGGGTGCCCGCGCCGGTCAGGCCGTGGGAGAGGGCCATCGAGAAGCAGGCGGAGTGCGCGGCCGCGATGAGCTCCTCCGGGCTGGTCTTGCCGTTGGCCGCCTCGGCGCGGGCCGGCCAGGAGACGGGGTAGGTGCCGATGCCGGAGGAGGCGAAGGTGGTCTCGCCCTTGCCGTCGACCAGGTTGCCTTCCCAGGCGGTGCGCGCGGTGCGGGTGGTTGCCATGTCAGGTCCTCCATGTGCTGTGGGACTGGTGGTCCGTCAGTTCCGGTCGGTGCGCGCCCAGCCTACGGCGCGCCCGGGCGCCGGTCCGGCAAAGCGGCGGACCGGCGCCGAGTGTGTCCGGATGTCGGACGTCCCGTCGAACGGCCGGGCCCCGGCACCGCTCTCCCTGTTAGATTGCAGGGCCCAGTCAGCCGACCTCCGGAGAGCCACCCCGATGACGGACCTGCCCCTGAACTCCGCCGCCGATCCCGCAGGTCCCGCGGCCGCGGCCACGGCTGCCGCCGGTTCCACGGCCGCCACCGGCGCGGCGGCGGACGGCAACGGTGAGGTCTCCGAGGCGGTCCGGGCCGAGCTGGTCGCGCTGCGGGAGAGCATCGACAACATCGACGCCGCGGTCGTCCACATGCTGGCCGAGCGCTTCAAGGCGACCCAGCGGGTCGGCAAGCTGAAGGCCGAGCACCGGCTGCCCCCCGCCGACCCGGCCCGGGAGCGGGCCCAGATCACCCGGCTCCGCGAGCTCGCCGAGAGTGCCCACCTCGACCCGGTCTTCGCGGAGAAGTTCCTGAACTTCATCATCGCCGAGGTGATCCGCCACCACGAGGCCATCGCCGGGGAGCCGCAGGCCCACTGACCGGCCCGGACGCCGTGGGGGAGGGCCCGTTCGGCGGGCCGGTCCGGCAGCCCGGGGCGGAACCGTGCCCGCCCGTGGTCCGTCTCCGCTGGGGAGTCCTGGGAGGATTTGCCGTCAACGGCGGCTAAATGTCTGATTTCGCGACAGTTCAGGTGCGGCGTTAGCGTGCTGTTCTCCCCGGACCCTCCGGAAAGGCAGACGGGCGATGGCCGGCAAGCAGCGCCCGTCGCCTGCCCGCACCCTCCCGATCTCCCTCCGCAGGCGGCCTGATCAGTGACGATTCCTCAGCCCGGCCCGGCAATGGCGCCCGGCCCGGTGACCCAGCCCGTCCAACCGGAAGACCCCGAGCAGTCGGGGCCGGCCGTCCGGCCCGGCCGCTTCCGCGGTCGGCGGCGGCTGCCGTGGTGGGCGGAGTTCCCGGCGATGATCGTGCTCGGGCTGGTCATCGCCCTGGGCATCAAGACCTGCCTGTTCCAGGTGTTCTCGATCCCGTCCGGTTCGATGGAGAACACCCTGCGGATCGGCGACCGGGTGGCGGTCAACAAGCTGGCCCCGCTCCTGGGCTGGGAGCCGAAGCAGGGCGAGCCGGTGGTCTTCAAGGACCCGGGCGGCTGGTTGCCGAAGCCCGTGCCGAGCGGCGGCACGCTCTCCGGCGCGGTCGGTGACGTGCTGAGTTTCGTCGGCCTGCTGCCGCCGAAGGACGACAACTACCTGGTCAAGCGGGTGATCGCGACCGGCGGCGAGACCGTCGCCTGCAGCGGCACCACCCTCACCGTCAACGGCAAGCCGGTCTCCGAGCCGTACCTCTACCCGGGGGACGACTCCTGCTCCGGCATGAACTTCGGTCCGATCACCGTCCCGAAGGGCTACATCTGGGTCGAGGGCGACCACCGCAGCGACTCCGCCGACTCCCGCTACCACCAGGGCGGCCCGGGCGGCGGAGCGGTGCCGGTCGACAACGTGGTCGGTCCGACCACCGCCGTGGTCTGGCCGCTCGCCCACTTCGACTGGTTCGGCTGGGCCGGCAAGTAGGCGGCGAGCAGCCGACAGCCAGCACAACGTCCAGGACAACGGCCGGGGCGGCAGCAGGAGTGACGGCAGCGGCGGCGGCCGACGACCGGTCAGCCCCGGCCGGACCGCCGCCGCACCGTCCCGGTCGTCCGAGCCTCCTGCTCACGGGCCGTCAGGCCGAGTCACCGAGAGGTCAGCCTCCGGCGCGGTTCAGCCGGAACGGGCTCCGGCAGGGCCGCCTCGGCGGGTCGGCTGGTCTGTGCCGCGAAGGCGCCGGCCAGCACCAGCAGACCGCCCGTCAGCTGCGCCGGGCCGAGCGTCTCGCCGAGCAGGAACCAGGCGGTGACGGTGGCCACCACCGCCTCCAGGTTGGCCACCACCCCGGCCACCGGCGGGGAGAGGAACTGCACGGACACCACGCCGGTGAGGTAGGCGAGCACGGTGGCCACCAGCACCATCCAGGCGGCCGGGAGGAGGGCCGGCAGTACGTGGCCGTTCATGGTGACGTCGCCGCCGAGCAGGCTCCAGTCCGCGGTCCAGGGCCGGGTGAAGACGGTCAGGGCGACGGCGCCGACCAGCAGGCCGAACGCGCTCACCGCCATCGGGTCCACCTGCTCCTTGCCCTGCTTGGCGGCGTCGGCCAGGACGAAGTAGCCCACCTGGCAGCAGGCCGCGCCGAGGCCGAACAGCACCCCGAGGGTGTCGAAGGCCAGCCCGTGCCAGAACTCCACCACGCAGGCCAGGCCGGTCACGGCGACCCCGGCCCCGATGGCCGCGGCCCGGGAGACCGGCTTGCGCTGGACGAACTTCACGTAGACGAGCAGCAGCAGCGGCCCCAGGTACTCGATCAGCAGGGCCACGCCGACGGGTATCCGCGAGATCGAGGCGAAGTAGCAGGCCTGCACGCCGGCCACCGCGAGCAGGCCGAAGCCGATGAGCAGCTTCGGGCGGCGGCGGAAGGCGTCGCGGTGCCGGTAGGCGAGCGGGAGCAGCACGACGGCGGCGCCGGTGACCCGGAGCCAGACCACGTGCAGTGGGGAGAGCCCGGCTTCGATCAGCGGCTTGGCCGCGGTGCCGGAGCCACCGAAGGCGACGGCGGAGACGAGGGCGAGGGAGAGTCCGAGGGTACGGGCCGAGGGGCGCCGGGCCGGGGGGAGCGGAGGCTGGGGCGATGAGCTGTGCACCGACGCATTCTGCCTCGCCGACCCCCGGTTCGGTAAGGGCTGTCCACGCCTGACGGTCCTGCCGGTCCATGCCCGGCGGCCCTGCCGGTCACGCGGGACCAGCAGGACCGGACGGCCCGCCCGACGGAGCGGAACCGCTGCTCAGGGGCGGGGCGAGGGCTACCCCTGCCCGCCACCCGTACCGCTGCGGGCCCCGGCAGCAGCCCCGGCACCGTCCGCCTCGACCGCCTCTCCGCTCGGCGTGGGCTTCGGCGTCGGAGTGGGGGTCGGCTTCGGCGTGGGGGTGGGAGTGGGCCTCGGGGTCGGGGTGGACGTCGGGGAGGAGGTAGGGCTGGTGCCCTGGGTCGGCGTCGGGTCCGGCCGCCGAGAGGTGGCCGAGGACGGGTCGGACGGAACGGACGGGGTCGACGGGGTGTCGGACGGCGTGGAACGGGTGCCGCTCGGGGTGCTCGACGGGGTCGAGGACGGCGTGCGGCCGCCCGAGCCGCCGGGGCCGTACAGCGCCGCGCCGGAGTCGTCCGCGGCGGGGTCCGGGAAGGAGGAGACCGGCTGGCCGGCCAGTGCCGACTTCATGTAGGCGGTCCAGATCTGCGCCGGGAACTGTCCGCCCGCCGCACCGGCGACACCGGCGGTGCCGCTCAGCGAGACCTGCTTGCCGGTGGTCGGGTCCTGTCCGAACAGGCCGACCACGGTGACCAGTTCGGGGGTGTACCCGGCGAACCAGACCGAGCGGTGGTCGTCGGTGGTGCCGGTCTTGCCCGCGGTCGGCCGGCCCAGGTCCTTGGCCCGCCACCCGGTGCCGCCCGGGTCGCTCACCACGCCCTGGAGCATCGAGGTGACCCGCTGGGCAGTCCGCTCGCTGACGGCCTGGTTGGTCTTGTGCTCGGGCAGGCCGATCCCCTCGCCGCCGTGCTCCAGCGACTGCACCAGCCAGGGGGAGATCTGCTTGCCGCCGTTGTCCAGGGTGGCGTACACCCCGGCCATGTCCAGCACGCTCGGGGTCGCGGTGCCGAGCGGGATCGACGGGAGGGCGGTCAGTTCGGGGGTGTCGGCGGGGAGGCCGAGCGCCACGGCCGTCTCACGGACCTTCTCCAGTCCGGTGTCCTGGGCGAGTTGGGTGAAGACGGAGTTGACCGACCAGTCGGTGGCCTGCTGGAGGGTGACCTGGCCGTAGCTGCGGTCGCCCTCGTTCGGCGCGGCGTACGGGGCGCCCTTGCCGCCGACCACCGGGCGGCGGCTGGTGCCGTCGTAGACGGTGTCGGGGGTGATGGTCCGTCCGGACTGGGTGGTCGCGCGGTTCTCCAGCGCGGCGGCCAGCGCGATGGCCTTGAAGGTCGAACCCGCCTGGTAGTCCTGCCGCGTGGCGTTGTCGACCCAGTGCTTGGTGGCGTCGGTGCCGCCGTAGAGGGCGACCACGGCCCCGGTCTTCGGGTCCACCGAGACGGCCCCGGCCTGGGCGGCCGCGTCCGCCTTCCGGGTGTCCGGCTTGAGCTTGTCGGTCAGCTGCTGCTGGACGGAGTCCTGGAGCGCCTGCTGCTTCTTCGGGTCGATGCTCAGCTTGACGGTGTAGCCGCCCTGTGCCAACTGGGCGTCGGTGACCACGTTGTGGGAGGTGAGGTACTCGGTGGCGGCGTTCACCAGGTACCCGGCCTGGCCGGAGAGGCCGGGGGCGCTCCTGGGGGCCTGCACCTCGGGGAAGGTGATCGCGGCCCGGTCCTGGGCGGAGAGCCACTTCTCCTGGACCATCGCGTCGAGCACGTAGTTCCACCGCTCGGTGGCCCGCTTCTTGCCGTTCTCGGTGGCGGTGGCCACGTCGTACGCGCTCGGCGCGTTCAGCAGGGCGGCCAGGTAGGCGCCCTGGGCGGCGTTCAGCTTGTCGGCGTCGACGCCGAAGTAGGCCTGGGCGGCGGCCTGGATGCCGTAGGCGCCCCGGCCGTAGTAGGAGGTGTTCAGGTAGGCCGCGAGCACGTCGTCCTTGCTCTCGGTGGCGTCCACCTTGACCGCGATGAAGAGCTCCTTCACCTTCCGCGAGATGGTCTGCTTCTGGTTCAGGTAGGCGTTCTTGACGTACTGCTGGGTGATGGTCGAGCCGCCCTGGGTGGAGCCGCCGGTCACGGTGTTCACCGCGGCCCGGAACATGCCCTTCGGGTTGACCGCGCCCTCGTGGTAGAAGTTCCGGTCCTCGGCGGCCATCGCCGCGTTGCGGGCGGCCTCGGAGATCCGGTCCAGCGGGACGCTCTGCCGGTTGGTCTCACCGGTCCGGGTCAGCAGGGAGCCGTCCGAGTAGAGCCAGGTGTTGCTCTGCCGGGTGGCCTGGGCGTGCGCGTCGGGCACCTGGACCAGGGCCAGGCCGAGCGCGAACAGGCCGACGCCGAGGACGGCGAGGCCGAGCGAGGTGAAGAGCGTGAAGCGCCAGGTGGGGACGAGCCGGCGCCACCCGGTCCGGCGGGGCCGTCGCTTGCCGGTCTGCTGCGGGCGCGGACGGCCGTTCGGGGCGGGGCGGGGCAACGGATGGCCTTTCCTGGGCGGACGGAGAACCGTGCCAGCCTGCCCCGAAGCACCCGGCGGCCGTTAGGGACCTTTGTCCTGATTTCGCTGAGAACAGACTTATCTGTCTTGGTTGCGGAACGATCAGGTGATATGGGCCACTTGGCCGCACGGAGGGGGTGAACCCGAAAATGCCGGAAGGCCCTCCATCCGAAGATGGAGGGCCTTCCGGCTGTCTGTGCGCCGCCAGGGACTCGAACCCCGGACCCGCTGATTAAGAGTCAGCTGCTCTAACCAACTGAGCTAGCGGCGCCTGCTGACGAAGAGAACATTACACGGTCGGCCCGGAACCACCGAATCGGTTCCGCCGGGCCCCGGCCGCACGGCCCCGGCCGAGGGGCACCGCCTAGGCTGACCGGATGTCCAGCAGTGCAGCCGTCCGGGCCGTCCGCGCCCTCCTCCTGCTCAGCGCCCTCGCCTACACGGCCTGGGTGCTGGAGGTGGTCCTGAGCACCGGGCTCGACCCGGTGCAGACCTACGTCAGCGAGCTCGCCGCCGAGGACCAGCCGCTGGGCGGCCTCTTCCGTGCCACCGACCTGGTCGCCGGGCTGGCCGTGCTGGCCGGGGCCGGAACGGCGCTGTGGCGCCTGGAGCGGCGGCCCTGGTCGGTGGCGGGCTGGACGGCGCTGGCCCTGTTCGGCCTGGCCACGGCGGTGGACTCGCGGCTGCCGCTGAGCTGCACCCCGACCGCCGACCCGGAGTGCGCGGCCCGGGAGACCGCTGGCCTGGTGCCGGCCACCCACACCGCGCACGCGATCAGCAGCAGCCTGGCCATGCTCGGGGCGATCGGCGCGGTGGTGCTGCTGACCGTGGCGGCCCGCCGGTACGGCTG
The DNA here is from genome assembly GCF_044452665.1 of Kitasatospora sp. NPDC051853. Taxonomy (NCBI): domain Bacteria; kingdom Bacillati; phylum Actinomycetota; class Actinomycetes; order Kitasatosporales; family Streptomycetaceae; genus Kitasatospora; species Kitasatospora sp. NPDC051853. The sequence continues at coordinate 92,695 of NZ_JBITBY010000014.1, read as the reverse complement.
GTGGCGGCCGCTGGCCCGGTACGGGCCCTGGCTGGTGGCGGCCGAACTGCTCGCCACGGTCTGGAGCCTGGGCGCGATCGCCGCCTTCGAGGCCGGTCGCGGCACCTGGACGCTGGGAGCGGGCCAGCGGTCGCAGATCCTGTTGATAGCGGTCTGGCTGGCGGTGCTCGCGGTGAGCGTCGGCCGGTCGGGCCGTTCGGCGCGGGAGAAGCCGGTGGAGAAGAAGGTGGAGAAGAAGGGGACGGAGGGGCGGCGGTCGTGACCGGTCGGGGGAGGGTGCGTGAAGAAGGGGAGGGGGCGCGGTTCGTCCGGGTGGACGGCCGTGCCGTGCACGTCCGGGTCTCCGGGCGGGGGCCGTTGGCGGTGCTGAGCGGTGGGCTCGGCTGCTGCTGGTTCGACTGGGACCCGGTGGTGCCGCTGCTCGAACCGCACCGGACGGTGATCCGCTTCGACCGCCCCGGGCACGGGCTCAGCCAGCTCGGGTCGGAGCCGCCCACCGCGCGTGGCGAGGCGGACCGGATCGCCGCCCTGCTCGACGGCCTGGTCCGGGAGGAGCTGGTGGACGGCCCGGACGCCGAGGCCCCGGTCACCGTGGTCGGGCACTCGATCGCCGCCTTCCACGTCGAGGCCTTCGCCCGGCTGTACCCGGAGCGCACCGCGGCCCTGGTGCTGCTGGACGGTTCGACCGAGCCGCAGGCGCGGCCCGCGCCCGCCCGGGCCGCCCGGGACCTGACGGCCCGTACGGTCGGCGCGGTGCTGGCCGCCGCCGGGCTGCCGTACCTGCTCGGCCCGTCGGCCCGCCGAGCGGTGGCCGCCGCCACCACGCTCGGGCACCGCGACCCGGCGCCGTCGGAGCTGGTGCGGCGCTGCTACCGGACGGGCCGGATGCTCCGTTCGGTGCTGGCCGAGAACACCCGCTACCTGGACGTGGCCGCCGAGTTGGACGCGCTCCGGCGCACCACCCCGCTGCGGGCGCCCGCCGTCGTGCTGGCGGCCGCGACCCGTCCGGGCGGTCGCTGGCTCGGCCGGCAGCGGGAGTTGGCGGAGCTGATCGGGGCGGAGTACCGGGAGGCCGTACCGGCCGGGCACCTGCTGATGTGGGACCGCCCGGAGGCGGTGGCGGGGGCCGTGCTGGATGCTCCGCGGGCGCAACGCCCTTAGCGCGCACGGGTTGCACGAGCACCGCCCACGGGTTGCACGAGCACCGCATACGGACGACACGAGGCCCGCACGCCCCCAGGGGCGCGCGGGCCTCGGCGCGCTCTCCTCCGGTGTGATCTGTGCCCAAAAAGCCGCGAGAAAGCCCCAAATCTGGTAGGCCGATGGTGTATTGAGACCCCGTCAGGGAGATCGGCAAAACCGGCTATGCTTCCTTCGATCCGGCCCGCCCCGCCCATGTCAGAAATGGATGAGGCGACTGGAGGGGCCCCTTCCAAGGCCGGTACGCGGTCCGATGTTCCGTACACCTTCCGACAGTTGAGGACGCTGATGCTTGGTGCTGGATCGTCATCCGGGGATCGGCGCCCCGCGGCCGGGCTGGGATGGCTCCTGCCCACCGCGCTGACCGCCGCCGCGGCCGCCGCGGCCACCGCGCTGATGGACGACACCGCGCGCTGGGCCGTCGGCTGGTGCGGCGGAGTGGCCACCCTGATAGTCGCCGTGGTGGCCGCCGAGTCGGCCCGTCGCGGGCGGGCGCTGGCCACCTTCCAGGAGCGGGCGGCCCGCCAGGAGGCCGAGCTCAGGCAGCAGTTGGCCGAGCAGGAGGAGCAGACCGCCCGGCTGGCCGAGGCGTTGCCGCAGGCGGTGGCCCGGCTCCAGGGCGGCGAGTTCCTGGAGGACGTGCTGCGCGAGTCGGGCTCCGGCACCGGTTCGGCCGGCTTCCAGCAGGCCCGTCACGCGGTGCTGCGCACCGTGCTGGAGGCGGTGGACGCGGAGGAGGGTCTGCGTGAGTCGGCGCAGCGGGCCTTCGTGAACATCGCGCGCCGGGTGCAGGCGATCGTGCACCGGCAGGCGCAGGACCTGCGGGAGATGGAGGACCGGCACGGCAACGACCCGGCGGTCTTCGAGGACCTGCTGCGGCTGGACCACGGGAACGCGCTGGTGGGCCGTCTGGCGGACTCCATCGCGGTGCTCGGCGGGGCCCGCCCCGGCCGCCAGTGGAACAAGGGCGTCCCGCTCTACAGTGTCCTGCGCGGCGCGGTCTCGCGGATCCTGGACTACCAGCGGGTCGAGCTGCACCCGGTCTCCGAGGTGGCGGTGGTCGGCCCGGCGGTCGAGCCGCTGATCCACGCGCTGGCCGAGCTGCTGGACAACGCGACGCGCTACTCGCCGCCGCAGACCAACGTGCACCTGACGGCGGTCGAGGTGCAGACCGGTATCGCGATCGAGATCGAGGACGGCGGTCTGAGCCTCAGTGAGGAGGGCCGGGCCCGGGCCGAGCGGATGCTCCGCGAGGCGCAGGAGGGCATCGACCTCAAGGACCTCGGTGAGACCCCGCGTCTGGGTCTGGCGGTGGTCGGGCGCCTGGCGCAGGCGTACGGCTTCCAGGTCTCGCTCCGGCCGTCCGCGTACGGCGGTGTGCGCGCGGTGCTGATCGTCCCCCAGGACCTGCTGACCGCGACCCCGGCCAGCTCGGACCGGGCGCACGGCATCGGCGCCGCCTCCGGCCCGCGCCCTGCCGGTCGTCCGGCCGCCCCGGCGGCTCCGGTCCGCGCGGCGGTCACCGGACCCCGTCCGGACCCGTCCGGGCCGCAGGCCCGGCCCGAGCACAGCTGGGCCGAGGACGCCCCCGTGGTGGTGACCGAGCGGGCCGCCAGCGGTCTGCCGCAGCGTCGCCGCCACGCCCGTCCGGCCTCCGCGCCGTCGGCCCAGCCGGCCGCGGCCGCCCCGGTGTCGCAGGACTCCACCGGGCAGTACCCCACCGGGCAGTACCCCACCGCGCATTACCCCACCGCGCAGTACCGCGCCGTTCCCGCCCCGGCCGCTCCGGCCGCCGCCGAGCCGGTCCAGCCGGGCATGTGGCTGGCCGCCTTCAGCGAAGGCGTGAACGGCCAGTCGGAGCGGACCAGTGACCATTCGTCAGGTACCACAGGCAGTACCACGGGCAGTAAGGGTGAGCAGTGATTCAGCAGCGGGCCAACATGGACTGGATGCTCAAGGAGCTGGCCGAGGGCGTTCCGCAGACCCGGAACGTCGTGGTGCTCTCGTCGGACGGGCTGCGGATGGCCCAGTACGGCGCCGACACCGACACGGCGGACCGGCTGGCCGCGGCCTGCGCCGGCCTGCAGAGCCTGGCCACCGCGATCGGCACCGAGTTCCCGCACGGGGACGGCCGGATGCGCCTGGTGGTGATCGAGATCTCCGGCGGCTTCTTCTACCTGATGGCGGCCGGCGCCCGGGCCTACCTCGCGGTGCTGGCCGACGAGGGCGTGGACGCCGGTCTGATGGGCCAGCGGATGCGGGACCTGGTCGCCAGGATCGGCGAGCACCTGAGCACACCCGTCCGCGGCGAGCAGGTCGCATGACCGAGCGCGGGACGGAGTGGGACGAAGGCCATCCGGAGCGCCTGTACGTGATCACCCGCGGCCGCAGCGGGGCGACCGAGCGGACCGTGCTCGACCTGGTCACCCTGGTCGTGGCCAAGTCCCGTCCGCGGCCCGCGATGCAGCCCGAGAAGGCGGCGATCCTGCGGCTGTGCGAGTCGCCCCTGTCGGTCGCGGAGGTCTCCGCCCATCTGGCCCTGCCGATGAGCGTGGTCACCGTCCTGCTGGCCGACCTGCTGGCCGAGGACCGGGTCGAGGCGCGGGCGCCCGTCCCCAAGGCCCAACTCCCCGACCGTGCCCTGATCGAAGCGGTGATGAATGGACTTCAGAGGCTCTGACGCCCCCTCCGGCGTGGACGTGCTGGCGGACTCGGTGGCCACCGCCGTCAAGGTGGTGATCGTCGGCGGGTTCGGGGCGGGCAAGACCACCCTGGTCGGCTCGGTCAGCGAGATCCGTCCGCTGACCACCGAGGAGACCATGACCCGGGCCGGCGAGGAGGTGGACGACGTCGCCGGGGTGGAGCGCAAGACCGTCACCACCGTGGCGATGGACTTCGGCCGGATCAGCATCAACGACGAGCTGGTGCTCTACCTCTTCGGCACCCCGGGCCAGCAGCGGTTCTGGTTCCTCTGGAACGGCCTGTTCGAGGGCGCGCTCGGCGCGGTGGTGCTGGTCGACACCCGCCGGCTGGAGGTCAGCTTCGACGTGATCGGGCGGCTGGAGGAGCGCGGTGTCCCCTTCGTGGTCGCGGTCAACGCCTTCCCGGACTCGCCGGGCCACCCCGTCGAGGAGCTGCGCGGCGCGCTCGACCTGCCGGACGAGGTCCCGATCGTGCTCTGCGACGCGCGCAGCCGGGAGTCCAGCCGCGACGTGCTGCTCGCCCTGATGCGCTACCTGTACTCGCTCACCTCCTGAACTCACCTTCCACTTCCGGAGAACCAGTGACCACCACCGACGGCCCGTTCGAGACCACGCTCGACGGTTCGCTCACCCCGCCGCCCGGCTGCCCGGCCCACGGGCTGGGCCCGGACGGCATACGCAGGCTGTACGGCCCCGAGGCCGAGGCGGACCCCAGTGGTCTCTACGAGAAGCTGCGGGCCGAGCACGGCGCGGTGGCGCCGGTCCTGCTGCCCGGTGACCTGCCGGCCTGGATGGTGCTCGGCCACTCCGCCAACCTGACCGCGATGCGCAACCCCTCCAGGTTCTCCCGGGACTCCCGCCGGTGGTCGGCGTTCCGGAACAACGAGGTGGCGATGGACTCGCCGCTGATGCCGATCCTGGCCTGGCAGCCGATCTGCCTGTTCGCGGACGGCGCCGAGCACCGGCGGCTGCGCGGAGCGGTGACCGACGGCCTGGACCGCTTCGACCGCCGCGGCATACGCCGGCACGTCACCCGCTTCGCGGACCAGTTGGTCGACGGCTTCACCGGGGCCGGCACCGCCGACCTGGTGGCGCAGTTCGCCGAGCACCTGCCGATGCTGGTGATGACCCAGCTGATCGGTATGCCGGAGGAGTACGGCCCGCAGCTGGTGGCGGCGGTCCGGGACCTGATGAAGGGCACCGAGACCGCGTTCGCCAGCAACGAGTACGTGGCCCAGATGCTCCGTCAGCTGGTCGAGCGCAAGAAGGCCGAGCCCGGCAACGACCTGGCCAGCTGGCTGATCCAGCACGAGGCGGGGCTCACCGACGACGAGCTGATGGAGCACCTGCGGCTGGTGCTGCTGGCGGCCAACGAGACCACCGTCAACCTGATCGCCGACACGCTCCGGATGGTGCTCACCGACGGCCGCTTCCGGGCCAACCTCTCCGGCGGGCACATGACCCTGCCGGACGCGCTGGACCAGGTGCTCTGGGACAGCCCGCCGCTCTCGCTGATCCCCGGCCGGTGGGCCGCCATCGACACCGAGCTGGGCGGCAAGCAGATCAAGGCCGGTGACATGGTGATCCTCGGCCTGGCGGCCGGCAACGTCGACCCGGAGGTCCGCCCGGACCTCGGCACTCCGCTGTACGGGAACCGTTCGCACCTGGCGTTCAGCGGCGGCCCGCACGAGTGCCCGGGCCAGGACGTCGGCCGGGCGATCGCGGAGACCGGCATCGACGTGCTGCTCACCCGGCTGCCGGACCTGCGGCTCGCGGGCCGTGAGGACGAGCTCAACTGGAGCGGGCAGTTCCTGGCCCGGCACCTGACCGAGCTGCCGGTGCGGTTCACGCCGGGGCGGCCGAAGGTCCCCGCGGCGAGGGTCGCGGCCGAACCAGTGCCCGGTGCGACGCGGGTAGCGGAACCCGAGGTACCGGTACAACCGGCCAACCTGCCGCGGCAGCGCCGTAGCTGGTGGTGTGTACTGACCGCCCTGGTGCGCCGGGGCTAGGCCAGGCTCCGGGCACCGGACCGACGGCGATCGGTTTCGGCCATTGGCGTGGACATGCTCTTGACTGGTTCGCGCCTGTCCGCGATCAATGGTGGCGTGATCACTTCGGCCGGGCAGTCCCAACTGTCCGGCCGAAGTGGCGAGATGACCGCTGCTACCGAGGACGGACAGTGTCCGAGCTGACCATGGTTCCGCCGATCTACTCCCCGTACCGGCCGGCCGTCCACCCCAGCCACGAGCGGATCGACCGCCGGACCGCGGACTGGGCCGAGGCCTTCTCGATCGGCACCCCCGAGCTGCGCGGCCAACTGGCCCGGCACTCCATCGGGACCTTCGCCGCGCGCATCCTGCCGACCGGCCGCGAGGAGATGGTCTCCATCGTCTCCGACTCCGTGTTCTGGCTGTTCGGAGTGGATGACGGCTACTGCGAGGGCGGCGAACTCGGCACCCGTCCGGGGCAGTTGCTGGGCCGACTGTCCCAGTTGCTCAGAGTGGCGCAGAACCCCGAGGCGCCGATGCTGCTGGACGACCCGCTGGCGGCCGGCCTGCGGGACCTGAGCCGTCGACTCGACGGGTATGCCACCCCTGGCCAACTCGCCCGCTGGGTCGACGCGTTGCGCGAGTACTTCCTCTCGGTCGGATGGGAGGCCGAGCACCGCAGCCGGGGCGTCGTGCCCGGACTGAACGACTACACCCTGATGCGGATCTACGGTGGTGCCGCTTCGGTGGTGCTGCGGTTGCTGGAGATGGGCCACGGCGAGGAACTCCCGCCGCACGAGCGGGACCGGACCGATGTCCGGGCCGCCGCCGAGATGGCCTACTTCGTGATCTGCTGGGACAACGACCTGTTCTCGCACCACAAGGAGAGCCGGTCCGGTGGCTACTACCTGAACGTGATCCGGGTGCTGGAGCAGGCGTACGGGCTGACCACCGAGCAGGCGGTGGCCCGGGCGATCGCCCAGCGGGACCGGGTGCTCTGCCTGTTCGTCCGGCTCTGCGAGCGGCTGCGCGCCGGTGGCAGCCCGCAGTTGCGGCAGTACGTGGGCGGCCTGGAGGCCTTCATCCGGGGCTCGCAGGACTGGGGGATCAGTTCACTGCGCTACACCACCCCGGACGACCCGGCCGAACTCCCCTCCGCCTTCACCGAGTTCCCCACCGACTCCAGCCGTAGACCGCTGGACATACCGGCCGTCTCCTGGTGGTGGGACCTCGACCCGGAGAGCTCCGCGCCCTCCTCGCCCCTGGTGCGGGCCGCCTGATGACCACCGCCCCCGACACCACTCCCGCCACCGCCGTCGCGGTCGTCCCCACCGCTCCCGGCCGGCTCCCCCTGCTCGGGCACATGCTGTCGCTGACCCGCGATCCGCTCGGCTTCGTCCGCTCGCTGGCCGAGGTCGGTGAGCTGGTCCGGCTCGAGCTCGGCACCATGCCGGTGTACTTCGTGACCACCCCGGAGCTGGCCCACGCGGTCATGGTGACGCACGGGTCCAGCTTCGAGAAGGGCCGGCTGTTCGACCGGGTGCGCTCGATGGTCGGGGACGGCCTGGCCACCGCCACCACCCCGGTGCACCGGCGGCACCGGCGGCTGATCCAGCCCGCCTTCCACCGGACCCAGGTGGCCGGGTACTGCGAGGTGATCGCCCGTCAGGCGGAGGAGCTGGCCGGCTCGCTGCGGCCCGGTCAGGAGTACGAACTCACCCGACTGCTCGGCGAGTACTCCATCTCCACGCTGGCCGCCACGATGTTCTCCGGTGAGCTGGCCGCGCCCGCGGTCGCCGCGGTCCGCCGGGACGTGCCGGTGATCCTGAAGTACATGCTGGTCCGGTCCGTCTCGCCGAAGCTCTTCGACCGCCTGCCGATCCCGGCCAACCGGCGGTTCGACCGGGCCGCGGCCGGACTGCGCGCGGTGATCGACCAGGTGGTCGCCGCTGCCCGGGCCGACGGGACCACCGGAACCGACCTGCTCTCCATGCTGCTGGCCGCCCAGGACGCGGATACCGGCGAGACCCTCACCGACGCCGAGGTCCGGGACGAGCTGGTCACCGTTCTGTTCGCCGGCACCGAGACCGTCGCCACCACGCTCGGCTGGGCGCTGCACGAGATCGCCCGCCACCCCGAGGTGGAGCAGAAGCTGCTGGCCGAGATCGACGAGGTGCTCGGCGGGGGCCCGGTCACCTTCGAGGACCTGCCCCGGCTCGGCTACGCCCGGAAGGTGGTGGACGAGGTGCTCCGGCTGCACGCCGTCACCATGCTGATGCGCCGCACCGTCGCCCCGGTCGAGCTGGCCGGAACGGTGATCCCGGTGGGCACCGAGGTCGCCTTCAGTCTCTACGCCGTGCACCAGCACCCGGTCCACTACCCGGACCCGCGCCGCTTCGATCCGGACCGGGACCGCCCCCGGGAGGCCTTCTTCCCGTTCGGCGCCGGCGCCCGCCAGTGCATCGGCGACGCCGTTGCCCGGGCCGAACTGACCGTCACCCTGGTCGCCCTGCTCCGCCGTTGGCGGTTCCACCCGGTGGCGGGTCAGGAGCCCGCCGAGGTGATGGCCGCGATGCCGCACGCCGATCGCATCCCGATGACCGTCACTCCCAGGTGAGACGCCGGAAGGCCCCCCATCCGTCGATGGGGGGCCTTCCGGCTGTCTGTGCGCCGCCAGGGACTCGAACCCCGGACCCGCTGATTAAGAGTCAGCTGCTCTAACCAACTGAGCTAGCGGCGCCTGCTGACGTCGGAGACTCTACGCGATCGGGGCGGCCGGACGGAAATCGTGACGCCCCGACCACGGAGAGCGGCGTCAGCTGGGGGCCTCGGCGCCCTTGCGGGCGTAGAACCACCAGCAGACGACCAGGCAGACGACGTAGAAGCCGACGAAGACCCAGAGGGAGCTGGTGACGGGGAAGAGGGCGAACATCGCGGGGATGAAGAAGAAGCCGAAGGCGGCGATGGAGGCGGAGAAGCCGGTGACGGCGCCGGCCTCCATCTCGGCCTGGTGCCGGGCCTCCTCCTGGGCGGCGGGGTCGGGGCCGGCGGCCGCGCGGTGCTGGTTGAGGAAGATGACCGGGATCTGGCGGAAGGTGGAGCCGTTGCCGATGCCGGAGAAGAAGAAGGCGCAGAGGAAGCCGACGTAGAAGACCCAGAAGTTGCCCTGGCCGCCGCCCGACGGCAGGGCGTTGATCACCACGACGATCGAGGCGCCCATCCCGACGAAGGAGATGACGGTGCACCAGGCGCCGCCGGTCCGGTCGGCGATCCAGCCGCCGAGCCAGCGGGTGAGGGCGCCGATGAAGGGGCCGACCCAGGCGTAGGTGGTGGCGGAGTAGGCGGGGTCGATCGGGGTGAAGGTGGTGTTGATCAGGTTCGGCAGGGCGGAGGCGAAGCCGATGAAGGAGCCGAAGGTGCCGACGTAGAGCAGGGTCATCAGCCAGTTGTGCTTGCGCCGGAAGATGACCTTCTGTTTGGAGAACGGCGCGGCCGCGACCTTGAGGTCGTTCATCAGGAACCAGGCCGCCACCGCCATCAGCACCAGCAGCGGGACCCAGAGGAAGGCCCCGTTCTGCAGCCAGACCTCGGTGCCGTCCTTCTGCTCCTGCGGCCCGCCGGCCGGCGGGCCGAGGATGCCCGCGGTGATCACCAGCGGGGCGACCAACTGCACCACGCTGACGCCCAGGTTGCCCAGACCGCCGTTGATGCCGTTGGCGTTGCCCTTCTTCGCCTTGGGGAAGAAGAAGCCGATGTTGACCATCGAGGAGGAGAAGTTGGCGCCGCCGACGCCGCAGAGCGCGGCGATCACCACCATCTCCCAGTACGGGGTCGAGGTGTCCTGCACCGCGAAGCCCAGCCAGAGCAGCGGCCCGATCAGGACGACGGTGGAGAGGGCGGTCCACCTCCGCTCGCCGACCACCGGGCCGACGAAGGTGTAGACGAGCCGGCCCAGCCCGCCGGTGAGGCCGGGGACGGCGGTGAGCCAGAACTTCTGCGAGTCGCTGTAGGTGAAGCCGACCTTGCTCAGCTGGACCACCGTCACCGACCAGACCTGCCAGACCACGAAGGCCAGCAGCAGGGCGGGCACCGAGACCCAGAGGTTGCGGTTGGCGACCTTGGCGCCGGTGGCGGACCAGAAGGACGGGTCCTCCGGCTCCCAGGTGGTGATGGTGCTGCCGGGGCGGTAGCTCTCCCGGCGGTGACTGCGGGCCTTCTCGTCGAGGGTGCTCAACTCAACCGTCCCTGGCCGGAGTTCAGTATCGGAGTTCAGTGGTCGCGCGGCGAGATCCGCCACGCCAGCAGCACGACCAGGAAGGAGGCGGCCGAGAAGCCGGTGCACCACCAGGCGGTGGCGGTCTCGCCCTTCATCCAGGCGTTGGTGGCCACCGTCAGGGCCCAGAGCTGGCCGATCACGACGGTGATCGCCAGCACCAGACGGGCGGTCAGGACGGCCGAGCGCTCCGGCTCCTGCTCGGTGCCCGCGCCGGGGCCGGGCCCGGTCCGGGTGACCCGGGGGTCGGCGTAGCCGCTGGTGGCCCGGATCTGCGGGTAGCGCTCCTCGACGGGGCGGTTCAGCCGGGGCTGTTCGCTGCCCGGGTGGAAGTCCTCGGGGTAGGTGCGGAAGTCCTCGGGGCGGGTCATGACGCCCCCTCGGCGTTGCAGCCGGCCCGTTCGGCCAGCACCGGGTTGTCCTCCCGCAGGCCGCGGCAGAGCCCGGCCCGTTCGGTCTCGCCGGAGCGCGCGGTGCCGATCGCCCAGACCGCGCCCTGTTCGTCCTCGACCACGATCACCCGGGGCAGCGGGCGGGGCGGCGGGCCGGCCGTCACCTCGCCGGTCCGGGCGCTGAACACCCCTTCGTGGCACGGGCAGTGGAGCTCGCCCTCGCTGCCGCGCTCCTTGCGCCAGAGCACCCCGCAGGCCAGGTGGGTGCAGACGGTGGAGTAGCCGACCACGGTGCCGTCCATCAGCCGGATGGCCATCGCCCGGTCGTGCTCGCCGGGGTAGTTGAAGGTCACAGCCTGGCCGCGGGGCAGGTTCTCGGCCACCTTGAGCGGGGGAGCGCTGCCGTCGCCGTGCCGGTGCAGCACCCCGGCGGAGACCACAGTGGAGCCGACCACCAGGCCGCCGGAGACGGTGGCCACGATCCGCAGGTAGTCCCGGCGGGTGGTCAGCGAGTCGGCGCTGATCCGGTCCACCAGGGCCGCGTGCTCCTCGGAGAGGTCGGCCGACTCCGGTGCCTGAGGGGTGGTCACAGCGCTCCGTTCCCGGGCGTGGCACGCCCGTTGACCTCGATCACGTCGAGTGCGGGGTAGCCACCGGGTACGGCGGCGCCGGGTGCGGCGTCCCGGCGTTCGGCGGGCACCACCATGGCGACGCCGGTGGAGACGGTGACGTCGCCGAAGGCGAAGAGGGTGGAGACGTCCACGTTCGGCCGCTCGGCCTGGAGCTCCTCGATGGTGCCGTAGAACAGTGCCCCGGTCGGGCAGACCGTCGCGCACATCGGGGCCAGGCCGTAACTGGTGCGGTCGTAGCAGAGGTTGCACTTCATCTGGAGCTTGGCCTCGAGGTCGATCTTCGGCACCCCGAACGGGCAGGCGTTGACGCAGTTCGCGCACCCGATGCACCGGGTCGGGTCGGCCTCCTGGACCACCCCGTCGGCGGTGATCAGGATGGCGTCCGCCGGGCAGACCTCGGCGCACGGGGCGACCGGGTCCTCGCAGTGCATGCAGACCGTGGGCAGCGAGGCCGCCGAGTGGCCCTCGTCGGGGTAGTCGAGGTGGATCATCGACTTGCCCCGGTGCGAGTCGCACTCCCGGCAGGCCGAGACGCAGGCCTGGCAGCCGATGCACCGGCCCGGGTCGATGAAGATGGTGCGTCCCAGCACGGGATCAGCTCCTCTCCGCGGTGCCGCGGCCCTGCGGCGAGGTGGGTGGCAGTGGGTCGGTCCGTGAGGCCTGGGCCTCGGGGTACGCCTCCCGCCCCGGCGGGGTGGGCGGCGCGGGCACCTCGTCCAGGTCGGCGGCCCGTTCGATCCGGACGGCGCAGACCTTGTACTCGGGGATCTTGGAGCGCGGGTCGAGGGCGTCGACGGTCAGCGCGTTGGCCGCCACCGGGGAGGGCCAGTGGTACGGCACGAAGACGTGGTCGGCCCGGATCGCCTCGGTGACCAGGGCCGGCAGCACCGACTCGCCGCGCCGGGTGACCACCCGGACCGGATCGCCGGTGCGGAAGCCGTGCGAGGGGTGCACCTCGACCCAGGGGCGCGGGGTCTGCTCCACCAGGGCGCCCAGGCGCCGGGTCTGGTTGCCCGACAGGAAGTGCGCCACCGTGCGGCCGGTGGTCAGCGTCATCGGGAAGTCCTCGTCGTACGGGTCGGCCGGCGGGTGCCACTCGACCGTCTGGAGGTGCACCTTGCCGTCGGCGTGGTACGTCCTCCCGCCCTCGAACAGCCGGGGGGTGCCCGGGTGGTCGGTGTCCGGGCAGGGCCAGACGATGCCGCCGGTCTCCTCCAGCCGCTCGTAGGTGATGCCGTAGTAGTCGATCACCGTGCCCCGGGAGGCGAGCCGCAGCTCGTCGAACACCTCCCGGGAGCCGGCGAAGTCGAACTTGTCGCCGACCCCGAGCCGCCGGGCCAGCTCGCACATCACCCAGGTGTCGGTGCGCACCCCGGCCGGCGGCTCCTGGGCCTTGTTGTGCTTGACCACCCGGGCCTCGGCGTTGGCCATCACACCCTCGTCCTCGGCCCAGGTGGTGACCGGGAAGACCACGTGGGCGTTCTGCGCCGTCTCGGAGAGGAAGAAGTCGAACTGGGCGTGGAACTCCAGGGCGTCGTAACCCTCCTTCACCACCGCGTAGTTGGGCAGTGAGACGAAGGGGTTGTTGCAGATGCCGATCAGGCCGCGGATCTCCTGCCGCCGCATCTGCCAGACCATCTCCATCATCGAGGTGCCGGCCTGCGGCAGCTCGGACTCCTCGATGCCCCAGATCTCGCAGATCTGCCGCCGGTGCTCGGGGTCGTTGATGGAGCGCCCGCCCGGTAGCAGGTCGGACTTCTGGCCGTGCTCGCGGCCGCCCTGGCCGTTGCCCTGGCCGGTGATGGTGCCGTAGCCGGCGCCGGGCCTGCCGAGGTTGCCGGTGGCGGCGCACAGGTTGATGACGGTCAGGCAGTTCTCCACGCCCTGGGTGTGGTGCTCGATGCCGCGCGCGTGCCAGGCCATCGCCTTCCCGGCGGTGCCGAACATCCGTGCCACCTCGACGACTTGGTGCTCCGGGATGCCGCAGACCTCGGCCGCCCGGCTCGGTGGGTAGGCCTTGACGGTGGCCTTCAGCTCCTCCCAGCCGGTGCAGTGGGCGGCGATGAAGGCTTCGTCGGTCAGGCCGTCCTCGATCACCACGTTCAGCACCGCGTTGAAGAAGACCGCGTCGGTGCCGGAGCGCAGCGCCACGTGCACGTCGGCGGTGCGGGCCACCGCCGTCTCCCGCGGGTCCACCACGATCAGCTTGGCGCCGCGGTCCCGGGCGCCCCAGAGGTACTGGGTCATCACCGGGAAGCACTCGCCGACGTTGGAGCCGGCGATCAGCAGGCAGTCGGTGCGCAGGATGTCGGAGAACGGGTTGGCCGCCCGGTCGATGCCGAAGGCCAGCTTGTTGGCCCCGGCCGCGCTCACCATGCACAGCCGTCCGTTGTAGTCCACGTGCCGGGTCCTGAGCGCGACCCGGGCGAACTTGCCGACCAGGTACGTCTTCTCGGAGAACAGGCTGGCCCCGCCGAGCAGGCCGAAGGCGTCCGCCCCGTGCTCGGCCTGGATCCGGCGGATCTCGCTCACCGTGTGGTCCAGCGCCTTCTCCCAGCTCACCTGCTGGAAGGGCTCGTCCCGGCTGCGGCGCATCAGCGGCGAGGCCAGCCGGTCCGGGTGGTTGACCTGCTGGTAGGCGTTGATGCCCTTGGGGCACAGGCGCATCCGGTTGATGTCGTGGTTGCGCGGCTCGACGCCGAACACCTTGCCGTGGCCGTCCACCCGCAGGTACATCCCGCACTGCACCCCGCAGAAGCAGCAGTGGGTGGGCACCAGGGTCTGCTCGGTCTGGTCGGCCCGCCAGCCGGCGGCGGGCAGGCCGCCCGCGTCCCGGAAGTTCCGGGTGCCGCGCGGGGCGACGGTCGGGTCCACACGCTCGCTCAACGGTCGAAGCCCTTCTTCACCTGGGAGAGGTAGGCGCCGCCGCGCAGCACCCGCTTGCAGCGAGGGCAGTACTCCGCCCACTGGTCGAAGCCGAGCTTCAGGTCCTGCATGGTGGAGCGCAGGTTGGCCACGTACTCGGGGGTGTCGATCGGTTCGCCGCAGTTCTTGCAGGCGAACAGGTCGTCGGGAGCGGCCGGGTCCTTCTTCTTCGAGGTGTACTTGAACAGCTGCATGCCGACCGCCGCCGGGCGCTGCACGATGTGGAAGAACTTGCCGAACGGCAGGTACACCAGGGTGAGCACCACCGAGGCCATGTGCAGCAGGGCGAGGAACTCGTAGCCGCCGCCGTGCAGGAACATCGCCGAGAAGGTCAGCAGCAGGCCGGTCACCGAGATGGTGATCAGCGCCAGCAGCGGGACGAAGTCGTAGCCGAAGCGCTGGCCGGTGGTGGCCCCGCGGTCGCGCATCCGGCGCCAGAGGAAGTAGCCGGCCCCGGCGATCACCAGCACGGCCGCCAGGTCCAGGCCGTGGTACATCGACCAGCCGAGGAAGGAGTCCGAGGCGAAGCCGAGCACCTTGAAGCCCCAGATCCGCATCTCGTAGCCGGGGCCGGTCGCGCTGGAGGCGGTGAAGGTGAACCAGCCCCAGGTCAGCGGGAAGGTGATCGCGGCGGCCAACAGGCAGCCCCAGAAGATGAGTTGGTGCGCCACCCAGCGGGCGTGCGAGCGGGCGCCGAGGAACTTCTGGAAGCCCAGGTAGGTGACGATCATCTTCGGCAGCGCGGTGGGGGCCCGGCGCAGGTTCTGCCAGGAGAGCGCGGAGCGCCAGCCCTGCTTGAAGAGCCTGCGGGCGGCCGGGGCGGAGACCCAGACCACGTAGCGGTGGACCACCCCGAAGGTGAGGAAGACCGTCGCGACCGCGTACGGCACCAGGGCCGAGTCGAAGTCCCTGAGACCGCGGCTGCCGAGCACGATGGCCACCAACAGGAGCAGCGTCGCCCCCGTGGCCGCCAAGGACGCCCGCACCGCCACCGACCGACCTCGTGCCACCCGTCCGCTCCTTCGCTCGACCTGTTCCGCAAGCTACTGACGGTCCGTCGGATCCGCGCGCGGGGTGAGCCGCCGGAGTGAGGGAGCGGGAGTGAGGAAGCGGGGCCCTTCGACGGCGGAGCCGGGCAGCACCGAGCCCCCGACGGTTCGGCCGCCGGGGGCTCGGTGTCCGGGGTCAGACCATCCGGTGCCGTCCGGCCGCCTGCACCTCCCGCCGGTGGCCCGCCCAGCCGGCCACCGCCAGCAGGGTGACGGCCCAGACCGCGCAGAACACCGCCAGGGCGATCGCGTTGCCTCCCATCTGCACGGCGATCAGGACCAGCCCGACCGAGAGCGACAGCAGCACCGCGACCGTGGACGTCTGCACCTCCTCCAGCAGGTGCCAGTACCCGCGCGGCCCGCCCACCGGCCGCGGCTTCGCGTACCGCTCCGGGCCGAACTCCGCCTGCGGTTCCATCCCGCTCACCTCCCAGTACCGGGGACCCCTCCAGGCTCCCCCCGGGCCGTCCGATCGGCCAGCCACGGCGGTGCGGGGCCGGGTCAGACCACCTGGGCCGGGTAGACCGGGAGGGCGGTGTCCGGGGCGTCCAGGCAGACGCCGCTGCGCAGGTCGAAGGTCTGCTTGTACATGGGGGAGGCCACCGTGGGCACCCCGTCCACGCTGCCGGTGATGCCGTCGGCGATCACGTCGGCGTGCGAGAACGGGTCGCGGTTGCCGACGGCGTGCACCTCGCCGCCGGGCGTCCGGAAGACGGCGGCCTGCTCGCCCCGCGGGAGCAGGGCGGCCACCCCGCAGCCCGGTTCGAGCTCCTCGTAGGCGCAGACGGTGACCCACGTGCCGTCGGGGGCTTGGACCTGGACCTGGCCGGTGCGGTTCATCACTGCTCCTGGAGGGCTCGGGCGGTCGGGGCGGGGGCGGTCGGGGTGGGGGCGGTCGGGGAGTCGAGGAAGCGGACGGGGTCGGCGGGGGCGTTGACGAAGGGGGCGAAGGCGCGGAGCTTGGCCGGGTCGGCCAGCACCGCCGCCCACTCGTCCTGGTAGGCGGCCACGTGGCGCTCGGCCTGGGCCTGGAGTTCCGCGGCCAGCCCGAGCGAGTCGTCCACCACGACCGCGCGGACGTGGTCGAGGCCCAGCCGCTCCAGCCAGGCGGCGGTGCGCTCCAGCCGCTCGCCGGTGCGGGCGTAGTACATCAGGAAGCGGTCGGTGA
The DNA here is from genome assembly GCF_044452665.1 of Kitasatospora sp. NPDC051853. NCBI lineage: Bacteria > Bacillati > Actinomycetota > Actinomycetes > Kitasatosporales > Streptomycetaceae > Kitasatospora > Kitasatospora sp. NPDC051853. The sequence goes on along the minus strand of NZ_JBITBY010000014.1, from coordinate 76,366 downwards.
GCCGGAGCAGCTCCTCGGTGGAGAGGTCGGCGGCCAGCAGGTCGGCGTGGCGCGGGGTGGTGCCGCCGTTGCCGCCGACGTAGAGGTTCCAGCCCTTGGCGGTGGCGATCACGCCGATGTCCTTGCCCCGGGCCTCCGCGCACTCGCGCAGGCAGCCGGAGACCCCGCCCTTGACCTTGTGCGGGGTGCGCAGGCCCCGGTAGCGCAGCTCCAGGTCGATCGCCAGCTGCACCGAGTCGCCCTGGCCGAAGCGGCACCAGCGGCTGCCCACGCAGGACTTCACGGTGCGCAGCGACTTGCCGTAGGCGTGGCCGGACTCGAAGCCGGCGTCCACCAACCGCCGCCAGATCGCCGGGAGTTGCTCGCGCCGGGCGCCGAACAGGTCGATCCGCTGGCCGCCGGTGACCTTGGTGTGGAGCCCGAAGTCCCGGGCCACCTCGCCGATCACGATCAGCTGTTCGGCGGTCAGTTCGCCGCCGGGGATGCGCGGCACCACCGAGTAGGTGCCGTCCTTCTGGAGGTTGGCCAGGTAGCGGTCGTTGGAGTCCTGGAGGCCGCGCTGCCCCGGGTCGAGCACGTGGCGCAGCCCGAGTTCGGGGCCGAGGGTGGCCAGGATCGAGCCGACCACCGGCTTGCAGACCGCGCAGCCGTCCCCGTCGCCGTTGCCGTGCGCGGCCAGCACCTCCGCGAAGGAGGTCAACCGCCCTTCCACGACTGCCTGGTAGAGCTCGGCGCGGGAGAGCGTGAAGTGCTCGCACAGGCCCGGTCGGCGTTGCACGCCGAAGCCGTCCAGCAGGGACTGCAGGGGCCCGGTGCAACCGCCGCAGCCGGTACCGGCCCCGGTGCAGGCCTTCAGGTCGGAGAGCTCGGTGACGCCCTCGGCCACGGCGGCCCGGACGGCGCCCTTGGTGACGTTGTGACAGCTGCACACCACCGCCTCGTCCGGCAGCAGCTCGGCCCCGGGCGGCGCCCCGTCCCCGGCGGCCGGGAGCAGGAACGACTCGGGGGCGGCGGGCAGTTCGGTGCCGGTGTGCGGGCGCAGCAGTCTGTACGCGGTGGCGTCGCCGACCAGGATGCCGCCGAGCAGCCGGCCGTCGGCGCCGAGCACCAGCTTCTTGTAGACCCCGGAGCCGGAGTCGGAGAACTGCACCTCGACGGCGCGGCCGCCGGCCGCGAACGGGTCGCCGAAGCTGGCCACGTCGGCGCCGAGCAGCTTGAGCTCGGTGTCGGTGTCGGCGCCGGCGAAGAACGGCTCGCCGTCGCCGTGCAGCTGCCCGGCCACCACCTCGGCCATCCGGTAGCCGGGGGCCACCAGGCCGTAGACCCGGCCGTCGCAGGCCTGGGCGCACTCGCCGACGGCGTAGACCGCCGGGTCGGTGGTGCGGCAGTGGCGGTCCACCGCGACGCCGCCGCGGTCGCCGCAGAGCAGCCCGGCCTCCCGGGCCAGCCGGTCCCGGGGGCGGACGCCCGCGGAGAAGACCACCAGGTCGGCGTCGACCAGCTGACCGTCGCTCAGCCGCAGCCCGGTGACGGCGCCGTCGGCGTCCAGTTCGACCCGTTGGGCCCCGACGCCGGTGTGCACGCCGATGCCCATCCCCTCGACCGCCCCGCGCAGGGCGGCCCCGCCGCCCTCGTCCAGCTGGAGCGGCATCAGCCGGGGGGCGGACTCGACCACGCCGGTGCGCAGCCCCAGGCTGCGCAGCGCACCGGCCGCCTCCAGCCCGAGCAGGCCGCCGCCGACCACCACGCCGCTGCGGGCACCGGCCGCCGCGTGGGCGGTGATCGCGTCCACGTCCTCCAGGGTGCGGTACGCGAAGCAGCCCGGGGCGTCCGCGCCGGGCACCGGCGGAACGAACGGGTAGGAGCCGGTGGCCAGCACCAGGGCGTCGTAGCCGACGGTGCGGCCGCCCTCGGTGGTGACGGTCCGTCGGGCGGTGTCCAGCGCGGCGGCCGGGTCGCCGAGGTGCAGCTCGATGCCGTGCTCGGCGAAGAACTCCGGCCCGGCCAGGGTGAGTTCGTCGGGGGAGGTGCCGGTGAAACGGGCCGAGAGGTGCACCCGGTCGTAGGCGGGGCGGCTTTCCTCGGCCAGCACCACGGCCCGCCAGTCCCGCTCGAAGGCCCCGCGCCTGGCCAGGGCGGCCAGCAGACGCTGGCCCACCATGCCGTGTCCGACGAGGACCAGGGTCTTGGGCGTCATGGTGCGTGCTCCTCCTGCGCGGGTGCTCCTGTCTCCGACCGTAGTTCCGGGGCGGCGGGCGGCCCACGAGTAAAGGGCCCGAGCAGAAAGGACTTTGGGCCCGGGTGACACCGGGCGGAGCGGAGCAGGGCGGGGGACCTTCGGCCCCGGAGCCGGTGGCCTCGGCCCGGTCCGCCGGCCGGGGGCGGCCGCCTAGCGTGGGAGGCGCAAGGAGGAGTCCCATGACCGTCTTCGCCCAGACCCGTGAACCGGGCCCGCTGCCCGCCGCCGGCCGCAGCGGGCCGCCGCTGGTGCTGGCGGTGCACGGCAGCGCCGCCCCGGCGGCGGTGCGCACCGTGGCCCGGCTGTGCTCCCGGCTGGGGCCCTGGCGGGGCGCCACCCGCTGGTGGGTCACCTGGACGTGCAGACGCCCTCGCTGGCCGAGCTGCTGACGCGGTTGGAGGGCGCGGAGGACGGGGCCGTGGTGGTGCCGCTGCTGCTCGGCGACGGCTACCACCGCGCGGTGGACGTCCCCGGCGTGGTGGCCGCCGCCCCCGGGGTGCGGGCCGTGGTCACGCCCGGCCTGAGCGGCGCCGCCGCCACGGTCGGGCTGGCACTGCACAGGCGGCTCCGGGAGGCCGAGGAGCGGGCCGCCGACCGGGCCGACGCCGTGGTGATGGCCGCCGCCGGCTCCACCCGGCCGGGCGGCAACGACGGCGCGCTGGCGGCCGCCGCCCAGCTGGAGCTGCTGCTCGGCGGCGGCGTCCCGGTGCGCACCGCCTACTGCTCCGCCGCCCGGCCCACCGTCCCGCACGCCGTCGCGGAGCTCCGGGCCGAGGGGTACCGCCGGGTCGCGGTCGCCGCCCACCTGCTCGCCCCGGGCCGCTTCACCGCCGCCCTCCCCGCCGCCGGTGCCTGGGCCGTCACGGCCCCGCTCGCCGACCACCCGCTGATCGCCCGTGCGGTGCTGCGCCGCTACGCCCTCGGCCAGCGCGAGCTGACCGTGGCCGGAAAGTGGTCACCCCGGGGGCGCGGGGAACTGCGCGAATCGGAAGGCGGCTCACCGGCAACTGAACCGCCGTCAGCCAGTTGCACGTGCTGCCGTTCCCCCGCGCGCAGTTCCTCGCGCCCCCGGGGTGACCACGTACGTTCCTCGCGCCCCCGGGGTGACCACGTACGTTCCTAGCGCCCCGGGGTGACCACGTACGTTCCTCGTGCCCCCGGGGGGACCGCTTCCGTCCGTAAAACGTTTGGACCCGAAGGGCCGCCCGGTGAGAATGGCGCCATGACTACGCCGCAGGGTCCGGTCGAGGTACCGGAGTTCGTCCGTGAGTACGCCGCCGGCCGCCCGGTGCGGGCCGTCTGGGAGAACGAGCTCGGTGGTCTGACCTTCCAGGTCGGCGACGGCGAGCGCACGTTCGTGAAGTGGAATCCCGCCGGGAACGGCATCGACCTGTCCGCCGAGGCGGCCCGGCTGGCCTGGGCCGGGACGTACGCGACGGTGCCCCGGGTGCTGGAGCGGGGTTCGGACCACGGTGGCAGCTGGTTGGTCACCGCGGGCCTGCCCGGGGACTCGGCGGTGGACGAGCGGTGGGAGCGCGAGCCGGAGCGGGCGGTGCGCGCGCTCGGCGCCGGGTTGCGGGCGCTGCACGACGCACTGCCGGTGGCGGACTGCCCGTTCGACTGGTCGGCGCCCACCCGGATCGCCTCGGTGCGGGCCCGGGCTGCCGCCGGGCGGCTCGAACCGGCCGACTGGCCCGAGGAGTTGGCGTACGTCGGCACCGTGGAGCGGGCGCTGGAACTGCTGGCCGACCCGCCGCCGGTGGACCGGTTGGTGGTCTGTCACGGTGACGCCTGCGCGCCCAACACCCTGATCGGCGAGGACGGGACCGCCGCCGGCCACGTGGACCTGGGCGACCTCGGAGTGGCCGACCGCTGGGCCGACCTGGCGATCGTCACCTGGAGCCTGGAGTGGAACTACGGGCCCGGCTGGGAGGGACTCCTGCTGGAGGCCTACGGTGTGGCGCCCGATCCGGAGCGCACCGCCTACTACCGGCTGCTCTGGGAGCTCTGCGACTGAGGCCGGGCCCCGCCCCCGAGGGCAGGGCCCGGCAGGGGTCAGCCGGTGACGCTGGGCAGACCGGTCTCCAGGTGGCCGGTGAAGCGCTGGGACCAGGAGGAGTCCGAGCTGACGGTGACCGTGAAGTCGTACCAACCGTTCTGGTAGGCGACGGCGTTGAAGTAGTCGCTGGTGTTGCCGCCGGGCTGGACGGTGTAGGTCCACGGGCCGTCGGTGCGGTAGTTGTTCGGGGTGACGGTGAAGGTCACGGCCGAGCTGCCCGCGTTGGCCAGGCGGAACCAGAGGGCGGGCTTGCCGGTGTCCGGCGCGTCGGCGTACGAGGCGGTGACGGTGACGCTCTTGCCCGCCTTGGTGGCGTCGCCCTTGAAGCGGCGCAGGAAGCGGTTCGGGCCGGTGACGCTGAGGTCGTACGGGCCGTTGCCGAAGTTGGTGCCGCAGTTGAAGAAGTCGCTGGTGGAGCCGCCCGGGTCCACCGTGTACTGCCACGGGCCGCCGCTGCGGTAGGCGTTGGCGTAGGCCGCGAAGTGGGTGGCGCTGGTGGCGACGGCGCCCTCGTTGGCCATCTTGATCCAGACCTTCATCACCCCGCCGGAGCCGAACTCCAGGTGGTCCAGGTTGGCGTTGGGCTGGTACGGCAGGGCGCGGGCCGGCCGGGTGCCGGGCTCCTGGAGCGGGAGCGCGTTGTTGGCGGGGGAGGGGTTGGGCAGCGGGCCGCAGGTCGACTGGCCGATCACGAAGGAGGTGTCGGGCAGCGCGGGCATCCCGTAGACCGGGTGGGCGAAGTCGAACATGCCGGTCAGGTCGCCGGTCACCTTGCGCCGCCAGGCGGAGATGTTCGGGCAGACCGCGGGCTTGCCGAGGGCGGCCGTCCAGCGCTCCAGGAAGCGCAGCACCGAGGTGTGGTCGAAGACCTCCGAGGAGACCCAACCACCGCGGCTCCAGGGCGAGATGGCGATCATCGGGACCCGGAAGCCGAGGCCGATCGGCTGGCCGTTGTAGAACTCCCCGGGCGTCCCGGCCACCGGCACCGGCGGCGGCACGTGGTCGAAGAAGCCGTCGTTCTCGTCGTAGTTGAGGAACATGATGCTGGAGTTGAAGACCGCCGGGTCGGCGTTGAGCGCGTCCATCACCAGGTGCACGAAGTGCGCGCCGTCGTTCGGCGGCGCGTAGGGGTGCTCGGAGGAGGCCTCGTCGGCGACCACCCAGACCACCTGCGGCAGCGTCCCGTTCAGCACGTCGGCCCGGATCGCCGCGGCGATGTCGTCCGGGGTCTTGCCGGTCACCTTCGGGACGGAGCCCATACCCTTGACCTTGAGCGGGCTGCCGGCCGGGGCGTCGGTGAACTGCTTGAAGTAGGCCAGCGCGTTGTCGCCGTAGTTGTCGGCGGCGTTCTGGTACAGCTTCCAGCTGACCCCGGCGTTCTCCAGCGCCTCGGCGTAGGTCTGCCAGCGCAGGCCGGACTCGTCGCCGCCGTTGTAGGCCGGGCCGCCCGCCTTGCCCTCCGGGTCGATCTGGCCGCTCCAGTGGAAGGTGCGGTTGGGGCCGGTGGCGCTCAGCGTGGAGCAGAAGTAGGCGTCGCCGACGGTCCAGTTGTCGGCCAGCGCGAAGTGGAACGGGATGTCCTTGCGGTTGAGGTAACCGAGCGCGCGGACACTGGACTTGGCGGCGACCCAGTTGTCCATCTTCCCGGTGTTCCAGGCGCTGTGCTGGTCGTTCCAGGAGTGCGCGAGGTCGCCGTTGCACTGGGCGAGGCGCTCCGGGGTCTGGCCGCCGGCCGGGCTGGTGGCGCTGAACAGCCAGGGGTACTGGCGGCCCAGGCCGTTCGGCTGGTTGAAGACGCTGTGCCCGCCGGGTATCTGGATCGCGGCCCGGTCGCCGAAGCCCCGGACGCCCCGCAGGGTGCCGAAGTAGTGGTCGAAGCTCCGGTTCTCCTGCATCAGGATCACGATGTGCTTGGCGTCGGTCAGCGTGCCGGTGGCGTCCAGCCCGAACTGCTCCGCCGCCTCCGCCGCCCCGCCGCCGACCGTGGCCGACCCCGCGACGGCCGCCCCGGCCGCCGCGGTCGCCGACAGTGCCATGAACTTCCTACGACTCAGCTCGGACATCCCGCAGCCCGTCCCTTCGCTCCACAGAAGCCGCTGATGGTGGCCGGGTTGGCTGCACACGTTGTGTGCACGCCATCGGCCGAGCGGAATCTTTGCGCAGGTCGCGGACGGGGTCCATGACTTTCCATCAAGGCTTGTTGGACTGTTCAACGCCCGGTCGCCGGGCGAAGGCGAGATGAACGCGAGGCGGGCGAGCCGCTCAGACCCCGCCCCCGCAGCCCGCACCTCCGCAGCCGAAGCCGCTCACACCCTCGCCCGGCACCCGGTGTCCGCCGGGCCCCGGCGGGCTCCCGGGCAGGCTGGGCAGCCACCGGTGGCGCTGCCAGGGGAAGAGCGTGACGGCGGCCCACCAGGCCTCGAAGGACACCCGGTCGTCGGCAGTGGAGCAGTCCGCCTCGGTGACCGCGCAGGCCGGGCCGTACCAGTCGATCACCTGGGTCCGGCCGGTGCGCAACTCCAGCAGTGCGTGCTCCAGTTCACGCGCCGTCAGCGGCGCGGCGGCGGGGTCCGCCTCCGGTGGCGGCTCGGCGTCCGACCGGTACACCCGGACCGGCCCGATGCCGGCCGGGGCCAGCAGACCCCAGAGCGGACGCTCCGCCACGGCCCGGAACCGCTCCGCCCGGGCCGCCCGGAGGGCCCGCTCCCGGCGGTCGTGGTGCTCCGCCAGCCGGGCCGCGATCTCCTCCCGGACCGGCCGGTACGCCTCCTCGGCCCCGGTGGCCCCGGCCGGGCCCCGGCCCAGCAGCCGGCCCGGTCGGCCGCGGGCGCCCGGCGGCCGGGCCGCCGCCACCGCAGCCCGGTAGCGGTCGGCGGCCCCGGCCCACCGCGCCAGCTCCTCCCGGGTACCGGTCACCACCGTCGCCCCGGGGGCGCGGCTCTCCTCCGCCCCGGCCTCGCGCACCGGGTGGCAGCCGTCCTCCGGGCCGCCGATCTCGATCAGGATCTGCTCGGACACGTCCCCCACCCTTTCCGTCCCGCGGGCACCGGGACCGGTGTCACCGGGACCGATGCCCGCGGCAGGGGGCGGCCATCCGGCCCGAAGCGGGATCGTGACGCGCCCGGCCCGGCGCCGGACCGCTCAGTCCTTGACGGTGATCCCCAGCGCCTGGGCGAACTGCGGCGCCAGTTCGAAGAGCTGCGCGGAGCCGAGGACGGCCCCGCGCAGTCCGTGCGGGCCGTCGGTGAGGCCGAGCGAGCGGGCGCCGCGGAAGTCGGCCTGCTTGAGCACGGCACCGGCCAGGCGGACCTCCTCCAGGGTGGAGCCGGGGAAGGAGACGTCGGTCAGCTTGGCCTCGCCGAAGTCCACGTCCCGCAGCAGGCAGTCCTCGAAGACCACGTCCCGCAGCGCCGCGCCGCGCAGGTTGACCGCCTCCAGCTTGCACTGGCGGAACACCACCCGGCGCACCGCCGAGCCGTAGGCGGTCAGCCCGGCCAGCACGGTGGAGACCAGGCCCGCGTCCTGCCACTCGCTCTCCACGCAGTCCACCGCGACCCAGCGGCTGCCGTGCACCCAGACCTCGTTGAACCGGGCCTGCCGCAGCCGCGCCCCCGACAGCTCGGTGCCGGTGAACGCGCACTCCAGGAAGGTGGCCCCGCCGGCCGAGACCGTCTCCAGGGGGCCCTCGAACCGCACGGTGTCGTAGCGGTCGCCGCGCAGCGGGCCGGTGTGCGGGGCGAGCAGGTGCGCGTACGGCAGGTCGTCGAGCTGGTCGGGGACGGACTGCACGGCGGGGCCTCCTGGGCTGGCGGGGGCCGGTGCGGCGTTACCGGGCGAAGGCCGGGTTGCCGGTCCACCAGTTGCCGGGGGCCTCGGGGTCGCGGCTGCTCCAGTACTCCACCACGGCCTGGACGAACTCCTCACGGGAGAGCGTACCGTTGCCGTCCCGGTCGAGCCGGGAGAAGGCCAGGTCGGAGGTCTCCCGGTCGAGGGCCGGGAAGTGCCCGCGCTGGAAGGCGTGGAACTCGTCCGGGTCGATCACCCCGTTCCCGTCGGTGTCCGCGACCGAGAGGAACACCTCGGCCAGCGCGCCGACGGTGGCCCGGGCGGCGGCCGGGTCCTCGGCCAGCCCCAGGGTGCCGGCGATGAACTCCTCCCGGCCGATCTCCTCGCTGCCCTCCGGCAGGCGGGGCAGGTGGAGCTCGCGCCAGACGTGCAGGTAGGCCTCGACGATCCGGTGCTCCTCGGGCGAGCCCGCCGGGTGGCCGAGCGAGCGGGCGCTGTCCCGGCCCATCAGCACGTGGTCGGCCTCGGTGAGCCGGCCGTCGCCGTCCCGGTCCAGGTGGTCGAAGCCGTAGGCGATCTTGTCGCGGAGCAGATCGCCGGTGGTGGGGTGCGAGGTCATGCGGTTCCTCCGGTGGGGTTCTCGTGGGACGCCAGGGCCAGGCCCAGGGCGACGGTGGCGGCGCAGACCAACCCGGTTGCCAGGGTGGCGTGTTCGCCCAGGAAGGTGCAGCCGAGCACGGCCACCGAGGCGGCCGGCAGCAGGGCCTGGCCGATGCCGGTCTTCACGTGCCGTGAGTGCAGGGCCCAGACGGTGAGCAGGAAGAGCGCGGTGGGCACGGTCACGGCCGCGGCCGCCGGGACGGCGGTGATGTGCGCCTTGTGGGTGCTGTACTCGATCGCCACCTCCAGGCCGGCGCCGATCGCGGCGGCGGAGCCGAGCACCAGGTAGTGGCCGTAGCCCCACAGGAAGGAGGCGCGGTTGGAGGTGAGGATGTGGTGCACCGGGCGGGCGAAGTAGATCCACCAGGCGGCGAAGCAGATCAGGATGCCGCCGGCCGCCACCGGGACCAGCTCGTCCAGCGCCTCGTGCTCGTCGATGGCGGCCTGCATCGCGATGGTGGCGGCGGCCACCGTCTCGCCCAGCACGATGATGGTGAACAGGCCGTACCGCTCGGCGATGTGGTGCGGGTGCCAGGCGGACTGGGTGTGCAGCTCGGCCACCACCGGGACGGCCAGCTCGGCCAGGATGCCCAGTGGCAGCACCCAGCCCAGCTTGTCCTCCGGCACCAACAGCACCAGGACCCAGCCGAGTTGGCAGATGGTGATGCCGATCGCGTAGCGCAGCGCCATGGTCCTGGCCCCGCCGGTCTCGGCGGCCGCGGCGCGCAGCCACTGGGTCACCATGGCCAGGCGCATCACCACGTAGCCGGTCACCGCCAGGGTCAGGTCCCGGCTGTCGAACATCCGTGGCACCCCGGCCGCCAGGATCAGCACGCCGGTGATCTGCACCAGCGTCAGCAGCCGGTACGGCACGTCGTCCACGTCGTACGCGGAGGCGAACCAGGAGAAGTTCATCCAGGCCCACCAGATGGCGAAGAAGGCCAGCGCGTAGCCGAACAGGCCTTCGCCCAGGTGTCCTTCGGCCAGGTCGTGCGCCAGCTGCTTCCCGGCCTGGGCGACCGCCACCACGAAGCAGAGGTCGAAGAAGAGTTCCAGCGGCGTGGCGACCCGGTGGCTCTCGTCCTTGCTGCGCGCGGTCATCCGCCGGAACGCGGCGGGTTGGGAGGGGAGGTCTCTGCTCATGGGGCCACCTGGCGGCTCGGAGTGGTGCGGGTCGCAGTGATCCTGACAGCCCGTCACTCCCGGCGCACGCATCCCGGCGGCACGCGGTATATCCGACTTACCTCTTCTGTCCTGCTGTCAGCGCCAGTTGACGGTGGAGTGCGCGAACCGGGTGAACGGACCGCCGGAACCCGGGCGCGCCCCGCCACCGGGGCCGGGTGCACCCCGTTCGGCCGGATAGATTCCTCCGCAGTGGCAAGGACGACGCGGGCGGACTTCGGGCAACGCGGAAGGTCAAGGCCGGTGGCGGAACACGGGGGCGGGCACGCCGGGCCCCCGTGCCGCCGGCCTCGTGATCACCGCGCTGCCCGGCAGTGCGGCCGCACGTCGTGGTGCCGCCGCACCGCCATGCCCGGCTCCGGCCGGGCCGGGCCGGGGCGGTGTGCGGCGGCCGGACGGGCTACTTCTCCCAGCCCACCTTGGTGATGTCGGTGCTCGCCAGGCTGCTGGCTCCGAAGTTGGCCAGGCCCTTGCGGACCGCCACGATGCTCGGGCGCTGGTAGAGCTCCAGGGTGTGGGCCAGTTCCCAGATCTTGGCGTCGGCCTGGTTGTAGAGCTTGTCGGCCTCGGCCCGGTCCAGCGTCCCGGCGGCGGTGCGCAGCAGGGTGTCGATCTCCGGGGTGGCGAGCTTGGAGTAGTTGCCGAACACGTTGTCGCCCTGCGGGGCGCGGTAGTTGGCGACGCCGGAGGAGAGCGGGAAGGAGCCGGTGTTGCGCCAGCTGGCCAGGTCGAACTTGCCCTGGTTGACGTACTTGGCGAAGTACTCCTTGCTGGGCACCTTGTCCAGGGTGAGCTTCACGCCGACCTGCTGGAGCATCGACTGCACGGCGGTGGCCATGTCGGTCTGGGCCTGGGTGGAGCCGTCGCTGAGCACGTAGTGCAGGTCCAGCGCGACGCCGTCCTTGGTGCGCGGCTGCCCGGCCGCCGGCTCCTTCCAGCCCGCCTGCTCCAGCAGTTCCTTGGCCTTGGCCGGGTCGGACTTGGCCCAGTCGCCGGAGTTGTCCTGGTAGCCGCTCTGGTTGGTCATGTAGAGGTGGTTGCCGAGCGGCTTGAACTCCACCGGCACGCCCTGGTTCACGATCTTGATCAGCGCGGCGCGGTCCAGCGCCTTGGTGAGCGCCTGGCGCACCGTCCGGTCGGCCAGCGGGCCGTTGCCGCCGAAGGAGATGTGCACCTCGTCCCACGGGGTGCCGGTGCGGATGACGCCGTCCTTGGCGTCCTTCAGCTGGCCGTAGGCGGTGGCGGTGCCGGCCGAGGCGTAGTCCACCTCGTTGTTGAGGAAGGCCTGGGTGATCGCGGAACTGGCCAGCACCCGGTAGGTGATCTTGTCCAGCTTGGGCTTCGGGCCCCACCACTCCGGGTTGGGCACCAGGGTGATGGTCTGCGCGGTCTTGTCCAGGTTGCCGATCTTGAACGGGCCGCTCCAGACCGGGACCTTCTCGACCCAGCCGTCGTTGAACGCCTCCGGGGTGGAGATCCCGGAGGCCGGCAGCAGCGGGCTGAAGAGGTTCTGCCAGTCCGCGTACGGCTTGTCGAAGGTGACCTTCACCTCCTGGGCGTCCGCGCCCTGCTCCACGTCGGAGATCTGCTCGTAGCCGGAGGAGTCGGCGATGTTGTACGCCGGGTCCTTGCCGTTCGAGGCCTTCCAGACCGCCTTGAAGTCCTCGGCGCTCAGCTGCTTGCCGTCCGACCACTTGGCCTTCGGGTTGAGCTTGTACGTCACCACCTGCGGCGACTTGGAGGTCACCTCGGCCGAGACCAGGTACTCCGGCACCGGCTTGAAGACGCCCTTGGCGTCGGTGCGGAACAGCTGCGCCTGGGTGTAGGTCATGATCTCGACCGCGTCGCCGTAGCGGCCGTCCACCTGGTACGGGTTCCACTGGGTGATCCACTGCTGGAGCGGCGGGCGGAACTCGCCGCCGTCCTTGATCTTCTCCAGCGGCTGGGGGTTGTTGTCCTCGGCGTCCTGGGTCGGCACCACGTTCTTCGCCACGTCACCGCCGGAACCGGCCGAGCTGCACCCCGTGACGGCGAGCGCCACGGCGGCGGCGAGCACGGCGAAGCGGCGGAGGCTGGTGCTGGTGATGGAGTCCATAGGGGTTCCCCCGGAGAAGAGATTTTTTGGGTGCCGCCAGGTGTGGCGGAGGTTGAACGTGGGCAGCCAAGTCGGTGTTCGGCCAGCAGAACGTAACAGCGGATCAGTGCTCTTACCAGGGGGTCTCGTTCACACCTGATCAGAACGACACGTGGCGCAATGCGGCGGCAACGTGCGCTTCGTACTGCGCTGGAACACTGATCCAACCCACCCCAGAACAAAGGTAGTTCGTCATGTCGTCCAGGGGACCGAGACCCGGCTCCGGCGGTGCGCGGTGATCCGTTACGTGGCCAAGCGCCTCGGCTACCACGCCGTGCTGCTGGTCGTCGCCGTCTTCCTCGCGTACGCGCTCTCCAGCGCCGCACTCGGCCCCCGGGCCTACTTCGAGGCCAAGCAGCCACGCCCGTCCGCCGCCTCGGTGGACCGCCAGCTGACCGAGCTGAACATCAACGACCGCACCCCCGTGGTGGAACGTTTCGGCACCTGGGCCGAGGGCCTGGTGCTCCACGGCGACCTCGGCCGCACCATCCACGACACCTCGGTGAACGAGGACTTCGGCCGGCGGATCTGGGTCTCGCTGCGGCTGCTGCTGGTCGGCAGCCTGCTCGGCATGGTGCTCGGCGTCGCGGTCGGCGTCTGGGGCGCGGTGCGCCAGTACCGCTTCTCCGACCGGGCGTTGACCCTCACCTCCTTCGTGCTGCTCTCCACCCCGGTCTTCCTGCTGGCCCTGCTGCTGAAGAACGGCGCCATCGCCGCCAAGGACGCGGCCGGCCACGAGGTGATCCCGTTCACCGGCTACGAGACCCCCGGCCTGACCGGCGGGATCGGCGCCCACCTGGCCGACTGGGGCCTGCACCTGCTGCTGCCCACCCTCTCGCTGGCCCTCGGCGGCCTGGCCGTCTACAGCCGCTACCAGCGCGCCACCATGCTGGACGTGCTCGGCTCCGACTACCTGCGCACCGCCGAGGCCAAGGGCCTGACCAGGCGTCAGGCCCTGCTCAAGCACGGGCTGCGGACCGCGATCATCCCGATGACCACGATGTTCGCCTACAGCTTTCTGGGCATCTTCACCGGCGCCGCCTTCACCGAGACCATCTTCGGCTGGCACGGCATGGGGGAGTGGTTCATCCAGGCGATCAACGAGCAGGACATCAACTCGGTGGTCGCGGTCAACCTGTTCGCCGCGGTGGTGGTGCTGGCCTCCGGCTTCCTGGCCGACCTGCTCACCGCCGCCCTCGACCCCCGGGTCAGGTCCTGATGACTGCCGTGCTCCCGCTCACCCCGGCCGAACCGGCCGCCCCCGCGGGCCGCTCCCGCCTGGTGCTGCGCCGCCTGCTGGCCGCCCGGGGCGTCGTGACCGGCGCCGTCACGGTGCTGCTGCTCTTCCTGCTGGCCTTCCTCGGCCCGCACCTGACGCCCTGGGACTACGCCACCCCGGACTACACCGCGCTGCGCCAACCCCCCTCCGGCCAGCACTGGTTCGGCACCAACGGCCTCGGCCAGGACGTCTTCGCGCAGACCGTCCGGGGCCTGCAGAAGTCCCTGGTCATCGGGCTGCTGGTGGCGGTCTTCTCCACCGCGCTGGCCGGGCTGGTCGGCGCCTGCGCCGGGTACTTCGGCGGCTGGACCGACCGCTGCCTGACCTTCCTGGTCGACCTGATGCTGGTCTTCCCCAGCTTCCTGATCATCACCATCATCTCGCCCCGGCTGAAGGGCTCCGGCTGGATCGCCTTCGTCGTCCTGCTGGCCGTCTTCAACTGGATGATCACCGCCCGGGTGGTCCGCTCGATGACCCGCTCGCTGCGCGAGCGCGAGTTCGTCCGGGCCGCCCGCTTCATGGGCGTGCACCCCCTGCGGATCATCCTGCGCCACGTCCTGCCGAACGTCGCCTCCTTCCTGATCACCGACGCCACCATCACGGTGGGCGGCGCCGTGATGAGCGAGGCCGCCCTCTCCTACTTCGGCTTCGGCGTCCGCGCCCCCGACGTCTCGCTCGGCACCCTGCTCGCCGCCGGCACCGACCAGGCCCCGGTCTTCCCCTGGCTGTTCTACTTCGCCGCCGCCCTCCTGGTCCTCTTCGTCCTCGCCGTCAACCTGATCGGCGACGGCCTGCGCGACGCCCTCGACCCCACCTCCCGGAGTTCGTCTTGACCACCCCTCTGCTCGAAGTCTCCGAGCTGGCCGTCGACTTCGGGTCCCAGCCGGCCGTGCGCGGGGTGGACCTGACGCTGCGTCGCGGGGAGACCCTCGGGATCGTCGGCGAGTCCGGCTCCGGCAAGTCCGTCACCGCGCTGGCCGTGCTCGGCCTGCTGCCGGGCGCCGCGAAGGTGAAGGGCTCGGTGCGGCTGGAAGGCCGGGAGCTGGTCGGCCTGCCGAGCCGCGAACTCGCGGGCCTGCGCGGCAACAAGGTGGCGATGGTCTTCCAGGACCCGCTCTCCGCCTTCACCCCCGTCTACCGGATCGGCGACCAGATCGTCGAGGCCATCCGGGTCCACCGCAAACTGGACCGCGCCGCCGCCCGCGACCGGGCCGCCGAACTCCTCGACCTGGTCGGCATCCCCGACCCGCGCCGCGCCCTGGACTCCTTCCCGCACGAGTTCTCCGGCGGCATGCGCCAGCGCGCGATGATCGCCATGGCCATCGCCAACGACCCGGACATCCTGCTCGCCGACGAGCCCACCACCGCCCTGGACGTCACCATCCAGGCCCAGGTGCTGGAGGTGCTGCGCACCGCCCAGCGGGAGACCGGCGCCGCCCTGGTACTGGTCAGCCACGACCTCGGCGTGATCGCCGGAATGGCCGACCGGGTCGCCGTGATGTACGCGGGCCGGGTGGTGGAGACCGCCCCGGTGGACGAGCTCTTCGCCCACCCCCGCCACCCGTACACCCTCGGCCTGATCGGCGCGGTGCCCCGGCTGGACGGCGCCCGCGGCGCCCTGGTGCCGATCCCCGGCCAACCGCCCGCGCCCGGCGGCCTCGTCGGTGGCTGCCCCTTCGCCGACCGCTGCCCGCTGGTGGAGGACCGCTGCCGCACCGAGGAGCCCGCGCTCACCGGCGACGGCGACCACCTCGCGGCCTGCCTGCGCGCCGACTTCCTGGCCGCGACCCGCCCGGCCCCGCAGGAGGTCTACCCCGTCCCGCCGCTGCCCGAGCCCGACCTGACGCCCCGTGAGGAGCGCGAGCCGGTGCTCACCGTCACCGGCCTGGCCAAGACCTTCCCGGTGCTCAAGGGCACCGTCTTCAAGCGCCGGGTCGGCTCGGTGCACGCGGTGGACGGCGTCGAGCTGGACCTGCGGCGCGGCGAGACCCTCGGCCTGGTGGGGGAGTCCGGCTCCGGCAAGTCCACCACCCTGTTCGAACTGCTCGGCCTGACCGCCCCCGAGGCCGGCCGGATCGAGCTGCTCGGCCACGACACCGCCACCCTCAGCAAGGCGGACGCCCACCGCCTGCGCGGCGAGGTGCAGATCGTCTTCCAGGACCCGATGGCCAGCCTGGACCCGCGCCAGCCGGTCGGCGACATCATCGCCGAACCGCTGCTGGCCCAGCGCGCCCCGCGCGAGCTGATCGACCGCCGGATCCCCGAACTGCTCCGCCAGGTCGGCCTGGACCCGGCCCACGCCACCCGCTACCCGCACCAGTTCTCCGGCGGCCAGCGCCAGCGGATCTCGATCGCCCGGGCGCTGGCCGTCTCGCCGAAGCTGCTCGTCCTCGACGAGCCGGTCTCCGCCCTCGACGTCTCCGTCCAGGCCGGCGTGCTCAACCTGCTCCAGCAGCTCAAGGCCGAACTCGGCCTGGCCTACCTCTTCGTCTCGCACGACCTCTCGGTGATCCGCCACCTCTGCGACCGGGTCAGCGTGATGTACCTCGGCCGCACCGTCGAACAGGGCCCGGTCGCCGAGGTCCTCGACCACCCCCGCCACCCCTACACCCGGGCCCTGCGCTCCGCCGTCCCGCTCCCCGACCCGGCCGCCGAACGCGCCCGCACCCGCACCCTGCTCCCCGGCGACCCGCCCTCCCCGACCGAGCGCCACACCGGCTGCGCCTTCCGCACCCGCTGCCCGCTCTACGCCGAACTCCCGCCGGAGAAGCGGCCCCTGTGCGAACAGACGGCCCCGCCGCTCACCGACGGAGTCGCCTGCCACCACGCCTGACCGGGCACCCGGTCAGGCACTGCGCAGCCGCCGGGGGAACCAGGGGTCGCCGACCAGCTCCGGGCCGTCCGGGGTGTGCAGGGTGAGCACCTGCGGGGAGGTGGAGTACTCGGCCAGGGAGACCGCGCCGTGGCGGGTCTCCAGCTCGGCCTCTACCCGGACCGGGAGCTTGTGCAGCCTGCGGCGCAGCAGCAGGGCGTCCCGGCGGCTGAACGGGAGCGGGCTGCGCAGCAGCAGACGCAGCGGGCTGCCGGGAGCGGTGGTGGGGACGCCGGTGGCTAGCTCGCAGCCGACGGCGCCGATCGGGCCCCAGCTGAGGTTGTAGCTCTCGACCACCGCGGCGGCCTCCGGCAGCACCGCCAGGGCGGGCACCCCGAGGCGCCTGGCCTCGGGCAACTGCTCCAGGCGGTCCGGGAGTTGCTCGGGGGCGAGGGTGAGGGCGACGGCCGAGCGGGGGGCGTAGCCGGCGGCCCGCTGGTCCGGGCGGGGGCCGTGCAGCGCGACCGGGATCCAGCTCTCGGCGGTGGCCGAGCCGTCCCGGGTGCAGTGCACCCGGGCGGGGGAGAGGCCGGCGATGGCCGGGGCGCGGCGGACGGTGACCCAGGGGTTGCCGCGCAGCAGGGTGCGGGCCCAGGCGGGCAGCGGCTCGCCGCCGGAGACGGTGCGCCGCAGCGAGGAGGGGCAGTGCAGCAGCAGCAGGTCGTGCGCGGTCGGCGTCCGGCCGTCCATCGCCGGGACCGGCCCGACCACCCGGCGGGGGCGGCCGGGGTGCTCGTCGGGCTCGTCGGCCCTGCGGCGGCGGCGCGGCACTGCGGTGGTCATCGGGGTTCTCCTTCTTGAATTGTGGTGCCGTCAGACGGCGTTGAGGCCGTGGCGGGTGAAGGCGCCGCGGGCGGCGGCCACCTGCTCGGGGGTGGGCGAGGGGGTGTCGGCCAGCGCGAAGTCCTGGCCCAGGGCCTGGTACTTGGCCGCCCCCAGTTTGTGGAAGGGCAGCACGTCCACCCGGGAGACGTTGCCCAGCGAGGCGGCGAAGCCGGCCACGCCCTCGACGTTCTCGGCCGGGTCGGTCAGCCCGGGCACCAGCACGAAGCGGACCCAGACCTCCTTGCCGAGGTCGGCGAGCCGCCGGGCGAAGTCCAGGGTGGGCTCCAACGGCCGCCCGGTGACCCTGCGGTAGAGCTCGCGGTCCCAGGACTTGACGTCCAGCAGCACCAGGTCGACATCGGCCAGCAGCTCGTCGGTGGCCCGGGCACCCAGGAAGCCGGAGGTGTCCAGCGCGGTGTGCAGGCCGAGCTCGTGCTTGAAGCGGTGGAACAGCTCGCCGGCGAAGGCCGGTTGGAGCAGCGGCTCGCCGCCGCTGACGGTGGCGCCGCCGCCGGCGGCCCGGATGAAGGTGGTGTACTTCGCGGCCTCGGCCACCACCGCGTCGGCGGTGGTGCGCCGGCCGTTGCGCATCTTCATGGTGTCGGGGTTGTGGCAGTACAGGCAGGTGAGCGGGCACCCGGCCAGGAAGGTGACGAACCGGGTGCCCGGGCCGTCCACCCCGGTGGAGAGGTCCCAGGAGTGCACCGAGCCGACCGGCGTGCCGACGTGTGCGCCGACGGGGATCTCGGTTCCGAGGGTGACGGCCATGACGGGATCTCCTGCCTAGAGCGAGCCGTGGAAGGTGCGGTTGAGCACGTCGAGCTGCTGTTCGCGGGTCAGCCGGACGAAGTTGACGGCGTATCCGCTCACCCGGATGGTCAGCTGCGGGTAGTCCTCCGGGTGCTCCATGGCGTCCAGCAGGGTGTCGCGGTTGAGCACGTTGACGTTCATGTGGAAGCCGTTGGAGGCCGTGTAGCCGTCCAGCACGCCCGCGAGGTTCTTCACCCGCTCCTCGGGGGTGCGGCCGAGCGCGTCGGGGGTGACGGTGTTGGTCAGCGAGATGCCGTCCTCGGCGTGCTCGTACGGCAGCTTGGCCACCGACAGGGCGCTGGCCACGTAGCCGTGCGCGTCCCGGCCGTTCATCGGGTTGGCGCCCGGGGAGAACGGCTCGCCGGCCCGGCGGCCGTCGGGGGTGTTGCCGGTCTTCTTGCCGTAGACCACGTTCGAGGTGATGGTCAGCACCGACTGGGTGTGCTCGGCGTTCCGGTAGGTCGGGTGCTTGCGCACCTTCTTCATGAACTCCTCGACCAGCCAGACCGCGATCGAGTCCACCCGGTCGTCGTTGTTGCCGTAGGCCGGGTACTCGCCGTCGATCAGGTAGTCGGTGACCAGGCCGCTCTCGTCCCGCACCGGGGTCACCTTTGCGTGCTTGATGGCCGAGAGCGAGTCGGCGGCCACCGAGAGGCCGGCGATGCCGCAGGCCATGGTGCGGCGGACCGCGCGGTCGTGCAGCGCCATCTCGATCCGCTCGTAGGCGTACCGGTCGTGCATGTAGTGGATGACGTTGAGCGCGTGGACGTAGGTCTCGGCCAGCCACTCCATCTGCTGGTCGAAGCGCTCCATCACCTCGTCGTAGTCCAGGACGTCGGAGGTGATCGGGCCGCTCTCGGGCCCGACCTGGGCACCGGACTTCTCGTCCCGGCCGCCGTTGACCGCGTAGAGCAGGGTCTTGGCGAGGTTCACCCGGGCGCCGAAGAACTGCATCTGCTTGCCGACCGCCATGGCCGAGACGCAGCAGGCGATCGCGGTGTCGTCGCCGAACCGCGGGCGCATCAGCTCGTCCGACTCGTACTGCACGCTGGAGGTGTCGATCGACACCTGGGCGCAGAACTCCTTGAACCCTTGCGGGAGTTGCGGAGACCAGAAGACCGTCATGTTCGGCTCGGGGGCCGGGCCGAGGTTGTACAGGGTCTGCAGGTAGCGGAACGAGGTCCTGGTCACCAGCGGGCGGCCGTCCTGGCCGATGCCGCCGATCGACTCGGTCACCCAGGTCGGGTCCCCGGAGAACAGCTCGTCGTACTCGGGGGTGCGCAGGAAGCGGACGATCCGCAGCTTGACGATGAAGTCGTCCACCAGCTCCTGGGCCTGCTCCTCCGTCAACACCCCGTTCTCGATGTCCCGTTGGAGGTAGACGTCGACGAAGGTGGAGGTCCGGCCGAGCGACATGGCCGCGCCGTTCTGCTCCTTCACCGCCGCCAGGTAGGCGAAGTACAGCCACTGGATCGCCTCGCGCCCGCTGGTGGCCGGCCCGGAGACGTCGTACCCGTAGGAGGCCGCCATCTGCTTGAGCTCGCCCAACGAGCGGATCTGCTCGGCGAGTTCCTCGCGCTCGCGGATGGTCTCCTCCAGCAGCGCCGGGTCGGTCGGCGCGGCGTCCAGCTCGGCCTTCTCGGCCAGCTTGGCCTCGATCAGCCGGTCCACGCCGTAGAGCGCGACCCGGCGGTAGTCGCCGATGATCCGGCCGCGGCCGTAGGCGTCCGGCAGCCCGGTGACGATGCCGGCCTTGCGGGCGGCCCGGATCGCGGGGGTGTAGGCGTCGAAGACCCCGGCGTTGTGGGTCTTGCGGTACTCGGTGAAGACCTTCTCCAGCTCCGGGTCGACCGGGTACCCGTACGTCTCCAGGGCACCGGCCACCATCCGCCAGCCGCCGTTGGGCATGATCGCCCGCTTCAGCGGGGCGTCGGTCTGCAGCCCGACGATCAGGTCCTTGTCCCGGTCGATGTACCCGGGGGCGTGCGCGGTGATGGTCGAGGGGATGTCGTACGCGACGTCGTACACGCCCTTGGCGCGCTCCTCGGGGAACCTGTCCGTGATCGCCTTCCACACGGCGGTGGTGCGCTCGGTGGGCCCGGCCAGGAAGGAGCTGTCGCCCAGGTAGGGGGTGTAGTTCTGCTGGATGAAGTCGCGGACGTCGACGCTGTCGCGCCACAGCCCGCCCTTGAAGCCCTCCCAGGCGCCGGCGGCCGTCTTCTCGATGTGCTGGGTGCTCATGTCTGCTGCTCCCGCTCTTGGATTCCGAGCCCTACGCGTACATTGTGAATCGATTCACAAAGTCACATGGGCTCGGAAAGTCCTGATTCGTAGGGACCTTGGACCTCAGTTGCGATTGCCGTAGTAGGCCTGCCGCATCAGCTGCTCCATGTCGGCCAGCATCGGCATCCGCGGGTTGGCCGGGGCGCACTGGTCCTCGTAGGCGTACATCGCCTGCCGCGGCAGCGCCTCCAGGAACGACGCCTCGTCGACTCCCGCCGCCTTGAAGGAGTCCGGGATGCCGACCTCGGCCCGCAGCTCCTCGACCGCCCGCGCCAGCGACTCCACGCCCTGCTCCGGGCTGCCGGCCGGCAGGCCGAGCATCCGGGCGATCGCCTGGAAGCGCTCCGGGGCCACGTAGCTCTGGTACTTGGGCCAGCTGGTCACCTTGGACGGGGCCGCGCCGTTGTAGCGGATCACGTGCGGCAGCAGGATCGCGTTGGTCCGGCCGTGCGCGACGTGGAAGGTGGCGCCCAGGGTGTGCGCCATCGCGTGCACCACGCCGAGGAAGGCGGAGCCGAAGGCCATCCCGGCGATCGTCCCGGCGTTGTGCATCTTCTCCCGGGCGACGGGGCTGTTCGGGCCGTCGGCGACGGCCTGCTCCAGGTTCTCGAAGATCAGCTTGATGCCCTGCAGGGCCAGCCCGTCGGTGAAGTCGTTGGCGTAGACCGAGACGTAGGTCTCGATGCAGTGCGTCAGGGCGTCGAAGCCGGAGTCGGCGGTGACCTCCTTCGGCAGGTTCGTGGTGAGCGCCGGGTCGCAGATGGCCACGCTCGGGGTCAGCGCGTAGTCCGCCAGCGGGTACTTCTGGCCGGTGGCCGAGTCGGTGATCACCGCGAACGGGGTGACCTCCGAGCCGGTGCCCGAGGTGGTCGGGATGCAGACCAGCTTGGCCTTCTCGCCCAGGTCGGGGAAGGTGAAGGCGCGCTTGCGGATGTCGAAGAACTTCTCCTTCAGGTCCGCGAAGACCGTCTCGGGGTGCTCGTACATCAGCCACATCACCTTGGCCGCGTCCATCGGCGAGCCGCCGCCCAGCGCGATGATGGTGTCCGGCCGGAAGCCGCGCATCAGCTCGGCGCCCTTCTCCACCGTGTCGATGCTCGGGTTGGGCTCGACGAAGTCGAGCACCCGCACCTCGACCGGCTCCGAGCGGCGGGCCAGGATGCTCCGCACCCGCTCCACGTGCCCGATCTCCACCATGGTCCGGTCGGTGACGATGACCACCTTGCGGGCGCCGCGCATGTCGGCCAGGTACTTGATGGAGTTGCGCTCGAAGAAGACCTTCGGCGGGATCTTGAACCACTGCATGTTGGTGTTGCGCCGCCCGATCCGCTTGATGTTGACGAGGTTGAGCGCGGTCACGTTCCCGGAGACCGAGTTGGCCCCGTACGAGCCGCAGCCCAGGGTGAGCGAGGGCATGAAGGCGTTGTAGACGTCGCCGATGCCGCCCTGCGAACTGGGCGCGTTCCAGATCACCCGGCAGGCCTTCACGGCGTGCCCGAACTCCTCGGCGAAGGCCTCGTCCTCGGTGTGCACCGCGGCCGAGTGGCCCAGCCCGTGGAACTCCACCATCTCGGTGGCCAGCCTCAGCCCTTGCTCCCGGCTCTCCGCCGTCAGCACCGCCAGCACCGGGCAGAGCTTCTCCCGGGTCAGCGGCTCCTGCGGCCCGACCGAGCCCACCTCGGCCAGGATGATCGAGGTGTCCGCCGGCACCTCGAAGCCCGCCGCCTCGGCGATCTGCTGCGGCGACCGGCCGACCACTGCCGCGTTCAGCTTGGCCCCCGCACAGTTGCGGTCCTCGCCGACGCCGAAGACGTACGCCTCCAGCAGCGCCTTCTCCGCCTCGGTGGCCAGGTACGCCTTGAGCTTGCGGAACTCGGCCATCGCCGGGCCGTGGATCTCCCGGTCGAGGATCACCGCCTGCTCGGAGGCGCAGATCATCCCGTTGTCGAAGGACTTGGAGACCACCACGTCGTTCACGGCCCGCTTGAGGTCCGCGCTCTTCTCGATGTACGCGGGCACGTTGCCCGCACCGACGCCGAGGGCCGGCTTGCCGCAGGAGTAGGCCGCCTTCACCATCGCGTTCCCGCCGGTGGCCAGGATGGTTGCCACCCCCGGGTGGTTCATCAGCGCGCCGGTGGCCTCCATCGAGGGCCGCTCGATCCACTGCACGCAGTGGGCCGGGGCCCCGGCCGCGACCGCCGCGTCCCGGACGATCCGGGCCGCCTCGGCCGAGCAGTCCTGCGCCGAGGGGTGGAAGCCGAAGACGATCGGGTTGCGGGTCTTCAGGGCGATCAGGGCCTTGAAGATGGTGGTCGAGGTCGGGTTGGTGACGGGCGTGACCCCGGCGACCACGCCGACCGGCTCGGCGATCTCCACGATGCCGTCGATCTCGTCCCGGCGGACCACGCCCACGGTCTTCATGCCGGCCATCGAGTGGGTGACGTGCTCGCACGCGAAGATGTTCTTCACGGCCTTGTCCTCGAACACCCCGCGGCCGGTCTCCTCCACCGCCATCACCGCCAGCCGGGTGTGCGCGGCGAGTGCGGCCAGCGAAGCCTTCTTGACGATGTGGTCGACCTGCTCCTGGGTGAACCCCGCGTACTCCCGCAGGGCCTCCTGGCCGTTGCGGACCAGGGCGTCGACCGCCGTGGCGGCCTCGGACGGGGCGGATGTCTCGGTCGCTGCGGACTTCTGGCGGGCCATCTCGTTCACCTCGGGGAGCAGGTGCTGCGTGGCGTCCCGGCGACGCTGCCGGAAGCGGCTGACAGCTCCACCCTCCGTCTGGGGGAGATCAGGCGGCTACGGGCCTCGGACCGTTCTTCCCAGGGACCAACGGCTCCACTTCCGGGAGCCGTTCGGTCAGGAGGCGGCGTACGGTGGCAGTGCGGACCGACCCGAGGAGGACAGCATGGGCATCTTGGACAGGTTCCGGCACAAGGCCCAGGAGACGCTGGACCCGAACGAACGCCAGCGGCTCGCCCACGACGAGGCCGCCGACGCGTTCGCCGACACCCCCCAGCGCACGGCCATGGAACGGGCCGAACTCACCGAGGACGACCGCCGCGCGGCGGACGAGATGACCGCCGAAGGCGACCCCTGGGACTAGGAAGCGACTGACGCCCGCCGGGCAGCGACCTCAGGGGCGCGGGGAACTGCGCGAATCGGAAGGCGGCTCACCTGCAACTGAGGCTCCGTCAGCCAGTTGCAGGTGCTGCCGTTCCCCCGCGCGCAGTTCCCCGCGCCCCTGGTGTGACCACTACCGTGGAGGTAGCGGCGGGCGACGGAGGTCGGGCCGCGGGGTGTCCGGCGGTGGGGGAGCGGCGGCCGGGTGTTCGGCCAGCAGGTCGAGGGCCAGCCGGACGGCGGTCTCCAGTTCGGTGTGCAGGTGCGCCGCCCACTCGTGCGGCCCCCGCACCACCGTCACGTCCGGCGCCACCCCGTGGTTCTCCACCGACCACCCGATGCCTCCGGTGAACCACGAGGCGTTCTTCGGCACCGAGATCTGCGTCCCGTCCCCCAGCGTGTGGCGCCCGGTCATGCCGACCACCCCGCCCCAGGTCCTGGTCCCGACCACCGGCCCGAGGCCCAGCAGCCGGATGGCCGCGATGATCACGTCCCCGTCCGAGCTGGTGGCGTGGTCGGCCAGGGCCACCAGCGGCCCGCGCGGCGCGTCCCGGGGGTAGCGGACCGGCAGCCGCCCGCGCGGCTGGTCCCAGGCCAGCACCCGGCGGTTGAGCTTCTCCAGCACCAGCTCGGAGACGTTCCCGCCGGCGTTCCCCCGCACGTCCAACACCACGGCGGGGTGGTCGAGTTCGCGCCGCAGGTCGCGGTTGAACTGCGCCCAGCCCGAGCCGCCCAGGTCGGGGATGTGCAGGTATCCGCACCGCCCGTCGCTCAACTCCCGTACCAGATCCCGCCGTTTGGCCACCCAGTCCTGGTAGCGGATCGGCCGTTCGTCGGTCAGCGGGGTGACCGCGATCCGCCGTTCGGAGCCGTCGGCGGCGGTGCGGAAGCTCAGCTCCACGGTGGTGTTCCCGGCCCCGGCCAGCAAGGGGGCGGGGCCGAGCACCGGGTCCGGCGGGCGGCCGCCGACGGCGGTGAACTCGTCGCCGTCGCGCAGCCCGTAGCCCGCCAGCGGGGCCCGGGCGCGCGGGTCGGAGGACTCTCCGGGCAGGATCCGGTGCACCAGCCAGCGGCCGTCCGCCGCGCGCCGGATGTCCGCGCCGAGCAGGCCCATCGGCTGCTGCGCCAGGGTGGCGCCCTCGCTGCGGCGGGCGGCGGTGACGTAGGCGTGCGAGGTGCCGAGTTCGCCGAGCAGCTCCCGGAGCAGGTCGGCGAAGTCGTCCGGGGAGGCCACCCGGTCCACCAGCGGGGCGTACTGCTCGACCAGTCCGGGCCAGTCCAGCCCGCACATGCCCTCGTCCCAGAACTGGTCCGGCACGATCCGGGCCGCCTCCCGGAAGGACTGCCGCCACTCCTCGGCCGGGTGCACGGTGTGCGTGATCCGCCGCAGGTCCACCGTCAACGGCTGGCTGCCGGACGGGAGTTGAAGCAGTCGGAGGGTCGCGTTGGAGAACACCAGCACCGAGCGGCCGTCCCCGGAGACCGAGTAGCCCTCGACCTGCTCGGCCACCGTGGTCCGGGTCCCGTGCGCCAGGTCGAAGTACTCCAGCACCGGGCGGCCCGAGGTGTCGGCCGGATTGGCGAAGGTCTGCCCCAGCGCCCCCGCGATCGGCCAGCGCAGCCAGAGCACCCCGCCCCGGGCCGAGGCGGTCGCGGAGTACTTGGAGGCCGTCACCGGGAACGGCACCAGCCGGGTGGAGAGCCCCTGCTGATCCACCGTCACCGTGCCGTCCCCGCTGCTCTGCTCCGGGTCCAGACCGACCGGTGGGCGGCCCTCGGCCGGCGGGGCGAACGGTGACGGGGTGTCCGCCGCCAGCGGCACCAGGTACGGGCGGCAGCCCAGCGGGAAGGAGAGGTCCCCGGTGTGCACGTCGTGCACCGGGTCGAAGCCGCGCCAGGACAGGAAGACCAGGAAGCGGCCGTCCCGGGTGAAGACCGGGTGCTCGTCCTCGAACCGCCCGCCGGTCACGTCCACGGTCCGCGCGGGGTCCGCCACCCGGGCCAGCTGGATCGAACGCAGCGAGCGGCCCGCCACCGGCTGCGCCCAGGCCAGCCACTGCGAGTCGGGGGAGAACGCGGGCGTGCCGACCGGGCCGTGCCGGGAGGCGGCCACCTCGGTGACCGCGCCGTCCGCCACCGAGACCAGCAGCAGCCGTCCGTCCGAGGCGACCACCGCCAGGGTGCGGCCGTCCGGCGAACCCGTCAGCTCCACCACCCGGCCCAGCCGCCCCGCCGCCAGCCGCCGGTTCGGGCCCCCGTCGCCGCCCCGGCCCGGCGCGGGGGCGATCTCCACCGCGTCGGCCCCCTCCGCGTCGGTGACCCAGGCGATCCGTCCCTCCGCCCCGAGCACCACCGGCAGCCGGGCCCGCACCCCGGGGGTGTCCGCCAGCACCCGGGCCGGGCCGTCCCGGTGCGCCAGCCAGTACAGGCTGCCCCGGACCGTCAGGACGCTGGCCCGCCCGGTGGTGTCGCAGGCCAGGTCCTTCACCTGACCCGCCGTCGGCACCTGGTACGGGCGGCGCCCGGTCCGCGAACCGCCGAGCGGCACCTCCAGCCGACGCGGGTGCGGGGCGTCCAGGCTCTCCAACAGCCAGAGGTCACCGGCGTGTTGGTAGACGATCCTGGTCCCGTCGGTGGCCGCCTCGCGGGCGTAGTAGGAGGCGTGGTCGGTGTGCCGGCGCAGGTCGGTGCCGTCGGTGCGGCAGGAGTAGAGGTTGCCCACCCCCTCGTGGTCGGAGAGGAAGGCGATCCGCCCGCCCATCGGCATCGGGGAGGCGAGGTGGCCGGGCAGCTCCGGCAGCAGCTGACGGTTCCCCAGCCAGAGCCGTCCGGTCGCCCCGCCCCGGTACCGCTTCCACGCCGCGGGCTCGTGCGGGGCGGTGGCCGTCAGCAGCACGGTGTGCTCGCCGTCCTGCTGCGCGTCGCCGACCGGCCCCCAGGGCATCCGCCGCCCGGGAGAGCCGTCCCGCGGGAGCGCCCACGCCCAGGTGTAGTGCGCGAAGGGCTCGTGGTACGAGGTCACCGCGAGCAGCTCGCCGTCCGGCAGCCACCCGCGCAGCCGGGTGTCCTGACTGCCCCAGTACGTCAGCCGGACGGCCGGCTCGCCCCCGGCCGAAGGGGCGCTCCACACCTCGGGGGTGAGGGTCAGCCAGCTGGTCCAGGCGATGGTCCCGCCGTCCGGCGAGAGCCGCGGACCGCTCACCCTGGTCCGGTCGCAGCTCACCCGCCACGCCCGGCCGACCTCCCCGTCCGCTGCCAGCGGGGCGGCCCAGACGTCGTCCTCGGCGGTGAAGGTGAGCAGGCCGCCACGCACGTGCGGGAACCGGAGGTAGCCAGGGACGGTCACGCCTCCCATGCAACGTGCGCCCCCGCGGGCCCGCAACCCGGGCTGACCAGGTTGAGCCCCGCAGGGGCGCGAGGAACTGCGCGCGGGGGAACGGCAGCACCTGCAACTGGCTGACGGCGGTTCAGTTGCCGGTGGGCCGCCTTCCGATGCGCGCAGTTCCCCGCGCCCCTGCGGGGCGCTGCCCTGCCGGAGCCCCTGCCGTGCCGGTACCCATTGACACCCGGGCGGCCGAGCCGCTTCAGTGGTCCAGTCCAATCCTGGCTCCCCTGCACCGAGTTGGACACCCCCACAGAACGAGGCAGGAGCGTCCCCCACATGCGCACTCCCCGTACCACCAGAAGGCTGGTCGCCGGAGCGACCGCCTGGGCCACCGCGGCGGCCGGTGCCGTCGCCCTCACCTTCTCCCTGGCACCGTCCGCGAGCGCGGGCGAGTTCCTCGCCAACGGCGGCTTCGAGTCCGGCAGCCTCTCCCCCTGGAGCTGCTCGGGCGGCCTCGGCAGCGTCAGCAACCAGGCCCGGAGCGGCAGTTCCGCCCTGGCCGGCGCGGCCTCGGCCGGCGACATCGCCAAGTGCGCGCAGACCGTCCAGGTGGCGCCGAACACCACCTACCAGCTGACCGGCTGGGTCAAGGGCTCGTACGTCTACCTCGGCGTCGAGGGCGGCAGCACCGCCTCCACCTGGACCCCGGGCACCGGCGGCGCCTACCAGAAGCTCTCGGTCTCCTTCACCACCGGTGCGAGCCAGACCAGCGCCACCGTCTACACCCACGGCTGGTACGGCCAGGGCACCTACTACGCGGACGACCTCTCGCTGGACGGCCCCGGCGCCCCGAGCCCGAGCCCCAGCCCGTCCGTCTCGGTCTCCCCGTCGCCGTCCCCGTCGACCAGCACCTCGCCGTCCCCCTCGCCCTCGACCAGCACCTCCCCCTCCCCGTCCACCTCCTCCTCGCCGACCGCCCCGCCGCCCGGCGGCCTGCCCAAGCACGCCCTGGTCGGCTACCTGCACGCCAGCTTCGCCAACGGCGCCGGCTACACCAAGGTCGCCGACATCCCGGACTCCTGGGACGTCATCAACCTCTCCTTCGGCGAGCCGACCTCGGTGACCTCCGGCGACATCCGGTTCAACCGCTGCCCGGTCACCGAGTGCCCGTCCGTCGAGTCGGACGCCGACTTCAAGGCGGCCATCGCGGCCAAGCAGGCCAAGGGCAAGAAGGTGCTGATCTCGATCGGCGGCCAGAACGGCCAGGTGCAGCTCACCACCACCACCGCCGCCCGCGACGCCTTCGTCAGCTCGGTCTCGGCCATCATCGACCGGTGGGGCCTGAACGGCCTCGACATCGACTTCGAGGGCCACTCGCTCTCGCTGGCCACCGGTGACAACGACTTCAAGAACCCGACCACCCCGGTCGTGGTGAACCTGATCTCCGCGCTGAAGACCCTCAAGGCCAAGTACGGCAAGGACTTCGTGCTGACCATGGCCCCCGAGACCTTCTTCGTCCAGCTCGGCTACCAGTACTACGGCTCCGGCCCCTGGGGCGGCCAGGACCCGCGCGCCGGTGCCTACCTGCCCGTCATCCACGCCATGCGGGGCGACCTCACCCTGCTGCACGTCCAGGACTACAACTCGGGCTCGATCATGGGCCTGGACAACCAGTACCACTCCATGGGCGGCGCCGACTTCCACGTCGCGATGACCGACATGCTCCTCAAGGGCTTCCCGGTCGCCGGCAACACCGCCAACGTCTTCCCGCCACTGGCCCCCTCCCAGGTCGCCATCGGCATGCCCGCCACCACCTACGCCGGCAACGGCCACGTCGCCCCGGCCGAGGTCAACAAGGCCCTCGACTGCCTCACCAAGGCCACCAACTGCGGCAGCTACGTCCCCCGCAGCGGCCCCCAGCCCGACCTGCGCGGCCTGATGACCTGGTCCATCAACTGGGACCAGTACAACGGCACCCGCGAGTTCTCCAAGAACTTCGACGCCTACTGGCCGTAGAACGACCGAAGGCCCCCGTCCGAGGACGGGGGCCTTCCGGCTGTCTGTGCGCCGCCAGGGACTCGAACCCCGGACCCGCTGATTAAGAGTCAGCTGCTCTAACCAACTGAGCTAGCGGCGCCTGCTGACGAAGAGAACATTACCCGGTCAGCGGCCCGGATCGGAAATTCACTCGTCCCAAGGGAGGATCACCGCCTTGCCGCGGACGTGTCCGGCCTCCACCAGGCGGTGCGCCTCGACCGTGCGGGAGAGCGGGAAGGCGGCCGAGACGGTGAGCCGCAGGTGGCCGGCCTCCCAGAGCTCGGTGAGTTCGGCGAGGCGGGCGGCGCTGCGGGGGCCGCGCAGGCGGCGGACGCCGAGGCGTTCGGCGGCCGGGTCGGCGATGGTGCCGATCCGGGAGCGGTCGGCGACCAGGTCCAGGGAGGGTTCCAGGGCGCCGCGGCCGGCCGCGTCGAAGGCCGCGTCCACCCCGCCGGGGGCGAGGGCGCGGACCCGGTCGGCCAGGCCGTCCCCGTAGGTGACCGGGACCGCGCCGAGCGAGCGCAGGTAGGCGTGGTTGGCCTCGCTCGCGGTGCCGATCACGGTCGCGCCCCAGGCCCGGGCCAGCTGGACGGCCACCGTGCCGACGCCGCCGGCCGCCGCGTGCACCAGCAGGGTCTCGCCCGCGCGTACCCCCAGCTCGGTGAGCGCCACGTGCGCGGTCTGCCCGGAGGCGGAGAGCGAACCGGCCTCGGCCCAGCCCATCGCGGCCGGCTTGGGCACCAACTGTTCGCCCGGCACCGCCACGTACTGGGCGTGGCAGCCGAGCAGCCGGAAGCCGAGCACCTCGTCCCCGACCTCCCAGCCGAAGCTGCCCGCGCCGAGCTGCGTCACCATGCCGGCGAACTCGTTCCCCGGTGTGGCCGGGTGAGTCACCGTCACCCCCGGGGGTGACCACCCCGCGCGGACGGCGGTGTCGGCCGGCTGGATCCCGGCCGCCAGCACCCGCACCAGCACCTCGCCCGGCCCGGGCAGCGGCACCGGCAGCTCGGCCACCTCGATCACCTCGGGCCCACCGGGCTCCCGGAACAGCGTCGCCAGCACCTGTCTCTCCCTCCGCTCGAACGGACCGGTACCACTCTCGAAGATGAAGCGCGCTTGAGGTCAAGGCCCCGCCGGAGCGCCGCGCGCATCTGTCGCACTGTCAGATTTATGCTGATCGGCGACCCGTCGCCCGCCGAGAGGACGCCACCCCCGTGGGACAGCTCAGCCTGCTCTTCCTGGTGCTGCTCGCCTCGGTGGTGACCATCCCGCTGGCCCGGATCACCCGGGTGCCGCAGCCGGTGCTGATGACCGGGGTCGGCATCGTCCTCGCCCTGGTGCCGCAGATCCCGGACGTCGAGGTCAACCCCGAGCTGATCCTCCCGCTGGTGCTGCCGCCGCTGATCTTCGCCGTGGCCCGGCGCTCCTCGGTGCGCTACTTCAAGGCCAACGCCCGCTCCATCCTGCTGCTCGCGGTCGGTCTGGTGGTGGTCACCACCACCGTGGTCGCGGGCACCTTCCACTGGCTGCTGCCCGCCCTGCCGGTCGCCGCCGCGATCGCGCTCGGCGCCCTGGTCTCCCCGCCCGACCCGGTGGCCGCCGTCGCGGTGGCCGGCAGCGTCGGGCTGCCCCGGCGGCTGGTCGCGGTGCTGGAGAGCGAGGGCCTGTTCAACGACGTCACCGCCATCGTCATCTACTCGCTGGCGATCGAGGCGGTCACCGAGGGCAGCCTCTCGGCCGAGGAGATCACCCTGCGGTTCGTGCTCTCGGCGGTGGTCGCGGTGGTGGTCGGCGCCGGCCTCGGCTGGCTCAACGCCAAGCTGGCCGGGATGCTCGAGGACCCCACCCAGCAGGTCGCGCTCAACCTGCTCGTGCCGTTCGCCGCCTACGTGCTGGCGGAGGAGCTGCACGGCTCCGGCGTGCTCTCCGTGGTGGTCTGCGCCCTCTACCTGGCCGACCGCGCCCAGGACGCCGACGACGTGGCGTACCGGCTGGTCGGCAACGCCTTCTGGGAGATCGTCGAGATCCTGGTCACCGGCGTCGCCTTCGGCCTGATCGGCCTGGAACTGGCCCCGCTGCTCGACGAGGTCGGCGGTGCCTGGCGCGGCATGCTCGGCGACGCCGCCTGGGTGGTCGCCGCCGTGGTGCTGGTCCGGCTGGCCTGGCTGCTGCCGGCCGCCTGGATCTCCAAGCGGGTCAGCAACGCCGACGAGGACACCCCGGTCAGCGTCGGCGAGACGGTGGTGCTCTGGTGGTCCGGCATGCGCGGGGTGGCCACCGTGGCCCTCGCGCTCGCCATCCCGCGCGACTTCCCGGGCCGGAACGAGATCGTCATCTCCGCCTTCGCGGTGGTCCTCTTCACCCTGCTGGTGCAGGGCCTGACGCTCCCCGTGGTGGTCAAGGTGCTCGGCCTCGGCGGCGGCGCCGACGAGCACGAGGAGGCGGTCAAGCACATGTGGTGGCGGGCCGCCAAGGCCGGACTGGTCCGGCTCGGCGAACTGGAGGAGGAGCGCGACCTCCAGCCCGAGGTGGTCGAGGTCCTGAGGGAGCGCCAGCACGACCGGCTGGCCCGGCTCTGCCCCGAGCGCTACGCCGAGGAGGAGGCCGCCGAGGCCCGCGAACGCTGGTCCCAGCTGCGCTCCGCCGCCGACCTGGAGCAGGAGATGATCGCCGCCTCCCGCCGCGAGGTGCTGGTCGCCCGGAACGAGCCCGGCGGCGACCCGGAGATCGCCGACCAGGTGATGCGCCGTCTGGACCTGCGCTCGCGAAGGAAGTAGGTACACGGCGAGAGGTGGCGGAGTATGCGTGCCGGCCAGTGGCGCGTCACCTGACGGACCGTCGCTCGAAGTAGGCTGACCCGGGCAGGCCGTCAACGGAGTCGGCGCACCACAGAGCTACCGCCGGACCTCGCGCCACCCTCTCGCAGGGCCCTGCCGGTAACCGAAATCCGGATACTCAAGGAGCAAGCGATGACGGCGCAGAACCGCACCCCCCTGGACCGGCTGCCGCAGTGGACGGCGCTGGCCAAGCACCGGGAGGAGTTCGGTCAGACGCACCTGCGCGAGCTGTTCGCCGCCGACCCGGAGCGCGGCTCGGGCTACACCCTGGCCGTCGGCGACCTGTTGGTGGACTACTCCAAGCAGCTGGTGAACGACCGGACCCTGGAGCTGCTGCGGGAGTTGGCCGAGGCGACCGGCGTCGCCGGGCTGCGCGACGCGATGTTCCGCGGCGAGAAGATCAACACCACCGAGGACCGGGCCGTCCTGCACACCGCGCTGCGCGCCCCCCGCGGTGCGGAGGTCCTGGTCGACGGCGAGAACGTCGTCCCGGCCGTGCACGCGGTGCTGGACAAGATGGCCGCCTTCTCCGACAAGGTCCGCTCCGGCGAGTGGACCGGTCACACCGGCAAGCGGATCAGGAACGTCGTCAACATCGGCATCGGCGGCTCCGACCTCGGCCCCGCGATGGCGTACGAGGTGCTCCGCCCGTTCACCCAGCGCGACCTGACGGTCCGTTTCGTCTCCAACGTGGACGGCGCCGACCTGCACGAGGCGGTCCGCGACCTGGACGCCGCCGAGACCCTCTTCATCGTGGCCTCCAAGACCTTCACCACGATCGAGACCGTCACCAACGCCACCTCCGCCCGCAGCTGGCTGCTGGCCGAGCTCGGCGCCGGCCAGGAGGCCGTGGCCAAGCACTTCGTGGCGCTCTCCACCAACGCCGCCGGCGTCGCCGACTTCGGCATCGACGTGGCGAACATGTTCGAGTTCTGGGACTGGGTCGGCGGCCGCTACTCCTACGACTCGGCCATCGGCCTCTCGCTGATGATCGCCATCGGCCCGGACAACTTCCGGCAGATGCTGGACGGCTTCCACCTGGTCGACGAGCACTTCCGCACCGCCCCCGCGGCCGAGAACGTCCCGCTGCTGCTCGGCCTGCTCGGCGTCTGGTACGGCGCGTTCTTCGACGCCCAGGCGCACGCGGTGCTGCCCTACTCGCACTACCTCTCCCGCTTCACCGCCTACCTCCAGCAGCTCGACATGGAGTCCAACGGCAAGTCGGTGGACCGCGAGGGCAACCCGGTGACCTGGCAGACCGGCCCGGTGGTCTGGGGCACCCCCGGCACCAACGGCCAGCACGCCTACTACCAGCTGCTGCACCAGGGCACCAAGGTGATCCCGGCCGACTTCATCGGCTTCGCCCGCCCGGTCGCCGAGCTCGGCGGCGAACTGGCCGCCCAGCACGACCTGCTGATGGCCAACTTCTTCGCCCAGACCCAGGCGCTGGCCTTCGGCAAGACCCCGGAGGAGGTCGCCGCCGAGGGCGTCCCCGCCGAGCTGGTCCCGCACAAGACCTTCCAGGGCAACCACCCCACCACCACCCTGCTGGCCGGCGAGCTCACCCCCGCGGTCCTCGGCCAGCTGGTCGCGCTGTACGAGCACAAGGTCTTCGTCCAGGGCGCGGTCTGGAACATCGACTCCTTCGACCAGTGGGGCGTCGAGCTCGGCAAGGTCCTCGCCAAGAAGATCGAGCCCGTCCTGCTGACCGGCGAGGGAACGGACCAGCTCGACAGCTCCACCGCCGCCCTGGTCGCCAAGTACCGCACCCTGCGCGGCCGCTGACCCTTACGGCGCCCCAGGGCCGAAGGCCCCAGGGGCGCGAGGAACTGCGCGGGTTGGAAAGGCAGCACCTGCAACCGGCTGACGGCGATCCGGTTGCAGGTGAACCGCCTTCCGAAGCGCGCAGTTCCTCGCGCCCCCGGCCTCACCATCCGGTGCACCCCGGCGCAACCAAAACCAGAAGGCCCCCCATCCGAAGATGAGAGGCCTTCTGCTGTCTGTGCGCCGCCAGGGACTCGAACCCCGGACCCGCTGATTAAGAGTCAGCTGCTCTAACCAACTGAGCTAGCGGCGCCTGCTGACGTGAAAGACTTTAGCAGCGTGTTCGGGTGGAACCAAAATCCAATTCACCCCCGCGACGCCCGGACGCAGGCCCAGA
The DNA here is from genome assembly GCF_044452665.1 of Kitasatospora sp. NPDC051853. Classification (NCBI taxonomy): domain Bacteria; kingdom Bacillati; phylum Actinomycetota; class Actinomycetes; order Kitasatosporales; family Streptomycetaceae; genus Kitasatospora; species Kitasatospora sp. NPDC051853. The sequence continues at coordinate 42,754 of NZ_JBITBY010000014.1, read as the reverse complement.
GCACGGTCGCCGCCCCCGGCAGCCAGGGCTCCCGGGAGTCCGGCGCGACGATCCACCGGCCCGAGCCCTGCCCCGGGGAGGCCGGGGCGTCGAGCATCCGCTGGATGGGCGGCACCGTCACCGCGTCCCCCAGCCCGTGGCAGAGCAGCGGCGGCACCTCGCGGGCCCACTCCTCCCAGGCCAGCAGGGTGCGCAGCCGCGGCGCGGCGCCCGGCTGCACGAAGAGCAGGGTCCGGCCCCGGAACGAGGCCACCGGGCCGCAGCCCGGCCCGGAGGCCCAGAGCTCGTCCAGCACGGCCCGCCCGAACAGGGCCGGCATGCTGATCACGTCGAAGGCGCGGCCGCAGGGCAGCACCGTCGGGGCCCAGGGGCGGGACTCCCACAGGGCACGCATGCTGCGCGGGTACTCGCTCGCCGTGGCCAGCCAGGCCTCGCCGGCGGCCGTGACGTACTCCACGGATTGATACGTCCAGATGTCCACGCACAGCAGGGTGGCGCGGGCCGGGCGCCGCACGGAGGGAAAGCCGCGTTCGCCGGACAGCGGGTGGGGTGGAGGCGTACCCTTCCCGGCCGCATATGCCAGCGGCCTCCCGCGGCCCCCGTCCCGGCTCTGCGGCCCCCGTCCCGCGGCTTCCGCCCCGCACCCCTCGTCCCGGCTCGGGCTCAGTGCTCGCCGGAGTGCTGGCGGCGGAGCAGCGAACGCCCGTACTCGACCATCTTGGCCGCGTAGTCCGGCGTCCAGTCCGCGCGGTCCGCGATCTCGGCGGCGGAGAGCGCGTCGAAGCGGCGGGTGTCCGCCAGCTGGGCCGCGGCGAGGGCCTGGAAGTCGGCGGCCCGCTCGGCGGCGGCCCGGAAGGCCAGCGTCAACTCCGTGGAGCGGCGCAGCAGTTCGGCCGGGTCGGCGATGGACTCCAGGTCGAAGAACCGTTCCGGCTCGGGCTCGTCGGCCTGCGGCTCGAAGAGCAGCTGGGCCGGGCGCAGCCGACGGGCGGGCGCGGGCACGGCTGACGGGGCGTCCGGTGCGACGAAGTCGGCAGCGTCGGGGCGGGAAGCACCGGCGTCGGGCATGGTGGGACACCTCCGGGGTGTGGTGGGTGGCTGCCGTCCCATTGTCGCGCGGGGACGGCCGGTAACGGAACGGTGCGCGTCCGGTCGCTATTCCCCTCCCGCGCGCCCCCGAGTGCTGCCGGTGCCCCGACTGCTCAGCGCAGCCGGACCCGGTGCTCGCCCAGCAGGGCCAGCACCGCGTGGTTGGCCTCCCAGCCGTCCGGGAACTTCATCGTGACGCCCAGCTGCACCGGCTCGGTGGACGGGTGCTCGTCCAGCAGCTCCGGAATGCCGGCCCGGGCCACCACGATGCAGGCGTGCCGGTGCCGCGAGGCCAGCACGCAGAGCCGGCCCGTCTCCAGGTGGAAGGCGGTGGCGTCCGGGCGGCCGGAGAGCGGGTGCAGCACCACGGTGACGTCGTACTCCCGGCCCTGCAGCCGGTTGGCGGTGTCCACCGTGACGGCCGGGCCGGCCGCGTGGTCCACCGGGACGCCGAGCTTCGCCAGCGCGGCCCGCACCGCCGCCGCCTGGTCCCGGTGCGCGGTGCCGACCGCGATCCGGTCCGGGGTGAGCGGGGCCGAGCCCTGCTCCGAGTGCGCCGTCAGCCCCCGGGTCAGCAGCCGGTGCACCACCGCGGCGGTGGCCTGGACCGCCTGCGGGTCGGTCCGCACGGTGTGCCGGGCGGGCAGCTCCAGCAGCGCCCAGCCGTGCTCGGCCGCCTCGTCCACCGCCGCGTCCAGCGCCGAGCCGTCCCCGGCGGTGGCGGCGGTCAGCCGCCGGTCGTCCGGGCCGGTGCCCGAGCGGAACGGGGTGTACGGGTAGAAGGCCTGCGAGATCAGCGGCGCCGCCGAGTACGGCAGCCGCCAGGAGACCGGCAGCCGGTGCGGACGGATCGCCGGGTTGTGCGCCAGCAGGGTGACCACCGCGCTGCTCGACGGGTCGTAGGACAGGCCCGCCCACTGGTCGGTGCCCACCACCGTGAACGGGTCCAGCTGGCCCGGGTCCCCGACGAACAGGGCCCGCTCGAACAGGCCGGCGACGGCCAGCAGCGCGTCCGAGCGCATCTGGTACGCCTCGTCCACGATCGCGTGCCGCCAGGGCTGCTCCGTCTTCACCCACTGCCACTTGGCGGCGGTGGAGATCACCACGTCCTGCTCCAGCAGCTCCGCCACCTTGGAGGAGGCCGTCACGTTCTCCAGCGCGGCCAGCTCCGGGCCGGGCCTGGCGTCGCTCGCGTGCAGCCGGCCGATCGTCAGCTCCGGCGCCATCGTAGCCAACCGGCCGACCAGGTCGTCCACCTGACCGTTCGTCTGGGCCACGATCATCAGCCGCTCGCCGCCGGCGACCAGCTCCTTGGCGGCCCGCACCACCAGCGTGGACTTCCCGGCGCCGGGCGGGGAGTCCACCACCACGCCCCGCGGCCCGCCGGGGACGGAGGCGACGGTGGCGGCCAGGATCGCGGCCACGGCGGAGTCGGCCGCCGCGCCCGGGTTCTCCACCTCTGGTGCGGGAGGGTCGATGGTCATGCTGATGGTCATTCCCACTCTTCGCTTGCGGTAGGCGAGGGATCGGTGCCGCTGCCGGTCGGGCCGCCGTGCGTCCACGGGGTGTCCTCCGGCTCGGGGAGCGGGGCGGACTGACGGGCGGTCAGCTCGAAGAGCGTGAAGGTGACCTGCTCGCCCGGCTCGGGGAGGCTGCCCGGCTCGGGCTCCTTCTTCCGTCCCATGCCGTTCAGCACCCGGACGGTGACGGTGCCCTCGGCCGCCGCCACGATCTCCGCCTTCTGCGCCGAGGGCCCGTTCGCCCGGTGCACCTCGCGGCCCGCGTCGGCGTGCGGGCGGTCGGCGGTGCGCAGCACCAGCAGCGGGCGGGGCTTCAGGGCCTTGCCGACGGTGGCGTACTCCGGGACCACCTCGACCACCTCGCCGCTGAACGCCTCGCCGGAGAGCCGGTGCCCGGCCATCGCCAACGGGTCGTCCAGCGCCTCCTGCACGTCCACCTTGGTCTGCTCGCGCTCGCGCTGGGCCAGCTTGCGGGCGGCGGTGACGGCGTCGTCCTGCTTCGGCTGCGGCGGCTCGCCGGCCGCCAGCCGGTCCCGGTGGTTGGTGAAGGACCAGCGGTCGCCCTCCCAGCGCTCGGCCAGGTGGGCGGCGGCGGGCAGCTCGCGCAGCAGGTCCAGGCCGCGCCAGACGTCGTGCCAGGTCGGGAGGGTGGCGCCGAGCAGCGCCGCGTGCAGCTCCTCGGCGGCCCGCTTCAGCGCCGCCTGGGCCTCCGGGCCGTCCCGGTGGGCCAGGGCGGCGAGCGCCCGGTCGTGCCGGGAGATCGCCGGGGCGAGCACCTTGGCGTCGAAGACCGGATCGGTGGCCGGTCCGGCCGGCGGGTGCACCGGCACGCCCAGGGCGTCCCGCTCGGTCTCCACCCGCTCGGCCAGCTCGGCGCCGGACACCCCGGCCGGCGGCCCGTGCCAGGCCAGCCGGGCACCGAGGTGCTGGTCCTCCAGCAGGCTCTGGCCGGTCGCCCAGTGCCGGGCCAGCAGCTGGGTGACCGGGAGCAGCAGCGAGGAGCCGGGCACCTGGGCCCGCTCGGTGAAGTGCGTCAGCCAGCGGCCCAGCAGCGGCACCTGGGTCGGCGCGGGGTACGGCCCCGGATCGGGGTCGGAGGCCGTCCGGCGGAACCGGGTGGAGCGGCCGATCAGCGCCAGGTGCTGCACCGCGCCCGCGTTGGGCACGACCAACTGCGGGGCGTCGGCGCAGAGTTCGCGGAAGGTCTGGGTCTTCTCGCCGGTCTCCGGGTCCTTCTCGGTCCGCTCGACCAGTTCGACCTCGCCGGCGTACGACTCCAGGTACGGCAGCAGCTCGGCCGCGAAGTCCGCCAGGAAGGCGAAGCGCATGTCCCGGTTGAGCGGCTGCGGCACCAGCAGCAGCCGGGGCCGCTCCCGGTCGGTGCCCAGCAGCACCGCCAGCGGTGCCCCCGCCTCACCGGCGGCGGCCAGCGGCACCAGCACCATCGGACGCTCCGACAGGTGCCGGTGCCGGACGGTGGCGAGCGGCTCGGCGTGGCCGCTGCGGACCGCCTCCAGCCGGGCCAGGGTGTCCAACAGGCTCACCGGGAGGCCTCCCCGGTGCTCGCGCCCACGCCCGCCGCGCCCACGCCCGCCGCGCACAGGGCCTCGGTGCGGAGGGACGCCGCGTGCGCCAGCCGGGCCGCCGCCTCGTCGGTGCCGTCCGGGCTGCCCTTCTCGGCGGCCGCCAGGGCCTCCTCCACCGTCCGCAGGGTGCCCAACTCGCCGCGCACGCCCCGGCCGAGCTGCTCCACCGCGCCCGAGCGGCGGGCCTGCGCCCGGCAGTGGAAGCTCAACTCGCAGGCGGCCAGGCAGTCCGGGCCGTAACTGGCCGGCACCGCCTCCACCGCGTCGCCCAACTCGGCCACCGGCCTGGTCGGCACCCCCGCCCGGTCCGGCGCCAGGTCGAAACTGGTGTCGGACGGGAGCGCGTCCAGCAGCTCCTCGATCCTGGTCAGCCGGGCCAGCTGACGCCTGGTCACCGAGAGCTCGCGGCGGACGTCCACGCTGCTCGCGGTCGGCCGGTTGGAGAAGTCCTTCGGGCAGACCAGCAGCACGCTCAGCTCCGGCGAACCCGGCAACTCCTGCCGTCCGTAAGGGGACTGGTCCGCCGTCACGCCCGCCAGCTCGGCGGCGGTCTGCTGGAGCGCCAGCACGTACACCGCCGCCTGCCGGGCGGCCGCGCCGACCTTGGCCGGGTCGGCGGAGCCGTCGATCACCGGGAAGGACTTGATCTCCACCACCGTGCAGCGGCCGCCGTGCACCAGCACCGCGTCCGGCTCCAGGTAGGCGGGGGTGCCGGCCACGGTGAGGCGGAGCATCGGGTGGTCCAGCAGCGTCCAGCCGTCCCGGTCGGCCGCCGCCTCGGCCAGCACCTGGCGGGTCCGGTCGGCCCGGGTGGCCGGGGCGGAGCGCGGCAGCAGGTCGGGGACCGCCAGCGGGCTCCCCTCGGGCGGCAGGCCGAGCCGGGACCGGAGCGGCGCCAGCAGCGCGGCGTAGCCGTCGTCCTTCAGCCGGGACTCGAAGACGTTCCCCCGGGTGATCGCGAACGGCGACTGCCCGAACGGCGCCGGCCGGCCCAGCCGCTCCGCCACCGCCCGCTTGTCCACCCCCGCCGCATCGAGCACCGCCCGCCGCCGGCACCCCGGATTGGCCGCCAGCGCCGCCAGCGCCCGGGCGTCGAGGCTGCGCTGCGGCGCCGGGCCGCGCAGTTCGCGGAGCCGCCGCGCGACCGGCTCCGCCTGCCCTTGCATCGAGACGTTCATGGTGCGGCCCAGTCTCGCACCCACCACCGACACCCCGTGCCAGGACGCCCCAACCCGGGCCGCCCCGGACCACCTGCGGGCGAGGTCGCCCGCGGCGGGCTCGTTGACGGTCCGACAGTTCGGCCGCGTGGCGGCGCGGTTCGTGGGCACTCGGTCGGATACCTGCGCGATGGCGCACGCCGCAGCTGCCCGCCTTGCCGCGGGGACGGTCCGGGGTCCCTGCCTGTCCGTTGCCGTCCCGGCTCGCCGCAGGCGACCGCCCCGCGCGGTACGGGGCGGCCCCGGTACCTGCCCGTCCCTTCCCTCCCAGGCCTGCCGCAGGCGTCGGGCCGGGGAGGGTGAGGGATCATGGGGTGTCGGCGACTCGATGGGGAGGCTGGCCGGTGCCCGTCTTGGCCGGGGAGAAACTGCCAACGAGTTGTGAGGAGCCGCTCATGCCCGCCCGTATCGTGCTCGTCCGCCACGGTGAGACCGCCTGGTCCGTCACCGGCCAGCACACCGGCCGCACCGACGTGCCGCTCACCGAGGAGGGCCGCGAGATGGCCCGCGCCCTCGGGGTCCGGCTGGCCGCCGCGCCGTGGAACGGCCTGCCGGAGGCGACCGTCTTCACCAGCCCGCTCTCCCGGGCCCGGGAGACCTGCGAGCTGGCCGGCTTCGGCGCCCGCGCGGTGGACCGCGAGGAGCTGCTGGAGTGGGACTACGGCCAGTACGAGGGCCGGACCGGTCCGGACATCCGGGCCACCGACCAGCCCGGCTGGCTGATCTGGCGGGACGGCGTGCCCGGCGGCGAGAAGCTGTCCGAGGTGGCGGCCCGGGTGGACGCCTTCCTGGGGAGCCTGCACGAGGAGCACGGCACCCCGGACCCGGACACCACCACCATGCACTGCGCCGACCACGACGTGGTGGTCTTCGCCCACGGGCACCTGCTCCGCATCATGACGGCCCGTTGGCTGGGCCTGCCCCCCGAGTTCGCCCAGCGGTTCAAGCTCGGCACGGCCGCGCTCTCCGTCCTCTCCTGGGAGTACGGAGCCCCGGCGGTCGAACTCTGGAACGACCAGTCCCACCTGGGCAGGTAGCCGACCCGCCGTCAGGCGGCCTCGTGCGCGGCCAGGAAGGCCGCGACCTCCGGGACGGCCCGGTGCGCCCGCAGCTGCCGCGCCGTCCCGGTGAGCATGGCCCGGATCCGGGCCGACCGGACCTCGCCGAGCAGGGCGGCGGCCTCGGCGGCGTGCACCGCGGCCCCGGCCGGGTCGCCGAGTCCGAGCCGGTCGTGCGCCAACTCGGCGGTGTAGAGCACCCGGTTGCGGACGAAGTGCGGTTCCTGGAGGTCGACCGCTTGCCGGGCCAGTGCCCCGGCCCGGTCCCAGACCTCCAGGGCGGACCAGCACTGGGACTCCAGCCCGGCGATCTCGGCCTCGCCGAAGAAGGTCATCCACTCCGGGTCGGCCTCCGCCTCACCCTGGTCGAAGAGGGTGTACGCGCGGCCGAGCGCCCGCTCGCACGCCCCCCGGTCGCGCAGCAGTGCCCACGCCCCGGCCTCCCGCATGGCGAGCAGCGAGAGCAGCCGGGCCGAGTCGAGCCGCCGGGCGGCGGACTGCCCGGCCTGGGCGGCCCGCAGGGCCTCGCGGGCCCGGCCGGTGTCCCGGGCCAGGAAGGCGCTGTTGCAGAAGACGTGCGCCTCCAGGGCCGGGTCGTTGGCCATCCGGGCGGTGGCCAGCGCCTCGGCGTAGAAGGAGCGGGCCTCCACGGTGCGGTCCGAGTCGTGCGCCAGCCAGCCCACCGAGATGGCCAACTCGCCCGCGCCCGACTGGAGTCGGCGCTCGGTGGCGGAGCCGTAGTCGCCGTCGTTGAGCAGGACGTACGCGCTGCGCAAGGACTGCCCGGCCAGCTCGAACAGGGTGTCGGCGCCGTGCACGTCGTCCAGCAGCCGGATGTCCCGGACGGCCTGCTCGACGCCGCGCACCTCGGCGGCGCCGACCCGGCGCGGGGGCGGCACGGTGTGCCCGGGCGCGGTGGGGCGCGGGGCGGCCAGGGCTGGGCGGTCCAGGCCGAGGGCGGCGGCCAGCGAGGTGGGGGCCACCACGGCGGCCGGTCCGCCGGTCAGGAAGGTTCGGCGACGCAAGTCGTCGTTCTCCTCGTCGGGAAGGTACGAGTCGTCGAGCGGCGGCAGCCCGCCGGGACGAAGTCTCGGACCGGGGACCGACAGTGGGTCGGCCGCGCGGCGGCGGACCGCCGTACGCGGGGTGAACCCCAGCTCGGCCGGCGTGCGGTCGGGCCACATGTGCCGGAACACCCGCTCGTACGCGTAGTTGGGGCAGCGGATCTCGCCCGACTCCACCCGGCCGACGTAGCGTGCGTCGCAGGAGACGTGCTCGCCGATCTCCCGGGCGGCCCGGCGGATCGCGAGCGCGAACTCGCCGGGCGAGAGGTCACCCCGGAGCGCTCGCATGGTGGCGTTGGGTACGGGTGGTCTCGTGGCTGCCATGGTGCTGCGCTCCGAGCTGGGGGTCTCGATCCAGCGCAGAGAGTACCGACTGTCACGGACCGGACACGTCCGGTTGTGGGGTGATGTGTGGTCAATTGCCTATAAAACGGACAGAGTTGCTTGTGAATGCCATGAAATGCCATGGGTTGCCGTACGTCAGCCCGTGGCCTTTCGGCACCCTTTCGCGTTGTCCTGATACATGGCGGCCCCTGGCCGACCCCACGCCGCCCGGTGCGCCCGGGCGAGCGGCCGGGGCCGCCGAGTTGACGAGGAGACAGGAGGGCCCATGGCCGCCGGACTTCCGCAGTACCGTCACATCACCGTCCCGGCCACCCCCAGGGTCACCCGGCCCCTGCTCGCGGCGGTGGCCGCCGCGCCCGTCCTGCCCTCCCTGCAGTCCGGCCTGGACACCGTCACGGTGGCCGTCCGGCACGGTCTGGAGACGGTGGACATCCTGCGCCTGCGCCGCGCCTGCGGCACGGTCCTGCAGAGCGACGGCGGCACCGCCATCGCGTTCCTCGTCCCCGCGGGGGTGGCCGGGCAGTGGCACCTGCCCGGCACCTCCTGTACCCCGGGGGCCCGGCTGCTCCCCGCCACCGACCCGCGCTGGGTGATGCCCCCGTCCGGCCCCACCGCGCTGGCCCGCCCGACCGACCCCTGGGTGCTCCGCTCGGCCCTCTGCGAGGCCGCCTGCACCCTGACGGCCGGGGGCCTCGGGCCGTTCTGACCCCGCTCCGTTCCTCCGGCCCCACCGGCTCCGGCCGCTGACCTGCGGCTTCCCGTCGCGGCAGCCGCGGAGCCGGCGCCGTGCCCCGTCCGCCGGTCCGGCGATAATGACTGCCATGGGACGCAACCGGGCCGGTCGGGCTCGCACCGAGACCGAGCCGGACGCCGTCGGCGCTGCCGGCGGCACCGGAACCACCGGTGCCGAGGGCCGCATCCACGCCCAGGGCCCGCTGGCCCGCAAGGTCGCCTCCGGCCTGGCCGAACTGGTCCCCGACCGGGACCGCGCCCGGGCCTGGACGCTGCTGCTGGACGGCGCCCCGCAGTCCCTGGTCGACCTGGCGGACCCGGCCCACCTCGGCTTCGAGTACCAGCGGCGCCTGGGCCACCTGATCGACCTGGCCGCCCCACCGGGGCGCCCGGTCACCGTGCTCCACCTCGGCGGCGGCGCGCTCACCCTGGCCCGCTACACCGCCGCCACCCGTCCGAGGTCCCGTCAGCAGGTCGCCGAGATCGACCCCGAGCTGACCGAACTGGTGCGCGCCGAACTGCCGTTGGAGCGCGGCTGGCAGATCAAGGTGCGCGGTGCGGACGCCCGTGCGGTGCTGGAACGCACCCCCGAGGGCTCGGTGGACCTGGTGATCGCCGACGTCTTCTCCGGTGCCCGGACCCCGGCCCACTGCGCCACCGTGGAGTTCGCCACCCTGGCGGCCGGGGCGCTGGCCCCGGGCGGGCGGTACGCGGCCAACATCGCCGACGGCGGTGCGCTGCCCTTCGCCCGCTCCCAGGTGGCCACCCTGCTGGCGGTCTTCCCGGAGGTCTGCCTGATCGCCGATCCGGCGGTGCTGCGCGGCAAGCGCTTCGGCAACCTCATCCTGGCGGCCGCCCAGCAGCCGCTCCCGCTCGACGAGTTGGGCCGCCGGGTGGCCTCCGACTCCTACCTCGGCCGGATCGAACACGGCCGGGGGCTCACCGACTTCACGGCCGGGGCGCTCCCGGCCACGGACGCCACGGCGGCGCCGTCCCCGACCCCGCCGCCCGGCGTCTTCCGCTGACCCGCTTCCGTCGACCCGCTTCCGCCGACCGGCCAGTGGAAGCGGGCCGAACGGGGATCAGTGCCCGCGCGGCAGGCCCTTGTGCTTGTACATCGCCGCCCCGGTGAGCAGCATCCCGGCCGCGATCGGTACCAGTACGGCGGTCAGCTCGCCCTCGGTCTCCACCGGGGTGGCGGCGGCCAGCTCCACCTGCTCCTCCGGTGCGGCCGGGCCCCAACCGCCCGGCGGCAGCTGGACGGTGGCGGTCCGTACGGCGGGGACCGCGGTGCCGCCACCGGGGGCCCGCACCGCCCCGGCCGCGGAGCTCGGGGCGGCGACGGGCGCCTCGATCCTGGGCCGGGCGCCGGGCGCCGGCGCCCCCGCCTGCTCCTCGGCACCGGAGCGGGAGGCCCGGGGCTGGTCGCCGCGCGGCTGCGGCGGCACCGAGGGGAGCAGCACCGCCGCGATGGCGAAGGCGTCCGGAACGGTGGTGGCCTGGCCGGGCAGCGGCAGTCCGTCGGTCTTGATCCGCTCCTGGAGCGCCTTGGCCACCGAGGCGGTCTGCTGCTCCAGCACCGGGGTCGCGACCCCGGTCAGCTGGCCCAACAGGGCCGGGGCGTCCGCCCGTTGGACCAGATCGGGGCCGAGCAGCCCGGCCACCGCCGAACCGTCCGCGGCGTACGCGGCGCCCACCCCGAGCCCGAGGCCCCAGACGTGGGCGAGCACCGCACCCCCGGCCGCCAGCGTCCTGGTGCGCGGGCGGGGCAGCCGCCCCCGCCCCGCTCCGCCGCCGGCTCCGCCCTCCGCCACGGAGTCCGTGCACTCACCGACCGGTCCCTCGACTCGCGGCTGCGCCACGTGGTTTGCTCGCACGTCAACAGAGAACGACACCCCACCCGCGAAGGTCACGCCCCGTCAGTTCCGTACGGGGAGCGTTCCGGTACGGATCACCTCGGCGTACCAGTGCGCGCTGGCCTTCGGGGTGCGGGTCAGCGTCGCGTAGTCCACGTGCACGGCGCCGAAGCGCTTCGCGTACCCGTACGCCCACTCGAAGTTGTCCAGCAGCGACCAGAGGTAGTAGCCGCGCACGTCGGCGCCGAGCTCCACCGCCCGGGCCAGTGCGGCGAGGTGGTCGTGCAGGTAGGCGATCCGGTCCTGGTCGTCCACGGTGCCGTCGGGGCCCACCCGGTCCTCGAAGGCCGCGCCGTTCTCGGTGACCAGCATCGGCAGGCCGGGGTGGGAGCGGTGGACCGCGAGCAGCAGGTCGGTCAGGCCGCTCGGGTCGATCGGCCAGCCCATCGCGGTGACCTCGCCGGGGGCCAGGTGGAAGGCCACCTCCTCGGCGCCGGGCCAGGGGGAGTGATCGCTGGCACCGTGGCCGTCGTGACGGTGGCGGTCCGGGGCGTTGGCGGTACTCGAAACCACCGTCGGGGTGTAGTAGTTGATGCCCAGCAGGTCGATCGGCCGGCTGGTCTCGGCCAGGTCGCCCGGCCGCACCAGGGCGTCCCAGTCCACCAGGTGCGCGGTGTCGGCGAGCAGGTCGGCGGGGTAGGCGCCGTCCAGCATCGGGCCGGTGAAGATCCGGTTGCCGACGGCGTCGATCCGGCGGGCCGCGTCCAGGTCGGCCGGGTCCTGGGTGAGCGGGCGGACCTGGTGCAGGTTGAGCGAGACGGCGAGCCGCGCGGTACGGGGGAGCGCGGCGCGCAGGGCGCCGACGGCCAGGCCGTGGCCGAGGTTGAGGTGGTGGGCGGCCCGGAGGGCGTCGGCCGGGTCGGTGCGGCCGGGGGCGTGCACGCCGGAGCCGTAGCCGAGGAAGGCGCTGCACCAGGGCTCGTTGAGGGTGGTCCAGGTGGCGACCCGGTCGCCGAGCGCCTCGGCGGCGAGGGCGGCGTACTCGGCGAAGCGGTACGCGGTCTCCCGGGCCGGCCAGCCGCCCGCCTCCTCGAGGTGCTGGGGGAGGTCCCAGTGGTAGAGGGTGGCGACGGGGGTGATGCCGTGGGCCAGCAGCTCGTCGGTGAGCGCGCGGTAGAAGTCCAGGCCGCGCTGGACCGCGGGGCCGCGGCCGGTGGGCTGGACGCGCGGCCAGGAGAGCGAGAACCGGTAGGAGGTCAGGCCGAGTTCGGCCATCAGCCGGACGTCCTCGCGGAAGCGGTGGTAGTGGTCCACCGCGATGTCGCCGGTGTCGCCGTTGGCCACCCGCCCGGGGGTGTGGCTGAAGGTGTCCCAGATCGAGGGGGTGCGGCCGTCCTCGGCGGCGGCCCCCTCGATCTGGTAGGCGGCGGTGGCCGCGCCCCAGGCGAAGCCGGGCGGGAAGGCGGGGCCGGCGGTGTGCGTCGCGGTGGAGGCGAGCGGGCCGGGTTCGGTCACGGTCATTGCGGGAGCGCTCCCAAGGTAGAGGGGCTGACGCGCGGTCAGCTCTTGACGGCACCGGCGGTGATGCCGCCGACGATGTGCTTGCCCAGCACGGCGAAGATCAGCAGCAGCGGCAGGGTGCCGACCAGCGCGCCGGTCATGATGACCGCCTGGTTGACGTCGTACGCGCTGCCGCCGCCGATCGCGGAGAGCGCGACCTGCACCGTCGGGTTCTGCTGGGTGAGCACCACGAAGGGCCAGAAGAAGTCGTTCCAGGACTGCACGAAGACCAGCATGCCGAGCACCGCCATGGCCGGGCGGGCGATCGGGAAGACCACGTGCCAGACGATCCGCAGGCTGTGCGCACCGTCCACCCGGGCGGCCTCGATCAGCTCCACCGGCAGGGCCTCGGCCAGGAACTGGCGCATGAAGAAGACCCCGAAGGCGGCCACCAGGGAGGGCAGGACCACCGACTGCAGCTGGTTGCCCCACTCCAGGTCGGTGATGATCCGGTAGAGCGGGATCACGCTCAGCTGGGGCGGGATGGTCATGGTCGCCACCACCAGGGTGAGCAGCGCGTTCCGGCCCCGGAACGGCAGCTTGGCGAAGGCGAAGCCGGCCAGCGTGGAGAAGGCCACCGTGGAGAGCGCGACCAGCCCGGCCACGATGGTCGAGTTGAGCAGCGCCTTCCCCATCGCGGCCTGCTCCCAGACGGTGGAGACGTTGGCCCAGAGCGAGCCGCCGGGCAGCAGCGGGGGCGGTGCCTGGGCCACCCGCTCGCCGGTGTGGGTGGCGGCCACGAAGGTCCAGTAGAGCGGGAAGAGCGAGACGACGGCGGCCAGGCCGAGCAGCAGGTAGGTGATCGGCCCGGCCTTGTCGTGGTCGCCCGCACCGGCCCGGAACCGGCGCCGGGCGGCGGGCTTCGCGGTGGCGGCCGGCGTCGGGCGGGGGGTGGTCAGGGTGCTCATCGGTCAGCCTCCCAGCTCGGCGCGGCGGTTGCGGCGGGCGATCAGGTAGTTGACCGCGCCGATCAGCAGCAGGATCAGCAGCATCGTCCAGGCCACCGCCGAGGCGCGGCCCAACTGGCGGCTGGGCCAGCCGAGTTCGTACAGGTAGAGGCTCAGGGTCTGGTACTGGTGCGCGGAGCCGCCGCTCACCCCGACCCCGCCGCCGAACAGCATCGGCTCGCCGAACAGCTGGGTGGCGCCGATGGTCGAGACGATGATGGTGAACAGGATGGTCGGCCGGATCGACGGGATGGTGATCCGGGTGAACTGCTGCCACCGCGAGGCCCCGTCCAGCGAGGCCGCCTCGTAGAGGTCCTTCGGCACGGCCTGCATCGCGGCCAGGTAGATCAGCGCGTTGTAGCCCGTCCAGCGCCAGGTCACGATGGTCGAGATGGCGATCTGCGAGGGCCAGGTGTCGGCGAACCAGTCGGTGCGCTCGACCCCGACCGCGGACAACGCCCAGTTCACCACCCCGTAGTCCGGGTTGAACAGCTGGACGAAGACCAGGGTGGCCGCCGCGATCGAGGTCGCGTACGGGGCGAGCACCGCGACCCGCAGGAAACCCCGGCCGCGCAGGCGGTAGTTGAGCAGGTGGGCCAGGCCGAGGGCCATCAGCAGCTGGGGGACGGTGGAGAGCACCCCGATGGTGAAGGTGTTCCGCAGCGCGGTCCAGAACTGCTCGCTGTCCCAGAGCCGGGTGTAGTTGCCGAAACCGCGCCACTCCATGACGTCCGGGGTGAGCAGGTCCACCTGGTGCAGGGAGAGCCAGCCGGTCCACACCAGCGGGATCAGGCCGAAGGCGGCGAAGCAGAGGAAGAACGGGGCGACGTAGGCGTAGGGCGCGGCCTTCAGGTCGAGGCGGTACAGCCGGGAGCGCCAACTGGACGGCGCGGCGGGCGGCTTGACGGTACGGAGGGCCTTCGGCGGGTTCTCGGGTGCGGTGGCGGGCGGGGCTGGGGTGGCCACGGGGTGTCCTCCCGGGACGGCGGCTTGGGTGCCGCCCGGCCGACGGCGTCAGGCGTCGGCCGGGCGGCGGTCGATGGTGGAGCGGGGTGCGTGGGGCGAGCCGGCGTCAGTTGTTGATCTTGTCGTCGATCGCCTTCAGCACGTTCTGCCAGGCCTTGGCCGGGTCGGTGCCGTGCTCCTCGATGTCGAGGATCCCGTTGTCGGTGATGATGGTCTTCGCGGTGCCGTCGTCCGGGCCGATCTTGGCGGGCTGGATGGAGCCGGCCGCGGCCGCGTAGATCTGGCCGGTCGGGGTGTCGCCGAAGTAGTCCAGCTTGGCCCCCTGCACGGCCGGGAGCTGGAGGCCCGCGCCGGTCGAGGGCAGGTTGCCGACCTTGGTGAAGACCTTGGCCTGCTGCTCGGGCGCGGTCAGCCAGGCGGCCAGCGCGGCGGCCTCCTTGGTGTGCTTGCCCGCCTTCGGTACGGTCAGGAAGGCGCCGCCCCAGTTGGCCGCGACGGGGGCCTTGGCGATGTCCCACTTGCCCTTGCCGGCCTCGCCGGACTGCTTGCTGACGATGCCGGTCATCCAGGACGGGCAGACCACGGTGGCGAACTTGGCGTTGGCGAAGGCGGATTCCCACGGCTTCTGGAACTGCCGCAGCCCGGCACTGATCTTGGCCTGCGAGGCGCTGACCGAGAGGTCCCAGGCCTTCTGCACGCTGGCGCTGTCCTTGACGGCCAGCTTGCCGGAGGCGTCCGAGTACTGCTGGGTGCCGCTGGAGATCACCGCGTTGAACAGGCCGCTGGCCGAGTCGGTGAAGAAGGTCCCGGCCGGGGCCTTGGCCTGGTACTCCTTGCCCTTCTCGACGAACTTCGACCAGTCCCCGGCCCAGAGCGCGCCGACCGCCTCCCGGTCGGAGGGCAGCCCGGCCTGCTGGAACAGGTCCTTGCGGTAGCAGATCGCCATCGGGCCGATGTCGGTGCCGAGGCCGATCAGCGAGCCCTGCGCGGTGGTCGCCTGCTGGGACTTCCACGGCAGCCAGGCCCCCGCGCTCACCCCGTCGGTCTTGCCGAGATCGACGAACTTGTCCGCCAACTTGCCGGTGGCCTGGGCGATGTAGCCCACCTCGACGGCCTGGACGTCGGCCAGGCCGCTGCCCGCGGCGAGGCGGGTGGTCAGCGCGTCCCAGTACTTCTGGCCGTCCTGCGCGGTCTCGTACTTGACGGTGATGTTCGGGTGGGCCGCCATGTACTCCTCGTACAGCCCGGCCTCCTGGTAACCGAAGGTGCCGAAGTCCCCGACGGTCAGGGTGATCTTCGCGCCCGCGGAGTCGCCCGCCGATCCGCCGGCCGAGCCGTCGGCGGCGCTGGAGCAGCCCGTCAGGACGAGGGCGGCGGTGGCGAGGGCGGCGGCTCTGTGGGGGAGGGCGGTGCTGCGGCGCATGACGTTCTCCTTGGTCCGGGTGGGAAGGTGTGAGAATGTGGGAGCGCTCCCATGGGGTGCCTGCCGGAAGGTTGCTGGCTGCCGGGGGCGGGTGTCAAGAGCAGGCGCCGGATCGGTTGCCTGATTGGTCGCCGGACACCCGTCGGACGCCCGTCGGATCCGCGGTCGGTGAACCGCCGTCCGGAGCGGCCACAATGAGCAGCGAACTGCCCGATCACGTGCCAGATCACGTACGCGTCCCACGAGGTGAGCGATGAGCCAGACCGCCGCACAGCGCCCGACGGGGCCCCAGGGGGAACCGGGGGCCGGCCGGACCGCGGCCCGCCCCACCCTGGAGGAGGTCGCGGCCCTCGCCGGGGTCGGCCGGGGCACCGTCTCCCGGGTGGTCAACGGCTCCCCCCGGGTGAGCGAGAAGGCCCGCGAGGCCGTCAACGCCGCCATCGCCGAACTCGGCTACGTCCCCAACCGGGCCGCCCGCACCCTGGTCACCTCGCGCACCGACTCGATCGCCCTGGTGGTGCCGGAGGCGGAGACCAGACTGTTCTCGGAGCCGTACTTCTCCGACATCATCAGCGGGGTCTCGGCCGAACTCGCCGAGACCGACATGCAGCTCCTGCTGATCCTGGTCCGCAACCAGCGCGAGCGGGAACGACTTTCGGCCTATCTGACCGCACAACGGGTGGACGGCGTACTGGTGGTGTCGGTGCATCAGGACGACCCGCTGCCCGCCCTGTTGGAGAGCCTGGAGATCCCCTCGGTGCTGGCCGGGCGCCGGGGCGACCTGGAGCCGCTCAGCTACGTCCACGCGGACAACGCGGGCGGGGCCAGGATGGCCGTCCGGCACCTGCTGCGGCGCGGCTGCGAGCAGGTGGCCACCGTCACCGGCCCGATGGACATGGAGGTGGCCCGGGCCCGCCTGGCCGGGTACCGCGGGGCGCTGGAGGAGGCCGGCCGCCCGTACCGGGAGGAGCTGGTGGTGCTCGGCGACTTCACCGAGGAGGGCGGACGGCTGGCGATGCGCGAACTGCTGACGCGCCGTCCGGAGGTGGACGGGGTGTTCTGCGCCTCGGACGTGATGGCGGCGGGGGCGATGCAGGTGCTCCGGGCCGCCGGGAGGCGGGTGCCGGACGACGTGGCGGTGATCGGCTTCGACGACTCGATCGTGGCCCGGCACACCGAGCCGGCCATGACCAGCGTGCGGCAGCCGATCGAGGAGATGGGGCGGACGATGGCGCGGCTGCTGCTCGACGAGATCGCCGAACGGGGGCGGGCGCGGCGGCAGGTGGTGCTGGCGACCGAGCTGGTGGTGCGGGACTCGGCGTGACGGAGTGGCGGTCCGGGGCTTCCGGGCCGACAGGCCGGCCCGTCCGGCCCGGGTGGGTGTGACGCGTCTCACCCGGGCCGGGGGCGGCCTGGAGGTCTGACCCCGGGTCAGGTCCGGCTCAGGAGTTCGGGCGCAGGGTCCAGGAGATCTTCATGGTGCTGGTGACGTCGCCGTCCTCGCGGGCGACGTCGACGGTGACCTCGAACTCCGGGCGCTCGCCCTTGTCCAGCTCGGCGACCACGTCGGCGATCGGGCGGCCCAGGGTGGCGGTGGCGGTGAGCACGCCCTTGGCCAGCTTGAGGTAGGCGGTCTCGGTCTTCACGACCAGCGGCACGGCGCGGCCCAGCTGGTCGCCGAAGGCGGCCAGCACGATGCAGCCGCTGGCGGTCTCGGCGAGGGTGAACATCGCACCGGCGTGCGGGCCGCCGACGTGGTTGCGGTACTCGGGCCGGTCCTGGAGGCGGAGGACGGCGCGCTCGGGGGTGGTCTCCAGGTACTCCAGGCCGAGGGTGTGGGCCATGGGGACGGTGGAGTCGAGCAGCTGGCCGATCTGGGTCATGGTCATGGGCGCGATGTTACTAGCCGGTAGGAATTGAGGGTAGTGCCCGCAGGAGAGTCGGCCGGAGAGGCGCGGGGGAATGTCGGGGAGCGCAGGGGAGTGCGGGGGAACGCGAAAAGCCTTCAGGCCCCGATCCGTTGAGATCAGGGCCTGAAGGCGATGGGGTGAGTGACGGGACTCGAACCCGCGGCCACCTGGACCACAACCAGGTGCTCTACCAACTGAGCTACACCCACCATCTGTCCGGGGCGTTCCCGCTCCGACAAGAAGAACTCTACAGGATCGGAGAGGGTGCTCGCGCCAGGGTTTACGTGACGGGTGGTCGAGGACCGCTGGTCAGTCCGCCGGGCCGGCGGACCGGGCCGCGGCGGCGGTGCCGGACGGTGTCCGGCGGTTCGTCAGGTCGTCGGCAGCTGGTACTTGGCGGCGATCGTCCGGGCGGCGTCGGTGTCCGGACCGGGCTGGGGGACGAACACCGCCTCGCGGTAGTAGCGGAGTTCGGCGATGCTCTCCCGGATGTCCGCCAGGGCGCGGTGGTTGCCGCCCTTCTGCGGGCTGTTGTAGTACGCCCGCGGGAACCAGCGGCGGGCCAGCTCCTTGATCGAGGACACGTCGACGATCCGGTAGTGGAGGTGCCCCTCCAGGGCCGGCATGTCCCGGGAGAGGAAACCCCGGTCGGTGGCCACGGAGTTGCCGCAGAGCGGGGTCTTGCCGGCCTCGGGCGCGTGCTCGCGGACGTAGGCGAGCACCATGGCCTCGGCCTCGGCCAGGGTCACGCCGTTCTCCAGCTCGTCGAGCAGACCGGAGGAGGTGTGCATGGTGCGCACCACGTCCGGCATGCTCTCGAGCGAGGCGGCGGGCGGACGGATGATGACGTCCACGCCCTCGCCGAGGATGTTGAGTTCGGAGTCGGTCACCAACGCGGCGACCTCGACCAGGGCGTCCCGGTCGAGGTCGAGCCCCGTCATTTCACAGTCGATCCATACCAGGCGGTCATTCACGCCCCTCAGCCTACGGCGCGATCCCTCGACCCGGACAGTTGTCGCCCCGGTGCGGGTTCGGTGCCGTTGCCCGTGGCGGGGCGCTCGGCGTGTTGGGCGTGCTCGGGGTGCTCCTGGTACGTCCGGTCGGAGCGGGGCGCGGACGGCGGTGCGCCGTCCGCACGGTGACCCTGCGCCAGCTCACGGGCCGTCGGCTGGACGTGGCCCTGGACGTGGCCGTGCCCCGGCCCGTGGCCTTGGACGTGGCCCGGGCCGTAGCCCTCCTCGGCGGCGGCCGCGTGGGCGTGCTCGACACCGGGGGCGGGGCCGGCCGGGGTGTGCTGCCGGGCTCCGGCGCCGGAGCCGGCACCCGTGCCGCCGGGGCGCGGGTGGCCGTGGCCGTGGCCGCTCTGGCCGCCCTGGGACGGGACCAGGGGGCGGGTCGGACCGTTCGTCAGGTGCGGTGCACCGTGCGGGGCCATCGCGGGGCGGTCCGCCGGGTGGGTCTGCGGCGGAACCGTCGGGGTGACCCCGGCCTGGCCCGGTGCCGCGGAACCGCCGAGGACGGTCCCCCCGGGGGCGGCCGCCGCGCCGACGGCGGTGCTCCCGGCCGGGAGCGGACGCCTGGCCCGGTAGCTGGTCCGGTAGGCGGCCGGGGAGACCCCGAGCTGCCGCCGGAAGTGGCCGCGCAGCGCGACCGGGGAACGGAAGCCGCAACGGCGCGCGACGTCGTCCACCGAGAGCTCGGACGCCTCCAGCAACCGCTGGGCCTGGAGCACCCGTTGGGTGATCAGCCACTGCAGCGGGGCGCTACCGGTGAGCGTGCGGAACCGCCGGTCGAAGGTGCGGCGGCTCATGTAGGCGCGGGCGGCCAGGACCTCGACGTCGAACTGCTGGTTGAGGTTCTCCAGGGCCCAGGTCACGACCTCGGCGAGCGGGTCGTTGCCGATCTCCTCAGGTAAAGACTGATCGATGTACTGGGCCTGTCCTCCGCCGCTGCGCCGGTTGGGCACCACCAGGCGGCGGGCCAGGGCGTTGGCCGCCTCGGCGCCGTGGTCGCTGCGCACCACGTGCAGGCAGAGGTCTATCCCGGCGGCGGTGCCGGCGGAGGTGAGCACGTCGCCGTCGTCGACGAAGAGCTCGCGCGGGTCGACGTGGACCTTCGGGTAGCGCTTGGCCAGCGTCGGCGCGTACATCCAGTGGGTGGTGGCCGGGCGGCCGTCCAGCAGGCCGGCGGCGGCCAGCACGAACGCCCCGGTGCAGAGGCCGATGATCCGGGCACCCTCGTGGTGCGCCTTGCGCAGGGCGGCGATCGCCTCCGGCGGGGGCGGCTGCGAGATCGAGCGCCAGGCCGGGACGACGATGGTGCCGGCCCGGGCGAGCGCCTCCAGGCCGTACGGGGCGGTGAGGGTGAGGCCGCCGGTGGTGGCCAGCGGCCCGTCCTCGCCGGCGCAGACCAGCAGGCGGTACCGGGGGACCCCGGCGTCCTGGCGGTCCACGCCGAAGACCGAGAGCGGGATCGAGCTCTCGAAGATCGGGGCCCCGCCGAAGATCAGGACGGCCACCGTCTCGCGGCGTCGGCGGCCGGAGAGCTTGCGCGGGGCGGTGCTGTGGCCGAGGAGGCCGCCGCCGGACGGGGCGGCGGGAGGTGCGACGGCGACGGCGGTGCCGGCGGCACCGCCGATCACGCCGGAGGCACCGGCGCCGTGCCCGTGTCCGTGCCCGTGTGAGTTGTGCGGGCCTTGGGCGAACTGGCCGTGCGTCAACTGCCCGGCCGGCTGGGACGACTGACCGACCGACAGGGGAGAGAGGGCGGAAGCCGCGCGCCGGGCAGCGGAGTTGGTGTGCTGCGAGGCCGGGGCCGGCTGGTCCTGGGCGGCGGAGGGGAACGGGGAGTGGCCCTGCGGGGCGCCGGGTGGCGGTCCGTACGGGGGGCCGTACTGGGGGCCGAGGTGCGAGCCCGGGTGCGGTGGGTGGGGCTGGTGCGGCGCGGTGTCTCTCGACGAGCGGATCGTGAAGCCGGCCGACGGCTGGCCGCCGCCAGGACCCGTGTCGCTCCTGCTCACCCTGCTCAAGGCGCTCCAGCCCCCTCGGTGGTGTGGTGTGGTCGTGCCGTGGTGCCCAACTGCTCGCCCTGCTCGCCAAGATCGAATCTACTGGGTGGACCGTTGCCGTTGTGACAAGTTCACCATCCGACGCTATGTCGACATGGCAATTTGGCGTGATGCATTCGATCACGAAGCGTGGCAGGCGTCGACCCCCCTGTGAAGAGGGCGAGGGGTTCGATGGCTGGTTGCCGCACGACCGACCGCCCGGCTGAGCCGGAGAACGTGCCGCGTGGAGCGGTCTGGTCTGCGGCTTTGCCGAACGGTGCGCGCCGGTAACGAGATTGACTGAAAACTGCCGGTCCGTGAAGGGGGCGTGCGCCATCTGCTTGTGCGCCGGTGGGCGCTGGGTGGCGCGGATGCGACGGTGGGGCGGAGGCCGCCCGGGCCGGCCCCGGGCGGGGCGTGACCTGGTGTTCCGTTTGGGCCACCGGGCGGCGAGGCTGGATCGTATGGTCGGATCATGACGAAGATCGGTCGACTCGAACAGGCCAACGCCAACGCCGCTGCGTTCTGGCTGGCCCAAGCCCGCGCCCACGGTTGGGAGTCCGAGCAGCGGGAGGGCTTCGCCGCCGTCCGGTGCACCAGGAACGAGACCGACGCCCACCGCGCGGTGGTCACCCGTCCGTACGGGACCGCGGGCACGGGCACAACCGGCACGGGTGGTGTGGGTACGGACGGGATCGGCGCGGCTGACGGACCGTCAGCCGGGGCCGCGGGCCTGCAGGCGGAGCTGGCGGATCTGTTCGAGAAGTGGGGCACCACGCGGATCGTGGTGGAGGACCCGTACGGCGGGCTGGACTTCAGCGCGGGCGGGTACACGCCCACCCGTCCGATGGCGGTCATGGTCCGCGAGCCCGAGGTGGCTGCGGCGGCCGTGACGGAGGGCGCAGCGCGGCTGCGGCCGGGCGTGACGGTCGAGGAGGTCGGCACGGAGGCCGAACTCGCCGAACTGGAGCGGGTGGTGGTGGACGGCTTCCCGCTGGAGGACCACCAGCCGTGGCGCGCCGGTGTGGTGCTGTCGCCCGCGATGCTGGCGGAGTCCGGCTACCGGGCCTGGCTGTGCCGGGTCGAGGGCGTCCCGGCGGCGGCCTGCATGACGTACGACGACGGCGAGACGGTGGGCGTCTACTGGGTCGCGACGCTGCCGTCCCACCGCTCGCTGGGACTGGGGCGGGCCGTGCTCTCGACCGCGCTCGCGGCGCAGCCGGGGCGGGTCTTCACCCTGGTGGCCACCCTGCTCGGTGAACCCCTGTACCGGCGGCTCGGGTTCGTGGAGTGCGGCGCTACGCGCTGGTGGCGCTAGCGTTCGGCAGCCCGCTGCGGGTCTCGGTGCCCGGCCCGGCGGGCGTGGCCTGGGTGGTCCGGGCGGCCTGGGCGGTCTGGGGCCGGGCGGGCTGCGCGCTCTGCGGGCCCTGGGTGGTCGGCGCGCGGAGCGGGGTGACCTCCGCGACCCCGACGCGGCTCTTGGGCCGGAGTTCGTGCCGGGCCTCGGCGACGGTCTCGCGGCGGACCTCAGGACGGACCTCAGGGCGGGGCTCGCGGTGGGCTTCGCGGTGGGGCTCGGCGCGGGTCTCCGAACGGAGCCCCGCCCGGGACTCGCCGTGCAGCCGGGCCTCCGCCCGGGCCCGGGCGGCCGTGGTGGTGGTGGCGGTACGGCGGGCGGCGGCCGCGGTGCTCGCGGCGTTCGGGGCCGGGCGGGCGGAGAGGATCAGCCCGACGGCCTCCGGGAGGCCGGCCGCGCTGAGGGTCGGGCGGTAGCCGGGCTCGGACCACGGGCGGCCGTGGTGGAGCCAGACGCTGCGCAGGCCGGTCAGTTCGGCGCCGGCGATGTCGGCGGGAGCGTGGTCGCCGACCATCCAGGTCCGGTCGGTCCAGTCGCCGGTCGGCGGCACGCCGCAGCGCTGCGCGGCGATCTCGAAGATCCGCGGGTCGGGCTTGAGGTAGCGGGCCTCCTCGGAGATCACCCAGCCGTCGACCAGGGCGCTGAGCCCGCACCGCCGGATCTTCTCCAACTGGGGGTTGGTGCCGCCGTTGCTCACGATGCCGATCAGCCAGCCCGCGGACCTGGCGGCGTTGAGCGCGGCGAGGTGCGAGGACGGGCAGTGGATGTGCGAGTTGATGCCCCGCCGGTAGTGGCCGAGCAGGAAGTCCATCGAGCGGTCCAGTCCGTAGCGGCGCTTGGCGGCCCCGAGTACGGTGCTGCGCGGCACGTAGCCGCCGCCGTCGATGGTGGTGAGCCAGCTCAGGTCGGTCGCGGGTAGCCGGTGCTCGGCCAGGAAGTCCCGGGCCCAGGCACGGAAGGCGGCGTCCCGGGGCAGCAGGGTGTTGTCGAGGTCGAGCAGCAGCAGCGGCATGCGGTGCATGCTGCCAGCAGGCCGGAGTATGCAGCAGGCAATTGCCACGTTACCCTCCGTGCCGACTCGAATTGGCCGGAAGCGGTTGCCCGGTGGGCGTCCGGCGGAGGTCGGAGGTTTGGCCGGGGGCGTGGGTGGATCGGTACTGCGGCCTCCGGTGCCGCACGGCGGATGCGGGTGACGTGCACGTATATAGGGGAGAGCCCGGCGGAGGTCGCTGGGCGGCCGCGCCGCCGGTGATCCGACCGGTCGGTGACAGTCGGATCACGGTGTACCGGGGCCCTGTTGCGTCCAGGGGCTTCCTCGGCGAAGCTCCAGGGAACCTTCCCCGAAGGGCCCTGGCGCACGGGCTCGACGGCGGGGCGTGAAGAACCGGAAACGCGCGACTCCGTTCGCGGGATTCCTTGGCGTTCAAGGGCTCTGCCGCTGGGCGGGGCCCGGTGCCAGTCGTACTCTGAGAGGAACAGGTCACATTCGGTGGTGCTCGGCGGAGACCGGCTCGGTGTCTTGGGTGGACCTGTTGCCCGGGCATCCGTGCCCCCTTCTGTCGGCCCATTCCACTCGAAGAGCTTTGAGCCATGGTCGATTTTGAGCTCCCCGAACCGGCGGACGCCGCTCTCGGCGCCCGGATCGAGCGGGAGCTGCGCCCCGGGGCACCGGGCACGCCCGGCCTGCCGGGTGGGTCGGGCACCTCGGACGCACTGGACACGTCCGAGGCCGAACGGTCCGGAGGGAGCGCAGGCCTTCGGGCTGCGGCCGTCCCGGTCCGGGACGTCGTGCGCCGGGGCCGGCTGCAGCCGCGTCAGCGGTGGCGCGGCCGACGGGGTGAGGGTCGCGGTGGAAGTAGTGAGGGGGCTGCGATGACGGACGGAACGATCGCGGGTGGTACCGGTGCGGCAGGAGCCGTCCCGGGGAGGACCGGTGGACCGGAGCTCGCGGCCCAGCCCGCGCGGACCTGTGACCCGGTCTTCCAGCACGGTGTGGTGGTCGGCTTCGACGGCTCGCTCTCCAGCGAACGCGCGCTCGCGTACGCGGTCGGCATGGCCCGCCGGTCGCAGTGCGGGCTGGTGATCGTGCACGTCGCCAACCGGCTGCCGGCGACGGTCTGGGCCGGCTGCGAGCCGCCGGTGTTCGTGGACCTGCCCGACCATCGCACGGAGATCCTCGGCCTGGAACTCGCGTGCGCGGACTACCTGAACGGGGTGCCCTGGATCCTGGTCGAGCGGGGAGGGGACATCTGCCACGAGATCGAGGAGGTCGGCCGGGAGTACGCCGCCGACGCGATCGTGGTCGGGACCACGCACGGGCTGCTGGGCAAGCTGTTCGGTTCGGTCTCGGGCCGGCTGGCGCGCCGGGCGAACCGGCCCGTGATCGTCATCCCCTGAGCCCCGCCGCCGAGTTCGCCGGGCCCGGGGCCGCCGAGTTCGCCGGGGCCCGGGCTGCCTCGGCTCCGCAGCGTCCCGTCGCCTCCCGGACAGCATCGACCGCGCCCGGGAGGCGGCCGTGCGCGCCGGGGCCGCCGAGGCGGCTGAAGTGCCCTCCCGTGCAGACGTGGTGGAGAACCTGACCGATGGTGTGCGCGCGGCGGGTGGCACGCCTCGCGCACACCGAAAGTGTCGTTCCTGACGTGGTGGCGGGGTGGGGCCGGTCGGGCGCTCGGCCCCACCCGTGTCACGGTGTCAGGAGTTGACGCCCAACTCCCTTGCGATCAGCATCCGCTGGACCTCGGAGGTGCCCTCCCCGATCTCCAGGATCTTGCAGTCGCGCCACATGCGGGCGACCGGGTACTCGTTCATGAAGCCGTAGCCGCCGTGGATCTGCGTGGCCTCCCGGGCGTTGTCGACGGCCGCCTCCGAGGAGTACAGCTTCGCGATGGCGGCCTCCTTCTTGAACGGCTCGGAGTGCAGCAGCCGGGAGGCGGCGTCCCGCCAGGCCAGGCGGGAGGTGTGCGCGCGCATCTCCATGTCGGCGAGCTTGAACTGGATGACCTGGTTGGAGCCGATCGTCCGCCCGAAGGCGCGGCGGGTGCCGGCGTAGCTGATGGACTGGTCGACGCAGCCCTGGGCCAGGCCGGTGGCCAGGGCTGCGATGGCGATGCGACCCTCGTCGAGGATGCGCAGGAACTGGGCGTAGCCGCGGCCACGGGTGCCGAGCAGGTTGGCGGCGGGGACCCGGCAGTCGGTGAAGGACAGTTCACGGGTGTCGGATGCGTTCCACCCGACCTTGGAGTACTTGCGGGAGACGGTGAACCCAGGGGTACCGGTGGGAACGATGATGGAGGAGATCTCGCGAGTTGACGAGACGTCAGCCGAGTCTTCACTCGAACGAGCGATCGGTTCCGTCAGGGCGGTCACGGTGACCAGACCGGTCATCTCGGTACCGGAGTTGGTGATGAAGCACTTGGTGCCGTTGATCACCCACTCGTCCGTCTCCGCGTCGTAGCGGGCGGTGGTGCGGGTCGCCCCCGCGTCGGAGCCGCCCTCCGGCTCGGTCAGGCCGAAGGCGCCGAGCAGCTCGCCCGAGGTCAGCCGGGGCAGCCACTCCCGCTTCTGCTCCTCGGTGCCGAAGCGGTAGATCGGCATCGCGCCGAGCGAGACCGCGGCCTCCAGGGTGATCGCCACCGAGGAGTCGACCCGGGCCAGCTCCTCCAGCGCCAGGCCGAGGGCGAAGTAGTCGCCGCCCATGCCGCCGTACTCCTCCGGGAAGGGCAGGCCGAACAGCCCCATCTGGCCCATCTCGCGGATGATCTCGTACGGGAACTCGTTCTGCTCGTAGTACTCCCCGATCTTCGGGGCCACCACGTCGTTGGCGAACTGCTCGACGGTGCGGCGCAGTTCCTCGTACTCGCGGTCCAAGCGGTGGTCGAGCATGGTGATCCTCCTGGATCGGGGCCGCAGGGCCCGGAGTTGGGGTCGGTCGGGGCCGGGACGGCCCGGTGGCGCGCGCCGGGGAAGACGCCGGGCCGGTGCCGGGCCGCTGCCCGGGGCGGGGGAGCGGTAAGGGGCCGGCCGTGGGAACGGCCGGCCGTGGAACGGGTCGAGGGGGCCGGGGCTCAGCCGGAGGCGGCGTCCGAGGAGTCGGCGGCCACGCTGCCGGCCAGGGCCTGGACGGCCCGGGAGGGGCTCGGCCGGCCGAGCTGCCGCGCCATCCACGCGCTGGTGGCGACCAGCGAGCGCAGGTCCACCCCGGTCTCGATGCCGAGGCCGTGCAGCATCCAGACCAGGTCCTCGGTGGCGAGGTTCCCGGTGGCGCTCTTGGCGTACGGGCAGCCGCCCAGGCCACCGGCCGAGGCGTCCACCGTGGTGACGCCGGAGCGCAGCGCCGCCAGGGTGTTGGCCAGGGCCTGGCCGTAGGTGTCGTGGAAGTGGACGGCCAGCCGGTCCGCGCCGACCCCGGCCCGGTCGAAGGCCTCGAGCAGTGCGGTGACCTGGCCCGGGGTGGCCACGCCGATGGTGTCGCCGAGGCTGAGCTCGGTGCAGCCGAGCTCCAGCAGCCGGACGCCGAAGCCGACCACCTGGTCCTGGGGCACCGGCCCCTCCCAGGGGTCGCCGAAGCACATCGAGAGGTAGCCGCGGGTCGGCACCCCGGCCGCGGCGGCGCGCTCGACCACCGGCTTGAACATCTCCAGGGCCTCCGCCGCCGAGCGGTTGAGGTTGCGTCGGGCGAAGGTCTCGGTGGCGCTGGCGAAGACCGCGACCTCGGTGGCGTGGTGGGCCAGCGCGCGGTCCAGGCCGCGCTCGTTCGGCACCAGCACCGGCAGCCGCAGGCCCGGATGACGGTCGGTCAGCCCGGCCAGCCGGGGCATCAGTTCCTCGGCGTCGGCCAGCTGCGGCACCCACTTGGGGTGGACGAAGCTGGTGGCCTCGACCCGGCCGAGACCGGCGGCCGCGAGCCGGGCGATGAACTCGGCCTTCACCGTCACCGGTACGAGTGAACTCTCGTTCTGGAGACCGTCACGGGGCCCGACCTCGTGGATACTGACCCGTGCGGGTAGGCCGGGGGCCGGGACGGTGGCGGGCAGGCCCAGATCGAGCGCGTCGGGCTCACGCCCACCCGCCCCTGCGGGGGCGGTTGACGAGGTGTCGGCGGTGCGGCCGGGCTCCGTGGTCACGGCGCCTCCCCGGTGGTGAGGGCGTCCTCGGTGCCCGAGGGCTCGACCACGACCAGCAGCTCGTCCATCGCGACGGTGGTTCCGGCGCCGGCCCGCAGTTCGCTGACGGTGCCGTCGTGCGGCGCGGTGATCACGTGCTCCATCTTCATCGCCTCCAGGACGAGCAGGGGTTGACCGCGGCGGACCTGCTCGCCCAGCGAGGTCTTCACCACGGTGACGGTGCCGGGCATGGGAGCGGTCAGGCCCCCGTGGTGGGCGTCGCCGCCACGGGCCTGGTCGGCCACCGGGTCGTACGGGTGCACGGCCCAGGCGTCGCCGTCCAGGCCGAGCCACTGGACGGCTCCGCCGGTGGTGTTGTCGGTGGTGTGTGCGAAGGTCGTCTGCAGACCGTCGACGGTGAGGTGGAGCCGCTCGGGGGCCAGGGCGGCGCGGACGGTCCGGACCGGGCCGTCGTCGAGGCGGGCGTCCCAGGCGGCGGGCGCGCCGGCGGAGGAGGCGGCGGGCCGGAGCCGCACGGTCACCGGGTCCTGGCCGGGCAGTCGGAGCCGGTGGGCGGTCCAGGCGGGGGTGCCGCCGAGCCGCCAGCCGGAGGCTTCGGCGAACGGGTCGGTCCAGCCCTCGGCGGAGGCGGCCGGGGCGAGGCCCAACTGCCGTGCCAGCGCGGCCGCGTGGAAGAGCGGCTCGGCGGGGGAGCGGTTCACCCCCGGGTCGGTGTGGCCGGAGCCGACCGCCCCGTCGGCAGCGTCGGCAGCGAAGTCGGACCCACCGTCGGAACCAGTGCCGGAACCAGTGTCGGAGCTACCCGGAGCGGCCGAGAAGGAGGAGGCCAGCAGCTCCGGGGTCCGCTCCACCGTGCGCTCGACCAGCCCGGTGTCCAACCGCCCGGCCACTACGTCCGGGTGGGCCAGCAGCCGCCGGAGGAAGCCGGCGTTGGTGGTGACGCCGAGCACCCGGGTGTCGGCCAGGGCCGCCCGCAGGCGGCGGAGCGCGGTCGCCCGGTCGGGCCCGTAGGCGATCACCTTGGCGAGCATCGGGTCGTACAGGCTGCCGACCTCGGTGCCCCGCTGGATGCCGGAGTCCACCCGGACGCCCTCGCCCTGCGGGTCCTCCAGCAGCAGGACCTGACCACCCGTCGGGAGGAAGTCGCGCTCGGGGTCCTCGGCGCAGATCCGGGCCTCGATCGCGTGGCCCAGGAAGGAGATGTCCGACTGGTCGAACGTCAACCGCTCACCGGAGGCGACCCGCACCTGCCACTCGACCAGGTCCAGCCGCGCCGGGGCCGGGGTGTCGGCCCCCACCGCGATGGCCAGTTCGGTGACGGGGTGCTCCACCTGGAGCCGGGTGTTCATCTCCATGAAGAAGAAGTCCATGACGCCCTCGGGCGCGGGCCCGTCGGGGTCCAGGCCCGGGACGATGAACTCGACCGTGCCGGCCCCGGTGTAGCCGCAGGCCTCGGCCGCGCGGACGGCCGCCTGGCCCATCGCCTCCCGGGTCTCCGGGTTCAGCAGGACGGAGGGAGCCTCTTCGATCAGCTTCTGGTGCCGGCGCTGCAGGCTGCACTCGCGCTCGCCCAGGTGCACCGTCCGGCCGTGGGTGTCGGCCAGGACCTGCACCTCGATGTGGCGCGGCCGGTCCACCCAGCGCTCCAGCAGCAGGGTGTCGTCGCCGAAGGCGGTCCGGGCGATCCGGCGGGCGGCGGCCAGCTCGGTGGCCAGGTCGGCCGGGTCGCGGACCAGCCGCATGCCCTTGCCGCCACCGCCGGCCGAGGGCTTGAGCAGCACGGGGTAGCCGATCTCGGCTGCGGCGGCGGTGAGTTCGGCGTCGGTCGGGGCGCCGTCGCCGCGCCCGACGCTGCCGGGGACCACGGGCACCCCGGCGGCCCGGACGGCCTCCTTGGCGTTGATCTTGTCGCCCATCAGCTCCACCGCACCGGGCGGCGGGCCGATGAAGACGACCCCGGCCTCGGAGCAGGCCCGGGCGAAGGCCGGGTTCTCCGCGAGGAAGCCGTAGCCGGGGTGGATCGCCTGGGCCCCGGTCCGGCGGGCGGCCGCCAGGATCAGGTCGCCCCGCAGGTAGGTCTCGGTGGCGGAGCTGTCGCTGTGCCCCTCCGGGCCGAGCCGGACGGCCAGGTCGGCCTCCCGGACGTGCGGTGCGTCGGCGTCCGCGTCGCTGAACACCGCCACCGAGCGCACGCCGAGGCGGCGGAGCGTGCGGATCACCCGGACCGCGATCTCGCCTCGGTTGGCGACCAGAACTGTGTCGAACATGGGAGGCGTTCCTCCGGGTCGTGGGCGGGCCCTGGCCTGGGCCCGGCCGGGCCGTGAGCAGGTCGGGAGAGCGGCGGTTCGACGGGGTGGGCGCCGGTCGGGCCGGGCACCCACCCCGACGACGCGTCACATGCGGAAGACGCCGTACGGCCGGGCCGGGGCGAGCGGGGCGTTGGCACAGGCGGTCAGGGCCAGGCCGAGGGCGGCCCGGGTGTCCATCGGGTCGATCACGCCGTCGTCCCAGAGCCGGGCGGTCGAGTAGTAGGCGTTGCCCTGCCGCTCGTACTGCTCGCGGACCGGCCGCTTGAACTCCTCCTCGGCCTCGCCGGGCCACTCCTCGCCCTGCGCCTCCAGCTGGTCACGGCGCACGGTGGCCAGCACCGAGGCGGCCTGCTCGCCGCCCATCACCGAGATCTTCGCGCCCGGCCACATCCACAGGAAGCGGGGGGAGTAGGCCCGCCCGCACATCGAGTAGTTCCCGGCGCCGTACGAGCCGCCGATCACCACCGTCAGCTTGGGCACCCGGGTGCAGGCCACGGCGGTGACCATCTTGGCGCCGTGCTTGGCGATGCCGCCGGCCTCGTACTGGCGCCCGACCATGAAGCCGGTGATGTTCTGGAGGAACAGCAGCGGGATGCCGCGCTGGTCGCAGAGCTCGATGAAGTGCGCGCCCTTGAGGGCGGACTCGGCGAACAGCACGCCGTTGTTGGCGACGATGCCGACCGGGTGGCCGTGGATCCGGGCGAAGCCGGTGACCAGGGTGGTCCCGTACTCCGCCTTGAACTCGGCGAAGCGGCTGCCGTCCACCAGACGGGCGATCACCTCGCGGACGTCGTACGGCGTGCGCGGGTCCACCGGCACCGCCCCGTACAGCCCGGCCGGGTCGACGGCGGGGGGCTCGACCGGGGTGAGCGGCCAGGGCTTGGCGGCGCGCGGGCCGAGGCCGGAGACGATGTTCCGGACGATGGCCAGAGCGTGGGAGTCGTCCTCGGCCAGATGGTCCGTCACGCCCGAGGTGCGGGAGTGGAGTTCGCCACCGCCCAGCTCCTCGGCGGTGACCACCTCGCCGGTCGCGGCCTTCACCAGCGGCGGGCCGCCGAGGAAGATGGTGCCCTGGTTCCGGACGATCACGGCCTGGTCGCTCATCGCCGGGACGTACGCGCCGCCGGCCGTGCAGGAGCCGAGCACCGCGGCGATCTGCGGGATGCCCGCGGCCGACAGCCGGGCCTGGTTGTAGAAGATCCGGCCGAAGTGGTCGCGGTCCGGGAAGACCTCGTCCTGCATCGGGAGGAAGGCGCCGCCGGAGTCCACCAGGTAGACGCAGGGGAGCTGGTTCTCCAGCGCCACCTCCTGCGCCCGCAGGTGCTTCTTCACCGTCATCGGGTAGTAGGTGCCGCCCTTGACGGTGGCGTCGTTGGCGACCACCACCACCTCGCGCCCGGCGACCCGGCCGATCCCGGCGATCACGCCGGCCGCCGGGGCGGCGCCGTCGTAGAGGCCGTCCGCCGCGAGCGGGGCGAGCTCCAGGAAGGGGGAGCCCGGGTCGAGCAGGGTGTCCACACGGTCGCGCGGCAGCAGTTTGCCGCGTGCGGTGTGCCGGGCGCGGGCCTTGGCGCCGCCGCCCTCGGCAGCCGCCGCGAGCTTCGTCCGCAGCTCGGCGACCAGCGCCTGGTGCGCGGCGGTGTTCGCCCGGTACGCGGCCGAGCCCGGGTCGGCCGAGCTCTCCAGCCGGGGCGCGGGCGCGGCGGCCGGGTCGAACGTCGGCACCGCGCTGCTGTCCCGGCCGGTCCGCGGACCCTGCGGTCCGTACAGCCCGGCAGTCGAGAGGACCATCCCCAGAGCTCCCTTGCCCTCGGAGAGCGGACGGGCCGGGCCGGAGGTACGGGTAGCCCGAGGCCCGGAGCCGCCCCAGGTTAATGAGCGTTAACTCCTGGGCTCAGGTTAACCACGGATAACCCCACTGTCTACGATGGGTGTCATGTCGAAGGTCCCCGCAGCCCCCGCAGTCCCGCGCCGGGACCAGATCCGCCGCGAGGCGGCCCGGCTGTTCGCCGCCCGGGGTTTCCTCGGTGTCGGCGTGGACGAGATCGGCAAGGCGGTCGGCATCAGCGGCCCCGCGCTCTACCGCCACTTCTCCGGCAAGGACGCGATGCTCGCCGATCTCCTGATCGGCATCAGCGAGCGACTCCTGGAGGAGGGCCGCCGCCGAGCGGGTGAGGCCGGTACGCCGGACGGCGCCCTGGACGCCCTGATCGACGGCCACGTCGAGTTCGCCCTGGACGACCGCGACCTGATCACCCTGCACGACCGCGAGCTGCTGCACCTCAAGGAGGAGGACCGCCGCAAGGTCCGCCGCCTCCAGCGCTCCTACGTCGAACTCTGGGTGGACACCGTCCGGCGCACCCACCCGGCGCTGGCCGAGCCCGCCGCCGAGCCGACCGCCCGCACCGTGGTCCACGCGGTCTTCGGTCTGCTCAACTCCACCCCGCACAGCGCCGACCGCACCGGCCTGTCCCGCACCGCCATGGCCGCCCTGCTGCACGGCCTGGCCCAGGGCGCCTTCACCGCCGCCGCCGAGCAGTCGGCCCACTGACCTAGGTCCAACGGCGGTCCGCACGGAGTACGTCGGACCGGTCCGCCGTGCCGTGCCGGGGAGCCATGCTGGTCGGGCCGGGAAGCAGCCCGGGGGTCAGGCTGTTCGCATCCACGGGCCCGTCGGATAAGCACTGGGGGGCGAGCGATGAAATGGTTAGTATCCCTAAATATGCGTGAGACTCACGGATCTGCAGCCGAAGACCGGGCACTCGAAGACCAGGCGGCCGAAGACCAGGCACCCGGAGGTCGGGCCCCCGGCTGGCTGCGCCGCCTGTCCGGCTACAGCTGGCGTCACCGTCGCGGCGTGCTGCTCGCCTTCGGCGCCTCGCTGGTCGGCATGGCCGTCACCTCCACCGTCCCGCTGATCACCAAGGTGATCATCGACGACGTGATCACCGCGCACAGCCGCCCGCTCACCCCGTGGGCGGTCCTGCTGCTGGTGGCCGCCGCGGTGGTCTTCCTCTGCACCCAGGTCCGCCGCTACTTCGGCGGGCAGCTCGCCATCGACGTCCAGCACGACATGCGGGCCGACCTGTTCCGCTCGCTCACCCGGCTCGACGGGGACCGGCAGGACGAGCTCGACACCGGCCAGGTGGTCGGCCGGGCCACCTCGGACCTCCAACTGGTCGTCGGCCTGCTCTTCATGCTGCCGATGATGACGGGGAACGTGCTGATGTTCGGCATGTCCCTGGGCGTCATGCTCTGGCTCTCCCCGCCGCTCACCCTGATCGCGCTGCTGATGGGCCCGGCCCTCTGGTGGACCGCCACCCTCAGCCGCAAGCGCCTCTTCCCCGCCACCTGGGCCGCGCAGCAGGAGGCCGCCGCCGTGGCCGGGGTGGTGGACGGCGCCGTCGGCGGTGTCCGGGTGGTCAAGGGCTTCGGCCAGGAGGCCCAGGAGCGGGCCAAGCTGGAGGCCGCCTCGCGCAGGCTGTTCGCCGCCCGGCTCCGCTCCATCCGGCTGAGCAGTCGTTACAACCCGGCCATGCAGGCCGTCCCGGCGCTCGGCCAGGTCGCGGTGCTGGCACTCGGTGGCTGGCTGGCCGTCAGGGGCGAGGTCAGCCTCGGCACCTTCGTCGCCTTCTCCACCTACCTGGCCCAGCTCACCGGCCCGGTCCGGATGCTCACCATGGTGATCACTGTCGGCCAGCAGGCCCGGGCCGGCGTCGAGCGGGTGCTCGAGCTGGTCGACCTGCGCCCGAAGGTCCAGGAGGCCCCGGACGCCCTCGACCTCACCACGCGGCCCCGGACCGCCGGCGCGCCCGCCGTCGAGTTCGACCGGGTCGACTTCTCCTACGGCGCCCAGCAGGAGGCCGGCCCCGGCCACGTCCTGCGCGGGCTGAGCTTCCGCCTGGCCGAGGGCGAGACGCTCGCCCTGGTCGGCGCCTCCGGTTCCGGCAAGTCCACCGTGGCGCAGCTGGTGCCGCGGTTCTACGACGCCGCGTCAGGAGCCGTCCGCCTCTACGGGCACGACGTCCGCGCGCTGACGCTCGACTCCGTCCGGGCCACTGTCGGCATCGTCCCGGAGGACAGCTTCCTCTTCTCCGAGAGTGTCCGGGAGAACATCGCGTACGGCCGCCCCGACGCCACCGACGAGCAGGTCGAGGCCGCCGCCCGGGCCGCCCGGGCCGACGGCTTCATCCGGGAGTTGCCGGACGGCTACGCCACCAAGGTCGGCGAGCAGGGCCTCACCCTCTCCGGCGGCCAGCGCCAGCGGATCGCGCTGGCCCGGGCCATCCTCAGCGACCCGGCCGTGCTCCTCCTGGACGACGCCACCTCCGCGGTGGACCCGCAGGTCGAGGCCGAGATCCACCAGGCGCTGCACGGCGTCACGGCCGGCCGCACCACCCTCCTGATCGCGCACCGCCGCTCCACCCTCCAGCTCGCCGACCGGATCGCCGTGCTGGACGGCGGCAGCCTGGTCGACCTCGGCACGCACGAGGAGCTCGAGGCCCGATGTCCCCTCTACCGCTCCCTGATCAGCAACCCCGACGAGGTCCTCGACACCCCTCGCCCACCGGCGGCCGAGCCCGCCCCGGCGGTCCTCGACAAGACCCCGGCGAAGACGACAGGCAAGACGACAGGCAAGACGACAGGCAAGGCGGAGGCGGAGGCGGAGAAGAAGCCCGGTGCCGACCCCGAGCTGCTCGCCAAGGTCGCCGCGCTGCCCCCCGCCACCGACACCCCCGCGATCCCGGTCGAGCGGGCCGAGGCCGGTGACCCGGACTTCAACCTGCGCCGGATGCTCGCCCCGTTCCGCCTCCCGCTGCTGCTCGCCCTGCTGCTGGTCGCGTTGGACGCGGCCGCCGGCCTCAGCCTGCCGGTCCTGATCCGGCACGGCATCGACGACGGCGTCAGCAAGGCCGCGATGTCCGGGGTGGCGGTCGCCTCGCTCGCCGCGCTGGTCATCGTGCTGCTCGACTGGCTGGTGCAGAGCACCGAGACCAAGGTCAGCGGCCGTACCGGCGAGCGGATGCTCTACAGCCTGCGGCTGAAGATCTTCGCCCACCTCAACCGGCTCGGCCTGGACTACTACGAGCGCGAGCTCTCCGGCCGGATCATGACCCGGATGACCACCGACGTCGACTCGATCAGCTCCTTCCTGCAGACCGGCGTGGTCACCGCCGTGGTCAGCCTGCTGACCTTCTTCGGCATCTTCGGTGCGCTGCTGGTGATCGACGCGGGCCTGGCCCTGGTGGTGTTCGCGGTGCTGCCGCTGCTGGCGGTCGCGACCTGGATCTTCCGGCGCAGGTCCAGCACCCAGTACCAGCGCTCCCGCGAGCTGATCAGCACGGTCAACGCCGAGCTCCAGGAGAACGTCGCGGGCATGCGGATCGTCCAGGCGTTCCGCCGGCAGACCGTCAACACCGCGCGCTTCGAGGCCAGCGGGCTCGCCTACCGGGACTCGCGCAACCGCGCGCAGTTCTACATCTCGCTGTACTTCCCGTTCGTGCAGTTCCTCTCCGGCACCGCCGCCGCGCTGGTGCTGATCGTGGGCGCGGCCCGGGTCGAGTCGGGCACCCTGACCATCGGCGCGCTGGTCGCCTACCTGCTCTACATCGACCTCTTCTTCGCCCCGGTCAACCAGCTCTCGCAGATCTTCGACGGCTACCAGCAGGCCGCCGTCGGCCTCGGCCGGATCCGCGAGCTGCTGCGCACCCCGACCAGCACCCCGGACGCCGAGCACCCGCTGCCGGTCGGCAAGCTGCGCGGCGAGATCACCTTCCAGGGCGTCAGCTTCGCCTACCAGGGCGCCGCCGAGGGCCGGCCGGACGTGCTCAGCGGCATCGACCTGCACATCCCGGCCGGTCAGACCGTCGCCCTGGTCGGCGAGACCGGCGCGGGCAAGTCCACGCTGGTCAAGCTGGTGGCACGGTTCTACGACGTGACCGGCGGCCGGGTGCTGGTGGACGGCACCGACGTGTCGGCGTACGACCTGGCCGAATACCGGCACCGGCTCGGCGTGGTCCCGCAGGAGGCGTACCTGTTCGCGGGCACGGTGCGCGAGGCGATCGCGTACGGGCGGCCGGAGGCCACCGAGGCCGAGGTGGAGGCGGCGGCCAGGGCGGTCGGCGCGCACCGGATGATCACGGGTCTCTCCGACGGCTACGACCACAAGGTCACCTCCCGCGGCCGCAACCTCTCGGCCGGCCAGCGCCAGCTGATAGCCCTGGCCCGGGCCGAACTGGTCGACCCGGACGTCCTGCTGCTGGACGAGGCCACCGCCGCGCTCGACCTGGCCACCGAGGCCGCGGTCAACCGCGCCGCCGACCGGCTGGCCGGCGGCCGCACCACCCTGGTCATCGCCCACCGCCTGACCACCGCCGAGCGGGCCGACCGGGTGGTCGTCCTGGACCACGGCCGGGTGGTGGAGGACGGCACCCACGACTCCCTGCTGGCCCTCGACGGCGTCTACGCCCGCCTCTGGCGCGCCTTCGTCGCCGAGCACCACGGGCACCACGAACACCCCGAGCAGGACCGGCAGGAGTTCGAGGAGTACCGGAAGGAGCGGGTGTAGCAGTCGCGGGGGAGGGGCCGTTCGATCACGGAGCGATCTCGGGCGGGCCGCAACTGTGCAGCCCGGCGGTTGCGGGACGGTTCTGACGGGCCGTCACCCGGGGACGGGCTGGTAGACAGGGCGGGCGACCGCGCGAGAGGCCGGGAGCACCACCCCGGTCCGCCCTGGTCGAGAGGCCACGCCCATGGTTCCGCGCGCCCGCGAGGCACGGCCCAGCGCCGGCCGCTCCTCCTCCGGAGCGGCGGCCACCACCGCCCTGGTGCTGCTGTTCTCCGCCGGCTACCTGCCCGCCTACC
This sequence comes from Kitasatospora sp. NPDC051853, assembly GCF_044452665.1. Classification (NCBI taxonomy): domain Bacteria; kingdom Bacillati; phylum Actinomycetota; class Actinomycetes; order Kitasatosporales; family Streptomycetaceae; genus Kitasatospora; species Kitasatospora sp. NPDC051853. Next base: position 6,782 of record NZ_JBITBY010000014.1, on the reverse strand, counting down.
TGCTGCCGACCGTGGTCGGCCGGCTGGTCGGCTCCTTCGGGCTGACCACCCCTCAGGCCGGGGCGGTGGGCAGCGCGCTGCTGCTCGCCTCGGCCTCGGCGGGCCTGCTACTGGCGGGCCGGGTGCGGCGGTCCGGCCCGGTCCGACTGGCCCGGGCCGGGGTCGGGCTGCTGGCGCTCGGCGGCACCGTGGCCGCGCTCTCCGGCGACCTGCCGCTGCTGCTCGCCGGATGCCTGCTCACCGGCCTCGGCGCGGGCACCGCGACGGCGGTGGCCTCCACCGGCATCGCCGCCACCGTCGACCCGCAGCGCGGCTCGGCCCTCGGGCTGCTGACCACCTCCGCGGTGGCCGCCGCGCTCTTCCTGGCACTGCCCCGGCTCGGGGGCGGACACGGGCTGCCGTTCGCGGCCGTCGCGGGCTGGGCGCTGCTGGCCGGGCTGACGACGGGTCGGCTGGCGGACCGGCCGGCGGTCGGTCCGCTGCCGAAGGGGATGGAGGAGCTGGGCTCCCCGGGCTCCCCGGTGAGGAGCGGACTGCCCCGGAAGGCGGCAGGCTGTGTGCTGGCCGGCGGGATGCTGCTCTGGTCGATGGGGCAGAACGCGCTCTGGGGCGTGAGCGGCCAGATCGGCACCGCCCGGGTCGGCCTGGACGAGCAGACCCTCGGCCTGGTCTTCGCCGCCGCGCTCGGCGGCGGCCTGCTCGGGGTGGCGGTGGCGAGCGCGATGGGCTCCCGGTTCGGGCGGGCGCTGCCGATCGGGGCCGGTACGGCGGTGATCGCGCTCTGCATGGTGCTGGCGGGCGGTGCCGGATCGGTGCTGCCGTTCGCGGTCGGCGAGGTGCTCTGGAACACCTGCTACCCGCTGGTGCTCAGTCACCTGATCGCGCTGGCGGCCGGGTTGGACCGGGCCGGCCGGTGGGCTGTGCTGGCCGGGGCAGGCTCCTCGCTCGGGGTGGCGGCCGGTCCGGTGGCCGGGGCGGCCCTGGCGTCCGCCGCCGGGTACCCGGGGATGGGGCTGGCGCTCGGCGGTCTGCTCGCGGTGGTGGGCGTCCCGCTGGTGCTGGTCGCCCGGCGGGGCGCGGCGCCGACGGCCGGTCGGGTGTTCGTCCCGGCCCAGCGGTCGGTGCCGCCCGGGAGGGCGACGCCGTCCCGGGGCGGGGCGGTCCCGTCGGAGCCGGTCGGTGCCGGACGCTGACCGCGTGCGGCGCTGCGCACCCGTGCGCCCGGACTCCTTTGGCACAGGCGGTAGTTCGTATGCCGGTGGACGTATCGCCGGTGCTAGCCTGACCGGATGGCCACGACCTCCTCGGGCGGGCGCCCGGACCTGGTCAGCACCCTGGTGCGGTCCGCCTTCCTGGTGAACGAGGTGTACGCCGAGTCCGCCCGCGGGCTCGGCCTGACCCCGCAGCAGGGGCAGCTGCTCTGCGTCCTGATGGCCCGGCCGCACGGGATGGGCGAACTGGGCGGAGTGCTCGGCCTGGCCCGGTCCAGCCTGACCGGGCTGGTGGACCGCACCGCGCAGCGCGGAATGGTCCGCCGCGAGCCGGGGCCCGGCGACGCCCGCGCGGTCCGGGTGGCGCTCACGCCCGAGGGCACCGGGCTCGCGGAGCTCTTCTACGCCGACGCCCGTTGCCGGATCGACGCACTGGCGGACGGGATCGGCGAGGCCGGACGGGGCGCGCTCGCGGAACTCCTCGACCGCATGGTGGAGCAGAACGGCGCCCCCGTGGTCTTCCTGGCCTGCGGCCACCACCCGCCCACGGACCGGCTCCCCGGGCTCCCCGCCGCCGAGCGGACCGCCACCTGGACCGCCGAGCGGGCCCCGGCCACCGGCTGAGCCCCCGTCAGCCGCCGGTCCGGGAGAGCAGCGCCGTCAGCAGCCGCCCCAGGTCCGCCCCGCGCGGCAGTTCGCTGACCTGCCCGTCACCCACCTCCACCACTCGCCAGGAGCCGTCCGCCGCCGACTGCGCCAGGTCGGTGGTGACGAAGCGGCAGCCCAGTGACCGCACCAGTGGCTGCACCACGCCGAGCTCCGGCCGGACCACCGCGTCCGGCTGGTCCGGGTGCGGCCCGACCAGCACGGGGTCGCCGTCCAGCCACCACACCCGGGCCTCCACCGCCCGGCCGTCCGCGCCCCGCCGGTACTCCTCGAACCGCCGCAGCACCACGCCTCCGGCCAGGAACTCCCCCTGGAGCTCCTCGAATCGCCGCACCACCCGCAGCAGCCCGGACGTGTCGGCCAGCTCCGGCACGTAGCAGGCCTCGTCCCACTCGTGCTTGCGCGACTTCACGTAGTCCTTCACCACGGCCGGCCCCCGCCCGCCCAACCGCCGCGCCGCGTCCGCCAGCGCGGCCTCGCCCACCGCACCGCCACGGCCCGGCCCGCCCGGCAGCCAGACGCTCTCCGGCGTCGAGCCCTCGAAGACCGGGTACCAGCCCGGCAGCTCGTGGGCGTCGGCGTACGAGGCACCGCTGGTCATCAGCGGCCGCCCGCGCTCGGCGAGCGCCTCCGCCAGCTCGGCGTACCGGGCCGTCGGGACCATCCACCCCCGGTACCAGAGCGGACCGCCGCCCGCCGGGACCCCTCGGACCGCCTCCCGGACGTCCCCGGCCAGCAGCGCGTCGTGGTCCAACAGGACGGTGCCGCCGCCGAGTTCGGTGACCCGTCGGGCCTCCAGCAGGAAGTGCGGATCGGGGCGGCGGGGGGTCAGCGGATCGACGGGGAAGAGGATCATCCGCCCAGGGTAGGGCCGGAGACGGGCGGTGCCACGGAAATGCCCTGGTCGCCGCCGGAGCCGTCTGCCAAGGTGACCCGATGCGAACCCCACGACGAGCGGCACGGACCGCGGTACTGGAACCGGGCGGCGCGGTCTTCCTGCTCCGCTCGGACAACAGCGAGGTCGGCGTCCACTGGAACATGCCGGGCGGCGGCATCGAGGAGGGCGAGTCCCCGGCCACCGGAGCCCGCCGCGAGCTCTGGGAGGAGACCGGCTGGACCGACCTGGCCCCCGGCCCGCTGCTCTGCACCTGGGAGCACGACTTCACCTGGCACGGCATCCCGGTCCGCCAGCACGAGCACGTCTACCTCAGCCGGGGACCCCGCCGCGGCACGGTCGGCGACGTCAGCGCGGTGCACGCCACCGACCGCATCCTCGGCTCCCGCTGGTGGACCCCGGAGGAGCTGGCCGACCCGGACGCGGACGCGCTCTGGCCGCCGCAGCTGCCCGAGCTGCTGGCCGCGGTCCGCGAGGACTGGCTGGCCGGCCGGGGCACCGTGACCCCGGTCGACCTCGGGTACGTGCCCAACGACTGGGCCCGTCACCGTAGTTGACGGCGAGCCGGACCGGCGGGCGGAAAGTCCCTGTCCCGCCCCCGGCCACGGGGGCTACCCTGGGTGGCATGAAGCTTCAGCCGTGCCTCACCTGGTGGCCGTCCTAGGACGGCCACCCCGCACGCATGACCGCAGGGCCGTCCGCGAGGGCGGCCCTGCGGCGTGTCCGCACGCGGCACCTCCTGGCGGACGGTCCGACCCACCGTCACCTCCCAGGAGCCACCGATGCAGACGCAGACCACCACCGCCACCACCGCCGGCCACATCACCTTCGACGAGGTCCGCCGCCACTCCGAGGGCCACCGCATCCTCACCGGCGACCGCCCCACCGGCCCGCTCCACCTCGGCCACTACTTCGGCACCCTCAAGAACCGCGTCGACCTCCAGGCCGCCGGCGTCGAACTCCTCCTGGTGGTCGCCGACTACCAGACCCTCACCGACCGGGACCGCGCCGAGCGCCCCGCCGAGGCGGCCGAGGACCTGGTGCTCGACTACCTCGCCGCCGGCGTCGACCCGGCCCGCGCCACGGTCTTCACCCACAGCTCCGTCCCCGCCCTGAACCAGCTGATGCTCCCCTTCCTCAGCCTGGTCAGCGTCGCCGAGCTCAGCCGCAACCCCACCGTCAAGGACGAGATCGCCCACTCCAGCCAGGCCGCCGTCAGCGGACTGATGTTCACCTACCCCGTGCACCAGGCCGCCGACATCCTGTTCTGCAAGGCCACTCTGGTCCCCGTCGGCCGCGACCAGCTCCCGCACCTGGAGGTCACCCGCACCATCGCCCGCCGCTTCAACGAGCGCTACGCCACCGAGCTCTTCCCCGTGCCCCGCCCGCTGCTCTCCGACGCCCCGCTGCTCCCCGGCACCGACGGCGGCAAGATGAGCAAGAGCCGAGGCAACGCCATCCCGCTCGGCGCCACCGAGGACCGCACCGCCAAGCTCATCCGCGGCGCCACCACCGACGCCTCCCGCCACATCACCTACGACCCCGAGGCCCGCCCCGGCGTCTCCGGCCTGCTCCAGCTCGCCGCCCTCTGCCAGGACCGCGACCCGGCCGCCGTCGCCGCCGAGATCGGCGACGGGGGAGCGGCCGCCCTCAAGAAGTACGTCACCGAGGCGGTCAACGAGTACCTCCGCCCGATCCGCGCCCGCCGCGCCGAACTCGCCGAGGACCGCGCCCTGCTGCGCTCCGTCCTCACCGAGGGCGCCGAACGGGCCAACGCCGTCGCCGACGCCACCCTGGCCGAGGTCCGCCGCGCGATGGGCATGCGGTAGGACTGGGAGGGACCGCGCGGTGCCGGCCGGGCACCCGTCCGACCGGCACCGCACCCGCTCCGTCCGCCGTTCCTCCGAGGGGTACCCGACGATGTCCCAGACGACCACCGCCACCTCCGCCGTCGGCGCGCTGCGCCGGGCCCGCCGCCTGGTGCCCGGCGACCGGGTCGCCCTGGTCGCCACCAGCGGACCGCTCGAAGCCGCGCAGGTCGAGGCCGGCACCGCGATCCTGCGCTCCTGGGGCCTGGAGGTCGTCCCCGGCGCCCACCACCGCGACAACCACCTCGGCTACCTGGCCGGCACCGACGCCGACCGCGCCGCCGACTTCCAGCAGGCCTGGCTCGACCCCACCGTCGCCGCCGTGATCTGCGCCCGCGGCGGCTACGGCGTCCAGCGGATGGTCGACCTGCTCGACTGGGACGCGCTGCGCGCCGCCCCGCCCAAGGCCCTGGTCGGCTTCAGCGACATCACCGTCCTGCACGAGGCCGTCGCCCAGCGCCTCGGCGTCCCCACCCTCTACGGCCCGCTCGGCACCGGCGCCACCTTCATCGCCGACCCGCCCACCGCCGAACACCTGCGCCGCACCCTCTTCGAACCCGAGACCACCCTGGTGGTCGGCTCCACCGGCACCCCCCTCGTCCCGGGCACCGCCCACGGCACCACGGCCGGCGGCTGCGCCGCCCTGCTCGCCGCCGAACGCGGCACCCCCACCGCCCGCCCCTCCTTCGCCGGCACCATCCTGCTGCTGGAGGACGTCGGCGAGCACCCGTACCAACTCGACCGCATCCTCACCCAGTTGATCCGCTCCGGCGCCCTGGAGGGCGTGGCCGGCATCGCCCTCGGCTCCTGGGAGGACTGCGGCCCCCTCGACCAGGTCCGCGCGACCATGCACGACCGGCTCGCCCCGCTGGGCGTCCCGGTGGTCTGGGAGTTCGGCTTCGGCCACTGCCCCTCCACCCTCACCGTCCCGCTCGGTCTCCCCGCCACCCTGGACGCCGACGCGGGCACCCTCACCTTCGACGTGCCGGCCCTCACCGCGCACCCGGCTGAGTAAGGTCCGCCCCATGCCGCTGGACACCAACGCCTCCACCCCTCCCGTCCCCTCCGGCCCCGCGACCCCCGAGAGCCTGGTCGCCCTCGCCGCCCGCCTCCTCGACGGCCGGACCATCCACAAGGGCCGCTCCGTCCTCGGCCTCACCGGCCCGCCCGGCGCCGGCAAGTCCACCCTCGCCCTCCACCTGGTCACCGAGATCGACCGCACCCACGGCCCCGGCACCGCCGCCTACCTCCCCCTCGACGGCTTCCACCTCGCCAACGCCCAGCTCGACCGCCTCGGCCTGCGCCAGCGCAAGGGCTCCCCGCCGAGCTTCGACGCCCACGGCTACGTCGCCCTCCTCCGCCGCGTCCACACCGAACGCTTCACCGAGGTCTACGCCCCCGGCTTCGACCGCACCCTCGACGAGCCGGTGGCCGGCCGCCACGTCATCCACCCCCACACCCGCCTGGTCATCACCGAGGGCAACTACCTCGCCAACACCGACGCCCCCTGGTCCGCCGTCCGCCCCCTCCTCCACGAGCTCTGGTACGTCGCCACGGCGGACTCCGTCCGGGACGAGCGCCTGATGCACCGTCACGTGGCGGGCGGCCGCACGCCGGAGGCGGCCAGGGCATGGATCGACGGCAACGACGACCCCAACGGCACGTACGTGAAGGAGGGCCTGGCGGCCTGCACGCGGGTCGTCGAAGTGGGATGTTTGCCTTCGAGTGGCGCCGGGGGTAGTGTTCCCTAGTCGCTCGGCAGGGAGCACCGGACACGCGTTCTTGTGTGGACGGTCCCGGGGCGGCCAATCCTTGGAACACCACTTCTGAATCAGTGCTGCCCCGTGCTCTTTTGCGGGGTGGGTCTATTTGTCGTGTGCGTTTATATGGGTTGCGGCTGGATTCGCTTTTCGGAGCGGGGATCGGCTAAGGTTTGAAACGTCGGACAGGCCGTCAGGTCGCGGAAGACGCAAGCGAGTTGGACGAGGGAAGCGCCGGAAACGGCACGGAAAACGTCTGATAAGCTGGAAACACGAAAGAACGAAGCGCCCGGAGGGCCTGCCGGAAGGCAGTCCGAAGGAAGCCACCGTTCCTTGAGAACTCAACAGCGTGCCAAAAGTCAACGCCAGATATGTTGACATC
>NZ_JBITBY010000013.1:24034-288078 GCF_044452665.1 Kitasatospora sp. NPDC051853 | reverse complement strand
GATGGTACTGCAGGGGGGACCCTGTGGGAGAGTAGGACGCCGCCGAACAATTCTTCTAGAAAGCCCCCGCCGGGTCTCCCGGCGGGGGCTTTCTGTATTTCCGGTCAGATTCCGGTCCGACCGTCCAGCGTCTCCCGGATGATGTCGGCGTGGCCCGCGTGCCGTGCGGTCTCCTCGATCATGTGGAGGAGTACCCAGCGCAGGTTCCGGTGGGCCAGTTTGGGCCAGGCGCACGGGGTGTCGAGGGGGAGGCCGGCCACCAGCTCGCGGGACACGGCTGCCTGCTCTTCGAAGTACGCCCGCCACTCGGTGACGGTGTCGGTCTCGTCGACGTGGAAGTCGTCGTCGGTGTCGTCCGTCGAGTGCGGCCATTCGCCGGGGTGTTCGTGGCCGGCCAGGATGATCTGGAACCAGCGGCGTTCCCAGAGGGCCGAGTGCTTGAGGATGCCGAGCAGGGAGAGCGGGCTCGCGGTGGGGGCCAGGCGGGCCTGGGCGTCGGTGAGGCCGTCGAGTTTGCGGAGCAGGGCGGCGCGCTGCTTGTCGAGGAAGCCGTTGAGGGCGTCGCGTTCGGTGTCGAGGGGGAAGGCGGCGGCGCTCATCCGAGGGCCAGCTTGAAGCCGACGTGCGAGGCGGTGAAGCCGAGGCGTTCGTAGAAGCGGTGGGCGTCGGTCCGGGTGGCGTCGGAGGTGAGTTGGACGAGTTCGGCGCCGAGGGCCCGGGACTGGTCGACGGCCCATTCGATGAGGGTGGTGCCGAGGCCGGTGCCGCGGGCGTCGGCGTGGATGCGGACGGCTTCGACGAGGGTGCGGGTGGCGCCGCGGCGGGAGAGGCCGGGGATGACGGTGAGTTGGAGGGTGCCGATGACCTGGCCGGCGAGTTCGGCGACGACCAGGTGTTGGTGGGGGTCGGCGGCGATGCGGTGGTGGGCCGCGAGGTAGGGGGTGAGGTCGTCGGGGGATTCGCGGGTGGCGCCGAGGGGGTCGTCGGCGAGCATGGCCACGATGGCGGGGAGGTCGGCCTCGGTGGCCGGACGGATCGTCAGCTTGTCGTTCATGATCGCGAGGATAGGACGGATCCGGTACGGACTGTCACCGGGAGGCGGTACGGTGCGTAGCGCACGGTCACCGTTCCGAGGGGGCAGCCTGATGGGTACTCAGCCCGCGCAGTCGCCGCAGCGCCAGCTCGCCCAGGTGGAGGGCGTGTTGGAGCGGATCACGTACGCGAACGAGGAGACCGGGTACACGGTGGCCCGGGTGGACACCGGCCGTGGGCAGCACGACCTGCTGACGGTGGTGGGGGCGCTGCTGGGGGCACAGCCGGGGGAGTCGCTGCGGATGTTCGGGCGCTGGGGCTCGCACCCGCAGTACGGGCGGCAGTTCATGGTGGAGAACTACACCACGGTGCTGCCGGCCACGGTGCAGGGCATCCAGCGGTACCTGGGGTCGGGGCTGATCAAGGGGATCGGGCCGCGGTTCGCGGAGCGGATCGTGACGGCCTTCGGGGTGGAGACCCTGGAGGTGATCGAGAACGAGCCGAAGCGGCTGATCGAGGTGCCGGGGCTGGGGCCGAAGCGGACGAAGATGATCGCGGCGGCCTGGGAGGAGCAGAAGGCCATCAAGGAGGTGATGGTCTTCCTGCAGACGGTGGGGGTGTCCACCTCCCTGGCGGTGCGGATCTACAAGCAGTACGGGGACGCCTCCACCGAGGTGGTGCAGAAGGAGCCGTACCGGCTGGCCTCGGACGTGTGGGGCATCGGCTTCCTGACGGCGGACCGGATCGCGCAGGCTGTGGGGATCCCGCACGACAGTCCGGAGCGGGTGAAGGCGGGGTTGCAGTACGCGCTCTCGCAGAGCAGTGACCAGGGGCACTGCTACCTGCCCGAGGAGCGGTTGATCGCGGACGGGGTGAAGCTGCTGCAGGTGGACGTCGGGCTGGTGATCGACTGCCTGGCCGAGCTGGTGGCGGCGGAGGGGGTGGTGCGGGAGCAGGTGCCGGGGGAGGCGGGGGAGCCGGTGACGGCGGTGTACCTGGTGCCGTTCCACCGGGCCGAGGTGTCCCTGGCCAATCAGCTGCGGCGGCTGTTGACGGCCGAGGCGGACCGTCTCCAGGCCTTCCAGGGGGTGGACTGGGAGGCGGCCCTGGGGTGGCTGGCGCAGCGGACGGGGGCCGATCTGGCGCCGGAGCAGCGGGAGTCGGTGAAGCTGGCGCTGACCGAGAAAGTGGCGGTGCTGACCGGCGGGCCGGGGTGCGGGAAGTCGTTCACGGTGCGGTCGATCGTGATGCTGGCGCTGGCGAAGCGGGCGAAGGTGGTGCTGGCGGCACCGACGGGGCGGGCGGCGAAGCGGCTGGCGGAGCTGACGGGGGCCGAGGCCTCCACCGTGCACCGGCTGTTGGAGCTGAGGCCGGGCGGTGACGCGGCGTACGACCGGGACCGGCCGTTGGACGCGGACCTGGTGGTGGTGGACGAGGCCTCGATGCTGGACCTGATCCTGGCGAACAAGCTGGTGAAGGCGGTGGCCCCGGGGGCGCACCTGCTGCTGGTGGGGGACGTGGACCAGCTGCCCTCGGTGGGGGCGGGGGAGGTGCTGCGGGACATGCTGGCGCCGGAGAGCCCGGTGCCCTCGGTGCGGCTGACCAGGATCTTCCGGCAGGCCCAGCAGTCGGGTGTGGTGACCAACGCGCACCGGATCAACGAGGGGCTGCCGCCGATCACCGACGGCCTGCCGGACTTCTTCCTGTTCGCGGAGGAGGACACCGAGGCGGCCGCGGGGCTGACGGTGGACGTGGTGGCCCGGCGGATCCCGCAGCGGTTCGGGCTGGACGCCCGGCGGGACGTCCAGGTGCTGGCGCCGATGCACCGGGGGCCGGCCGGCGCGGGGACGCTGAACACGCTCCTCCAGGCGGCCGTCACCCCGGCGAGGGACGGGCTGCCGGAGCGGCGTTTCGGCGGGCGGACCTTCCGCGTAGGTGACAAGGTCACGCAGATCCGCAACAACTACGAGAAGGGCCGGAACGGGGTCTTCAACGGCACTGTGGGGGTGGTGACGGACCTCAACGTGGAGGAGCAGCGGCTGACGGTGCGCACGGACGAGGACGAGGAGGTGCCGTACGAGTTCTCGGAGCTCGACGAGCTGTCCCACGCCTACGCTGTGACGATCCACCGTTCGCAGGGGAGCGAGTACCCGGCGGTGGTGATTCCGGTCACCACCTCGGCGTGGACGATGCTCCAGCGGAACCTGCTCTACACGGCCGTGACGCGTGCGAAGAAACTGGTGGTGCTGGTCGGCTCACGCAGAGCGATAGCGCAGGCGGTCAGGGCCGTCAGCGCAGGTCGTAGGCACTCCGCGCTGGACCACCGGCTGGCGGCGGGGTGAGCGGCGGGGGCGCCCCGACCTGATGGGTTGTCTTGACGTGAAGAGATTTACGGCGGAACCTAGTCTGTGCCGATCTTGTCCGGTTCATACCGGGTGGGGCGACAGCTTTTGTAGGTGCAGGGCCTTTCCGGCCCACCCCGGGTGCACGGTGATCGGCCCGATGGTGGATCGTAGAGTCAGTCAGGGCACCTTGGATGAGGATTCATTTCGTCGGTGAGGAAGACGTGAGCGACAACTCGGTAGTACTGCGGTACCAGGACGGCGAGTACGAGTACCCCGTCGTCGAGAGCACTGCGGGCAACGCCGGCTTCGACATCTCGAAGCTGCTCCCGCAGACCGGCCTGGTCACCCTGGACAACGGCTTCGGCAACACCGCCGCCTACAAGTCCGCGATCACCTTCGTGGACGGCGACAACGGCATCCTGCGCTACCGCGGTTACCCGATCGAGCAGCTGGCCGAGCAGGGCAGCTTCATCGAGACCGCGTACCTGCTGATCAACGGTGAGCTGCCGACCACCGAGCAGCTGGCGGAGTTCAGCAACGAGATCACCCAGCACACCCTGCTGCACGAGGACGTCAAGCGCTTCTACCAGGGCTTCCCGCGGGACGCCCACCCGATGGCGATGCTCTCCTCGGTGGTCGGCGCGCTGTCCACCTTCTACCAGGACAGCCACAACCCGTTCGACGCCGGCCAGCGCCACCTGTCGACGGTCCGGCTGCTCGCCAAGCTCCCGACCATCGCGGCCTACGCGTACAAGAAGTCGGTCGGCCAGCCGTTCGTCTACCCGCGCAACGACCTGAGCTACGTCGAGAACTTCCTCCGGATGACCTTCGCGGTCCCCGCCGAGGACTACGAGATCAACCCGGTCATCGTCAACGCGCTGGACAAGCTGCTGATCCTGCACGCGGACCACGAGCAGAACTGCTCGACCTCCACGGTCCGTCTGGTGGGTTCCAGCCACGCCAACCAGTTCGCCTCCATCTCGGCGGGCATCTCGGCGCTCTGGGGCCCGCTGCACGGCGGCGCCAACCAGGCGGTGCTGGAGATGCTGGAGGAGATCCAGAAGTCCGGCGGCGACGTCGACGGCTTCATCCGCAAGGTGAAGAACCGCGAGGACGGCGTGAAGCTCATGGGCTTCGGTCACCGCGTGTACAAGGCGTTCGACCCGCGTGCCGCCCAGGTCAAGATCCTGGCGCACGAGGTGCTCGGCCAGCTCGGCAAGACCGACGAGCTGCTGGAGATCGCGCTCAAGCTGGAGGAGCACGCGCTCAAGGACGACTTCTTCGTCTCGCGCAAGCTCTACCCGAACGTGGACTTCTACACCGGCCTGATCTACCGCGCCATGGGCTTCCCGACCAGCATGTTCACCGTGCTGTTCGCCCTCGGCCGGCTGCCGGGCTGGATCGCCCACTGGCACGAGATGATCAACGACCCGGGCAGCCGCATCGGCCGTCCGCGTCAGATCTACACCGGCGTGGAGATCCGCGACTACGTGAAGCTCGAAGCCCGCTGACCCGAGCGGTCCGCAGGTTCGCGTGACGAACCGGAAGGGCCCGGCTGCCACTGGCAGCCGGGCCCTTCCGCGTTCCCGCGGCGCACGACGCCCGGGGGCGGTCCTGGTGACCCGGAACGGCCGCTCAAAGCGTTCCGAGCCTGTTCCCGCTCCCCGGCGTCGTGCGCGAGGCCGCCGAAACGGTTCGGCAGCCGTACCGGGGCCCGCCGGAGCCCCGTCCCGACGGCCGGAGCCGTCGTACTACAAAGGTAAGACGTATCCGGGGTCGCAAAGTTACGGGGAGGGGGTGTGAGTTGGCTCTCTCCACGCTCCGTACATGGCCGGTACACGGCACATACCACACCATCTCAGACGGGTTACGTCACCCTCCCCACAGTCGCCGCAACCGAGCGTGATAGGAATCGACCCATTCCGGGACGGACCGCCGCGCCCTCAGCTGCGGTGGCCGGAGCAGGGAGGGAGTGCGCAGATGGCCAGGAACGTCGTCGTCACGGGCGGTGGCACCGGCATCGGGTACGAGGTGGCCCGCCGCTTCGCCGAGGCCGGCGAGCGGGTGGTGATCGTCGGCCGTCGCCGGGAGGTCCTGGAGAGAGCCGCCTCCGACCTCGGCCCGAACGTCTCCCCGCTGGTCTGCGACCTGGCCGACCCGGACGCGGTGGAGGACGCGCTGGACGCGCTGCCCGCCCAGGTGGACGTGCTGGTGAACAACGCCGGCAGCCGGGAGACCGTGATCGGCGGCGGGCCGCACGCCCTGCTGGCGCGCTGGCGCGGGGACTTCGAGCGCAACGTGCTCACCGTGGTGCTGCTCACCGAGTCGCTCCGCGACCGGTTCACCCAGGGCAGCGGGCGGGTGGTGACGGTCAGTTCGATCGCCGCCCTGCGCGGGGCCGGCTCGTACGGGGCCGCCAAGGCCTCCCTGCACGCCTGGAACCACTTCCTCGCCGCCCAGCTCGGCACCTCCGGCATCACGGCCAACATCGTGGCCCCGGGCACCGTCTCGGGCACCGAGTTCTTCGGCCCCCGGCTGGACGAGGCGGAGGTCTCCCGCCGGGCGGCCCGCACCCTGCTGGGGCGGATCGGCGAGTCGGGCGAGGTCGCGGCGGCGGTCTACTTCCTGGCCTCCCCGGAGGCGGGCTTCATCACCGGCGAGATCCTGCACTGCAACGGCGGGGAGCTGCTCGGCCGCTGAGACGCCGTCAGGGCCCGGGACGGAGTGTCCGTCCCGGGCCCTGACGCTCTGTCGGCCCCTGGTCAGCGGGCCGCGTCGAAGCGGCGCAGTCGCAGGCTGTTGGTGACCACGAAGACCGAGGAGAAGGCCATGGCCCCGCCCGCGATCATCGGGTTGAGGAGTCCGGCGGCGGCCAGCGGGATGGCGGCGACGTTGTAGGCGAAGGCCCAGAACAGGTTGCCCTTGATGGTGGCCAGGGTGCGGCGGGAGAGGCGGATGGCGTCGGCCGCCGAGCGCAGGTCGCCGCGCACCAGGGTGAGGTCGCCGGCTTCGATGGCGGCGTCGGTGCCGGTGCCCATGGCGAGGCCGAGGTCGGCCTGGGCGAGGGCGGCGGCGTCGTTGACGCCGTCGCCGACCATGGCGACCGAGCGGCCCTCGTCCTGCAGCTTGCGCACGGCGGCGACCTTGTCCTCGGGGAGGACCTCGGCGATCACGTCCTGGGCGTCGATGCCGACCTCGGCTGCGACGGCCTTTGCGGCGGCGGTGTTGTCGCCGGTGAGCAGGACCGGGCGCAGGCCGAGGGCGCGCAGGCGGGTGATGGCTTCGGCGCTGGTGGGCTTGACGGCGTCGGCGACCACCAGGACGGCGCGGGCCTGGCCGTCCCAGCCGACCGCGATGGCGGTGCGTCCGGCGGCCTCGGCCGCGGTCTTGGCCTCGGCCAGGGCGGGCGGCAGGTGCTGGGCCCAGTCGGCCAGCAGGGCCTCCCGGCCGGCGATCACGGCGTGGCCGTCGACGACGCCCTGGACGCCGCGGCCGGGCAGGTTCTCGAAGCCTTCGACGGGGGGCAGGGTGCCGAGGCGGTCGGTGGCGGCGGTGGCGACGGCGGCGGCGATGGGGTGTTCGGAGGCGTGCTCCAGGGCTCCGGCCAGGCGTAGCGCCTCGTCCTCCGACACGCCGTCGGCGGTGTGGACGGCGAGCAGGGTCATCTTGCCGGTGGTGACGGTGCCGGTCTTGTCGAGGACGATGGTGTCGACCTTGCGGGTGGTCTCCAGGACCTCGGGGCCCTTGATGAGGATGCCGAGCTGGGCGCCGCGGCCGGTGCCGACCATCAGGGCGGTGGGGGTGGCCAGGCCGAGGGCGCAGGGGCAGGCGATGATCAGCACGGCCACGGCGGCGGTGAAGGCCTCGCTGGGGCTGTCGCTGACGAGCAGCCAGGTGACCATGGTGGCCAGCGCGAGCAGGATCACCACGGGCACGAAGACGGCCGAGATGCGGTCGGCGAGGCGCTGGGCGGCGGCCTTACCGTTCTGCGCGTCCTCCACCAGCTTGGCCATCCGGGCCAGTTGGGTGTCGGCGCCGACCCGGGTGGCCTCGACCACCAGGCGGCCGCCGGCGTTGACGGTGGCTCCGGTGACGGCGTCGCCGACGCCGACCTCGACGGGGACGGACTCGCCGGTGAGCATCGAGGCGTCGACGGCGGAGGTGCCCTCGACCACGGTGCCGTCGGTGGCGATCTTCTCGCCGGGGCGGACCACGAAGCGCGTGCCGACGGTCAGTTGGGCCACCGGCAGGCGGACCTCGCGGCCGTCCTGGAGCACCGCGACGTCCTTGGCGCCGAGGTCGAGCAGGGCGTGCAGGGCGGCTCCGGCGCGGCGCTTGGAGCGGGCCTCCAGCCAGCGGCCGAGCAGGATCAGCACGGTGACCCCGGCGGCGGTCTCCAGGTAGAGGGAGGAGGAGGCGTCGGCGCCGCCGACCACCAGGGAGAACTCGTGCCGCATGCCGGGCATCCCGGCGTGGCCCCAGAACAGTGCCCAGACCGACCAGCCGAACGCGGCCAGGGTGCCGAGCGAGACCAGGGTGTCCATGGTCGCGGCGCCGTGCTTGAGGTTGGTCCAGGCGGCCTTGTGGAACGGCCAGCCGCCGTGGAACACGACCGGGCCGGTGAGGGCGAAGGCGAGCCACTGCCAGTTGTCGAACTGCAGCGCCGGGACCATCGAGAGCAGGACCACCGGGACGGTCAGCAGGGCGCTGACCACCAGGCGGTCGCGCAGCGGGTCGGGCGCCTTCGCGGGCTCGGCGGCGGTCGTCGGGGCGGCCTCGGTGGCCGGCGGGGCGGGCAGCTCGGCGGTGTAGCCGGTGCGCTCCACGGTGGCGATCAGGTCGGCCACGCTCACCTCGGGGCCGAACTCGACCCGGGCCTTCTCGGTGGCGTAGTTGACGGTGGCCTGGACGCCGTCCATCCGGTTGAGCTTCTTCTCGACCCGGGCCGCGCAGGAGGCGCAGGTCATCCCGCCGATGGCGAGTTCCACCTGGTCGTGGACGGCGTCGGGCCCTATGCCCGGTGCGGTGGTGCTCATCGCTGGCTGCTCTCCTCGGGTCGTGCTCCGGGGGCCGGCGGGCGGCCCCCGGAGGGGGTGGGGGCTCAGGCGGTGCGACCGGCCAGCTCGTACCCGGCCTCGTCCACGGCGGCGCGCAGCTGCTCCTCGTCGACCGGGGCGTCGGAGGAGACGGTGACGGTGCCGGCCTTGGCGTCGGCCAGGACCTCGAGGACGCCGGGCAGGGCCGAGACCTCCTCGTGGACCGACTTCTCGCAGTGGCCGCAGGTCATGCCGGTGACGGAGTAGGTGACGGTGCTGGACATGGGGGCCTCCGAAGGGCTTCCGCAGGGGCTGGGTTCGACTCTGATAACACCATACCCCCAGGGGGTATTCCCCGCATCGGTCGGCGGCCGACGGGAGTGTTGCGGTCGTCACGTCCGCCTGCCGAGGGTAACCGCGCGGCGACGCTCGGTTCGCATCCCGGCCCGCGGCCGCGCCCCGGGGACGCCGAACGGGCGGCACCGGGAGTATCCCGGAGCCGCCCGTCGGTGCGTGTGCGGCGTGTCAGGTGACCGGGGCCGCCGGGGCCGTGGCCGCCCGGCTCTGCCGGACCAGCGAGCGCAGCCAGCCCAGGCCGCCGAGCGAGATCAGGATCAGTCCGAGGGTGTTGTAGAGGGTGTAGAGGTGCACCTGCTCCTCGGTCGGGGTGGGCATGTAGCCGAGCTCGAACAGCGAGCGCTGGAAGTCGCTGGTGGTGGTGCGGGCCACCAGCCAGACCGCGATGCCGCTCATGCTGTCCCAGAGCGCGTGCAGCAGCGAGACGCCGAGGTAGGTCGCCAGCACCGGGCCGTTGAGCCGGAAGTGCAGGCCGCGCCGCTCGCGGAAGAGCACGCCGCCCATGATCCCGGTCCACAGGATGTGGCCGACCGGGGCCAGGATGCCGCGCAGGATCTCGGTCTCCACCAGGTCCTTGAGCGAGAGGCCCTGGATGGTCAGCACCGCGTTGAAGGCGTAGCCGGCGCTCTCGAAGGCCGCGAAGCCGGCGCCCACCGTGGCGCCCAGCACCAGGCCGTGGCGCAGCCCGCTGACCGGGATCCGGCGGGCCACCAGGATCAGCGCACCGAGCTTCACGGCCTCCTCGATCAGGCCCACGCCGAGGTACATCCAGACCGAGGGGGAGAGCAGGTAGGTCTCCAGCACCGAGGCGCCCAGCACGCCGATGATGCCGCCGATGCCGAAGCAGGCCGCGATCCGCTCCAGGCCGACGTCGTCCGCGTAGCGCTCGTACGCCCAGACCACGAAGGTGGCCGGGACCAGGAAGCTGCCGAGCAGGACGATGGTCGGCACCAGGTTGCTGTTGTCGGTGAAGAAGGTGACCACGACCGTGGCCACCCAGAGCGCCAGGCCGGTCAGGAAGAGCTTCAGCCAGTACGTCGGCTTCGGCGGGGCGGTCGGGTGCGTCGTACTGCCGTAGCCGGACATCGGCGGGGACCCTTCCTCGGTGGGTGAGGCGGACGGGGTGATGGGGCATCAGTTGCCCGTACGGTATGACAAAAGGGTCATTTCCGGAGGTATTGCCCCCGTGACGCGCGGGTGGCAGGCGATTTCTCCGCTATGTTCGGTATGTGTCCCGGTTCGCCCGCGCTCAGTCGCCCACGGTGCCCAAGGCCGCCGGGCTCCCGCCCGCCCGTCGCGAGCGGGCCCTGCTCGCCACCGACCTCCAGGACCTCTCCCGGCGGCGCCGGGCCACGCCCGCGCTGAGCGCCCTGCTCCTGGTGGTGTTCGCCGACCTGGTCACCGGACGGGACAGCTACCTCGCCCCGCTGATGGTCGTGGTCCCCTCGATGGCCGCCCTCACCCTGCGGCCGCTGGAGCTGCTGGTCGTCTGCCTGCTCGGCTTCCTGGCGCTGATCGGCCTCGGCCACTACGACCAGGTGGCCAACCTGAACAACGGTCAGTTCCTGTTCGGCGCGGTCGTCAGCTACGTGGTGCTCTCGCTGTTCAGCGCCTGGGTGGCCCGGATCAGGATGCGGCGGGCGGCCGCCTTCGCCGCCGTCTCGTCCGTGGCCGAGGCCGCCCAACGGGCCCTGCTGCGCCCGCCCGGGCCGGTGGTCGGGCCGCTGCGGCTCGCGGTGCGGTACGCCTCGGCGGCGGACTCCGCCCGGATCGGCGGCGACCTCTACTCGGTGCTGGAGACCCCGAACGGGACCCGGGTGCTGGTGGGCGACGTCCGGGGCAAGGGGCTGGGCGCGGTCCAGACGGCGGCGGTGGTGCTCGGCGCCTTCCGCGAGGCCGCCTACGACGAGGCCGGGCTCACGGCGGTGGCGGCCCGGGTCGAGGTCAGTGTGGACCGGCACGTGCCGGACGGGGAGTTCACCACCGCCCTCTTCGCGGAGTTCCGGCGGCCGGGGGTGGTGGAGCTGATGCACTACGGGCACGTGCCGCCGATCGTGGTCTCCCGGGACGGGACCGTGACGGTGATCGAGGCCGACGACCCGTGGGTGCCGCTCGGGCTCGGCGCGATGGCGGCGGGGTCGCCCAAGAGCATGGAGGCGGCGTTCGGGGAGGGGGACGTGCTGGTGCTCTGCACGGACGGGGTGGTGGAGGCGCGGAGGGAGCGGACGGGGGAGTTCTATCCGCTGGCGGAGCGGGTGGGGCCGTTGGTGCGGGACGCCGCGCGCTCGGCGGCGGAGCTGGAGACGGCGGTGGGGCGGGTCTACGCGGACCTGCTGGTGCACACGGGCGGGGAGCTGGGGGACGACGCGCTGCTGCTCCTGATCAGTCGCACTGACTGAATTGGTGATGCCGGGGGCGCGGGGAACTGCGCGAATCGGAAGGCGGACCGGCGTTGGATCGGGGCATGTGAGCCAGTTGCACGTGGTGCCGTTCCCCTGCGCGCAGTTCCTCGCGCCCCTGAACGCGTCACCTTGGTCCGGCGTCGGCGAGGGCGCGGAAGAGGAGGGCGGTGGAGGTGGCGCCGGGGTCCTGGTGGCCGGTGCTGCGGGGGCCGAGGTAGGAGGCGCGGCCCTTGCGGGCCTGGAGGGGGGTGGTGGCGAGGGCGCCCTGCTCGGCGGCGGTGGCGGCGTCGGTGTAGGAGCCGGTGCGGCGGTAGGCGGCGGCCGCGGGGGCCCAGGCGTCGACCATGGTCTTGTCGCCGGGGGCGGCGCCGCCGAGCTGCTGGACGGCGGCGAGCGCGGCGTCGAGGGCGTCGGCGAAGGGGGCGCCGGCGGTGAGGGCGGCGCCCATCGCGCGGAGGGCCTTGCCGTAGAGCGGGCCGGAGGCGCCGCCGACCTTGGAGATCAGGGTGGTGCCGGCCTTGGTGAGGACGGCCCCGGCGGAGTCCAGGCCCTCGACGGCGGGGAGGACGGCGGCGAAGCCGCGCCGGAGGTTGGCGCCGTGGTCGCCGTCGCCGATGGCGGTGTCGAGGTCGGTGAGCTCCTGCTGGTGGAGTTCGACGGCGGCCGCGGCGGTGCGCAGCCAGGTGAGGGCGAGTGCGGTGTCCACGGGTGACGTCCTCTCAGGGGCGGCGCAGTGCGGGGGTGGTGGCGGGGGCGTCCCAGAGGTCGAGGAGTTCGGGGTCGGCCTTGGTGAGGGTGAGGGAGAAGCCGGCCATGTCGAGGCTGGTGACGTAGGTGCCGACCAGGCTGCGGGCGATGGTGATGCCGCGCGCGGCGAGGTGGTCGTGGACGGTGCCGTAGAGCACGTAGAGCTCCAGCAGCGGGGTGGCGCCGAGGCCGTTGAGCAGGGCGATCACCTCGTCGCCGGCGGTCAGGGTGTGGTCGGCCAGGATGGTGTCGACCACCTCGGCGGCGAGTTCGGCGGCGGGGCGCAGGGGTTCGCGGCGGCGGCCCGGTTCGCCGTGGATGCCGACGCCGACCTCGATCTCGCCCTCGGGGAGGTCGAAGCCGGGCTTGCCGGCGGCGGGGGTGGTGGCGGCGGTGAGGGCGATGGCGAAGGAGCGGGAGGCGGCGTTGACCCGGGTGCCGAGGGCGGCCACCGCGTCGAGCGGCGCGCCCCGTTCGGCGAGCGCCCCCGCGCACTTCTCGACCATCACGGTGGCGCCGGTGCCGCGCCGTCCGGCCGTCCAGGTGGAGTCCTCGACGGCGACGTCGTCGTTCACCAGGATGGTGCGGACCTCGATGCCCTCCTCCTCGGCGAGTTCGGCGGCCAGTTCGAAGTTGAGCACGTCACCGGTGTAGTTCTTCACCACGAAGAGCACGCCCGCGCCGCTGTGCACGGCCCGGGCGGCGGCCAGCAGCTGGTCGGGCACGGGGGAGGTGAAGACCTCGCCGGGGCAGGCGGCGTCCAGCATGCCGGGGCCGACGAAGCCGGCGTGCAGGGGTTCGTGGCCGGAGCCGCCGCCGGAGACCAGGGCCACCTTGGGGGTGGCCGGGCGGCCGGTGCGGTGGATCACCCGCTGCTCCAGGTCCACCGTCAACTCCGGGTGGGCGGCGGCGAACCCGGCCAGTGCGTCGGTGAGCACGTCCTCCGGGGCGTTGATCAGCTTCTTCACCGGTGGTCCCTCCTCGAACGGATCCTGCGGCCGACGTTACGTCAACCGGCCCGGCCGGGGCGGGAGATCCGACACGCTCGGCGCGAACCGGTCGTCTGGGCAGGCGGGGTGGCCGCCGTTAGGGTCGGGGCATGGGCAACCACGTGGGCATCGTGTTGGTCTCGCACAGCCCCGGCCTGGCCGCCGGGCTGCGCGACCTGCTGGCCGAACTGGGCTCCGGCCAGGTGGCGGTACGGCTGGCGGCGGGCACCGAGGACGGTGGTCTGGGCACCAGTTACGACCTGATCGCGCGGGAGGTGGCGCAGGCCTGGAGCCCCGCGGGGGTGGTGGTGCTGGCCGATCTGGGCAGCTCGGTGCTGACCACGGTGACCGTGCTGGAGGACCACCCCCGGAGCGGGGTGCGGCTGGTGGACGCGCCGTTCGTGGAGGGTGCGGTGGCCGCCGTGGTCACCGCCTCGGCCGGGGCCGGGCTGGACGAGGTGGTGGCGGCGGCCGAGGACGCCCGGGGCTTCCGCAAGCTCTGACGGGGCGTCACCCCCGCTTCGGCACGGCTTCCTACTTGGCGTCCGCGTAGCTCTCCACCACTGCGGTGGTGAGCGGGAAGGTCACCGGGGTGTCGCCGAAGACCAGGCGGCGGGCCTCGTCGGCGCTCTCGTTCACCGCGGCGGCCACCGCGTCGGTCAGGTTGGCCGGGGTGTGCACCACCACCTCGTCGTGCTGGAAGAGGACCAGGTGCGGGCGGTCCGGCCCGTCGGCCAGGGCGGACAGGCGGCGGCGCAGGGCGGCCAGCAGGGCCAGGGCCCAGTCCGCCCCGCTGGCCTGGATCACGAAGTTGCGGGTGAAGCGCCCGCGGGCCCGGGCCGAACGGCCGCCCGCCTCCCCGGCGGTGTCCGGCGCCTCGGTCAGGTCCAGCCAGTCCGCCGAGGGCGGCGGACAGGTGCGGCCCAGCCGCGAGCGGACGATGCCGCCCTCCTCGCCGGTGCGGGCGGCCGCCTCCACGTACCCCATCGCGGCCGGGTAGCGGCGGCGCAGGGTGGCCAGCAGCGGGCCGATGTCCCCGCTGGTCTGGCCGTACATCGCGCCGAGCAGGCCCAGCTTGGCCTTCTCCCGGTCGCCCTGGAAGGCGGTGGCGGCCAGCGCCGAGTACAGGTCGCCGCCGGCCGCGCTGCGGGCCAGCCCGGTGTCCTCGGAGAGCGCGGCCAGCACCCGGGGCTCCAGCTGGGCCGCGTCCGACACCACCAGCGCCCAGCCCGGATCGGCCACCACCGCACCGCGCAGCACCCGGGGGATCTGCAGCGCCCCGCCGCCCCGGCTGGCCCACCGGCCGGAGACCACCCCGCCGACCACGTACTCGGGCCGGAACCGGCCGCCGCGCGCCCAGGTGTCCTGCCAGGCCCAGCCGTGCGCGGCGTGGATCCGGGACAGCTCCTTGTAGCGGATCAGCAGCGGCGCGGCCGGGTGGTCGACGCCGCGGACCTCCCAGCTGCGGGTGGAGTTCAGCCGGATGCCTTGGTCGGCGAAGGCCTTGAGTACCTGGGCGTGCGAGTCGGGGTTGAACGGGCGGCCGCCGAGCGCGCGCTGCAGCTCGACGGCGAGCTCGGCGAGCAGCTTGGGCTGGGTGCCGGGGACGTGCGGCCGGGGGCCGAGCAGCTCGGTGAGCAGCCGGTCGTGCAGGTCGGCCCGCCAGGGCAGGCCGTCACGCGCCATCTCGGTGGCCAGCAGGCCACCGGCCGACTCGGCCGCCACCAGCAGGCGGAACCGGCCCGGGTGCTCGGTCTCGCCGATCCGCCGCAGCTGGTCGGCGTGCACGGCCACCACGGCGGCCAGCGGGTCGGTGCCGGGCGGGAGTTGGAGGCGGTCGGGGGCGAAGAGGCTGTCCTGCTCCTCGCCTCCGGCGGCCTCCGGGAGGTCGGGCGGGACGGGCGAACCCTGGAGGCGGGCCAAGGCGGCCCCGAGGCTGCGGGGCTCGCCCCAGCGGCCCTCGTGGCCGAGCAGCAGCGCCTCGACCAGACGCAGGTCGTGACACCGCGCCACCTGCTGCGGCAGCAGCGGCGCGTAGGCGCTCTCGGCCGAGGCGAACACCCAGCGGGGTGCGACCGCCGCCTCCCGCTCGGCCACCGCCGCCGCCAGGTCGGCCACCCGCACCGGCCCGCCCACCGGCCGCCCGTCCTCGGCCAGCTCCACCATCCGCCCGCCGGGGCCGTGCTCCGCAGGCACCACCGCGATCCTCGCCACCACGACGGGGCCTCCTTGCACGTACCGGAACAGACTTTCGGTCCCGACGCTACCGCTGACCACCGACAGCACCCACGAGGCGCGAGGGACGTACCCGGTGATGCCGGGGGCGCGGGGAACTGCGCGCAGGGGGACGGCAGCACGTGCAACCGGCTGACGTGCCCTCAGGTGCAGGTGGGCCGCCTCCCGATTCGCGCAGTTCCTCGCGCCCCCGGAGGCGTGGCCACGTGCCTTGACGGCTCCGGAGGACGAGTAGGGTCGCGGGCATGAGCGACAACCCCTTCTTCGCGCCCAGCACCCTGGCGTTCGAACTGCCGCCCTTCGCCGCGATCCGGGAAGAGCACTACCTGCCGGCCTTCGAGCGCGGCATGGCCGACCAGCTCGCCGAGACGGCCGCCATCGCGGCCTCGGAGGAGCCGCCGAGCTTCGTCAACACGGTGGAGGCGATGGAGCGTTCGGGGGCGCTGCTGAGCCGGGTCCGGCTGGTCTTCGACAACAGGAACGCCTCGGACACCAGCCCGGGGCTGCAGGAGCTGGACGCCGAGCTGAGCCCCCGGCTGGCCGCGCACCTGGACTCGATCCTGCTGGACCGGGCGCTGTTCGCCCGGTTCGACGCGCTGTACGGCCGGCGGGCCGAGCTGGGCCTGGACGCCGAGGCGCTGCGGCTGCTGGAGCGGCACCACGCCCGCTTCGTCCGGGCCGGCGTCCGTCTCGACGAGGCGCAGCAGCAGCGGATGCGGGAGCTCAACTCCCGTCTGGCGGCGGCCGAGTCGGCCTTCCGGCAGAACGTGTTCAGCGGGACCAGGGCCAATGCGGTGGTGCTGGACGACGCCGAGCGGCTGGCGGGCCTCGCGCCGGACGCGGTCGCGGCGGCCGCGGCCAACGGCCGGGCGCTGGGCCAGGACGGCACGTACGTGCTGAGCCTGAAGAACTTCTCCAACCAGTCCGAGCTGGCGGACCTCACCGACCGCGAGGTGCGGGCCCGGCTGATGGCGGCCTCGCTGGACCGGGCGGTGGAGGGCAACGGCCCGCTGGCGGCCGAGCTGGCGGCGCTGCGGGCCGAGCGGGCGGCGCTGCTGGGCTACCCGAGCCACGCCGCGTACGTGGTGGCGGACGAGACGGCCGGCACCGTGGAGGCGGTGGAGGAGCTGTTCGCGAAGCTGATCCCGCCGGCCGTGGCCAACGCCCGCAAGGAGGCCGAGCAGCTCGCCGCGTTCGCCGAACGGACCGACGGGATCACCGACTTCGGTGCGCACGACTGGCAGTTCTACGCGGAGCGGGTGCGCAAGGCCGAGTACCGGCTGGACAGCGCCGAGCTGCGCCCGTACTTCGAGCTGGAGCGGGTGCTGCACGACGGGGTGTTCTTCGCCGCGAACCTGGCGTACGGGCTGACCTTCACCGAGCGGGCCGATCTGACGGCGTACCACCCGGACGCCCGGGTCTTCGAGGTGTTCGAGGAGGACGGCTCCTCGGTGGGGCTGTTCATCGGGGACTTCTTCGCCCGGGAGTCCAAGACCGGCGGCGCCTGGATGAACGAACTGGTGCAGCAGTCCGAGCTGCTGGGCCGGCGGCCGGTGGTGGTCAACAACCTGAACATCGGCCACCCGGCCGACGGCGAGCCGGCCCTGCTCACCTGGGACGAGGTGCGCACGCTGTTCCACGAGTTCGGCCACGCGCTGCACGGGCTGTTCTCGGCGGTGCGCTTCCCGTACTTCGCGGGCACCGAGGTGCCGCGGGACTTCGTGGAGTTCCCCTCCCAGGTCAACGAGATGTGGATGACCCGCCCCGAGGTGCTGGCCAACTACGCCCGGCACCACCTGACCGGCGAGCCGCTGCCCGCCGAGCTGGTGGAGCGGATGGCCGCCACCGAGAAGTTCGGCTACGGCTTCCGGACCGTGGAGTACCTGGCGGCGGCGCTGCTGGACTGGGCCTGGCACACCCTGCCGGCCGGTGAAGTGGTGGAGGACGCCCGGGAGTTCGAGGCGGCCGCGCTGGCGAAGGCCGGGCTGGCCGAGCCGCTGATCCCGCCGCGCTACCGGACCACGTACTTCAGCCACGTGTTCTCGAACGACTACAGCGCCGGGTACTACGCGTACATCTGGTCCGAGGTGCTGGACGCGGACACCGTCCGCTGGTTCGAGACCAACGGCCGCGGCGTCCGGGAGAGCGGCGAGGTCTTCCGGGCCGAGCTGCTCTCCCGGGGCGGCAGCGTGGACGCGCTGACCTGCTTCCGGAACGTGGTGGGCCGCGCGCCCGAGCTGGAGCCGCTGCTGGCCCGCCGGGGCCTGGACGGCTGACCGTCCTGACGCCGCCTCAGGGGCCCGCTACCGGGCGGTGATCCGTACCGTGACCACCGTGCCGGGGCGGGCCGCCGGCAGCAGCACCCGGGCGGTGCCGGCCCGGCCGTCCCGGGGCTGCTCCACGTCCACGACCGAGGCGCGGGCGCCGGAGACGGTGACCTTCGCGCCGTCGGGGTAGGCGGTGGCGGGCAGGGTGATCTCGGTCCACCTGCCACCGCTCCCGGGGGTGAGGGCCAGGGTGTAGGTGCCGTCCCGGAAGGTCTCGCTCCGCGGGGTGCCGGCCAGGGCCCGGGCGTACGGGGCGAAGGCGGGCTCGTGGCCGGGGGCGGGGCGGCCCTGCGGGTCGAGGGCGCAGTAGCCGCCGTTGCCCTTGCACCAGTACCACATGGCCCAGCCGTCGGCGAAGGCCTGCATGGCCTCGGTCTGACGCGCCACCAGTGCGCGGTTGCCGGGGGTGCGGGCGCTCGGTGGGCCCCACTCGCCGACGATCACCGGCATCCGGTTGCCGTTCGGGTAGGCGGTGATGGCGGCCCGGTAGTTCTCCACGAAGCCGTTGGACGGGTCCCAGTCCTGCCCGGCCTCGACCGCGGTGTCGTAGAAGTGCGGGGCGTAGCCGATCCGGTCGGCGCCCGGGCGTGGGTCGGCGAACGGCGGCAGCTCGGTGGGCACGCCGAGGCCGACCAGGACCGTGGGCTCCACGAACAGCCAGGAGCGGGAGTCCACTTGGCGGACCGCCGCGATCAGCCGCCGGTACATGGCGGGCAGCCGGTCGCGCTCCAGGGCGGCGGAGGCGGCGACCAGTACGGCCGGGTCGGTCGGGTCACCGGGGATCGGGCCGGACGGCTCGTTGAACAGGTCGTAGCCCAACAGGGAGTCGTGGCCCCGGAGTTCGCGGGCCAGCCGGGTGTAGAAGTCGGCCTGCCAGCGGCGCAGGTCGGCGTCGTCGTAGAGGTGGGTGAAGGCGGCCTGCACGGCGGGCTGGTAGTAGCCGGCGAACCAGTCGTCCGGATCGGCCTCGAACGGCAGGTCGTCGTCCCGGGTGGCCCAGACCGGGATGCCGCGGTCGCCGCCGCCGAACTTCGGCCCGTAGACGTCCTGGTGGAAGTCGACCAGGGCCAGCAGCCGGTACTTCCCGGCCCAGTCGAGCACCCGGTGCAGCCGGGCCAGTTCGGCGGGGTCGAGCCGGCCGCGGGTGGGCTCCAGCCTGGTCCAGGAGATCGCCACCCGGACCAGGGTGAAGCCCTGGGCGGCGGCCGCGCGCAGGTCGGCCTCGGTCACCTCGGCGTACTTGTCCACGTTGAAGCCGCGCAGCTGGACCACCCGGCCGTGCGCGTCGGTGAGGCGGGTGCGGCCGTCGGCGGTGGTCACCGTCCCCGCGGGGAACAGCTGTTGCTGCTGGTGGGCCGAGGCGGTGGCGGGGGCGGCCAGCCCGGTGAGGGCGGTGGCGGCGGCCAGGGAGAGAGCGGCGGCGGTACGTCGAGCACGCACGGGACACCTCGCGGCTAGGGGGTGCGCCGATCCTGCCCCAGCCCCCTGACGGGCACAAGAGGTGAGGCATGCTCATGTTCGGGAATCAGCCGAGCGCCCCCGGGAGCGCGGCGGCCGCCGCGAGGCGCCCCCAGAGCAGGTCGGCCAGGGCCTGCACCATCCGGGCCCGGGGGCAGGGCCGCTGGTCCAGCCACCAGTCCCCGGCGGCCAGCACCATGCCGGTGATCGCCCGGCCCCAGGTCTCCGAGAGCAGCGGCCCGTCCGGGCCGAGGTCCACCTGGGCCTGCACGGCCTTGGTGATCTCGTCGGCGATCTGCTGGAGCGCGGGCGCCAGTGCCTGCCCGGCGGCCCGGCCCTGGTCGCCGCCCTGGGTGATCAGCCGGTAGACCTGCGGACGGGACTCGATGCCGGCCAGGTAGACGTCCAGGACGTGCTCGACCCGGTCGCGGCGCTCCAGCGGCTCGTTCAGCGCGGCCCGGACGGCGGCCAGCAGGCCGCTGGTGTGACGCTCCGTCAGGGCGCCGATCAGGCCGTTCCGGTCGCCGAAGTGGCGGTAGAGGATCGGCTTGGTGATCCCGGCCTCGGCGGCGATGGCGTTCATGCTGGCGCCCGGGCCGTCCCGCTGCACGACCCGGTCGGCGGCGTTCAGCAACTGCTCGCGGCGGGGCTCGTCCGGCATGTGCTGCTCCCTGGGGTGGACGTGGGCGTGGACGGGGTGTGGACGTTGACAGGCCTACCAATCAGTAGCAGACTCCGGGCATGTTACCGGGGGTAACACCCCACGGCATGGGACGACACCGACCGGAGGCACCCCGCATGAGCACCTTCTCCCTCGACCCCGGCCCGGACCAGCTCGCCGTCCGGGACTGGCTGCACGGCTTCGCCGCCGACGTGATGCGCCCGGCCGCAGCCGAGTGGGACGAGCGCGAGGAGACCCCCTGGCCGGTCATCCAGGAGGCGGCCAAGCTCGGCATCTACTCGCTGGACTTCTACGCCCAGCAGTTCTTCGACCCCTCCGGCGTCGGCATCCCGATCGCCATGGAGGAGCTGTTCTGGGGCGACGCGGGCCTCGGCCTGGCCATCACCGGCACCACCCTGGCCGCCGTCGCGGTGCTGGCCAACGGCACCGACGAGCAGATCGGCACCTGGGCGCCGCAGATGTTCGGCACCCCCGAGGACGTCAAGCTGGCCGCCTTCTGCTCCTCCGAGCCGGACGCCGGCTCCGACGTCTCCGCGCTGCGCACCCGCGCCGTCTACGACGAGGCCAAGGACGAGTGGGTGATCAACGGCACCAAGACCTGGGCCACCAACGGCGGCATCGCCCACGTCCACGTGGTGGTGGCCACCGTCGACCCGGAGCTCGGCGCGCGCGGCCAGGCCTCCTTCGTGGTGCCGCCCGGCACCCCCGGCCTGAGCCAGGGTCAGAAGTTCAAGAAGCACGGCATCCGCGCCTCGCACACCGCCGAGGTGGTGCTGGACGGCGTCCGGGTGCCCGGCAGCTGCCTGCTCGGCGGCAAGGAGAAGCTCGACGAGCGCCTGGCCCGGGCCCGCGAGGGCGCCCGCAAGGGCGGCAAGAACGCGGCGATGGCCACCTTCGAGGCCTCCCGCCCGGCCGTCGGCGCGCAGGCCATCGGCATCGCCCGGGCCGCCTACGAGGTGGCGCTGGACTACGCCAAGACCCGGGTGCAGTTCGGCCGCCCGATCATCGACAACCAGGGCGTGGCCTTCCAGCTGGCCGACATGAAGACCCGGATCGACGCCGCCCGGCTGCTGGTCTGGCGGGCCTCCTGGATGGCCGCCACCAACCAGCCGTTCACCTCGGCCGAGGGCTCGATGTCCAAGCTCTACGCGGGCGAGACCGCCAAGTACGTGACCTCGCAGGCGATGCAGCTGCTCGGCGGGAACGGCTTCACCCGGGAGTACCCGGTGGAGCGGATGCACCGGGACAGCGCGATCTACACCGTCTTCGAGGGCACCAGCGAGATCCAGCGGCTGGTGATCGCCCGGGCCATCTCGGGGATGCCCATCCGCTAGGACCCCCACGGGGGTGCGTCAGAACCGCGGGGGCCGGCGCTCCAGGAAGGCCGCCAGGCCCTCGCGGGCGTCCGGACTGTGGCGGGACTTCCGCTCCCAGGGGGCGAGGGCGGCGTGTGCCTCCTCGACCCCCGGGCCGGCCTCCAGGGCGGCCTTGGCGGCGCCGATGGTCTGCGGGGACCGGGTGGCCAGCAGGGCGGCGAACTCCCGGGCCCGGGCGTCCAGTTCGGCTGCCGGGTGGACCTCGTCGGCCAGACCGAACAGCTCGGCCCGCCGGGCGTCCACCAACTCACCGGAGAACAGCAGGTACTTGGCCCGGGCCGGGCCGACCAGCCGGGCCAGCCGGGTGGTCGGCACCGCCGGGTAGACCACGCCCAGCTTGGCCGGGGTGATGCCGAGGCGGGCGTCGTGCGCGACGAAGCGCAGGTCGCAGGCGACCGCCAACTGGCAGCCGCCGCCCACGCAGTGGCCGTGCACCACGGCGATCGTCGGGTGCGGGAAGGCGGCCAACGCCTGCTCGGCCGCGACGTTCTGCGCGTGGTAGGCCTCGGCCCGGTCCGGGTCGGCGTACACCTCGGAGAGCTCGGCGATGTCCGCCCCGGCGCTGAAGGTGCCGCCCGCGCCGGTCAGCAGGAGTGCGCGCACCCCGGGAGCGGCGGCCAGCCGGTCGAGCACGCCGGGGAGCGCGCGCCACATCGCGAGCGTCACGGCGTTGCGCCGCTCCGGGCGGTCCAGGACGAGGGTCGCGACCGCGCCGTCCACGGAGGCGCGCAGGCCGGGGACGCCGGTGTCGACCTGCCGGGTGCCCGGCTGCTCGGTGCCGACCCGTTCCGTGCCGACCCGTTCGGTGCCGACCTGCCCGGCGTCGGACTGCTCGGGGTCGAACTGCTCGTTCATGGCCGCCTCCTGAGGGGGGGTCGGCTCAGCCTTCCACGGCGGGCGGCTCCGGCACCACGGCGGTGACTGTGATCTCCACCAACTGGCCGGTGTAGCCGAGGGTGGAGACCCCGAGCAGGGTGGAGGTGTGCGGGCCGTCGTGCAGCGCCGAGGCGTCGACCACGTCCCAGACGGTGGAGAGCGGGCCCGGCCGGTCCGCCACCACGTACACGGTGGAGGCCACCACCCGGTCCAGCGAGCTGCCGACGGAGGCCAGCGCCGTCTCCAGGTTGGCCAGCACCTGGTGCGCCTGGGCCACCGGATCGCCCGGGCCGACCAGTTCGCCGGCGGCGTCCAGCGGTACGCCGCCGGCCAGGAAGACGAGCCGCTCCCCGGCCTCGACCACGGCGGTGTGCGCGTAGCCGGGCGGAGGGAAGAGGGCGGGGACGGTGCGGTGCTGGGCCATCGGGACTCCGACCGGTCGGGGGCGCGGGCGCGGACGACCACCGATCCTCGGCCGTCCGCCCCGGCCTGTCACCCGGTTTTCCGGCCCGTTCGGCCCGTCCGGCTTGTTAGGCCCGCTCGGCCCGTTCAGTCCGTCCGGTGGGCCGGGTGCCCGGTCTCCGGGGTGGGGCGCCACGTGGTCCAGGAGCTGTCAGGCACGGTCGGCCCCTCCCCGCTTCTCGGCCCACTCGGGAGCCAGGATCGCCCAGACCTCGTAGTCCAGCCGCTCACCCCGGTACAGGGCGGACTTGCGCAGCACGCCCTCCAGTTGGAAGCCGAGGCCCTGGGCCACCGCGCGGCTGCGCGGGTTGACCGTGCTGTTGTGCCACTCGGCCCGGTAGAGGCCGCGCTCGGTGAAGGCGTAGTCCAGCAGGCGGGCGGTGGCGGCGCTGATCAGGCCCCGGCCCTGGCCGGCCGGCTCGGTCCAGGCACCGATCTCGCAGTTGCCCTGCTCGGCGTCGAAGGCCACGAACATCACGCCGCCGACCAGCGTGCCGTCCAGCCAGATGCCGAACAGCTGACGGGCGTCGGCGGCCTTCCGGTCGGCGAAGCCCTGCAGCGTGGCGGTGGCCGTCTCCAGGTCGGTGGAGCGGGTGGCCCAGGGCACGAACGGGTTGACGTTGTCGCGGGCCCGGTCCATGTGGGCGAGGAACTCCTCGGCCTGCCACGGCTCCAACGGGCGCAGCTCGGCGCCCTCGGCGAGGGGTACGGCGAACACGGGGCCTCCTGTGGGCGGCTGGTCGTACATACATAACAAACGTTTGGTAGGTACCCTAGCGCCATGCCGCCCGCCCGTGGAGACCATGCCGCCCGCCGCAACGACGTATCCGCCGCCGTCTGGCGGGTGCTCGCCGAGCGCGGCTTCAGCGGTCTGACGCTCCGTGCGGTGGCCGCCGAGCTCGGGGCCAGCACCGGTCTGCTCACGCACTACTTCCCGAACAAGCGGGCGCTGCTCTCGTACGCGCTGGAGCTGCTGGATCGGGACGCCCGGGGCCGGCTCCCCGCCGCAGGGGCGCCGGGTGACGGTTCGTCGGGTGCGGAGGCGTCGGGTGACGGCTCATCGGGAGCGGAGGCGTCGGGCGACGGTTCGTCCGCGGCGGGGGCGGAGGGGATGGCGCGGCTGCGGGAGGTGCTGCTCGACATCCTGCCCACGACCCCCGAGTCGGTGGCGGGGAACCGGATCTGGGTCAGCTCCTGGGACACGGCGCTGGCCGATCCGGAGCTGGCGGCGCAGCACGCGGAGCGGTACCGCAAGGCCAGGGAGCGGAACACCGCGCTGGTCGAGGCGGCGCAGCGGGCCGGGGAGGTGTCGGCGGAGCGGCCGGCGACGGAGGTCGCGGCGGGGGTGCAGGCGTTCGCGCTCGGGCTGGTGGTGCAGGCGCTGCTGTCGCCGGAGGAGTTCCCGGCGGAGCGTCAGACGGCGCTGCTGGAGGGGTACCTGGACACCCTCTGAGGGGTTCGCGCGCGAGGGCGGTGGGTGGCCGGGGACGGTGGCCGGAACGGGGCCGTCGTGGCGTGAAGGTGCCCCCAGCAGGATTCGAACCTGCGACCTACCGCTTAGAAGGCGGGTGCTCTATCCGCTGAGCTATGGGGGCGTGACGACATCGGCCCGGGAGGGCTTCGGTCGGCGTGCGAGGTCCGGGACAGGATAAGGGTGCCCAGATACTCGTCCGGGTCTTCAAGCACCTCGTCGGGTGTGTCGAGCCGGTTGAGCGGTCCGATAATCGCAGGTGGCGGCCGGGTGCGCAGCGCTCTGACGGCTTCTGACGGCGGACGTTGTGCAGTCGTTACGGGGCTGTCTCCCCACCTGTTATGGATTCGGTGCGGAGAATGCCCAGGTCCGGTGGCCGGGTGGGGGAGGTTTTCGGCCTTACGGGCACCGGGTGACGTGCGGGGATGCCGGGACGGCGCGCCGACCGGCGGCGGGGCCGGGGGGCGTCGGCGGGCGGGCGGCCGGAGCCCTCGGGGCGGAGATGTTGTCATGGCCCCGAAAAGGTGGCGTCAGGTCAGCCGGAAATGCGATTGATTCACTCCGGAGAGTGACATCGGTTATCCCCATGTCCGAGTTGTCCACAGGATTTCGGAACTTCTCCGTGCATTTCCGCGGAGGGGGCACCCTCGGTTCCGCGGACGATTCCGCAGGGTGATTCCCGACGGACGGAGGGTGTTCCGGTGAACGAGTCGATGGTGACCATGATCGGCAATGTCGCGACGGTCGTGAACTACTCGCAGACCGCCGGCGGCGTGCCGGTGGCCAACTTCCGGATGGCGGCCACCGAGCGTCGCTACGACCGCGAGAAGGGCGACTGGGTGGAGGGGGACACCAGCTGGGTCACGGTGAAGGCCTGGCGCTGGCTGGCGGCCAATGTGGTGAGCTCCCTGAGCAAGGGCGATCCGGTCGTGGTGAGCGGCCGGCTCCGGGTCCGGGAGTGGGGCGAGCCGGAGAAGCGGCACTGCGTGGTGGAGATCGACGCCCGGGTGGTCGGGCACGACCTCGGGCGCGGCACGACGGCGTTCCGCTGGGCGGTGCAGGCCAAACCCGAGCTGGTGGGCGGTCGTTCGGGTCGGGACGATCCCTCGGCGGGGTCGCCCGCGCCGCCGGGCGACCGCGAGCCGGCCCCGGCCGAGCAGGCGGTGCCGGGGTGGATCGTCGCGGCGGTGGACTCCCGGCGGGCGGCCGTGGCGGCCGTGGCGGCCGCCGGGGTGACGGGCGTGCCGGCGGTCGGGCCCGACCGTGTCCCGGTGGCAGTCAGGGCGGGTGGGGTGGATGGGGAAGGAGAGGCTGTTGGTGTGCGGGAGTTGGAGCAGGGTGGTGACGGAAATGCGGGAGGTGATCGAGTAGTCGCCGGATGAGCCCGGCTGCGACCGGCTCGGGGCACTTCCCGGCCGTGGGGGTGCCGAAGCGGAAACCGCTCTGATTGATCGTGAGAATCTGGCGGTTCGTCAGTACACCGTTGCGATCAGCTGCTTGATAACAATATAGATACGGAACCGTCCTGGTTCGGCACGGAGGTTTGCTGGCGCTGATCGGTCAATAGGATGCGTCTGGTTCAACACAGGTGCGGCGGTGTCACAAGGTGCGTCGCTTTGCAAGGCGGGCTGCCATCGGCAACGCCCAGCCCGGAGGGGTCGAGATGTTCCACAAGCAGGGGCGGGCGTTGTCCCGCATAGGTTCTGTCATGCTCGCGACGAGCATGCTGGTCGGTGGCGGGATGGCGGCCGCCGGCGCGGCTGCCGCGGAGACGCCGGGCGGTACCGGCACCAAGGCGGTCCTGAAGCCGGGCGTCCGGTACAGCGGGAGCGTCAAGTACGACGAGGGCGGCAAGACCCACCAGCTCCAGGGCGGGATCCTCGAGCTGAAGACCGAGGACGGCAAGACCCTCCAGACGTACTGCATCGACCTGCGCAACGCGACCAAGCCCGAGGCCGACTACACCGAGACGGGCTGGGCCTCCACCTCGCTGGCGGACAAGCCGACCCAGGCCGGGAAGATCCTCTGGATCCTCAAGAACTCCTTCCCGCAGGTCGACGAGAAGAAGCTCTCCGAGACCTCCGGCATCGCGGGTCTGACCAAGGAGGACGCCGCCGTCGCCACCCAGTCGGCGATCTGGCGCCTCTCGGACGGGCTCAACACGACCCCGATGAACAACGAGAAGGCCGCCAAGCTCACCGAGTACCTGAGCCAGAAGGCGGTCAAGCTCGAGGAGCCGAAGCCGACCCTGAGCCTCAGCCCCACCGCGGTCTCCGGCAAGGTCAACGACCTGCTCGGCCCGATCACCGTCACCAGCAACGGCTCGGTCGTGAACCTGGAGGCGGACGCGGCCGGTGCCAAGGCCGGTCTCACCATCACCGACAACGCGGGCAAGGAGATCAAGACCGCCAAGAGCGGTGACAAGATCTACGCCAAGCTCCCCGCGGGCACCAAGCCCGGCACCGCCGACATCAAGGCCACCACCCCCTCCGCCGAGGTCTCGGTCGGCCGCGCCTTCGTCGGCGTCGGCAAGGACAACCTGCACAGCCAGACCCTGATCCTGGCCGGCTCGGAGCCGGTCAAGGCCGCCGCCAACGTCTCGGTCACCTGGACCCCCGCCGGCCCGAGCCCGGCCGTCTCCGCCAAGGTCGACTGCATCCAGGGTGCCGTCGTGGTCACCGTCGCCAACAACGGCGACCAGGACTTCAACTTCACCCTGGCTGGCCAGAGCCTGACCGTCCCGGCGGGCGGCAGCAAGAACATCCCGGTCAAGGTCGCCGAGGACGCCGCCTACGACATCAAGGTCAAGGGCACGAACTTCGAGTTCGAGAAGCAGTTCACCGGCGTGCTGAACTGCAAGACCGACACCGCCGTGACCCCGAGCCCGACCCCGTCGGTCTCCGCCAGCACCAGCACCACCCCGTCCGCCCCGGCCACCCCCACCGCCTCGGCCAGCCCGAGCGGTCCGGTCCTGGCCAACACCGGTGGCGGCGGCCAGACCCCGCTGCTCGCGGGCATCGCCGGTGCGCTGGTGATCGCCGGTGGCGCCGCGGTCTACGCCCTGCGCCGTCGCGGCCGCCACAGCCGCGCCTGAGCCTGACGGTGACTCAGCCCGCTGAGGGCTGAGCCCCCGCACCGGCCCCGTTCCCTCCATCGTCGAGGGGGCGGGGCCGGTGCCGTCCCGGGCGGGCTCGCCGCAGCGCCCCGGGCGGGTCCGGGGAAGGGCGGTTCGGGGCGGGTGCCGCGTTGCGGCAGAATGGAACGCTGCAAGCCGAATGTTCGGCTCCCCGTAGTTGCGGGGCGGTCCCCATCTCACACGACGACGCCGGAGCGATCTCACGTGGCGGAATACATCTACACCATGCGCAAGGTGCGCAAGGCCCATGGCGACAAGGTCATCCTTGACGACGTGACGCTGAGCTTCCTCCCCGGGGCGAAGATCGGCGTCGTGGGCCCCAACGGCGCCGGTAAGTCCACGGTGCTGAAGATGATGGCCGGGCTGGAGCAGCCCTCCAACGGTGACGCCTTCCTGTCGCCGGGCTTCAGCGTCGGCATGCTCCTCCAGGAGCCCCCGCTCGACGAGACCAAGACGGTCCTGGAGAACGTCCAGGACGGCGTCAAGGAGATCAAGGGCAAGCTCGACCGCTTCAACGAGATCGCCGAGCTGATGGCGACCGACTACTCCGACGAGCTGCTCGCGGAGATGGGCACGCTCCAGGAGGACCTGGACCACGCCAACGCCTGGGACCTGGACGCCCAGCTGGAGCAGGCCATGGACGCCCTGGGCTGCCCGCCCGGCGACTGGCCGGTCACCAAGCTCTCCGGTGGTGAGCGCCGCCGCGTCGCGCTCTGCAAGCTGCTGCTCGAGGCGCCCGACCTGCTGCTCCTCGACGAGCCCACCAACCACCTGGACGCCGAGTCGGTGAACTGGCTGGAGCAGCACCTCGAGAAGTACGCCGGCACCGTCGTCGCCGTCACCCACGACCGGTACTTCCTGGACAACGTCGCCGAGTGGATCCTCGAGCTCGACCGCGGCCGCGCGTACCCGTACGAGGGCAACTACTCCACCTACCTCGAGACCAAGCAGACCCGTCTCAAGGTCGAGGGCCAGAAGGACGCCAAGCGCGCCAAGCGGCTCAAGGAGGAGTTGGAGTGGGTCCGCTCCAACGCCAAGGGCCGCCAGGCCAAGTCCAAGGCCCGCCTCGCCCGTTACGAGGAGATGGCGGCCGAGGCCGACAAGATGCGGAAGCTGGACTTCGAGGAGATCCAGATCCCGCCGGGCCCGCGCCTGGGCAGCGTCGTCATCGAGGTGGAGAACCTCAACAAGGCCTTCGGCGAGAAGGTCCTGATCGACGACCTCAGCTTCACCCTGCCGCGCAACGGCATCGTCGGCATCATCGGTCCGAACGGCGCGGGCAAGACCACGCTGTTCAAGATGCTCCAGGACCTGGAGACCCCGGACTCCGGTTCGGTCAAGGTCGGCGAGACGGTCAAGATCAGCTACGTCGACCAGTCGCGCGCCAACATCGACCCGAAGAAGACCCTCTGGGAGGTCGTCTCCGACGGTCTGGACTGGATCAACGTCGGCCAGGTCGAGATGCCGTCCCGCGCCTACGTCTCGGCGTTCGGCTTCAAGGGCCCGGACCAGCAGAAGCCGGCCGGGGTGCTCTCCGGTGGTGAGCGCAACCGCCTGAACCTGGCGCTCACCCTCAAGCAGGGCGGCAACCTGCTGCTCCTCGACGAGCCCACCAACGACCTCGACGTCGAGACCCTCTCCTCGCTGGAGAACGCGCTGCTGGAGTTCCCCGGCTGCGCCGTGGTCATCTCCCACGACCGCTGGTTCCTGGACCGAGTGGCCACCCACATCCTCGCCTACGAGGGCGAGAGCAAGTGGTTCTGGTTCGAGGGCAACTTCGAGTCGTACGAGAAGAACAAGATCGAGCGGCTCGGCGCCGACGCCGCCCGCCCGCACCGGGCCACCTACAAGAAGCTGACCCGCGACTGACGGGTCGGTGCGCCCCGTCCGGCAGCCCGCCCCCGCGGGCGGGCTGCCGGACCGCCGCCCGTAAGCTGCCGACGGGTCACGTCGGCCGACGGGCGACCGGATTCTGAGGAGAGATCGACCGTGGCACGCCACATCTACGCCTGCCCCCTGCGGTGGTCCGACATGGACGCCTTCGGACACGTGAACAACGTGGTCTTCCTGCGCTACCTGGAGGAGGCCCGGATCGACTTCATGTTCACCCAGGCCGCCGCCGCCGGTGCCGGGGAGTTCGCGGGCGGCTCGGTGGTGGCCCGTCACGAGATCGACTACAAGCGCCCGCTGGTGCACCGGCCCGAGCCGGTCACCGTGGAGACCTGGGTGACCAGGATCGGCGGGGCCTCGCTCACCGTGGCCTACGAGATCAAGGACACCGCCGAGGACGGCACCGAGACGGTCTACGTCCGCGCCTCCACCGTGGTGGTCCCCTACGACCTGGCCGAGGGTCGCCCGCGCCGGATCAGCCCGGTCGAGCGCGAGTTCCTGAGCCGCTTCACCGAGGGCGCGGACGCCGAGCCCGACGTGGCCGCGGCCGCCTGAGCCGTCGTCACCCCCGCCCGCGCCGCCCCGTGATGAGTGAGTTGATCCGTTGACCGTCCCCGCCCGTCTCCTGCTCGCCGACCAGGGCGAGGCCGTCGGCCTGACCGCCTTCCTGGCCCGGCTGCTGCGCTACGACCGGGCCGCCTCCGTGCGGCTCCAGGCGGTGCGGGCCGGGCAGGGCGTGGTGCTGGCGGTGTTCGGGCGGCTGCCGCTGGGCGGCACGGGGGTGCTCGCGGTGCGCAGCGCCCGGCTCGGGGACGAGGCGCCCGAGTTCGACCGCACCGTCTCCGCCGGGCAGTTGCTCGACGGGGTGGACGAGCAGGCCGGCACCCTCGCGCTGCCCGCCGCCGTCACCGGCCCCGCCTGGGCCGGGCTGCTGCCGCCGCGCACCGGCTGGCAGCGGGTCACCGAGACCGCCGCCGTCGAGGTGATGCCCGAACTGACCAGCGCGATCGGCGAGTTCAAGCGGCGCAGCGCCGAGGTCCCGGAGCACCACCGGACCCGTACGGTGCTCGACGGCCTGGCCGACGAGATCTGGTCCCGTCCGCTCACCGCCACCCCGGAGCTCCCGCTCCGGGCGGCCCACGCCTCCTACGTGATCGGCTTCCTCAGCCCCGGGGCCCCGGTCGCGGTCCACCGCTCCGGCAGCTGGCTGCGGTTGAGCACCCCGGCCGGCTCGGTGGCGCTGCGCACCGCCGCTGCACCGGGGGCGGGCCTGGGCCTCAGCCCGCTGCGCTGAGGTCGGTTGCCCCGAGGTCGGTTGCTCCGGGGCCGGTTGCCCGGGGCCCGGGGATCAGCCCGGGGTGTTGACCATCGAGGCGGCGGCGTAGGTCAGGTAGTCCCAGAGCTGGCGCTCGGCGTCGGCCGGGAGCTCCAGCGAGTCGACCGCCGTGCGCATGTGGCGCAGCCAGGCGTCGTGGGCGGCGCTGTCCACCTTGAACGGGACGTGCCGCATCCGCAGGCGCGGGTGGCCGCGCTCCTCGCTGTAGGTGCGGGGGCCGCCCCAGTACTGCATCAGGAACAGGGCCAGCCGCTCCTCGGCCGGGCCGAGGTCCTCCTCCGGGTACATCGGGCGAAGCAACTCGTCCTCCGCGACGCCCTGGTAGAAGACGTGCACCAGCCGGCGGAACGTCGGCTCGCCGCCGACCTGGTCGAAGAAGGTCACCTCGTCAGTCACTTGACCATGGTCGCAGACCGCCCCGGCGGCCGTACACCAGGTCCATCGGCCTAGGACCGTGGAACGTCGGGTGTGCGGCCGCCGGGGCGGTGCGGAGCAGGGTGGTGCGGGGCCGTGCGTGGTGGTGCGTGGTGGTGCGGGTCCCGGCGGACGTGCCGTCAGGAGCGGTGCAGGGTGATCGTGGTCCAGGCGCCGATGTGGACGCGGTCGCCGTCGTTGAGCGGGATGGCGGTGTGCGGGGGCACCGGCTCGGCACCGCCGTTGACCGTGGTGCCGTTGGTGGAGTCCTGGTCCACCAGGACCCAGCTGCCGTCCGCCTGCTCGGCCAGCAGGGCGTGCTGGTGCGAGGCGCCCGGGTCCTCCGGCGGCACCGAGAGGTCGATCTCCGGGACGGTGCCCCGGTGCTGGCTGCGGCGGCCGATCCGCAGCTGCCCCCGCCCGGTGAGCGGTATCCGCCGCTCCGGGCAGTACGGCGGGAAGAACAGCCCGGCCGCCTCCGGGCCGCTGCGGGCCATCATGTCGGTGAAGTAGTCCCGGTCGGCGCTGACCACCGCGATCCAGGTGGACCGGGCGGGGACGGCCGGGGGCTGCTGCGCGGCCGGCGGCTGGAGGTGGAACGAGGTGCCGAACTCGTCACCGGGCGCGGTGCCGGGCTGGGCGTAGGTCGGGCCCGAGTCGAAGGTCTGCAGGGCCTCGGCGCCGGCCGGCTCCGCGAACCCCTCGTGCTTGCGGAACGGGTCACCGGCACCGAACGGCCCGGGCCCGGCCGGGGCGCCGGGCGCACCGGGAGCGGGGTGCCCGAGCGGTGCGGCCGCGGCGCCGTGGGTGCCCTGGGCACCGACCGGCGGGAAGGGCGAGGGCTCCGGGCCGGGCGCGGGCGGCGGCACCGGAGGCCGGTACGGGTCGGGCGTCGGGGCCGGAGCCGGGACGGGCGGCTGGTACGGCCCCGGAGCGGGGGCCGGGGCGGGCGGCGGGAAGCCGGGGTGACGGCCGGCGCCCGCGCCGGGGTGCTGGGCCTCGGGGCTGGAGAGGGCGTAGTCGAAGCCGCACTCCTCGCAGTACCGGCCGGTCTGCGGCGTGCGGCAGATCGGGCAGGTGACCAGGTCCGTGGTGAGGTCGGGCGCCTGGGCGGCGTGCCCGGGGTGTGCGGTGTGCGGGGCCTGGGTGGCGTGAGGGGCGAACTGCCCGGCACCGCCCGGGGATTGGGCGTACGGGTCCGGCTGCTGGTGGTGCTGCTGGTGCGGCGGGTAGGGCGCGGCGTGCGGCGGCTGCGGCTGGTGCGCGGCGGCCTGGTGCGCCTGGTGCTGGTGCGGCGCCGGGTGCCCCGGGGCCTGGTGGCCCTGGGGCTGCGCGGGGCGGGCCGCGTACGGGTCCGGCTGGCCGGGGTGGCTCGGCTGACCAGGGTGGCCCGGCTGGGTGTGCTGGGGGGCGCCCGCCCCGTACGGGTCCTCCTGGCGCCCGAAGTGCGCGGGGGGAGCGACCGGCGGCGTGGGCGCCACCGGTGACACCGGTGCGACCGGCGACACCGGCGGGAGGTGCGGCGGCGCCCCGG
Organism: Kitasatospora sp. NPDC051853; assembly: GCF_044452665.1. NCBI lineage: Bacteria > Bacillati > Actinomycetota > Actinomycetes > Kitasatosporales > Streptomycetaceae > Kitasatospora > Kitasatospora sp. NPDC051853. The sequence continues at coordinate 255,973 of NZ_JBITBY010000013.1, read as the reverse complement.
TCCCCGGCGCGGGGGTGTGCCCGCTGGCGAACGGTGCGGCCGAGCCCGGCACGGCCAGCCCGGGCGGCGGCGTCATCGGGAAGCCGCAGAAGTCGCACCAGTCCTCGGCCTGCGACTCGTGGCCCCTAGGGCAGATCGGCATCAGGTCCCCCACATTCCAGCGACGTCACGTTCCAGCAGAGTCCAGCACGAGCGGCCCGGTCTCCCGGGCCGTCACTTCTTCACCCGGACGGTCTTGGTGGACCGGGTCTCCAGCGTCATCGAGTCGGCTTCGCTCACGTTCTTACGGAACCGAACGGTACCTTCCTTCGGGTCCACCACGTCCACCACCTTCTGCAAGAGCTTGTAGGTGGAGTCGTTCCCGGTCCGGTGGGCGATCCGCACCGCCGCCCCCAGCTTGGCGGTGGCCCGGTCCAGGTCACCGGCCCGGTGCGCCTCCAGGCCCTCCTGGATCGAGGAGGCCAGTTCGGCCTGGCCGGTGTAGTGGGCGACCTGCGGGCTGATCCGGGTGGTGGAGGCGAGGTCGTCGGTCCAGACCGCGCGCACCAGGCCCTGGGAGAGCACCTCGGTGCTGCCGTCCGGACGGGGCAGCACCAGGCTTATCCGGGCGGCCAGCATCTCGTTGCCGACCTCGGCGGAGGGGACCTCCACGCAGACGTGGTAGTCGCGGCTCTCGTCGCCCCAGGAGCCGGTCGGGTAGTCCCCGGCCCGCGGTCCGGCCTCGGTCCGGTGGTCCGTCAGGTCCTCCAGGGAGGGGGAGACCTGCTTGACGTAGCGCACCACGGCGTTGGCGGGCGTCCAGACCCGGAGGGAGACGTCGGCGACCTGCTTGCCCATCGCGGTCTCCATCATCTGCCGGAAGTCCTCGGCCAGGCCGGAGGGTTCGGCGACGATGTCCACGGTGCCCAGCAGGGCGGAGGAGATCCGGCGCAGCTCGGCCACCTCCCAGTCGGTGCCGACGCCGCGGCAGTCCACGGTGAAGTACCCGGCGGCCGACTCCAGGGCGGCGTCCAGGCCGCCCGGCTTCTCGTGCTCGTTGCGCCCGTCGGTGAGCAGGATGCCGTGCCGGATGGTGGACTCGGGGCGGCTGGCGAAGAGCTGACGGGCCTTCAGCAGCCAGGTGCCGATCGCGGTGCCGCCGCTGGCCGAGAGCTTGCGCAGCGCCTCCTTGGCCTGGGCCCGGGTGGCGTCGCCCGCCACCGCGAGCTTCCCGCCGCCCGGGTAGACCTCGGTAGCCTCGTGGGTGCCCGCCACCACGGCGAAGGCGACGCCGTCCCGGATGGTGTCCACCGCGACGGCGGTGGCGGCGCGGGCGTTGCGCAGCTTCTCCGCCGGGTAGTCCATCGAGCCGGAGCAGTCGACCATGATCACCACGGCGGCCTGGGCGCCGGCCGCGCCGCCCGCCCCGCCGTCCGCGTCCCGGGAGACCGGCCGCCCGCCGGTGGTGCCGCCGCCGGTCGTGGTCACGGTGACGATCGCGTTCACCTCGCGGGCGCCCTCGGCGAGGTACTCGTTCTGGAAGACGTCGACGCTGAAACTCGGCTCGGACCGGGACAGAACGGCCATCGTTGCTCCTGTCGTGCGGATCGGGTGATCGCGGGGATCGCTGGGTCGGTGGTGGGGCACGGTCACGGGCGCGGGGGAGCGGTGGAGCTGGTGGTCGGGGCCCGCGGCCGTCGGCCGGAGCCGTGGCCGGGGTGACCGGTCGTCAGGCCGGGTCGGCCGACAGCTGGAGCTGGAGGGTGTGGTCGGCGGGCCGGTGGAGCTGGATGGTCGGGTCGGAGTGGAGCGGGGCGGCCCCGGTGGCGGCGCCGGCCTGGAGCGGGACGGTCTGGAGCGAGGACTCCGGCGGCGGGCTGATCGGCAGCACCGCGACGGTGATGTTGTCGTGCCCGCCGGCGGCCACCGCGAACTCCACCAGGCTCCGGGCGGCCGCGAGCGGTTCGGTCCGGGCGTCCGGGCGGACCCGCTCGGCCAGGGCCTCGGCCGCCTCGGCGTAGTTCCACAGGCCGTCGCTGCAGACCAGCAGCACGCCGGGGACGTGCGGGGTGAAGCTCACCGTGTGCGGCTCCAGGTCCTCGGCGTCGGCGCCGAGCCAGCCGGTGATCGCGTGCGCGCGCGGGTCGGCGTACGCCTCGGCCTCGTCCATCAGGCCGATCGCCACCACCCGGGCCGCCCAGGAGTCGTCCTCCGTCAGCCGGTACGGGACGGCCGACTCGCGGTCGTCCGGGATCCAGTACGCCCGGGTGTCGCCCACCCAGCCGATGGTGACCAGGCCCGCGGCCGAGACCGCGCTGACGTAGGTGCAGGCCGGGGCGTTGAGGCTGCCGCCGGGAGTGCGGACACCGTCCTTCGCCAGCTCGCTCACCGCCTTCGCGGCCTCGCCGATCGCCTCCCGCATCGCCTGGTCGGGCCGCTGGCCGCGCTCCAGTGCCGCGAGCAGGTGCGCCGAGGCGGCCCGGACGGCGGTCTCGGAGGCCTCGTCGGGCCGGGCCGAGGAGGACACCCCGTCGCAGACCACCGCGAGCGCGACGGGCTCGCCGCTGGGCAGCCGGGTGGCCGCCACCGTGAAGGCGTCCTCGTTCCGGTGGTGCCGCAGCCCCCGGTCGGTCACCCCGGCGACGCCCTCCACCTCCCGCTCCTGGTGGTCGCGCGGACGCGGCTGCGCGCCGCCGCAGGCCTCGCAGTAGCCGTCGGCGGTCAGCTCGGCCGCGCCGCAGTGCACGCAGGGCGCGGCCGCTGACGGTCCGTCCGGGGTCCGGCCGGAGCCGACCGGGCCGGGGGCGGTGGCCTCGGTCACGCCGACGCCGCAGGCGCCGCAGTAGTCGTCCTCGGGGTCCAGCGGCTCGGCACAGCTCGGGCACACGGTCTGCTGCGGCATCGGTTCACACCCACGTCCGGGGGCGGGCACGGTTGGCCCGCTCCACCATCTCGATCCTGATCTCGGCGCGGTCGGTCAACCGTGCCAGTACTCGATAGGAGTGTTCCAGGGCGAAGCGCAGTTCCCGTTCAACGGCGGGTCGGCCGAGCACCTCGAGGGTGCCGGCGGCGGCTCCCGCACCCTTGCTCGCGGGCCCGTCGCCGGCCGCGTTTCCGGCCTCGTCACCGGCGCCGGTCCCGGCCCCGTGACCGGCCCCGGGACCGGTTCCCGAGCCGGTCCCGCCGCCGGCGCCGCCGGGGGAGCCGGCCAGCACCCAGCCGAGGGCGGCCTCCAGGAGTTCCACCGAGAGCTCCCCGGCGTGTCGGGCGTCCAGCGGAAGCGCCGTCAGCTGCTCGGAGCAGCGCGCCAGTTCCGGGCCGAGCGGGTCGGTCGCGGGCCGGCCGCGCAGCCGGGCCCGCAGGGTGGCGACCCGGGCGGAGGTCCAGTGCGCCGAGGAGTCCGGCACGCTCTCCAGGGCCCGCACCGCCCCCTCCCGGTCACCGGCGGCCAGCAGGACCCGGGCCAGGCCGAAGGCGGCGCTGACGTAGCCGCGGTCGGTGGTCCCGACCAGGCGGTAGAACTCGGCGGCGTCCTCGCCGTTGCCGAGCAGCTCGGCGCAGACCGCGAGGGCCAGCTTGGGCGCGGGCTCGCCCGGGAAGGCGTCGTAGACCGCGTCGAAGGACTCGGCGGCGGTCGCGGCCTGCCCGGCCACCAGCTCGAACAGGCCCCGGTGCCAGACCACCCGCCAGTCGTCCCCGTGGTCCTGCTCCAGCGCGAGCAGTTCGTGCTCGGCGGCGACCGTTGCGGCGGTCTCCCGCGAGCCGGGCGCGGGGATCAGCACCGGCGGTGCGCCGGGGACCATGACGACGGGGACGGGCTCGGGGGCCCGCGGGTCCCCGGCGATCCTCTCGAGGTGGGCGCGCAGGGCGCGCAGCCGCAGCTCCACCGACGGGGACGGGGCGGTGGCCAGGGCGGCGAGCGCCTCGTCGGGGCCGCTCGCGCCGAGGGTGGCCAGCAGGCCCGCGGCGGGGTCGGACGGGTCCACCAGCGGTACCGGCAGGGCCAGCGCGGCGGCCGCGGCGGCGGGCGGAGCGGGCGTCAGCTCGCGGTCCACCACCCGCAGTTCCGGCCCGAAGAGGGTGGAGAGCGCGGGCCGGGGGCGGCCGTCCTGGAGGCTGAGCAGTTCGCGCAGCACGCCGGTGAGCTGACCGGCCATCTCCTCGGCGGAGCCGAAGCGGCGGGCCGGGTCCGGGTCGGTGGCCCGCACCAGCAGCCGGTAGTACGACTCGTACCGGGAGAACAGCTCCACCTGCTCGGGGCCGGGCAGCTCGTACCGGAAGCGGGTGTTGTAGCCCTGGAAGTCGAAGGTCAGCACGGCCAGGGTGCGGGCCACGGTGTACAGGTCCGAGGCGACCGAGGGGCCGTCGGTGGCGATCTCCGGGGCCTGGTAGCCGAGGGTGCCGTAGATCGGGCCGTCCTCGCCGATCCGGCAGACCGCGCCGAGGTCGATGATCTTGAGCGAGTCCTCGCTCTGGATCACGTTGTCGATCTTGAAGTCGCAGTACACCAGCCCCCGCGCGTGCAGGTAGCCCAGCGCGGGCAGCGCCTCCAGCGCGTACGCGATGGCCTGCTCGACCGGGAGCGGGTCGCGCCGTCCCTCCAGGGTGCGGCGGTCGTTGGCGATGTCCTTGAGCGACAGGCCGCCGACGTACTCCATCACGATGTAGCCGTCGGTGGAGCCGGTGCGCAGGTCGGGGTGCTCGACGAAGTTGATGATGCGGACGATGTTCGGGTGGTCCACCTCGGCCAGGAAGCGGCGCTCGGCGATGGCCACCGCCAGGGCGTCCTGGTCCCCGGTGTCGAGCAGGCCCTTGAGCACCACCCAGCGGTCGTTCACCCGGCGGTCGGCCGCCAGGTAGATCCAGCCCAGGCCGCCGTGCGCCAGGCAGCCCATCACCTCGTACTGGCCGCCCACCAGGTCGCCCCGGGTGAGCTTGGGGGTGAAGGAGTACGGGGTGCCGCACTTGGTGCAGAAGCCGTCGGCCCGGCCGGGCCGGCCGTTCTTCTCCCGCCCGACCTCGGCGTCGCAGTTGCTGCAGAAGCGCTTGCGCTCCGGCACCTGGGGGTCGGTCAGCACCGCCGAGGCCGGATCGGCGCTGGGCACCACGGGGACGTTCACCAGGCCCGCGCCCAGGTTGCCCCGCCGCGCCGTCCCGGCGGAGCCGCTGCCGGTGCCGCTGCGCACCGAGACCGAACGGCCGCTGCCGGTCCGGGTGGAGCGGTGCGAGCGGGAACGGCCGGACATGGTCCGGGAGGAGCGGGAGGAGGTGGTGCCGGAGTACGGCTCGGTCCGGGCCGACGGGACGGCGGCCACCCGGCCGGTCTCGGCGGCCAGGCCGCACTCGTCGCAGTAGCCGTCCGGGTCGATGGTCCCGCCGCAGCCGTGGGCGCAGGGGTCCCCGGTGGCCGGCAGGCCGCGGACGGGCGTGCCGGCCGAGGAGGAGACGGAAGAGGACGCGGTGGACGCCGTGGTGGTCGAACCGAGCGGCGCCAGGCCGCAGTTGTCGCAGTAGCCGTCCTGGTCGATCGTCCCGTCGGAGCAGTCCGGTCGGACGCAGTTCTCACCCATCGACGCCATCCCCCTGTCCGTCCGGTATCCGGTCCTGCGGTTGTTCGGTGGTGGCGGCCGGCCCGGCGGCCGCCGGATCGGCGGGCGCGGGCCCGGTCGGCCGCAGCGCCTGCTGGAAGCGGACCACCGCCTCCGCCGCCGCGCGCAGGTCGCAGGGCGCGCTCCACAGCAGCCAGCGCGCCTTCTCGAAGCGCTCCACCACCACCGGGTCCTCGGCCAGCCCCAGCCGGGCGGCCATCGCCTTGTACGCCTCCAGGCGGCCGCGCAGTTCGGCCCGCACGGCCAGCGGCTGGGCCACCTCGGTGAGCGACTGCCGGGCCCGGGCCAGCTCCTTGACCGCCACGTCCTCCAGGGCGTCCAGCAGCGGCGCCAGCCGGTGCCACTGCCCACTCTGCTGCAACTCGACCGCCAGCGTGACCCGTTCGCGCAGCGCCGAGGCCGGCCCGGGCACCTGCGGGACCTCGGTGGCGGCGATCTTGGCCAGCACCTCGCCCCGGGCCCGGCGGGCCTCGGCCAGCGTGGCGTCGGCCCGGCGCAGCAGGTCGCCGACCTGCTGGAGGCGGTCCTGGGCCTCGTCGCGCAGCCGCAGCAGCCCGTCCAGTTCCAGCCGGAGCCCGTCCAGCGCCCGGCCGGCCCGGTCGAACCGTTCGGTGTCCGCCGCCCCCGCCAGCACCCCGGCCATCGCCGCCTCGGGCGAGAGCGCCCCGGTGCGCTGCGAGGGCACCCGCCCCGGCCGCCAGAACGCCAGCGGGTCGGACCGCACCTCGGCCCGAAGGTCCGTCAACTCCCGCTCCAGACCGTCCAGGTCGTCGGCCAGCGGGTGTGCACCGCTGCGCACCCCGACCGAGCCGGAGAGCATCCGGACCCGGCCCAGCTCGGCCAGCAGCAGGTCGATCCGGGCCGGCAGTGCCGTCCAGACCGCGTCCGCCGGGGCCACCACCTCGTAGACCGTGGCGTACCAGGCGTTCATCCGCCGCAGCAGCTCGGCCAGGCTGATCTGCTCCACCAGGCGGACCGGCACCGGCCCGGCGGCCTCCGGCAGTTGACCGCCGGAGACGGTCACGGCCGGGCCGCTCAGCAGCTCGGTGAGCTCGGCGAGCTCCGCCCCGCCGGGGCGGTTGCGCCGGGCCCGGACCGCCCGGGCCGAGGCCAGCGCCTCGGCGTAGCGGTCGAACAGCGCCCAGAGCAGCGCCAGCCCGGGCTCGGCCAGCGCCCAGCGCTCCTGGGTCCGCCCGCTCAGGGCGGCACCCTCCAGCAGCCGCCGGCCCTGGTGCTCCTGGAGGGCGAGCAGCGCGGCTTCGACCGCGTCGCGCTCGGCGCCCAGCCGGCCCAGCTCGCGGTCCACCTCGTCCCGGCTCATCGCCGGCCCGGCAGCTCCTGCCAACGCCACGTCATCCCTCTCTCGACCACGACCACGTCCACGACCACGACCACGTCACCGAACGAACCACAGAGCACGGACCACGGACCACGGACCACGGGCCCGGGGTCGGCGAGGCTACGGCAGGTAGGGCGCCGAGGAGGCACCCATGCTCGCCGCCAGCCAGTGGTCGTAGGAGGCCTGCCAGCCGCCGTTCGCCCGGTAGTCCACCAGCACCTGGTTGACCAGCGCCACCAGGTCGGTGTCCTCCTGCTTCATGCCGATCCCCATCCGGGTCGAGCCGAGGTTCTCCTCGACCATTCTGGCGGTCGGGTCCTGGGCCACCTGGGCGGCGGCCAGCGAACCGTCCGTCAGGGTGGCGTCGACCTTCCCGAGCTGCATCAGCACCAGGCAGTCCAGCTGGTTCTCCACCAGGGTCACCGAGGCGGTGCCGTACTGGGGCTTCTTCAACTCGGTGTCGGAGGAGGACTGCTGGGCCGCGCAGGCGCGCTTGCCCTTCAGGCCCTCGGCCACCGTCCTCACCTGCACCGCCTTCGGCACCACCAGCCGCTGGCCGTTGGCGAAGTAGGGCGCGGAGAAGGCGATGTCGTTCCAGCGCTCGCAGTTGATGGTCATGGTGCGGACGATCAGGTCCACCTGACCGCTGCGGATCGCCTCGATCCGCTTCGGGGTCTGCACCGTCCGGTAGGTGATCTTCTCCGGATCGCCCAGCACCGCCTTGGCGACGGCCCTGGCCAGGTCGATGTCGAAGCCCTCGATCCGGCCGGTCTGCGGGTTCCGGTAGCCCCAGTTGAAGCTGTTCTGGTCCACGCCGACGAGCAGGGTGCCGCGGCTCCTGATCTCCTGGACCTTCCGGCCCGTCAGCGAGGAGCTGGGCGCCACCGTCCTCTCCGCGCAGTCCCCGGTCACGGGAGCAGCCGGAGCGGCCGGAGCAGCGGGCGCGGCGAGTGCCGCGGCGGCCGCCGCGGGCACCGCGTCCGGAGCCACCGGCCCCGCCGGGGCCGCCCGCAGGCCGACCGTCAGACCGGCGGCGGCCAGTGCCACCGCGATGCCGCCCGCGCCGGCCGCGAGGGCGGATCCACGAACCGTTCGTTCCGTACGCACCGTCAACTCCCCCTTTACCGGTACTCCGCCAGGCGGCGGCCCAGGCCCACCACGACCCCCGCCGCTGCCAGCAGCGTCAGCACGCCGAGGCCCCAGGCCAGCGCGGCCAGATCGCCGTCCACTCCGCGGGCCGCGCGGTCGAAGGCGGTCTGCTCGGCGGCCGCGGCGCTCCCCAACTTCCGGTCCAGCTCGGCGAAGACGGCCGCGGAGCTCTCCGCCCCGCCCCCGCCGCCGCCACCGACCACGATCCGCAGCGAGGTGCCGTAGTCGTCGCCGCTCTCGGACTTGCGGTGCAGGTCGTCCCAGAGCCCGAACTGGCGCACGGCCTCCTGGATCGTGGCCGATGCCTCGCGCGGGGCGTCCGCGAGGGCCCGGGACAGGGTGCCCTGACCGGCCGTCCGGGACTTGCCGTCACCCGTGGGCGATCCGGCCAGGGCGGCGGTGTAGCGGGCCCAGTCCTTGTCGTAGCCGTCCGAACCGCCCCGGGAGACCAGGTCCAGGTTCTCCGCCGCGCGGGCCTGGAGCGCTTCGATCCGGGCCTGGTTCAGCACCCGCAGCGGTGCCGCGCCCGACCCCTGGCTCTCGCTCAGGTGGGCCTGGGCCAGGGTGGTGCCGCCGGTGAGCCAGACCAGCGCGGCCAGCACCGCCGCCGTGGCGGCCAGCAGGCCGGGGTTGAAGACCCGGTTGGTCCGGCGCAGCAGCTGCACCTGGCACCAGACCAGCGCGGCCAGCACCAGCAGGCCGACCACCGCCCCGGCCCACGGGATCGCCCGGGCGTCGTCGTAGCCGTCGTCGAGCCGCCGGTTCTCCGCCTCCACCAGCTTCTGGGCGACCGGCAGCAGCTCGGTCTGCATCTGCTTCGAGGCGTACCGCAGGTAGGCCCCGCCCAGCGGGAGGCCCTGGCGGTCGTTGGCCCGGGCGGTCTCCACCAGGCCCGCGTAGACCGGCAGTTGCCGGTTCAGCTCGGCGACCCACTGCTGGGTCGGGTCCCCGCTGCCGGCGCCGGTGCCGGTGCGGGCGGCGGCCCGGGTGAGCAGCTCGGCGGCGGTGGCCAGGTCCTTCTCGTACCGGGCGCGCAGCTCCGGCGGGGCGTCGGAGGCGAGCAGGAAGACGGCGGCGGCCGTGGTGTCGGCGTCGGCCAGCGAGCGGTACACCTCGGCGGCGTCCTGGCTCAGCGGCTGACCGTGCGTCACCACCTGCCCCGCGGCCCGGGCCCGGACGCTCACCTGCCAGGCCGTCAGCGCGCCGAAGAACAGCACCAGGACGGTCAGCACCGTCATTGCGGCCCTCAGCCGCCCCGGCGCGGTGCCGGTCAGCCGTCTGAGCCGCTCCGGGTCCAGCAGCCGCGCCAGGCCGCCGGAGGCCCCGCCGCCCGCGACCTCGCCGCCGGAGGCCCCGCCCCCGGGCGTGACCTCGCCGCCGGGTGATCTCGGTATCGGCGGACGCCCGCCGTGCACCACCGGTGTCGCCACCTGCCCCAACCTCCCCCCGGGACCGTCCCGCCTCGGGACCGTCCCCCCGCGAGCAGTATGGCCGCCGGGTCCGGCCGCCACACGCGAGTTGCGCCGCTCTTGAGCTTCGACGGCCCCCGCTGTACGGGCGACGCCGGACGCACCCTATGCGGTTCCTGGCGATCAAGGCCATGGGGGGTGGGCGTGGCACGGCCCTACGATGGGGGCCATGCGCCTGATCGGAACCATCGCCCCGGACCGCCCGCTGCTCGTGATCGCGGTCGAGGAGGAGGCCGCCCACCTCGGCGGCGAGCTCCCCGTCCTGCTCACCGGCATCGGCAAGGTCAACGCCTCGGTGGCGCTGGCCACCGTGCTGGCCCGGGGCGAGCGGCCCTCCGAGATCGTCAACCTGGGCACCGCCGGAGCCCTGCGCCCCGGCCTGGAGGGCACCCACCTGGTCTCCCGGGTGGTCCAGCACGATCTGGACACCCCCGTCCTGCACTCCCTCACCGGCCGCACCTACGGGGCCGACCTCACCCTCGACGGCGCGGACGGCGGCCCGGTGCTGGCCACCGGAGACCTCTTCGTCTCCGACGCCGGTGCCCGCGACCGGCTGGCCGCCCGGGCCGACCTGGTCGACATGGAGGGCTACGCGGTGGCCACCGCCGCCCGGCGGGCCGGAGTGCCGGTGCGGCTGGTCAAGCACGTCAGCGACGAGGCGGGCGCGGGCGCCGACCGCACCTGGCGCGAGTCGGTGGACGGCTGCGCCCAACTGCTGGCGGCCTGGGTCCGCGACCACCTGGGCCGAGGCCGCCACTGACGACGCGTCAGGCCGCCTTCAGCACCTCCTCGGTGCGGACCACCTTGGCGAACCGCATCGCGTGCAGCACCGCCGCCGTGCTCCGGGCCATCACCTCGGCCGGGACGCTCACGCCGTCCGGGCCGGTCATCGCGAAGGTGTGCATGGCGTCGGTCGGGAAGACGACGTCGTAGCCGAGGTTGCCGCCCATCCGTGCAGTGGTCTCGTTGCAGACGTTGGTCATGATCCCGACCACCACCAGTTGGGTGGCGCCGCGCCGCTGGAGCCACTCGTGCAGGTCGGGAGTGCCGTAGAAGGCGCTGTTCACGGTCTTGGTGACGTGCAGCTCGGGGGAGACGGCGGCCACGAAGGGCTTGAAGGCGTAGCCGGGGGAGTCCATGGCCAGCGGGCCGCGCGGCGAGCCGTGCTGGACCGTCACCACCGGGCGGCCGGTGCGCTGCCAGGCGTCGAGCAGCTCGGCGATCCGCCGCTCGGCGTCCGGGTTGTCCCGGGGGCCCCAGAACTCCTCGTCCTCGAAACCCTGTTGGACGTCGATCACGATCAGCACGGCGTCGGGGGCGAGGGCGAGCGGGGCGTCGAAGGCGCTGGTGTTCGTCATGGCTCCATCCTCCGGCCGGCCGCCCGAGGGCGGTGAGGGAGCGGACCGCCGGTGGTCGATAGATTCCTGCCATGCGAACGGTGGGCTGCCTGGTCCTGGACGGTGTACGGGCCTTCGACTACGCGGTGGTGAACGAGATCTGGGCGTCGCGGGGCGGCAGCCGCCCCGGACTGCCGGAGTTCGAGCTCCGGGTCTGCGGGCCGGACGGGGGCGGCCCGGACGGACGGCCCGCGCGGCTGGGCGGCGGGCTGGAGCGACGCCCCGACTTCGGGCTGGACGCGCTGGCCGGCTGCGACCTGGTGGTGGTCCCCGGCGTCGAGGACCCGTACGCGGCCACCCCCGGCCCCGTCCTGGACGCGCTGCGCGCCGCCCACCGGGCCGGGGTCCCGCTCGCCTCGCTCTGCGCCGGGGCCTTCCTGCTCGCCGAGGCGGGCCTGCTGGACGGGCGGCGGGCCACCACCCACTGGCACCTGGCCGGCGAACTGGCGCGTCGGCACCCGGCGGTGACGGTCGATCCGGAGGTGCTCTTCACCGGCGACGGCCTGATCTGGACCTCGGCGGGCGTGGCGGCCGGGATCGACCTCTGCCTCCACCTGGTCCGGGCCGCGCACGGGCAGGGGGCGGCGGCCGCGATCGCCCGGGGGATGGTGACGGCGCCGTTCCGCGCGGGAGGGCAGGCGCAGTTCATCCCCTCGCCGGTGCCGGTGGCGGGGGAGGATCCGTTGGCGGGGGTGCGGGCGGCCGTGCTCGGTGCGCTGGAGCGGCCGTGGACGGTGGGGGAGTTGGCGCGGATGGCGGTGATGTCCGAGCGGTCGTTCGCGCGGCGGTTCGCGGAGGCGGTGGGGGTGCCGCCGCTGCGGTGGCTGTCGGAGCAGCGGGTACTGGCGGCCCAGCGCCTCCTGGAGGAGACGGACCTGACGGTCGAGCAGATCGCCGTCCGCTGCGGCTTCGGCTCGGCGGTCTCGCTCCGGCCGGCCTTCACCCGCCGCGTCGGGGTCGCCCCGCGGGACTACCGGCGGACCTTCAGGGAGTGAGCCCGGGGCACGGCAGAACGCGATGCCGGGGGCACGCCGGATGGTGAGGCCGGGGGCGCGGGGAACTGCGCGCGGCGGAAGGCGCTGACCCGTCTGCCGGGTACGGACAACCACTTGCACGTGAACGTCCGTACCCGGCACACGGGCCTCCTTCTCCCGCTTCGCGCAGTTCCCCGCGCCCCTGGGGTGACCACTTGCGCGGGTGTGGCCCCCGACCTCAGGCGGCCAGGGTGGGGGTGGGGAAGGCGCCGCGGAGGCGTTGTTGGGCCGTGGCGCCGGCGGCGAGGTGGTCGAGGCCGAGGAGGGCGGCGCCGAGGACGGGCGGGGCGACGACGACGCGGGGTTCGGCGAGGGGGGCGGTGGCGGCGAGGCGGGCGATGACGTTGTCGAGGAGGAGCGGGTGGCGGGCGGCGAGGACGCCGCCGCCGAGGACCACGGGGGCGGCCTGGGCGAGCAGGTCGAGCCGGCGCAGGGCGACCGCCGCGAGGCGGACGATCTCGTCGGCCTGACGGTCGATCAGTTCGAGGGCGACCGGGTCGTCCTGGCCGGCGACGGCGAACAGCACCGGGACCAGCTCGTGCAGCCGCCCGTGGTCCAGGTCGCCGAGGTGGATGGCCTCGGCGACGTCCCCGGCGGTCGGCAGCCCGAAGTGGGCGGCGATGGCGGGGGCGAGGGCGGTCGGCCGGCCCCGGCCGTCCTCGGCCCGGACGGCGTGCCAGAGGGCCTCCTGGGAGAGGCCGCCGCCGCCGCCCCAGTCGCCGGTGAGCTTGCCGAGCGCGGGGAACCGCGCGGTGCGCCCGTCCGGCAGCAGGCCGACGCAGTTGATGCCGGCGCCGCAGACCACCGCGACCCCGAGCGGGCCGTCGGTGCCGGCCCGGAGCAGGCCGAAGGTGTCGTTGGCGACGTGGTTGGTCAGCCCCCAGGTGCGGGCGGAGAGGGCGGTGAGCAGGGCCTCCTCCTCGACCGGCAGGTCGGCGTTGGCGAGGCAGGCGCTGACGTGGCTGGTCAGCACCCCGGTGGTGGGGTCGAGACCGGCCTGCTCGGCCACCGAGGCGACCAGCGGGGCCAGGCCCTCGATGGCGGCCTCGGCGCCGATGCTCTGGGGCTGGAAGCCGCCGCCCCGGGCCCGGCCGAGCACGGTGCCGTCGGCGCCGACCAGGGCCACGTCGGTCTTGCTGTTCCCGGCGTCGACCGCCAGGACGCCCGCGAGCTGTGCCTGCTGCTCCATCGGATCCTCACTGCTGTGGGCGTTCCGGACCGACTGCCCCGGCCCGGCCTGCCTCGGGATGCTCACGCCCACCGGAACGTTCACGCCCATGTCAGGTGGGCCCGGTTGTGGGCGATCAGACGGTCCGTCAGCTGGTCCGCCAGCTCGATCTGGCCGACCAGCGGGTGGGCCAGCAGCGCGTCGAAGACCCGGTCCCGGCCGCCGCGCAGCGCGGCGTCCAGGGCCAGCTGCTCGTACGCGGTGACCCCGGCGATCAGGCCCGCGTACAGCGGTTCGACCGGCCGCTGCGGGAGCGGCCGGACGCCCGCCGCGTCCACCTCGGCCGGGACCTCGATCACGGCGTCGTCGGGGAGGAAGGGCAGCACGCCGTCGTTGCGGGTGTTGACCACCTGGACCGTGGTGCGGCCGTCGGTGCCCAGCAGCGAGGCGATCAGCTGGACGGCCGCCTCGGAGTAGAACGCCCCGCCGCGCTTGCTCAGCAGTTCGGGCTTGGTGTCCAGGGTCGGGTCGGCGTACATCTCCAGCAGCTCGGCCTCGATCGCGGAGACGGCCGCGGCCCGGGAGCCCTGGACCTTCAGCTCCTCGACCACCTGGTCGTGCTGGTAGAAGTAGCGCAGGTAGTAGGAGGGCACCACGCCGAGCCGCTGGATCACCGGCAGCGGCAGGTGCAGGTCCTCGGAGATCTCCTTGCCGAAGCCGGCCAGCAGCTCGGGCAGCACCTCGCGGCCGGTGGCCGCGTCGGGGGAGTCGAGCAGGGTGACGCCGCGCTCCCAGGTGAGGTGGTTGAGGCCGACGTGGTCGAGGCGGACCAGTTCGGGGGCCACCCCGAGGTGGGCGGCGAACTTGCGCTGGAAGCCGATCGCCACGTTGCACAGGCCGACGGCCTTGTGGCCGGCCTGCTGGAGGGCCCGGGTGACGATGCCGACCGGGTTGGTGAAGTCCACGATCCAGGCGTCGGGGTTGGCCCGGCGGACCTGCTCGGCGATGTCCAGCACCACCGGGACGGTGCGCAGCGCCTTGGCCAGCCCGCCCGCGCCGGTGGTCTCCTGGCCGACGCAGCCGCACTCCAGCGGCCAGGTCTCGTCCTGGTTGCGCGCGGCCTGGCCGCCGACCCGGAGCTGGAGCAGCACCGCGTCCGCGCCCTGGACGCCCGCGGCCACGTCGGTGGAGGTGGTGACCACCGCGTCGTGGCCCTGCTTGGCGAAGATCCGGCGGGCCAGCCCGCCGATCAGCTCCAGCCGGTCGGCGGCCGGGTCGACGAGCACCAACTCGCCGATCGGCAGGGTGTCGCGGAGCCGGGCGAACCCGTCGATGAGTTCGGGCGTGTAGGTGGAACCGCCACCGACGATCGCCAACTTGAGTGCGGACATCAGCCCTTGACCCCTGTCAGTGTCACGCCTTCGATGAAGGCTTTCTGTGCGAAGAAGAAGAGGACGATCACCGGGGCCATCACCAGCAGGGTGGCGGCCATGGTGAGGTTCCAGTTGGTGTGGTGGGCCGCCTTGAAGGAGGCCAGGCCGTAGCTGAGGGTCCAGGCGTCCGGGTTCTCGCTGGCGTAGATCTGCGGGCCGAAGTAGTCGTTCCAGCAGTAGAAGAACTGGAACAGCGCGACCGCGGCGATGGCCGGCTTGGCCATCGGCAGCACCACCCGCAGCAGGGTGCGCAGTTCGCCGCAGCCGTCGATCCGGGCGGCCTCCACGTACTCCTTGGGGATGGTCAGCAGGAACTGCCGCAGCAGGAAGATCGAGAACGCGTCACCGAAGGCCATCGGGACGATCACCGGCCAGAGCGTCCCGCCCAGGTGCAGCTGCTTGGCCCAGAACAGGTACATCGGGATGATCACCACCTGCGGCGGCAGCATCATCATCGAGATCACCGCGAGCAGGGCCAGGCGCCGGCCGCGGAAGCGGAACCGGGCCAGCGCGTAGGCGACCGGCACGCTGGACAGGATCGTCAGCAGGGTGCCCAGCCCGGCGTACAGCAGGGTGTTGCGCCACCAGGTGAGGAAGCCGGGGGTGCGGAACACCTCGGCGTAGTTGCTCCAGACCCACTCGTGCGGCCAGAGGTCCGAGGTGAGTGCCTGGTGGTCCGTCATCAGCGAGGTGAGCAGCACGAAGACGAAGGGCAGCACGAAGAACAGCCCGGCGGCGATCGCCGTGGTGTGGACGGCCACCCAGTGCAGCGCGGCCCGGCGGCGGGCCACCCGGAGCTCGGCGCTCCTGCGGGTCAGCGGTACGGAGACGGTCGCGGCCATCAGTCCTCACTTCCGAGCAGCCCGGACTTCCGGCGCATCAGTACGGCGGTGAACGCCATCGAGAGGGCGAACAGCACCAGGGCGACCACGCAGGCGGAGCCGTAGTCGCCCTGCTGGAAGCCGAGGTTGTAGACCATCTGCGGCAGCGTCCAGGTGGAGCCGTTCGGGTAGCCGGGCTCGAACTGCTGGCCGGAGCCGCCGATCACGCCGCTGGCGACCTTCCCGGCCACGATCGCCTGGGTGTAGTACTGCATGGTCTGGATGACCCCGGTGACCACCGCGAACAGCACGATCGGGGTGATGTTCGGGAAGGTGACGAAGCGGAACTTCTGCCAGGGGCCGGCGCCGTCCAGCTCGGCCGCCTCGTACTGCTCCCTGGGCACGTCCAGCAGGGCGGCCATGAAGATCACCATCAGGTCGCCGATGCCCCACATGGCCAGCATGGTGAGCGCGGGCTTGGACCACTCCGGGTCGGTGAACCAGCCGGGCTGCGGCAGGCCGAGGTCGCCGAGCAGTTCGTTCACCGGGCCGGTGCCGGGATTGAGCATGAAGGCGAACGCCATCGTGGCGGCCACCGGCGGGGCCAGGTACGGCAGGTAGAACAGGGTGCGGAACAGGCCCGCGCCGGT
The DNA here is from genome assembly GCF_044452665.1 of Kitasatospora sp. NPDC051853. Taxonomy (NCBI): domain Bacteria; kingdom Bacillati; phylum Actinomycetota; class Actinomycetes; order Kitasatosporales; family Streptomycetaceae; genus Kitasatospora; species Kitasatospora sp. NPDC051853. Next base: position 239,925 of record NZ_JBITBY010000013.1, on the reverse strand, counting down.
CTTCACCCGGGTGATCAGCAGGCCGATGCCGAGGCCGAAGGCCACCCGGAGGGTGACCATGACGATCACCAGCCAGAGGGTGTTGCCGATCCCCTGCCAGAACGAGGGGTAGTGCTGGAGGACGTAGGTCCAGTTCTGCAGCCCGCGGAAGCTCGGGGCGCCGAAGCCGTTGTACTTCATCAGCGAGAAGTAGGCGGTGGACACCAGCGGGTAGGCGAAGAAGACGCCGAAGCCGATCAGCCAGGGGCTCAGGAAGGCCAGGGTGCGCAGGCCCTCCCGGCGGCGCTTGCGACGCAGCGCCGCCGGGAGGGGGGTGACGGGAAGTGCCATGTCACTTGGCCTGGGCGACGGCCGCGTCGATCTCCTTGGCCGTGGCGGCGAGCCCGGCCTTGAGGTCGGTGGCCCGGCCGGCCTCCACCTCGAAGGAGAAGTTCTGCAGGCTGACCTGGAAGGCACCGCCGTTGACGGAGGCGGGGGCGCCGTTGGAGGCCGGGTTCTTGGCGATGTCCAGGAAGGTCTTGAAGTTGGCGTCCGAGGTCAGCTTCGGCGAGTCCAGCGCGGCGAAGGTGCTCGGCACGTTGTGGATCGCGTTGGCGAAGTTCACCACGGCCTCGGTGTCGGTGGTCAGGTACTTCACCAACTCCCAAGCGGCGGCCTGCTTCTGGCTGGTCCGCGCGATGCCGATGATGGTGCCGGTCTGGTAGCCCTTGCCGTAGCTGGCGGCCTGGTCGTCCGGCACCGGGAACGGCGCGGTGGCCCACTCGAAGGGCAGCTTCTCCTCGGCCAGCGCGGCGGTCCGCCACTCGCCGTCCAGCGCCATCGCCACCTGGCCGGTGTGGAAGGGGTTCTTGGAGCTGAACTCGTCGCCGAAGCCGGTGCGGTACTTCTCCAGCTTCTCGAAGCCGCCGAGCTTCTCCACCATGCCCTTCTGCCAGGTCAGCGCCTGGGCCACCTTCGGGTCGGTGTGCACGGTGGACTTGCCCTGGGCGTCGAAGTACTCCACGCCGTACTGGCTCAGGTAGTGCGGCAGCGCGGTCTCGTAGCCGTGGTAGTTCGGCATGAAGCCGAGCTGCTTGAACGAGTCGCCCTCGGCCTGGGTCAGCTTGACGGCGGCGGCCTCGAACTCGCTGAAGGTCTTCGGCGGCCCGGAGATCCCGGCGGCCGCGAAGGCGGTCTTGTTCCAGTACAGGCCGTAGGCGTCGCCGAGCAGCGGCAGCGAGCACTGGTTGCCCTCGAACTGGCTGTACTTGAGCATCGCGGCCGGGAAGGTCTTGGCCGGGTCGATGCCGTCCTTCTTCAGCAGCGGGTTGAGGTCCACCCAGGCCTTGGAGGAGCAGAACTTCCCGACGTTGTCGGTGGTGAAGGAGGAGACCACGTCCGGCGCGTCCGGGCCGCCGGCCCGCAGCGCCTGCTCGACCTTGTCGTCCTCGATCCGCGGGACGACCTTGACCTTGATGTTCGGGTGGGCCTTCTGGAAGGCGGCGAGGTTCTCGTCGATCGCCTTGGTCTCGCTCTCCTGGCTCCAGCCGTGCCAGAAGGTGATGGTGACGTCCTTGCCGGAGGCCGAGTCGTCCTGGCCGCCACCGGAGTCGGTGCCGGTGCAGGCGGTGGCGAGCAGGGCCAGGACGGCGCTGCCGGTGACGGCGGCGAGTACGCGGGACGGTCTGCGGGGGGAGCGCATCGAAGGTCCTCCTGGGGGAATCCGGGCAGGCCGGACCGCCCTGTGGGCGGGCGGTGGCGAGGTGACGGTGGAGCGGGCGGTGCAGGGGCGTGCGGGGGGAGGCGGTCAGTGCGTGGTGAAGACCGTCTCCCGGGCGGTGGCGAGCGCGCGTTGCAGTGCGCCCTGGAGGACGGGGGAGCCCGGGACGGTGCTGGAGCGCACCTCGGGGCGGGGGACGGAGGTCCGGCCCAGCTCGGCCTGGACCAGTTCGCAGAGCCGGTCGCCGCCGGCCGCCACGGTGCGCCCGGCCAGCACCACCAGCTCGGGGTCGACCACCGCGACCACCGCGGCCAGGCCGACCGCCAGCCGGGCGGCCAGGGTGTCGAGGAAGTCGTCGCCGGCGCCCGCGGTCCGCAGTGCCGCCTCCACGGCCGCCTCGGCGAGGGCCTCGACGGTGGAGTCGGCGGCGGTCACCTCCAGGCCGTGCTCGCGGGCCAGCGCGATCACCGCGTCGGCGCCGGCCAGGTCCTGGAAGCCGCCGGTGTTCTTCCGCGGGTGGTGCACCACCGGCGAGCCCGGCACCGGCATGTAGCCGATCTCGCCGGCACCGCCGGTGAAGCCCCGGTGCAGCCGACCGGCGATCACGATCGCCGCGCCCAGGCCCTCCTCGGCCCAGAGCAGCACGAAGTCCTCGCTGCCCCGCGCGGCGCCGAAGGCCTGCTCGGCCATGGCGGCCAGGTTGACGTCGTTCTCCACGGTGACGCGGGAGCCGAGCGCCTCGGTCAGCTCCTCCAGCAGCCGGGGCGAGTGCCAGCCGGGCAGGTGCGAGGCGTACCGCAGCCGCCCGCTCCCCGGGTCGAGCGCCCCGGGCACGCCGACCACCGTCTCCAGCAGGCGGCCCGGCGGCAGCCCGGCCTCCCGGACGGTCTCGGCCAGCACCCCGGCGGTGCGGGCCACCGCCTCGGCGGCCGGCCAGCCCTTGGTCGGGGTGACCCGCTCGGCCAGCGTGGAGCCGGTGATGTCGGCCACGGCGGCGCGCACGTGCGTGGTCGTCACGTCCAGCCCGGCCACGTACCCGGCGGCCGGGTTCACCTGGTACAGCTGCGCGTTCGGCCCCGGGCCGCCGGCCGTGGTGCCGACCGGCATCACCAGGCCGGCGTTCTCCAGCCGGCCGAGCAACTGCGAGGCGGTGGGCTTGGACAGGCCGGTCAGGGTGCCGATCTGGGTCCGGGAGAGCGGGCCGTGGGCCAGCAGCAGTTCCAGTGCCGCACGGTCGTTGATCGCGCGCAGCAGGCTCGGGGTGCCGGCCAGGGGGGTGCGGGTGTTGTCGGTCACAGCCAGAATCCTCCCTGCTCTGGCCCCGGCCGTGCGGATCGGGGCCTCCCGTTGGACTGTTAGGAAAGTTTCCAATCCCTGGGAGGAAGCTATTCGCCCGGGCCAGGGGGTGTCAACGGGGCGTCGCCCGCAGGTTGCCGAAGCGTTACCCGACGCACGCCAGGACCCCGCCTCCCGGGAGGGTGGCGGGGTCCTGGTCGGGCCCTGCTAGTCCGTGCCCTGGGCGGGGATCGGCTTGGTCGCCAGCGAGGCCGGGGAGGTCGGGTCGGCCAGCGCGGAGGGGGCGGTGCCGGCCGCGGCGGCGGTGGTGGCCGCGGTGGTCTCGGCCGACTTGGCGGCGGCTGCCGCGGCCGCGGCGGCGGCCGTCACGGTCTCCTCCTTGACCTTCACCCCGGCCCCGTCCAGCGCCGTCTTCAGACGGTGGCGCAGGGTGCGGGAGACCAGCAGCGCGTCGCCCGGCGAGGTGCGGGCCTCGACCCGGAGCACCACCGAGTCGAAGGCCACCGACTCCAGCCCCAGCACCTTGACCTGACCCCAGATCAGTTCGTCGAACGGGGTCTCCTTGGAGAGCCGCTCCGCCGTGTCCTTGATCAGCTCCTCGACCTTCGCCAGGTCCTCCTTGTAGCCGACCTGGACGTCCACCGTGGCGGTGGCCCAGCCCTGGCTCATGTTGGCGATCCGCTTCACCTCGCCGTTGCGGATGTACCAGATCTCGCCGTTGGCCCCGCGCAGCTTGGTCACCCGCAGGCCCACCTCCAGCACGGTCCCGGTGGCCACGCCGGTGTCGATCTCGTCGCCGACGCCGTACTGGTCCTCCAGGATCATGAAGACCCCGGACAGGAAGTCGGTCACCAGGTTCCGCGCGCCGAAACCGATGGCCACACCGGCCACACCGGCACTGGCCAGCAGCGGCGCCAGGTTCACCCCGAGCGCGGAGAGCACCATCAGCGCGGCGGTCCCCAGGATGGTGAACGAGGTCACGCTGCGCAGCACCGAGCCGATCGCCTCCGAGCGCTGCTGGCGCCGCTCGGTGTTGACCACCCCGCTGTTGGCCAGCAGCCCGCTGAACCGGCCGAGCTCGGCCTCGCTCTCGGTGGGGCGCACCATCCGCGCTATGAACTTGGTGATGATCTTCTGCAGCACCGCACGGAGGACCAGGGCCAGCAGCACGATCAGCACGATCCGCAGGCCGCCCTCCAACCAGCCCTGCCAGCTGCGGCCGACCCACTCGGTGGCCTGCTTGGTGGCCTCCGCCGCCTCGGCCGGCGAGGTCGGCAGGTTCGTGAGCGGGTCGGCGGTCGGGCCGGGGGAGGGGGAGGCGTCGGCGAGGAGGCCGAGCGTGCCGGAAACGGTCACGGGCGGAGTCCTTCCTTACTCGGTGCTACGGCTGGGCGAAACGCCAGCCTAGCCCGGCCCGCAGGTACCACCTGCGCGGAAGGAGGTGAGGCCGGGGGCGCGGGGAACTGCGCGCTGCGGAAGAAGGAAGCCCGTGTGCCGGGTGCGGAGAATCACTTGCACGTGAGCGTCCGCACCCGGCACACGGGCGCGTTCCTTCCGCCTCGCGCAGTTCCCCGCGCCCCCGGGGTGACCACTCTTACGCCGAGGGGCTGGTCGTGGGGTGGGATGCGGGGGGTGGGTGGGCATACCGGGTATGACGGAATCCACAGCGGATCCGTTTCGCAGGAGTGGTGGCGCCCCACGACGGCGTGAGGCGACACTTGTGGAGATCGCGGCGGCCACCCGCGCGCGGTCGACCGCTCGTCCCGGCGCGAGCCACGCGCCGCAGGCGTCCAAGGAGGCCTCCGTGCCACATGTCCTGGTCCTCAACGCGTCGTACGAACCGCTGGGTGTGGTCTCGATGCGACGCGCTCTCATCCTGGTCCTCAATCACAAGGCGGTCTGCCTGGAGGACTCCGGGATCACTCTGCACAGCGCCACCAGCGCCGTTCCGGCGCCGTCCGTCGTCCGTCTGACCCGCTTCGTCCGGGTCCCCTTCTGCGGCCCGGTCCCGCTCACCCGCCGGGCCCTGTTCGCCCGCGACCACGGTCGCTGCGTCTACTGCGGGGCCGCCGCCACCAGCGTCGACCACGTCATCCCGCGCAGCCGGGGCGGCCAGCACCGGTGGGACAACGTGGTGGCGGCCTGCCGCCGCTGCAACCACACCAAGGCCGACCGTCACCTGACCGAGCTCGGCTGGCGGATGAGGCGTCCGCCGGCCCCGCCCACCGGTCTGGCCTGGCGGATCATCGGCACCGGCATCAAGGACCCGAGATGGCGGCCCTACCTGGAGCCGTACGGGGCCACCGAGCAGTTCCGCGAGTACGAGCACCACGACCATAGTCACCCGCGCGGCGAGCCCGAGCCGCTCTCCGCCTGAGCCCCGTACCCGACCACCACCGACACCACCAGGGCCACCCCTCGGTACGCCTCATGGGCCGCCGGACCACCCGCAGCGCGGGCGGTACGGCGGCCCGCCGTATGCCCTCACCCGTGCGGGTGAGGCGATCTGACGGAGTATCGGCGCAGGATTGGCAGGCCCGGAGCGGGCCTCCCTAGCGTTTCCGGCATGACCCCCGACCCACCGGGACGCTCAGGAGCCGCTGCCGTGCCGGGCGTAGTGCCGGGAGGCCTTGGCGCGGTTCCCGCAGCCGGACATCGAGCACCAGCGGCGGGTGCCGTTCTTCGAGACGTCGTAGAAGTGCAGCACGCAGCCGGGGTTGGCGCAGGGGCGGATCCGCTCCGGCCGGTCGCCGAGCAGGCGCAGGTAGTCCTCCGCCGCCGTCCAGGCGGGCAGCCACTCCGGCGCGTCGGTCTCCACCGCGGTGGCGGGGCCGTCGGCGGTGAGCAGGTGGCGGGTCCGGCCGTGGGCGAGGACCTCGTTCAGCCCGGCGAGGGCGGCCGGGTCCCCGGGGGAGCGTACGGCCGCCGCGATCGCCTCGCGGGCCTGCCGCAGCCGTTCCAGGGTCTCGGGGGAGGCCTCGGGCGCGGTGGCGCCGAAGGCCTGACGGACCGTCGGGGAGTCGAGCCAGCGGGCCAGGCCCCCGGTGCCGTCGAGCAGGTCCTGCGGCCCGGCCTGGGTGGTCCAGCGGGTGTTCAGCAGGTCGATCGAGAGCGGTTCGCCGGCCAGGGGGCGCGGGTCGGCCGCGGTCGGCAGGGGCATCGGGCTCCTCCTCGCGTGTGCGGTGCGGGCAGTGAAAAGCGACAGACTAGCAATACTAACCGGTAAACGGAAGTTAGCCGGTTTGCGGCCCTCGAATCTAACCACTAAAGTCGCTTTCAACGGTTCGGGAACGTATCCGAACCACCTCTGTGAAGGCACGTGATGACGATGGGTAACTTCAAGTCGCTGCAGACCGGCCACGTGGGTCTGAACGTCACCGACCTGGACCGCTCGATGGACTTCTACGGGAAGGTCTTCGACTTCGAGGTGCTCGGCGAGGGCGGGGAGACGGACCGCCGGTTCGCCTTCCTGGGCCGCGACGGCAAGCTGCAGGTCACCCTCTGGCAGCAGAGCGCCGCCGCCTTCCCGACCGCCTCGGCCGGCCTGCACCACCTGTCCTTCCAGGTGGAGACGGTCGACGAGGTGAAGGACGCCGAGGCCGTGCTGCGCGACCTGGGGGCGGAGTTCGCCTACGACGGCGTCGTCCCGCACGGCGAGGGGGCCTCCTCCGGCGGCATCTTCTTCACCGACCCCGACGGCATCCGCCTGGAGATCTACAGCCCGTCCGGCGCCGAGGCCCACCAGGCCCCCACCGCCGGCGCCCCGACCTGCGGCTTCTTCTAAGCCGCCGACTCCGAGAGAGGACAGGGACCGTGACGACCGCCTACCACCGTGGGGAACTCGCCGTTCAGGACCGGGCCGAGCTCAGCCGGCAGGCCGGGTTCTCCCTCGGCGGGATCGGCACGGTCATCCCGCCCGTGGCCGCGGAGTTCCTGGCCGCCCAGCCGATGGTCGTCATCGGCGGCACCGACCGGGACGGCCGGGTCTGGGCCACCCAGCTGAGCGGCGCCCCCGGGTTCCTCCGGGCCCCGGACGAGCGGACGCTGAGCGTCGCCGCCCGTCCGGGGCCGCAGGACCCGCTGGCCGAGGTGCTGGCGGGGCCCGCCCGGATCGGCATGATCGCCATCGAGCCCGCCACCCGGCGACGGATGCGGATCAACGGCCGCTCCGTCCCGGACGGCGACGGCCTGCGGGTCGACCTCGACCAGGTCATCGCCAACTGCCCCAAGTACATCCAGAAGCGCGACCACCGCCCGCTGCTCCCCGGCGAGGAGGGCAGTGGCCGGGCGCCCCGCGCGGTCGACTCGGCGGAGCTGACCGAGGCCCAGCAGCGGTGGATCCGCGGGGCCGACACCTTCTTCGTGGCCACCGCCTCGGACCGCGGGGACGCCGACGCCTCGCACCGCGGCGGCAACCCCGGCTTCCTCCGGGTGCTCTCGCCCACCCGGCTGCGCTGGCCGGATTACGTCGGGAACGCGATGTTCCTGACCCTGGGCAACCTGGAGCTCAACCCGGCCGCCGGGATCGTCGTCCCCGGCTGGGAGTCCGGCTCCTCGCTCCACCTCACCGGCACCGCCCGCACCGTCTGGGACGCCGAGCCGATCGCCGAGGTCCCCGGCGCGCAGCGCCTGGTGGAGTTCGAGGTCACCGCCGTCCGGGAGGTCTCCGACGCGGCGCCGCTGCGCTGGAGCGCCCCCGAGGCCTCCCGCTTCAACCCCCCTGTCGCCCCCGTCAGCTGACTGCCCGAGGAGTACGGACATGCGGATCACCGTCGACCTGAACCTGTGCGAGAGCCACGGGCAGTGCGTCTACGCCGCGCCCGAGGTGTTCTCCTTCGACGAGGACGACTACCTGGTCTTCGAGGCCCAGCCCTCGGACGGGTTGCGCGACGCGGTGGAGAAGGCCGCCGCCGTCTGCCCGGTCCGCGCCATCACCGTCACCCCGGCCCCATGAGCGGCCCCATGAGCGGGGCCGCAGGCGGAGCCGGAACGGGCGCGGCGGGCGGGGAGCCGCGCCGGGTGGTCGTGGTCGGCGCCTCGCTGGCCGGGCTGCGGGCCGCCGAGGCGCTGCGGGCCGGCGGCTTCGGCGGTGAGCTGACCCTGGTCGGCGCCGAGCCGCACCCGCCGTACGACCGGCCGCCGCTCTCCAAGCAGCAGTTGGCGTCGGAGGACCCGGCCGGCTCCACCGACCTGCCCGTCCCGGCGGGGCTCGGCGCCGAGTGGCTGCTCGGCACCCCGGCCGTGGCGCTGGACCCGGACGGCCGCACCGTGAAGCTGGCGGACGGTCAGGAGCTGGGCTGGGACGGCCTGGTGATCGCCACCGGCTCGTCGGCCCGGGGCTGGCACGGCCCGGTGCCGGCCGGGGTGCACACCCTGCGCGGCCGGGACGACGCCCTTGCGCTGCGGGCCGAACTCAGGCCCGGGCGGCGGTTGTTGGTGGTCGGGGCGGGCTTCCTCGGCGGTGAGATCGCGGCCACCGCCCGCTCCCGCGGGCTGGAGGTCACCCTGGTGGAGGCCGCCGAGCAGCCGCTGGCCCGGGCGGTCGGCGCCGAGGCGGGCGGCTACCTGGCCGAGCTGCACCGCGCGTCGGGGATCGAGCTGCGCACCGGCGTCACCGTCACGGCCTTCCGCGGCGACCCCGGGCTGACCGGGGCGGTGCTCTCCGACGGTACCGAACTCCCGCTGGACGCGGCGGTGTTGGCGCTCGGCGCGGTGCCGAACACCGGGTGGCTGGAGGGTTCGGGCCTGGCACTGGACGGCGAGGTCGGCTGCGACGCCGCCCTGCGGGTGCTGCGCGCCGACGGTTCGGTGCTGCCCGGCGTGGTCGCGGCGGGCGACGTGGTGCGTTGGCCGCACCCGCTGGCCGGTGGCGCGCGGGTGGCGCTCGGGCACTGGACCAACGCGGTGGAGCAGGCGGCCGCCGCCGCGCACACCCTGCTGCGTCCGGGGGAGCCGGAGCCCTTCACGGGGGTGCCGTCGTTCTGGTCGGACCTGCACGGGGTCAAGGTCCGCTCGGTCGGCCTGCCGGCCTTCGCCGACGAGGCCCGGGTGGTCGAACACGACCTGCCGGGGCGGCGGTTGGAGGTCTCGTACCACCGGGCGGGCGCGCTGGTCGGCGCACTGACCGTCAACCGGGTGGGCAGGCTGGCGGGGTACCGGCGGGAGCTCCAGGAGGTGCTGCTCGGTGCGGCTGGGTGACCGCACCGAGCAGCCCGTCACCTCAGGTGTGCCGTCCGGGCGGACGGTGCACCAGGGATCAGAACTTGCACCAGGTCGGCGCGGAACGCTCGTAGCGGAGCGGGGCGCCCTCGGGCAGGAGGTAGGTCAGGTGGAGCTCGATCGGCTCGGTGCCCAGGTTGACGCCGTCCAGCGGGAGGTCGCCCTGCTTGATGAACGAGCTGCCGGCCGGGAAGGTCTCGACCTTGCAGTCGGCGCTGCGGCGGGTGATGGTGCCCTTGGCCACGGTCAGGAAGACGATGCCCGGGTGCACGTGCCAGCCGGTGGAGCCACCGGGCTGGATGGTGAGGGTCTGCTCGACGACCCGGGTGACGTTCTTGACCTTGACGTTCTGGGGCTTCACGAAGCGGCCCTCGGCGGTGGTCTGCGCCGTGATCTTGGTGCCCGGGCTGGCGGAGGCGACGCCACCGGCGCCGAGGAGACCGGCGATCAGAGCGGCGGCGACCACAGTGCGACGGCCACGGCGAGTACGCGTGATGTTCACGTCTGTAACTCCAGGGGGATCAACGTGCGGGGGAGTCGGCCGGAGGAATTTCCGACGGCAGGGACGCTAGAGGTCTTGCCGAAGACACATCAAGGCTTATCGTATACGTATGTCAGGTCCCGGGGAATTCCCAGGAACGCTGCTCCGGTCCGGTATCGGAAATGCCGATGGCTGATTTCCGGAATAACACTGTCTAAACCTGCCGACCAGGCCCTAGATTCCTTCTCGCAAGCCTCCTAGCGAAAAGGAACCGCCCAGATGAACCGCACCACGTGGACTCGCCGCTCCGCGCTCAAGGCCGCCTGTTCGGTCCTGGCCCTCGGCGGCCTGGTCTCGCTCGTCCCGCAGAGCGCGAACGCGGTGGAGGACGCCGAGACGTCGGCAGCCTTCCGCACCGACCACGTCCTCTACTGGAACAACGTCCTGATGGACGCCTTCCGCACCACCGGTGGCACCCCCGGCCCGCTGGGCCGCGGCGGCGCGATGATGAACCTCGCCATCTACGACGCCGTCAACTCGATCCAGCAGATCGGCCGTCCGTACCGCACCCTGGTCCCGAACATGCGGGGCTACAACGGCTCGATGGAGGCGGCCATCGACCAGGCCGCGTACAACGCGCTGAAGGCGGCCTTCCCGGCGATCAACTTCGACGACGAGTTCAACACCGCCGTCTCGCTGCGCCGCCCGACCAACTCGATCAACATCAACCGCGGCATCACCATCGGCACCGCCGCCGCCAACGGCATCATCGCCGACCGGGTCAACGACGGCTCGGACGACAACACCCCCTACGTGGTCAACTACGCGCCCGGCTACTGGCGGCCCACCCCGGGCAGCGCCCCGGTCCCGCACTCGCCGAACTGGGGCAAGGTCAAGCCCTTCGGCCTGCTCTCCGGCAGCCAGTTCCGCCCGACCTCGCTGCCCTTCGGCTACACCAACATCCCCGCCTTCATCGCCAGCCCGGAGTACGCGGCCGGCGTGGACGAGGTCCGCCGCCTCGGTGGCGCCACCTCGACCGAGCGCACGGCCGACCAGACCCAGCAGGCCCGCTACTGGGCCAACGACGTCAACGGCACCTACAAGCCGATCGGCCACCAGTACGTCCAGTCGATGGCCGTCTACAACACGTACCACCCCTGGGTCGACTCGACCCAGAGCGCCCGCCTGTTCGCGATGATCTCGGTGGCGATGGAGGACGCCGCGATCGCGATCTGGGACTCCAAGTTCGACACCGACAACGACCTGTGGCGCCCGGAGTCCGCGATCAACCTCGCGGACACCGACAACAACCCGCTGACCACGGCCGACCCGAACTGGCGCCCGGCCTCGATGACCCCGGCCGGCGTGCACTTCGCCCCGCCGTTCCCGACCTTCGTCTCGGGCCACTCCGGCATCGTGGCGGCCTGGGCCGGCGCGATGAAGAACTTCTTCGGCACCGACAACCTGCCGTTCAGCAGCGGCACCGACGACCCGAACGCGGTCGGCGTGGTCCGCAGCTTCAGCAGCTTCAGCCAGGCCGCGCAGGAGAAGGCCAACAGCCGCCTCTACGCCGGCGTGCACTTCCGGTGGGACAACGAGGCGGCCCTGGAGATGGGCTACAAGATCGCCACCGAGGTCAACAAGAACGTCCTGTAATCCACCTGACGAGGAGTGAGCCGTGACCAGCCGGTACGCTCAGATCGCCTTCACCACGGAGACCAAGCGCCATCAGCAGGCGCACGGGAGCGCGCGCAGCTACGAGCGGATGGCCGCCGGGGCGGAGGGTGCGGACCAGCTGGGTCCGGACGAAGCCTGGTTCATCCAGGAGCGCGACAGCTTCTACCTGGCCAGCGCCAGCGCGACGGGCTGGCCGTACGTGCAGCACCGGGGCGGGCCCAAGGGCTTCGTCAAGGTGCTGGACGAGCACCACATCGCCTTCGCGGACTACCGCGGCAACAAGCAGTACATCACCACGGGGAACCTGGACCACGACAGCCGGGTCTCGCTCTTCCTGGTCGACTACCCGCACCGTGCCCGGCTGAAGGTGTTCGGCCGGGCCCGGGCGGTGGACGTCACCACGGACGAGGCCCTGGTGGAGGCGGTCCGGGACAAGGACTACCCGGGTGTGCCCGAGCGGGTGATGGTGATCGAGGTCGAGGCCTTCGACTGGAACTGCAGCCAGCACATCACGCCGCGGTTCACCAAGGAGGAGATCGAGACGGCGGTCGAGCCGCTGACCACCCGTCTCCAGGAGCTGGAGCGGGAGAACGCCCGACTCAAGGCCGAACTGGCCTCCGCCCGGTAGTCGTTCGGCGGGGCCGGCCACCGGCCGGCCCCGCACGGGGGCACCACAGCGACGAGAGAGCCCTCCTGCCCGTCATCGGGCAGGAGGGCTCTTCGGCGTTCCGGGCCGGAGCGGCGTCGGCGCCCGTCGGGCGCCGACGGACCGTCAGGCCGAGCCCACCGGCTCCGTGGTGAGCTGTCCGACCCGCCGGGCCAGCTCCAGCAGGGCCACCATGGCGGCGGGCTGCCAGGCCTGGTCGCGCCAGAGCATCCAGACCGCCCGCCGCATCCGCGGCAGCTGCTCCTGGAGCACCACCGAGCCGAGCTCCACCTCGCGGGCCACCGACTGCTCCGGGAGCACCGCGATGAACGGGCCGCTGCGCATCAGCCCGAGGGCGCTGCCCACCGAACCGGCCGACATCACCTCCAGGGTGAAGCCGTACTGGTCCTGCAGGGCGTTCTGCACCTGCTCCTGGGACGGGCAGCCGTGGTCCACCTGGAGGATCCGGGCCTCCCGCAGGCGGCCGACCGGATCGCCCTCGGCGCCCGGCAGGCCCAGCGAGCCGATGCAGACCAGGTCCAGCTCGTGCAGCCGCTCCCGGACCACGCCGGCCGGTGGCGGCTCGGAGGGTTCGGCGGTGCTGGTCATCATCAGGCCGAGGTCGAGGCGGCCGGCCGCGACCTCCTCCGGGATGCGGGTGGAGAGCATGCTGAGCGGGGAGACGGTCACCCGCGGGTACCGGTAGCGGGCCTCCCAGATCAGCCGGGACACCTCACGGTCCACCAGCGAGCCGGTCGCGCCGACCGACACCTGGCCGGTGACCTCGCCGTTCTCGGCGAGCGCGGCCGACAGCTCGTCGACCGCCGAGAGCATCCGGGCCGCGTACCCGTGGAAGATCTGGCCGGCCTCGGTGAGCCTGACCCCGTGCGGCAGCCGCTGGAACAGCGGGGTGCCCACCTGGGCCTCCAGTACCCGGACGTGCGCGGTGATGGTGGACTGCGAGTATCCGAGCTTGCGGCCCGCCTTGGTGATGCTCTGCAGGCGCGAGACCTCCCAGAAAGTCCGCAGCTGGTACATGGCTATGTCCACTGCGCCTCCTCTCGCTATCGAGTTCCCTTCATCCTGCGCGAGCGCACAGCGCCTCCCCAGTGACGACATCTGACTGTGTCACCTGCCATCGGCTTCTCGCGTGCCTCCCCATCGGGAAGGCCGGGGGGCCAGGGGTCTCCCCGGGCCATACATTTATTACAGGCAAGGGGAACGGGAAAAAGAAAAGCCCCGGCCACAATCCAGATAAATCCTAGAAGGGGATTCCCATGGCCGAGATCGAGTTCATCCAGAATGTCTTCCGCAGCGGTTTCGACCTCACCGACATCGAGTGGACCACCTGGGCCGAGCCGGGCCGCGCGGGCGTCGAGCACCACGTCCTGTGGGCTCCGAACGCGGAGACCGGCGAGGAGTCGGTGGGCCTGCTGCTCCGCTTCCCGCCCACCGCCCACGGCGACTTCCACGAGCACCTCGGCTACGAACTGATGCTCGTCCTGGACGGCCAGCTGGACCACAGCGACGGCGACTCGTACGTCAAGGGCGACCTGATCGTCGAGGGCCCGGGCACCCAGCACCAGATGTCCAGCGCCTCCGGCTGCACGGTGCTGGCGATCCGCACCCGCCCGGCCTCGCCGCGCACCCCGCAGCACCCGATCCGGCCGGTCGCCGCCGCAGTGGCCTCCTGACCGGCCCGGCCGGCCCGGCCCGGGGAGTCCCCCCGGGCCGGCCACCCCATCCCACCCCGCAGATCGTCAGAGAGAAGCCCATGTCATCGCTTACCCCGACCGGGGCGAACCTGCCGGCCCAGCGCCAGAGCAGCGGCCGCCGGGTCCTGGTCTCCAGCGTCTCCTCCGACTCCCACACCTGGAACCTCGTCTTCCTGCAGCTCCTGTTGGAGGAGATGGGCCACGAGGTCGTCAACATCGGCGCCTGCGTCCCCGACGAGCTGCTGATCTCCGAGTGCCGCCGGCACAACCCCGACATGGTCGTGGTGAGCAGCGTCAACGGCCACGGGTTCCTGGACGGCCGCCGGATGATCGGCCGGCTGCGCGACGAGGCCGACCTGGCCGACCTGCCGGTCGTGATCGGCGGGAAGCTCGGCATCCGCGGTGGTGAAGGCGGCGGGTACGGCGCCGAGTTGATGGCCGCGGGCTTCACCGCGGTGTTCGAGGACGGAGAGGGTGTGGCGGACTTCCGCCGCTACCTGGAGAGCCCCAAGCCCGTAGCGATCGTCGGAGGAGCAGCAGCATGAGCACCCTGGCCACCCTCAGCCCCGCGGGCGGCGTCCGCCGCCTGCTGTCCACCGCCCCCTTCGGCGACACCGTCGCCGCCGCCGCGGCCGCCGGCCGCCTGGTGGTCCAGCCCCGGATGGGCATGCCCAGCGTCCCGGTGATGCTCGGCGGCCTCCAGGCGGTCGCCGCCGCCGACGCCACCACGGTCGGCACCATCACCCTCGACAGCTACACCCGGGTCGGCGACCACGACTCGGCCCGCAAGGCCCTCCGCGAGGGCTCGGACCTCAACGGCTTCCCGATCGTGGCGCACGGCGCCGAGGTCACCCGCGACATGCTGGCCCAGATCGGCGCCCCGGACTTCGCGATCCAGGTCCGGCACGGCTCCCCGCTGCCGCTCGGCATCGTGCAGGCCCTGCTGGACGCCGGCCTGGACGCCACCGAGGGCGGCCCGGTCTCCTACTGCCTCCCCTACTCCCGCACCCCGCTCGCCCAGGCGGTGGACGCCTGGGCCGCCAGCTGCGAGATGCTCGCCGAGCGGGTGCAGGGCGCCCACCTGGAGAGCTTCGGCGGCTGCATGCTCGGCCAGCTCTGCCCGCCCAGCCTGCTGGTGGCGATCTCCGCCCTGGAGGGCATGTTCTTCCGCCAGCGCGGCCTGACCAGCATCTCGCTCAGCTACGCCCAGGGCACCAGCTTCGACCAGGACGTGGACGCCATCGCGGCGCTGCGCCACCTGGCCGGCCAGTACCTCGGCGACACCCAGTGGCACGTCGTCCTCTACTCCTACATGGGCGTCTTCCCCCGCACCGAGGCCGGGGCGCTCGAACTCCTCCGCGGCAGCGCGACGCTGGCCCGCACCACCGGTGCCGAGCGCCTGATCGTCAAGACCCCGGCCGAGGCCCACCGCATCCCCACCGTCGCCGACAACATCCTCGCCCTGGGCGAGGCGGCCCGGGCCTCCGAGGGCGTCGTCCCGCAGCCCGGCTCGATCACCGACAACCCGGTCTACGCCGAGGCCCGCCTGCTGGTCGAGGCCGTCCTGGAGCTCGACCCCGACATCGGCCAGGCGCTGCGCAAGGCCTTCGAGAAGGGCTACCTGGACGTCCCCTTCTGCCTGCACGCCGACAACGCCCAGCGGGCCCGCAGCTACATCGACGGTGACGGCCGGCTCCAGTGGCTCTCCACCGGCCGCATGCCGATCGCGGCGACCAAGCCCGCCGGCTCCGCCCGGCTCGGCGCCGACGACTTCCTCGGGATGCTCTCCCACGTGCAGCGCGGCTTCGACCTCGCCGCCCTGGAGACCGACTACCGCCGCCCCACCGCCCTCACCTCGACCGCCTCGACCGCCAAGGACGCCAAGTGACCACCGACCGCAACCCCCAGGCCCCGCTCTCCCTCGGCATCATCGGCTCCGGCCCGCGCGGCCTCTCGGTCTTGGAGCGCCTCGCGGCCCGGCTGAACGACGGCGAACTGAGCGGCCGTCAGGTCCGCATCCACCTGATCGACGCGGTGGAGGTCGGCTCCGGGCGGGTGTGGCGCACGGACCAGGACGACTGGTTCACGATGAACACGGTGGTCGGCCAGGTGACGATGTACTCCGGTGACCCGGACGGCGGCCCGGCCCGGCCCGGTGCCGGCCCCTCGCTGGGCCAGTGGATCGCCGAGCGGGCCAGAACCCACGGCGAGCCGCTGCTCGGCCCGGACGACTACGCCTCCCGGCAGCGCTACGGCCAGTACCAGCAGGCCGTCTACCGCTCGATCGCCGACAACCTCCCGGAGCGGGTCGAGTTAGTACCCGTCAAGGCCCGGGTCACCCAGGCCAGGCCGGCCGCCGAGGGCGGCTACGTGCTCGAACTGGACGCCGCCCCCTACCTGGTGGAGGTCGACCAGCTCCTGCTGGCCACCGGCCACCCGACCAACAAGGCGGACGCCTTCGAGCGCGGCATGTTCGCCTTCGCCGACCGCCACCCGGGCCTGGCCTACCTGGCCGGCGACTCCGCCGCCGACATGGCGCTGGACCAGCGGACCGTCCGCCCCGGCTCCACGGTCGCCATCCGGGGCCTGGGCCTCTCCTTCTACGACGTGATGCTCAGCCTGACCGTCGGCCGCGGCGGCACCTTCGCCACCGACGCGGACGGCACCCTGCGCTACCTGGCCAGCGGCCTGGAGCCGAAGATCGTCACCGGTTCGCGCAGCGGCCTGCCGATCCCGGCCCGCGGCCGGAACCAGAAGAACCCGAACCACAGCCACAAGCCGCGCTTCCTCACCTCGGCCGCGGTGGCCGACGCCCGCAAGCGCCGGATCGAGGCCGGCGGCAGCGGCCTCCTCCGCTTCGACGAGGACGTCCTCCCGCTGCTGATGCAGGAGGTGGAGGCGGTCCGCGCCGACTCCCAGGCCCGCGCCGGCGGCGCCCCGCTGGCCCCGCTCGACCTGGACGCGCTGGCCCGCCCGTTCCGCGGCAAGGAGTACGCCGGCCCGGAGCAGTTCCGCGCCGAACTGCTGGACATCATGCGGGAGGACCTCGATGCGGCCCAGCTCGGCAACGCGGACGGTCCGCTCAAGTCCGCCCTCGACGTCCTCCGCGACATCCGCAACGTGGTGCGCGAGGCGGTCGACTACGGCGGCCTCCAGCCCGACTCCTACGTGGAGGAGTTCCAGAAGAAGTTCCTCCCCGTCAACTCCCTCCTCTCCGCCGGACCTCCGATCGAGCGGGTGGAGCAGCTGGTGGCGCTGATCGAGGCCGGCGTGGTCGAGGTCGCGGGCCCCGCCACCGAGTTCGAGGCCGACGAGGCGGCCGGGAAGTTCCGGATCTCCTCCCCGCAGGTGGCCGGCTCGGTGCACCACGCCGAGGTGCTGGTCGACGCCCGGATCCCCACCCCGGACCTGCACAAGGACACCTCCCCGCTCACCACCTCGCTGCTGGCCGACGGCCTGATCGGCGAGTACGTGATGACCGACCCGACGACCGGCGCGGCCCACGCCACCGGCGGCCTGAACGTCACCGAGGCCCCGTTCCGGGTGATCGACGCCGACGGCCGCATCCGCTGCGACCTCTACGCCCTGGGCATCCCGACCGAGCACACCCGCTGGTTCACCCAGGTCGGCAGCGGCAAGCCGGGCCTCAACACCCTGTTCCGCCGCGACGCCGACTCGATCGCCGCCGCCATGCTCGACCGCGCACTGACCACCACCGCCCCCCAGACCGCCACCATCACCGCCGGAGGAGCCGCGTGAACACCGCCGGCCGCAACCCCAACGCCACCGCCGCCTTCCGTACCGCCCGCAACGTCCTGCTGGACAACGCGCACGACCTGGACGCCGCCCGCGAGCAGTTCCAGTGGCCCCAACTGCCCCAGTTCAACTGGGCGCTGGACTGGTTCGACG
Source organism: Kitasatospora sp. NPDC051853 (assembly GCF_044452665.1). NCBI lineage: Bacteria > Bacillati > Actinomycetota > Actinomycetes > Kitasatosporales > Streptomycetaceae > Kitasatospora > Kitasatospora sp. NPDC051853. The sequence goes on along the minus strand of NZ_JBITBY010000013.1, from coordinate 222,283 downwards.
TGATCGCCGCCGAGAACGGCGAGCGCACCGCGCTCCGCCTGCTGGGCGAGGGCCCGGCCCGCGAGGTCAGCTACGCCGAGCTCTCCCGCCGCTCCGACCAGGTCGCCAACTGGCTCCGCTCGGTGGGCGTGCGGCGCGGTGACCGGCTCCTGATGGCCCTGCACAACCGCCTCCCGCTCTACGAGACCATGCTTGCCGCGATCAAGCTGGGCGCCGTGGTCGTCCCCACCTACGCCACCGCCACCACCGACGACCTGGCGGACCGGCTGGACCGGGCCAAGGTGCGCCACGTGCTCACCGAGGACTCGCTGGTCGAGCGCTTCGCCGACCTGCCGGGCGGCTGGACCCGCATCAACACCGGTGCCCGGGTCGAGGGTTGGGCCAACTACGCGGACTCCGAGACCGCCCCCGAGGCCTTCGACCCGCAGGGCACCACCCGCGGCGACGACCCGCTGTTCGTCTACTTCACCTCCGGCACCACCTCCCGCCCCAAGATGGTCCTGCACACCCACACCAGCTACCCGGTCGGCCACCTCTCCGGGATGTACTGGAACGGGGTCCGCCCCGGCGACGTCCACCTGAACATCTCGGCCCCGGGCTGGGCCAAGCACGCCTGGAGCTCCTTCTTCGTCCCCTTCAACGCCGAGGCCACCATCGTGGTCCTGGACTCCGCCCTCTCCACCCCGACCGCCGTCCTGGAGACCCTCCGGGAGCAGGGCATCACCACCTTCTGCGCCCCGCCGACCGTCTGGCGCGGCCTGCTGGCCGAGGGCCTCGGCGAGGCCCCCGCCACCCTCCGCGAGGCGACCTGCGCCGGCGAGCCGCTGGAGGCCACCCTGATCTCCACGGTCGAGGAGACCTGGGGCGTCTACGTCCGGGACGGCTACGGCCAGACCGAGACCACCGGCCAGATCGGCCACACCCCGGGCCGCCGCCCGCAGGCCGGCGTGATGGGCCGTCCGCTCCCCGGCTACCGCCCGGTCGTGGTGGACCCGAAGACCGGCCGCCCGGTCGCCCCCGGCGGCGTCGGCGAGCTCTGCCTGGACCTGACGGTCCGTCCGACCGGCATCATGGTCGGCTACGCCGGTGACCAGAAGAAGACCGAGGCGGCCTTCGCCGGCGGCTACTACCACACCGGCGACCTGGTCCGGCTGGGCGAGGACGGCGAGCTGAGCTACGTCGGCCGCGACGACGACATGTTCAAGTCCTTCGACTACCGCATCTCCCCGCTGGAGCTGGAGCGGGTGCTGCTGGGCCACCCGGCCGTCGAGCAGGCCGCCGTGGTGCCGGTGCCGGACCCGGTCGGCATGTGGATCCCCAAGGCCTTCGTGCTGCTCGCCCCCGAGTGGGCCGGGCGCGAGGACGCCGCCGAGCTGCTCTTCCAGCGGGTCCGGGCCGAGCTGCCGGCCGAGAAGTGGGTCAAGGTCCTGGAGTTCGTCCCCGGGATGCCGACCACCATCTCCGGCAAGATCCGGCGCGCCGAGCTCCGCACCCTGCAGACCCTGGGCCACCAGGAGCACCTGCTGGCCGACCTGGCGGTGGCCAACTGACGACGGACACCGCACCACGCACGACGCACCACGCACCACCACGGAGCCGCGCCGACCTCCCACCAGGGGGCGGCGCGGCTCCGTTTCCGCTCACGGTCCGGTGACGCCGTACAGCTGCACGGAGCTGAGCGCGTAGCCGTACCGGGTGGCCCGGGTGACGCCCTGCACCCGCAGGTACTTGGCGCCCGGCGCGTCGAAGCGCACCGTCTCGGTGCCGCCCCGGCCGTCCGCCACGGTGGCCACCGTGGTCCACACGGCCCCGTCCGGCGAGGCCTGCAGCCGGTAGGCGGAGGCGTACGCGGCCTCCCAGGCCAGCACCGCCGAACCCAGCCGGACCGGCTCCGGGAGCTCCAGCTGCACCCAGGCGTCGTCCTTGGCCGGAGCGGACCACCTGGTCGCCGGGGCCCCGTCGTTGACCGCCGAGGCGGGCGTTTTCGCGGAGTCGTCGCCGGAGGAGGAGGCCACCGCGCGCAGCGCCAGGTCGGGGCCGCCGGACGGCGGCACCACCCGCACCCGCAGGGTCTGGCGCACCGTCAGGCCCTGGGCGGTGAAGACCACCGGCACCTCGTACGTCCCGGTGGGCGTGCCGGCCGCCGCCGTCAGCCGGAGCGGGGCGGCGATCCGTCCGCCGCGCGGCACCGCCAGCTCGGGCACCGGAGCCACCGTCAGGCCCTGGGCCACGCCCGGCACCTCGGCGGTGAGCCGTCCGGTCACCACGTCCGGGCGGCCGGACTCGACCACCGCGCCGGTCTGCGCCGGGGCGGCGGCGCCGGCCACCACGTCCAGCACCGGGACGGAGAGCGAGAGCCGGGCGGCCGGGGTGTCCTGGTACCAGGGCACGATCTGGTTGACCACCGGCGGCTCGCCGCCCGGCGCCCAGACCAGCCGGATGGCCGTCACCTGCCGCCCGCCGGCGGGCAGTTCGTTCCAGCCGGGGCGGACGGTGCCGACCGCCACCCAGCTGCCGTCCGGCTGCTCCAGCTCGACGGTGCCCGAGGCCTTCACGGTCGGGTCGGTCAGCACGGTGACCCGGTCCAGCGGACGGGCCGCGCCGAGCTCCACGGTGAGCGGGGCGTCCCCGGCGGCCGGGGCGCCGGCCGCCCGGTAGGCGGTGTCCGGGTTGCCGTCCAGCACCGCCGAGGCCGGGGAACCGGGCTCGGCCACCGGGCCGCCGGTCACCGTGGCCGGGGTCTCGCCGGGCGCCGCCACGCTGAACTCGCGCACCGCCACGGCGGTCTTCTGCCCGGCGGTGGCGCGCAGCCGGACGGCCTTGGCCACCACCCCGGGGGGCACCGCGACGGTGAGGTCCTGACGGCCGTTCAGGTCGGCCAGCGGCCGCCAGCCGCCCTCGCCGGTGGTGTACTCCAGCACGCCCTCGCGCAGGAAGTCGCCGGCCGCGCTGCGGGCGTCCGGCCCCTGGCCCCAACTGCCCATCAGCACCGTGACGCTGCCCACCGGGCGGCCCGGGCCGAGGTCCAGGCCGATGGTGTCGCCGGTCTGCGGCGGGGAGGCGGTCCAGTAGAAGGTGTCGGCCGAGTCGTCGGTCATCAGCGAGGGCCGGTGGTCGTGCGCGGTGCCCAGGGTGGTGGTCGCCGAGACCGGCCCGGTGCTCACCCCCGACCAGCTGTCGGCGGCCCGCACCGCCCGGTCCAGGAACGGGTCCAGCACCCCGGCGCCGACGGTGGCGCCGCCCTGGCCGAGCTGCTCCCGCTCGCCGCGCAGGGTGACCCGCTGCTGCCAGGCCGCCGAGCCGTCCCCGCCGCGCTGGGCCAGCAGCATGTCCACCGCGGCCAGCCCGGCCCGGCCGTACCCGGCCAGCTCGGCCAGCCACGGGTCCGCCTCCACCCCGACCTGCTCGGTGGCCAGCGCCTGCCGGGCCCCGGCCATGGTGGCGAAGGCGTCCCGCAGCGGGGCGGCCGCCTCGGCCAGCCTCGCCCGGTCCGGCGCGGCCCCGCCGGTCGGCTCCAGGGCCGCCCAGAACCGCTCGGCCAACGGGGTCAGGTAGCCCGACTCGCCCTTGGCCAGCACCGAGGAGGAGCTGTGCCCGGCCAGCGCGGTGAGCGCCGCCAGGCCCTCCGCCGAGCCGGCCAGTGGCCGCAGCGCGGCCCGCCAGGAGTCGGCCGGCCGGTAGCCCTCCGGGTTCCAGCCGAAGTCGCCGGCGGTGGCCAGCGGCACCCGGGAGGCCACCGGCTGCTCCATAGCGGCGGTCAGCAGCGCGGCCGAACCGGTCGCCACCCCGGCCTCCCGGCCCTGGTACGCGCCCAGGTAGAGCCGCTCCGGCGCCGAGTCGTTGGCCGGATAGCCGTCCAGGGTGACCAGCGGCCGCCCGGCCGCCCTCGCCGCCTCCGCGGTGGCGTCCGCCGAGATCTTCGCCGGGATCACCGCACCGCCGCTCCACGCCACCCCGACGTCGGCGGGCAGCGCGGCGGTCAGCGCCTTGCGGTACGGCGAGACGGCCGCCTTCTGGTAGTCCGTCGGCACCACGGTCAGCGGCAGCTTCCCCCTGGTCAGCCGCTCCCGGACCTTGCCCACCAGCGCAGCCTGCGCCTTGGCGGCGGCCTCCGGCCCGGTGCCGAAGCTGCGCCGGTCGGTGCCGCAGTGCCACTCGTCGAAGGAGACGTCCAGGAACTCGAGTTGGAACGCCTCGAAGCCCAGCCTGCGCAGCCCGTCCAGCTTGGCCAGCAGCGCGTCCACGTCCCGGCCCGAGCTGTAGCAGAAGGACTGCCCGGGGTCGATCGAGTACCCCAGCGTCACGTGGTTCTGCCGGGCGGCCTCGGCCAGCCGGCGCAGTCCCTCGGCCTCCGCCTCCGGGTACGGGTCACGCCAGCGGGAGAGCCGGTACCGGTCGGCGCCGGGCGCGTACAGGTAGAAGTTCTGCTTGGTCCGGCCGAGGAACTCCAGCTGCGCGATCCGCTGGTCGGTGGTCCACGGGGTGCCGTGGAAGGACTCGGCCAGGCCGCGGACCGGCGCGCCCGAGGGCCAGTCCCGCACCGTCACGCCCGGGAACGCGAAGCCCCTGCCGTCCGGCGCCGGGGCCAGCAGCTGACGCAGGCTCTGCGCCGCGTGGTACGTGCCCTGCGCGTCCACCCCGGCCAGCACCACCGTGCCGTGCGGGCCGCCCTCGCCCGGCGCCTGACCCGCCGCCAGCAGGTAACCCCCGGCGGGCAGTCCGTCGAACGAGAGCCCCTCGGTGTCCTTGCGCCCGGCCGCCTGCGCCAGCTCCCGCAGCGCCCGGTCGGCCGCCCCGCCGGCCAGCTCGGCCGGGCCGCCCACGTACACCGTCAGGCTCCCCGGCGCCGGACGCTCCGGCGGGCCCGGCAGCGGGGTGATCTCCGCCGCCCCGGCCGAGGTCAGCAGGTCCCGGACCAGGTCCACCGCCGGGCCGTCCGCCTTCTCCGCCACCACCAGCTGCACCGCGGCCGGCACCGCCACCGGCTGCCCGGCGGCGGTCAACTGCTGCGGACGCGGGAAGAGCTGAGGATCCGCCAGGCTCCCCAGCGGCGTGCGGGCCGCCGCGCTCACGGGCCGCCCGGGGGACGGCTCCGCGTACGCCGTGCCCGGCGCCGCCACCAGCAGCCCGCCCACCACGGCAGCCGCCGACAGCGTCGCGGCCAGCTGCAGCGTCGCCCGCCGCGGGCCCGGCCGGTGCCGCCGCTCCGCCCGTACGGACGCCAGCAGCGGCGGGGTCCCCTTGAGATCGGCGATCAGGCGGTCCGCCGTCTTCGGCGCGAGCTGACGGGCCGTCCGCGCCGTCGCCCTCCGGGCCGCCAACGCGGCCGGGTGGCACAGCACGTCCCGGAGGGCCGAACTCTGCTCGATCTGCTGCCGCAGCAGCCTCCCGGCCGCCACCGAAACCCGAGCCTGCACAGAACCCTCCTCGCCGACGTCGCCCCAGCCCAGCCCCCGGCGGCACAGCCCATCAGCAACCCGAAACGGTGTCAACCCACAGCCCGGCCGCCGCGTGGGCGCGAGGACGTACGTGGTCACACCGGGGGCGCGGGGAACTGCGCGAAGCGGAAGAAGGAAGCCCGTGTGCCGGGTACGGACGTTCACGTGCAGGTGATTCTCCGTACCCGGCACACGGTCTGTGTCTTCCGCTTCGCGCAGTTCCCCGCGCCCCTGACCCCTCACGGGTTGGGCACCGTCCAGCGTGTCGGGTCGGGTCGGGCGGGTCGGGCACGGGTAGGACTGGGGGTGTCCGTACGGTTACACCGAGCGCAGGAGCCCTGAAGTGGCCGCTTATCTCGACCGTGACGCCGCCGACCCGCAGCAGGCCCCGGCCCAGGAGCCGCCGCCCTCACCGGAGTTGGTCGCCCTGGCGCACGCGCACGGAGTGGACACCACGTACGACGTCGGCGCCGGCCCGGTGCCGGTCGCGCCGCACACCCTGATCGCGGTCCTCGCCGCCCTCGGTGTCGACGCCGCCACCCCGGCCGCCGTCCGCGAGGCGGCCGAGCGCCACCGCGCCGGGCTCGCCGCCCGCCTGCTGCCGCCCTGCGTGGTGGTCCGGGCGGGACGCCGCACCGCGCTGGACGTCCCGGCCGGCGCCCGCCTCGCGGTGGAGCTGGAGAGCGGCGGCACCTGGACCCTGCCGCCGTCCCGTTCGCACTGGCTGCCCGCCGACCTCCCGCTGGGCCGGCACCGGCTGACCGTCCGCACCACGGACGGCCGCGCGGACTCCACTCCGCTGATCGTGGCGCCGCAGCGCCTGCCGGAGATCGGCCGCCGGTCCTGGGGCTTCCTGGCCCAGCTCTACTCGGTGCTCTCCGAACGGTCCTGGGGCATGGGCGACCTGGGTGACCTGGCGGAGCTGGCCGCCTGGTCCGGCCACGCCCTCGGGGCCGGCTTCGTGCAGCTCAACCCGCTGCACGCCGCCCTGCCCGGCGCCCCCTCCGACCCGTCCCCGTACCGTCCGTCCTCCCGCCGCTTCACCGATCCGGTGCACCTGCGGATCGAGGCGGTCCCCGAGTACCCGTACGCCGACCAGCACCAGCTCGCCCAACTCGCCGAGCGGGGGCGGAGGTTGAGCCAGGAGGTGCTGGCCCACGACGGCCTGGTCGACCGCGACGCGGTGCGCGCCGTCAAGTACCAGGCCCTCGAACTCCTCCACGGAGTCCCCCGCGCCCCCGGCCGGGAGGCCGCCTACCGGGCCTACGTGGCGCGGGAGGGCAGCTGGCTGGAGCGGTACGCGCTCTGGTGCGCGCTGGCCGAGGTGCACGGCGACGACTGGCACCACTGGCCGAAGGGCCTGCGCCACCCGGACAGTCCGCACGTCACCAAGGCGGCCCAGGACCTGGAGGACCGGGTCGAGTTCCACCGCTGGCTGGCCTGGCTGACGGACCACCAGCTGGGCGAGGCGCAGCGGGCCGCCGAGGAGGCGGGCATGCCGGTGGGCCTGGTGCACGACCTGGCGGTCGGCGTGCACCCGGACGGCGCGGACGCCTGGGTGCTCCAGGACGTGCTGGCGGCGGGCATCTCGGTCGGCGCCCCGCCGGACGCCTTCAACGCGCACGGCCAGGACTGGGGTCTGCCGCCCTGGCGGCCGGACGCGCTGGCCGCCGCCGGGTACGCCCCGTACGCGGAGCTGCTGCGGGCGGCGGTGCGGCACGCGGGGGCGGTGCGGATCGACCACGTGATGGGGCTGTTCCGGCTCTGGTGGGTGCCGGCCGGGCTGCCGCCGACCCAGGGCGCGTACGTGCGCTACGACGCGGAGGCGATGCTCGGGGTGCTGGCGCTGGAGGCGCACCGGGCCGGGACGTACGTGATCGGCGAGGACCTGGGCACGGTGGAGCCGGGGGTGCGGGAGGAGTTGACGGCCCGTGGGGTGCTGGGCACCTCGGTGCTCTGGTTCGAGCGGGACTGGCGGGCGGACGGGGCGATCCTGCCGCCCGAGCGCTGGCGGGCGGCCTGCCTGGCCACCCTGACCACCCACGACCTGCCGAGCACCGCGGCCCGGCTCTCCGGCGAGCACGTGGAGCTGCGCCACCGGCTCGGCCTGCTGGCCCGGCCACTCGCGGAGGAGCAGGCCGAGGCCGCCGCCGAACTGGCCGACTGGCAGGCCGAACTGACCCGGCTGGGCCTGCTCGCCGAGGGGGCGGAGCCGACCGCCGAGGCGCTCTACGCCTTCCTGCTGGCCACCCCGGCCGAGCTGGTCGGCGTCTGGCTGCCGGACCTGGTGGGGGACCCGCGCCCGCAGAACCTGCCCGGCACCTGGGACCAGTACCCGAACTGGCGGCTGCCGGTGGCCGACCGGAGCGGACGCCCCGTCACCCTGGAGCAGCTGGCGGCCTCCGCCTCCGCCGCCCGGTTGGTGGAGGCGCTCGGAAGGCGCACCCCGGCGAGCGGCGGCCGATAAGCGGCCGGTACCTTGGGAAACGTGGACAAGAGGAACGCTTTGCGAGCCGGTGCGGTCACCGCCACGGCGACGCTGATGATGCTGCTGACGTCGCCCGCCGCCCTGGCGCTGACCCGGGACGACGGTGACGACCCGGGTTCTGGCATCAGTGTGGCCCAGACCCTCGGCCTGTTCGTGGCCCTCCCGCTGGTCGCCTTCGCGGTCATCGCGGGCCTGGTGATGATCCCGTCCCTGGGCAAGGGCAAGAAGTAATCCCGCAGGACCCGCACCACCCGCAGCACCCGCACCAAGCGAAGGACCGCCACCCGGGCGAACCCGGATGGCGGTCCTTCTGCGTGTGACGGACCGTCAGTGGCCGAGCTCCCGGGCGCCGGCCGCGTGGTCGGCGGCCTGGGCCCTGAGCGCGCGCTCGACGGCGGCGCGGGACTCGACCACCATCCGGCGCAGGGCCGGGGCGGGCTCGGCCGAGGCCAGCCAGGCGTCGGTGGTGTCCAGGGTGGACTGCGAGACCTGGAGGGCCGGGTAGAGGCCGACCACGATCTGCTGCGAGATCTCGTGGCTACGGGTCTCGTAGACGCCCTTGATCGCGGCGAAGTACTTCTCCACGTACGGGGCGAGCAGCTCGCGCTGGTCGGCCTGGCCGAAGCCGCCGATCACCGCGTCCTGCACGTAGTTGGTCAGGTCGTCGTGCTCCACCACGGAGGCCCAGGCCTCGGCCTTGGCCTCGGCGGTCGGGCGGGCGGCGCGGCAGGAGGCGGCGCGCTCCTGGCCGGCCGCGGTGGAGTCGCGCTCCAGCTCGGCGGCGACCGCGGCCTCGTCGGCGCGGCCGGTGGCGACCAGGCGGTGGAGCAGGACCCAGCGCAGCTCGGTGTCCACGGCCAGGCCGTCCAGCTCCTGCGAGCCGTCCAGCAGACCGGCCAGCAGGCCGAGCTGACCCTCCGTCCGGGCGACGGCGGCGAGCGTGCGGGCCCAGGCCAGCTGGTGGTCGCCGCCCGGGGCGGCGGCGCGCAGCTGCTCCTCGGCGGCGGCGGCCCAGCGGGCCAGGCCCTGCTCGCGCCAGGCCGGGTCGGCGTACATGTCCAGGGCCAGCTTGACCTGGCGCTGCACCGACTGGACCACGCCGATGTCGGTCTCCCGGGCCAGGCCGGAGAGGGCCAGCTCCAGGTAGTCGCGGGTGGCCAGCTCGCCGTCGCGGGTCATGTCCCAGGCGGAGGCCCAGCAGAGCGCGCGGGGGAGCGAGGTGGCGAAGGTGCCCAGGTGCTCGGTGACGGCGGCCAGCGAGTCGGCGTCGAGCCGGACCTTGGCGTAGGAGAGGTCGTCGTCGTTGAGCAGCAGCACGGTCGGGCGGACCTTGCCGACCAGCTGCGGCACGGCGGTCTCGGCGCCGTCCACGTCCAGTTCGATCCGCTCGGTGCGGACCAGCTGTCCGTCCTTCAGCTCGTACGCGCCGATGGCGATCCGGTGCGGGCGCAGCACGGCCTCGCCCTTGGCGCCGGCCGGCAGGGCCGGGGCCTCCTGGAGCACCGAGAAGGAGGTGATGACGCCGGCCGCGTCGGTCTCCAGCTTCGGGCGCAGCACGTTGATGCCGGCCGTCTCCAGCCAGGACTTGGACCAGGCCTTGAGGTCACGGCCGCTGGTCTGCTCCAGGGCGCCGAGCAGGTCGCTCAGGCGGGTGTTCCCCCAGGAGTGCGCCTTGAAGTAGGCCTGCACGCCCTTGAAGAACTCGTCCTGGCCGACGTACGCCACCAGCTGCTTGAGCACCGAGGCGCCCTTGGCGTAGGTGATGCCGTCGAAGTTGACCATGACGTCCTCGAGATCGTTGATCTCGGCCATGATCGGGTGGGTCGAGGGGAGCTGGTCCTGCCGGTAGGCCCAGGTCTTCATCTCGTTGGCGAAGGTGGTCCAGGAGTCCGGCCACTGCGAGCCGGCCGCCTCGGCCTGGCAGACCGACTCGGCGAAGGTCGCGAACGACTCGTTCAGCCAGAGGTCGTTCCACCACTCCATGGTGACCAGGTTGCCGAACCACATGTGGGCCAGCTCGTGCAGGATCGTGGACGCCCGGGCCTCGTAGGCGGCGTCGGTGACCTTCGAGCGGAAGACGTACTGGTCCCGGAAGGTGACCGCGCCCGCGTTCTCCATCGCGCCGGCGTTGAACTCCGGCACGAACAGCTGGTCGTACTTCTCGAACGGGTACGGGCAGTCGAACTTCTCCTGGAAGTAGTCGAAGCCCTGCCGGGTGACCGTGAAGATCGCGTCGGCGTCCAGGAACTCGCGCAGCGAGGGGCGGCAGTAGACGCCGAGCGGCACGACCTGGTCGCCGTTGCGGTACTCGTCGAAGACGCCGACGTACGGGCCGGCGATCAGCGCGGTGATGTAGGTCGAGATCCGGCCGGTGGGGCTGAACCTCCAGACCCGGGTGTCGCCCTCGCCCTCGGGCTGCGGGGTGGGCGAGTTGGAGATGACGGCCCAGCCGTTCGGCGCGGTCACCGTGAAGGTGAAGCTCGCCTTCAGGTCGGGCTGCTCGAAGGAGGCGAACACCCGGCGGGCGTCCGGCACCTCGAACTGGGTGTAGAGGTAGGTCTCGCCGTCGACCGGGTCGACGAAGCGGTGCAGGCCCTCACCGGTGTTGGTGAAGGCGCAGTCCGCGACGACCTTCAGCTCGTTCTCGGCGGCCAGGCCCGGCAGCGCGATCCGGCTGTCGGCGAACGAGTCCAGCGGCAGTGCCCGCCCGTTCAGGACGATCTCGGAGACGCTCGGCGCCACCAGGTCGATGAAGCTCTCGGCGCCCGGGGTGGTGGCGGTGAACCGGACCGTGGTGGTGGAGCGGAAGGTGCCGCCCTCACGGGCCGAGCTCAGGTCGAGGTCGATGTCGTACGACTCCACGTGCAGGAGCGCGGCCCGGGTGCGGGCCTCCTCACGGGTCAAGTTGGTGCCAGGCACTCGTAGGACTCCTTTGTCAGGCATGGGTGCCGCCATCCTTCCACGTCGCCCTCCCGGCCCGCCCCGGAGTATCCGGCCGACACCACGGGGGCATCTCCCAGGCAACGATCCGTGTTCGATCTGCGTTCAGGCCGGGTTCGCTCTTGACGGGGCGTCGGGCGGGTGGCCGAGCATAGGCTTCAGAAGTTGAAGGTGAATATCCGGAGCTCCGCCGCAACGGCGCGGCTGGTGCGGAGGCCGTCGGGCCGCCGTGCCCAAGGAGGGTGAATCATGTCGCTGGACACACCGGGATCGCAGTCCTCGCTGCACCGGGCCAATCTCGAACGGGTGCTGCGGGCGGTCCGGATGGCGGGCTCGCTGACCCAGGCGGAGATCGCCCGGTCCACCGGACTCTCCGCGGCCACGGTGTCCAACATCGTCCGGGAGCTCAAGGAGAGCGGCACCGTCGTGGTGGCCGACACCTCCTCGGGCGGCCGCCGGGCGCGCTCCGTCTCGCTCAGCGGGGACGCCGGCATCGTGGTGGGCGTGGACTTCGGCCACACCCACCTGCGGGTCGCGGTCGGCAACCTGGCGCACCGGGTGCTGGCCGAGGAGAGCGAGCCGATCGACGTGGACGTCTCGGCCCAGCAGGGCTTCGACCGGGCCGAGGCGCTGGTGGCCCGGCTGCTGGAGCAGGCCGGCTTCAAGGCCGAGAAGGTGATCGGGGTCGGCCTCGGCGTGCCGGGCCCGATCGACCAGGAGACCGGGGCGCTGGGCTCCACCGCGATCCTGCCGGGCTGGACGGGCATCGCGCCCGGCCGGGAGCTGGCGCAGCGCCTGGGCATGGAGGTGCACGTCGACAACGACGCCAACCTGGGCGCGCTGGGCGAGCTGGTCTGGGGGGCGGGCCGCGGCCTGACCGACCTGGCGTACATCAAGGTGGCCAGCGGCGTCGGCTCCGGCCTGGTGATCAACGGTCAGATCTACCGCGGCCCGGGCGGTACGGCCGGCGAGATCGGCCACATCACCCTGGACGAGTCCGGCCCGGTCTGCCGCTGCGGCAACCGCGGCTGCCTGGAGACCTTCGTCGGCTCCCGGTACCTGCTCAATCTCTTGAACGCCAACCACCCGGGGGAGTTGACGCTCACCAAGGTGGTGCAGCTGGCCCAGCAGGGCGACCTCGGCTGCCGCCGGGTGATCGCCGACGCCGGCCGGCAGATCGGCACCGGCGTGGCCACCCTGTGCAACCTGCTCAACCCCCGCCGGGTGATCCTCGGCGGTGACCTCGCCGAGGCCGGTGACCTGGTGCTTTCCCCGATCCGGGACTCGGTCGCGCGGTACGCGATCCCCTCCGCGGCGCGTCAGCTCTCGGTCGTCCCGGGCACGCTGGGTGGCCGGGCCGAGGTGCTCGGGGCGCTCGCGCTGGTGATGAGCGAGATGGGCGAATCGGGCGCAATCCGGCAGATCACCACTGCGGGGTCCTGACTCCGGAAATCGCTCTCCCGCGTCCGCTTGTGGTGAAGCCGGGGCCGAACATGTCCGTTTGGTCTCGGCTTCGCCTTCATGAAGATAACGAAAGGGTTTGGATCGCCGACCGCTTGGTTTTACTTATTGACGACAAGCGACCGTCAGGGGTTGACTCCGTCTCACCTCGCCGCAACGTTGCGGCTCCGTCAGGGAGGCACCCCCCACATGAACGCAATGATGCGTCGCGTCGTCATAGGCACCGCCGCCGTCTCGATGGCCCTCGGCATGGCCGCCTGTGGCAAGGCCGGTGACGACAAGAAGGACAGCGCTTCGTCGGGCGACACCAAGTCGATCGGCCTGCTGCTCCCGGAGAACGCGTCCTCCACCCGCTACGAGTCCTTCGACAAGCCGTTCATCGAGGCCAAGGTCAAGGCGCTGTGCGGGGACTGCACCGTCAAGTACAGCAACGCCGAGGGTTCCGCCTCGAAGCAGAAGCAGCAGTTCGACACCCTGATCGCGCAGGGCGTGAAGGTGATCATCCTCGACGCCTTCGACGCCACCTCCACCCAGTCCTGGGTCAAGGAGGCCGCTGCGAAGGGCGTCAAGGTCGTGGCGTACGACCGTCTGGCCACCGGCCCGGTCTCCGCCTACGTCTCCTTCGACAACGAGAAGGTCGGCCAGCTCCAGGGCGAGGCGCTGATCGAGGCGCTGGGTGCCAAGGCCGCCGACGCCAACGTGGTGATGATCAACGGTGACGAGGCCGACCCGAACGCGGCCTACTTCAAGTCCGGTGCCAAGAAGGCGCTCGACGGCAAGGTCAAGAAGATCGTCTACGAGGCCTCCGGCGAGTGGAAGCCGACCGTGGCCGGCCAGAAGATCGGCACCGCGATCACCTCGCTGGGCAAGGACGGCTTCCAGGCCGTCTACTCGGCGAACGACGGCATGGCCTCTGCCATCATCACCCAGCTGAAGGCCGCCGGGATCACCGTCCCGGTCGGCGGCCAGGACGCGGGCATCGACGCCATCCAGCGCATCGTCGCGGGCGACCAGGCGTACACCATCTACAAGGCGTACAAGCCGCTGGCCGACTCGGCCGCCGAGCTGGCCGTCAACCTGCTCCAGGGCAAGGACATCAAGGGCGTCGCCTCCTCCACCGTGGACAGCCCGACCGACAAGGGCATCCCGGCGAAGCTGCTGACCCCGAAGGTCGTCACCAAGGCGAACATCAACGACACCGTGATCGCCGACAAGCTCTACCAGGTGGCGGACATCTGCACCGCCGACTACGCCGCCGCCTGCGCGGCCGCGGGCCTGAAGTAAGTCCGGTACGGGCCGGCGCTCCTGACGGGGCGCCGGCCCCCCGCGCGGCGTGACGTCCGACCGCCGCGCCCCTTCGACGTTCTCTCGTACTACCCCCTGGAGATGGTTCACGTGACAGGCGCACCCGTACTGGCGTTGCGCGGGGTCTCCAAGCGCTTCGGTGCCGTCCAGGCGCTCACCGACGTCCACCTGGAGGTCCACGCCGGAGAGGTCGTCGCGCTGGTCGGCGACAACGGCGCCGGCAAGTCGACGCTGGTGAAGACCATCGCCGGCGTCCACCCGATCGACGAGGGTTCGATCGAGTGGGAGGGCCGCGAGGTCCGGATCAACCGCCCGCAGGACGCCCAGGCCCTCGGTGTCGCCACCGTCTACCAGGACCTCGCGCTCTGCGACAACCTCGACGTGGTGGGCAACCTCTTCCTCGGCCGCGAGCTGAAGAAGTTCGGCACCCTGGACGAGGTCGCGATGGAGAAGCGGGCCAAGGAGCTGCTCGACACGCTCTCCATCCGCATCCCCAGCGTGCGCATCCCGATCGCCGCGCTCTCCGGCGGCCAGCGCCAGGTGGTCGCGATCGCCCGCGCCCTGGTCGGCGACCCGAAGATCGTCATCCTGGACGAGCCCACCGCCGCGCTCGGCGTCGAGCAGACCGCCCAGGTGCTCGACCTGGTCGAGCGGCTCCGCGACCGCGGCCTCGGGGTCATCCTGATCAGCCACAACATGGCGGACGTCAAGGCGGTCGCGGACACCGTGGCGGTGCTCCGGCTGGGCCGCAACAACGGCTCCTTCCCGGTCGCCACCACCACCCACGAGGAGATCATCTCCGCCATCACCGGAGCCACCGAGAACGCCGTGACGCGGCGTCAGGCACGCATCGCGGAGGACGCCAAGTGAGCACCACCGACTCCACCACCCCGGCCGCACCCGTCGACCCGCGCCTGCTGGTCCGTCAGCAGGGCTTCGCCGGCTACCTGGACGAGTTCAAGCGGAAGATGAAGAGTGGCGAACTGGGCTCCGTCCCGGTCGTGCTCGGCCTGATCCTGATCGCGGCCATCTTCCAGGGCCTGACCGGCGACTTCCTGAACGCCGACAACCTCACCAACATCACGCTCTGGATCGCGGGCCCCGGCCTGATCGCGGTCGGCATCGTGTTCGTCCTGCTGCTCGGCGAGATCGACCTCTCGCTCGGCTCGGTGGCCGGCGTCTCGGCCGCGATCGCCGGCGTGCTGTCGGCCCGTCAGGGCGTGAACGAGTACCTGGCGATCCTGATCGCGCTGGCCGCCGGCGTCGCCATGGGCGCGCTGCACGGCTTCTTCTTCGCCAAGATCGGCGTCCCGGCCTTCGTGGTCACCCTGGCCGGCCTGCTCGCCTGGAGCGGTCTCCAGCAGTACGTGCTCGGCGACAAGGGCACCGCCAACGTGGTCAACGACGGCGTGATCGCCGACCTGGACCACTACTTCATCGGCGACGGCGACATCGCCGCCACCTGGATCTTCGCGATCCTCGGCGTCGCGCTGTTCGCGGCCGGCCAGGTGCTGGACGCCCGCCGCCGGGCGGCCGCGAACCTGCCGTCCCGCCCGATGAGCGAGATCGGCCTGCGCACCGGCCTGATCGCGGTGATCGCGGTCGCCGCCGCCTACACGCTCAACCAGAGCCAGGGCCTGCCGCTGCCGCTGGTGATCTTCCTCGGCATCGTGGTGCTGACCGACTTCGTGCTCCGCCGTACCACCTACGGCCGGCAGATCTTCGCGGTCGGCGGCGGCATCGAGGCGGCCCGCCGGGCCGGCATCAACGTCGCCTGGGTGCGGATCTCGGTCTTCATGATCTCGGCCGGGATGGCCGCCCTCGGCGGGCTGTTCATCATGAGCCAGCAGGGTTCGGCCGACAAGGCGCTCGGCGGCGGCAACGTGCTGATGAACTCGATCGCCGCGGCCGTCATCGGCGGCACCAGCCTGTTCGGCGGCCGGGGCAAGACCTGGTCGGCGCTGCTGGGCATCCTGGTGATCCAGTCGATCATCACCGGCCTGGACCTGGTGCACGTCAACCAGTCGATCCAGTACATGATCACCGGCGCGGTGCTGCTGGCCGCGGTGGTCCTGGACTCCGTCTCCCGGCGGACCCAGAAGTCGTCCGGTCGAGGTTGACCGTAAATCCGATCATGTGAGGCTCGGCACCCGAACCGTTCGGGTGCCGAGCCTCGTCATGTCGGTCAACACCGGTCAACCCCAGGCGCACTGACAAGCGTCCGCCAGGCGGACATTAGACTCGGGCAGTCCGGCCGTACGCGGCCCGAGAAAAAATCGGAACGAGGAGGAACGGGTGGCCCTGCTGACCCGCATTCGGGGACCGCGCGATCTCGACCGGCTCACGCCCGCCCAGCTGGCCGAGCTGGCCGGAGAGATCCGGACGTTCCTGGTCGAGGAGGTCTCCAAGACCGGCGGACACCTCGGGCCGAACCTGGGCGTGGTGGAGCTCACCATCGCGCTGCACCGGGTCTTCGACTCCCCGCGCGACCGGATCATGTTCGACACCGGCCACCAGAGCTACGTGCACAAGCTGCTCACCGGCCGTCAGGACTTCTCCGAGCTGCGGATGAAGGGCGGCCTCTCCGGCTACCCGTCCCGCGCCGAGTCCGAGCACGACGTGATCGAGAACTCGCACGCCTCCACCGTGCTCGGCTACGCCGACGGCCTGGCCAAGGCCAACCAGCTCCAGGGCCACGGCGACCGCCCGGTGGTCGCCGTGATCGGCGACGGCGCGCTCACCGGCGGCATGGCCTGGGAGGCGCTGAACAACATCGCCGACGCCAAGGACCGCCCGGTCGTCATCGTCGTCAACGACAACGAGCGGTCGTACTCCCCGACCATCGGCGGCCTGGCCAACCACCTCGCCACCCTGCGCACCACCCAGGGCTACGAGCGCTTCCTGACCTGGGGCAAGGAGGCGCTGCAGCGCACCCCCGTGGTCGGCCGGCCGGTCTTCGAGACCCTGCACGGCGCCAAGAAGGGCCTCAAGGACTTCATCGCCCCGCAGGGCATGTTCGAGGACCTCGGCCTCAAGTACATCGGCCCGATCGACGGCCACGACCTGAACGCCCTGGAGTCCGCCCTCACCAAGGCGCGCGGCTTCGGCGGCCCGGTGATCGTGCACTGCCTCACCGAGAAGGGCCGCGGCTACCACGCCGCCGAGAACAACGACGAGGACCGCTTCCACGCGGTCGGCGTGATCCACCCCGAGACCGGCCTGCCGATCAAGAGCGCCGGCAAGGACTGGACCTCGGTCTTCGCCGAGGAGATGGTCGAGCTCGGCCGCGAGCGCGAGGACATCGTCGGCATCACCGCCGCCATGCTCCACCCGGTCGGCCTGGCCCCGTTCGCCGAGGCCTTCCCGGACCGGATCTTCGACGTCGGCATCGCCGAGCAGCACGCCGCCGTCTCCGCGGCCGGCCTGGCCACCGGCGGCCTGCACCCGGTCTTCGCGGTGTACGCGACCTTCCTCAACCGGGCCTTCGACCAGGTCCTGATGGACGTCGCCCTGCACAAGCTGGGCGTCACCTTCGTCCTCGACCGGGCCGGCGTCACCGGCACCGACGGCGCCTCCCACAACGGCATGTGGGACATGTCGATCTGTCAGGTGGTGCCCGGGCTGCGGCTCGCCGCCCCGCGCGACGCCGACCAGCTCCGCGCCCAGCTGCGCGAGGCGGTCGAGGTGGACGACGCCCCGACCGTGGTCCGCTACTCCAAGGGCACCGTCGGCCCCGCCGTCCCGGCAGTCGGCACCGTCGGCGGCATGGACGTGCTCCGCCGCGACGAGGACGCCGAGGTGCTGATCGTCTCGGTCGGCGCGATGGCCACCACCTGCCTGGCCGCGGCCGAGCTGCTCGCCGAGCGCGGCATCCCCACCACCGTGGTGGACCCGCGCTGGGTCAAGCCGGTCGACCCGGCCCTGCCCGGCCTGGCCGCCGAGCACCGCCTGGTGGTCACGGTCGAGGACAACGGCCGGGCCGGCGGCGTCGGCTCGATGATCGCCCAGGCCCTGCGCGACGCCGAGGTGGACGTCCCGCTCCGCGACTTCGGCATCCCGCAGGAGTTCCTCGACCACGCCACCCGCGACCAGATCCTCGCCGAGATCGGCCTCACCGCCCCGGCCATCGCCACCAAGGTCGCCGACACCCTGGCCCGCTCGGGCGTCTCCGTCTGAGGCAAGTGGTCACCCCGGGGGCGCGGGGAACTGCGCGAGTCGGGAGGCGGCTCACCTGCAACTGAGGCTCCGTCAGCCAGTTGCAGGTGCTGCCGTTCCCCTGCGCGCAGTTCCCCGCGCCCCTGCGGGGCGCTCCCGAGCGCGGCGCTCCGCGTGCGTACTGTCCGAAAATAATCCGTCGCCCCCGCGCAGTGCCACGCGTCACACTTCTGTCAGATCGTCACATCGAATGGCCGGACCGGCGCCACCGCCGGCAGAGCTGCCCGGTAGGTTGTCCCTCGTGTCCGATGCCCTGGCCCGCCAGTTCGCCGCCCTGACCGGGCGGCTGCCCGAGCGCGTCCGGACGGGCTACTGGACCAGACTGGTCCCGGTGCTCGCCGTCCTGGCGACGGTCACTCACATCCCGTCCTTCCTCCGCCCGGTGTGGAGCCCGGACGAGGGCTACCTCGCCACCCAGGCCCGCATGCTGGCGGACGGCGGCGTGCTCTACGACACCGTGGTGGACCGCAAGCCGCCGCTGCTGCCCTGGCTGTACGAGGCCTGCTTCGCGCTCTTCGGCTCGGCCTCGCTCTGGCCGCTCCGCACCCTGGCCATCGTCGCCCACCTGGCCACCGCGATCCTGCTGGCCTCGATCGCCCGCGGCCGCTGGGGCAACCGGGCCGGCGGCGCGGCCGGCGCGCTCTACCTGCTGGTCTCGATCGGCCTGTCGCCCGAGGACACCCAGGCCGCCACCTTCGAGGTCTTCATGCTGCCCGCGATGGTGGCGGCGTTCCGGTACGCCGAGCGCCGCCGCTGGCTGGCGGCCGGGATCGCGGTGGCGCTCTGCTCGCTGACCAAGCAGACCGGCGGGGCGGTGATGCTCCCGGTGCTCTGGATGCTGCTCCAGGACGCCCGGCTGCGCGGGGTGCGCTGGCAGCCGGCCCTGTTCAAGATCTGTTTCGGCTTCGCGCTGCCGATAACGCTGGTCGCGGTGATCCTCACCAACCCCAAGGGCTTCCTGTTCTGGGTGGTCACCGGCAGCGGCGACTACGCCTCGCTGGGCGGTGCCTGGCTCCAGATGACCGGCCGCGCGCTCGGCAACTCGGCCATCCTGCTGGCGGCCGGCCTCGGCTTCCTGGCCCCGGTCGGCCACCGGCTCTGGCTGAGGCTGCGTCACCGCGCGCTGCCCTCGCCCCGGGGCGAGGAGTACGGCTCCACCTCGGACCTCTGGGTGTGGCTGCTCTCCTCGGTGGTCGCGGTCTCCACCGGCTTCCACTTCTTCGGCCACTACTACCTCCAGCTGATGCCCCCGCTGGTGCTGCTCGGCACCGGTGCGGTGGCCACCTCGAAGATCCGCTGGAAGCCCGTCCTGCTCTACAGCGCGGTCGCGTCCTTCGCCTTCTGCTCGCTGGCCGTCTTCTGGCCCGGCCAGCGGATGGACCACACCTCCCAGGTCGCCAGCACCATCGCCGAGCAGACCACGGCCAAGGACACCGTGCTGGTCTGGGGCATGCACCCCGAGCTCTACTGGCTGGCCGACCGACGCCCCGTCACCCGCTACCTGACGGCCGGTTTCCTGACCAACTTCAGCGGCGGCAAGGACGGCAAGGACGTCGGCGAGCAGTACAGCATGGCCGACGCCTGGCAGACCTTCGACGAGGAGCTCGCCACCAAGGGCCTCCCGGAGATCGTGGTCGACGACTCCGGCCGCTCCCCGTACCAGCCCGTCCACATCCCCCGGATCGAGAACCTGCTCGACACCCGCTACGAGGTGGTCGGCGTCAACGCCGACACCGTGATCTACCGCCTCAAGCGGTGAGCTACGGCATCTTCCTGCTCCGGTTCGAGGACGGCGGCACCGTCCCCCTGGACCACGAGCGGTTCCGACGGCTGACGGAGCCGTACGCCGTGGTCGGCGGCCCGGGCGAGGAGTTCTCCCAGCTGCTCGCGGAGGACGGGAGCAGCACCGAGCTCTACGGGGACGGACGCGAAGGCCTGACCTTCACCCACGTCGAGAAGGGCGCGGTGCTCGGGGTGATCGCCCGGCTGGCGGTGGCCCTCGGGGCGTCGATCGTCCCCCAGGACGGTCCGACGGTGCTCTTCCACGAGGAGCGGCGCGCTCACCTGCCCGAGGCGCTCCGGGACGGCGCGGTCGTCACCGAGCCCACGGCCGACGGGCTTCTGGCGGCGCTCGAAGCGCGCTGAGGCGCGGTCAGTTCGGCGGCCACGGTGAGCAGGACGGCGGCGATCTCCAGGGCGCTCTCGCGGCGTTCGTCCGGGTCCTGGCCGGAGCGGGCTGCGACCTCGGCGAGGTGCAGCCGGGCGGCGGTGGCCAGGTCGCGTTCGACGGCGGCCACGGCGCGCCAGCGGGTGAGGAAGGTGTGCACCGGGACCAGGCTGTCGGTGCCGAGGGCCTGGGTGAAGGCCAGGTCGCGTTCGCGTTCCAGCTCCAGCAGGCGGTAGGGGGCGACGGAGGTGATGACGGCCCGGATCGCCGCGAAGGAGGCATCGTCCAGCGGGGCCGGTTCGGTGGGGGCGGTGACGGTGCTCATCGTTCTGGTCCTTGCGTGTGCGGGGTCCCGTCCGGCGGTGTGATCGCCCGGGCCAGGGCCGTCCAGAGGGAGTTGGCCGGTGGGTACGGCAGCATGTCCTCGGCGTAGTACCACCAGAAGTGACCGCCCAGGTAGCGCGGTGCGGTGACCGGCAGGGTGTAGTAGTGGGTGAGCTGCTCGGCCTTCTGCTCCGCCGCGGCCCGCCGGTCGGCGAGGCCGTTCTCGCCGAAGCCCACCCGCGCGTGCGGGAAGAGGCCGGCCAGTTCGGTGAAGACGGAGTCCCACTCGGCGAGCGGCGGCCGGTAGCCGTCGCACTCGTCCTCGTAGTAGGAGACCAGCAGGTGGTCCAGGCCGTCCCGGAGCTCCTGCGGCAGCTCGGCCCGGGCCCACGGCAGCATCTCGTGCTCGGGGTCCTCGGCGCAGCCGGGGTTGTAGTAGAGGGTGAGGGCGGTCCGCCCGCCCGCCGCGACCACCTGCCGGTAGGCGTCGGTCACCTTGGCGGTGACCTCCTCGGCGGGGCCGAGCCAGCCGCCGTTGACCTCGTTGCCGACCTCCCAGAGGTCGATCCGCCCGCCGAACGCGGCCAGCAGCCCGGCGGTGCGGTCGTGGTACTCCGTCAGGGAGGTGCCGGCCACGGCGCTGGAGTCCACCGGCAGGCCCATCAGGTAGCTGACGGGGTGCAGGGCGGCCACCGCCTCGGTGTAGTCGGCCGGGTCGGCGCCGGCGTCGAAGACGATCCGTGAGGTCGGGCGCTGCGGAAGGGCCGTCAGGGAGGCGACCAGGGCGGGCAGTCCGGTGAGGTCGTCGAGGGTGACCCCGTACAGGGTGTCGGGCAGTGCGCGGTCCGGGGGAGCGGGAGTGCTCCCGGCCGGCGAGGCGGCCGGCGGGGAGCAGGCGAGCAGCAGGCACAGGCAGGCCGCCGGGAGGGCGGAGCGGGTGCGGGCGGCACGCATGGTGGGAGCTCCCTACTCGACCGTGACGGACTTGGCGAGGTTGCGGGGCTGGTCGACCTCGTGGCCCTTGGCGGTGGCCAGCTCGCAGGCGAAGACCTGGAGCGGGACGGTGGCCACCAGGGGCTGGAACAGGTCGTGGGTGGCGGGGATGCGGATCAGGTGGTCGGCGAAGGGGGTGACGCTCTCGTCGCCCTCCTCGGCGATGACGATGGTGCGGGCGCCGCGGGCCCGGATCTCCTGGATGTTGGAGACGATCTTGTCGTGCAGCACCGACCGGCCGCGCGGCGAGGGCACCACCACGATGACGGGCAGGCCCTCCTCGATCAGCGCGATCGGGCCGTGCTTGAGCTCGCCGGCCGCGAAGCCCTCGGCGTGCATGTACGCCAACTCCTTGAGCTTCAGCGCCCCTTCGAGCGCCACCGGGTACCCGACGTGCCGCCCGAGGAAGAGCACCGCGTGCGCGTCGACCAGCGAACGGGCCAGCGCCCGGACCGGCTCCATGGTGTGCAGCACCCGGCCGACCTGCGCGGGGGTCTCGCCGAGCCGGCCGATCAGCTCGGCGCTCTCCGGCGTGCTGCCCCGGGCCTGGCCGAGGTGGAGCGCGACCAGGTAGCAGGCGACCAGCTGGGTGAGGAAGGCCTTGGTCGAGGCGACCGCCACCTCCGGCCCGGCATGGGTGTAGAGCACCGCGTCGGACTCGCGCGGGATGGTGGAGCCGTTGGTGTTGCAGATCGCCAGCACCTTCGCGCCCTGCTCCCGCGCGTGCCGCAGCGCCATCAGGGTGTCCATCGTCTCCCCCGACTGGGAGATCGCGATGACCAGGGTGCGCCGGTCCACGATGGGGTCCCGGTAGCGGAACTCGGACGCGACCTCCACCTCGCAGGGCAGGCGGGTCCAGTGTTCGATCGCGTACTTGGCGACGGCGCCGGCGTGGTACGCGGTGCCGCAGGCGACGATCACCACCTTCCGGAACTCCCGCACGTCCAGGTCGAGTTCGTCCATCCGCAGCTGCCCGTCGGCGCCGATCCGCCCCAGCAGGGTGTCGGCCACCGCCTTCGGCTGCTCGGCGATCTCCTTCAGCATGAAGTAGTCGTAGCCGCCCTTCTCCGCCGCCGAGGCGTCCCAGTCCACGTGGTACTCCCGCACCACCGCCGGCGCGCCGTCGAAGTCCGTCACCGACACCCCGTCAGGGCGCAGCTCCACCACCTGGTCCTGCCCCAGCTCCACCGCCTCCCGGGTGAACGCGATGAACGCCGCCACGTCCGAGGCCAGGAAGTTCTCTCCCACCCCACGCCCCACCACCAACGGCGAGTTCCGCCGCGCCCCCACCACCACACCCGGCTGGTCCGCGTGCACCGCCACCAGGGTGAACGCACCCTCCAGACGCCGGCACACCACCCGCATCGCCTCCGCCAGGTCCCCCGCGAACACCTCCCCCAGCAGATGCGCCACCACCTCCGTGTCCGTCTCCGACCGCAACACGTGCCCCCGGGCGGTCAGTTCGGAGCGGAGGGCGGCGAAGTTCTCGATGATCCCGTTGTGCACCACCGCCACCCGCCGGTGGTCGTCCAGGTGCGGATGCGCGTTCGCGTCCGTCGGCCCCCCGTGCGTCGCCCACCGCGTGTGACCGATCCCGACCGTCCCGGCCGGAAGCGGACTCTCGGCCAACGCCTTCTCCAGGTTGACCAGCTTCCCGGCCCGCTTGCCGGTGGCCAGCCCGCCCGCGGCCTGGACGGTGATCCCGGCCGAGTCGTACCCCCGGTACTCCAGCCGCTCCAGCCCCGCGAGGACGACGTCCAGGGCCGCGCGTCCCCCTGTGTAACCCACGATTCCGCACATCGGAACCAGAGCCTCTCGGTAAAAGGGTCCCGGCTGCCGGCCCGGACGAGCGGGCCGGCAACCGGGCTGGTGCTCCGTCAGGGAGCGAGGACGGTGGCGGGGGAGGCGAAGGTGTAGCCGAGCGCCTTGATCCCGTTGACGGTCTGCTGAAGGGCACTCAGACCGTAGGACGGGTGGTAGAAGAAGCTGGCGTAGCCGTCCCGCACCACGAGGTTCAGCTGGGCCGAGTGGATCATGTCGGCGGGCAGCCGGGGCGGGTTGTTGTTGGACCAGTCGGGCTCGTAGTTGCCGAGGTTCTCGGGCAGCACGGTCTCGCTGTAGACGTCCCGCACGGGGTAGGGGAAGAACTGGCCGATCAGCATCGAGTAGTCGATCGGCTTGCCGCTGAGCACGCCGCCGAAGTACAGCGAGCGCTCGTAGCGGGCGGCGAACTTCGGTTCGAGGGCCCGGTAGTCGACGGCGGAGCCGGCGTAGTGCGGGAACTCGAAGATGGTCGGCACCGGCAGGCCGGAGAGCACGAACTCCAGGGTGGCGGAGTTGACCCGGCTCAGCGCGTAGGTGCTGGAGTCGGTCGGGACGGGGCCCTGGTGGATGACCCAGTCGGTGTTCTGGCACGGGGCCCGGAACTGGTACGGCGGGTACTGGGTCACCGAGCACTGGGCCCGGTAGAACTCGAAGTCGTCACCGCTGACGCCGTTGTAGGGGTTGGCGATGTTCGAGTACTGGTGCGTGTAACCGTGCATCAGCATGGTGCCGCCGTTGTTGATCAGCGACCGGAGGGCCGTGATCATCGCGGGCGTCCGGGAGAGCCGGACGGTCTCCGCGCGGCCGTTGTTGTAGGTGCCCTTCGGGTCGGTGTAGACCGGGATGACGCCGAAGCTGAACGGGATGTTCTGCGACTTCAGCCACTGGCCCATCGCGGTCAGCGCGACCGGGTCGTCGGCGGGGCTGATGTCCTCCAGCCGCACCATCGCCCGGTGCCGCTCGGCGGTCTGCGGCGCGAGGGCGTCGAAGAGCAGGTCGCTGAAGATCATCACCCGGTCGTTGGAGCTCACGTAGGAGAACGGGACGTCACCGATGTAGGTGAGGTTGTTCGAGCGGACCGCCCACGGGACGGTGGCCCCGGTGGAGTCGGTGGAGGAGGCGAGCACGGTCACCTTCGACGGGTCGGTGATGGTCTCGCCGAGCACGCCGCCGCCGTTCAGCGGGTCGCGGGTGAGCTGCTGGCCCTTGTAGCCGACCGAGGTGATCGGGTTGTAGTTGAAGTACGAGTTGGTCGGGTCCCAGCCGTAGGCGGCCGAGAAGTTCGCGGGGCCGACCTGGTTGGCCAGGTTCCAGATGTTGTCGTACAGCCAGACCACCGGCTTGGTCGTGCTGGTCACGTCCGTGTAGAAGGACGTGGGGATGCCGTCGGGGATCGGCTGGCCGTTGGTGTCGGGGGCCCCGTAGTAGGTGGAGCCGAAGTAGATGGTGGCCGTGTAGTTGTTGACCTCGCCGGCCTGGTACTGCGAGACCGGCTTCGGCGTCACGGCGCCGAAGTGGCCGGCCAGGTTGGCGGTGGTCATCGCGTACAGCTCGCCGAGGTGCCCGTACGGGCCGGCGGTGTCGTAGAGCACCAGCGTGCTCTTCCCGGTCGCCGGCGCCGGGTTGTTCAGGGCCTGCGGGAGGACCTGGAGGTCGGCGGCCTGCTTGAGCTTCTGATGGGGGTTCAGCTTCCGTGCCTTGTCGGCCTTCTTCTGCTCGGCGCCGAAGGCCGGGCCGAGGTCGCCCGGCGACCGGCCCTGCTTGGCGGTCTCCTGGACCTTCTTCTGGTCAGGAGGCGGTTTCGCGGTGGCGGAGTCGACCGGGAGGAATCCCACGCTGAGGACGAGGGCGATTGCGCCCACGATCGTCGTCCGGTACCGATTGCGGCTCACTGGATGCAAAGGCATGACAGCCCCTGGCGATGTGTGTTCAAGCCATGGATACGGGAATGGCCCGGCGGCCTTTTCCCGGCGTCTCGACACAGAAGGCCGGGCGGTGCTCGGAGAGGCACCCGAAAGCCGGCCTGGAGTCGCGGGGGCATGGCACTGACGGGACGTCAACGCCGACCAGCCGCAGCACAGGCGATACAACCGACAGTGGCACCGGGGCGGGGGAGTGTCAATCCCTTCCCGCGAGTAGCAAAATGTGGCCCCTTCTCGAAAAGCGGAGTGCGGGCTTCATTGAAGGGCCACCCCACCCGTGTTAAATTGTTCGTGAAAGTCCCCATGGGGCGCGCGAGGATCCGAGTCGGCAGACGGTCGCCTTTCCCGGCTCGGGGAGTGAATGGCGAGACCGGCCCCCTCCACCGCGAGCGCGAGAGCCGTGTCATCGGCCGGCATCCGGTCGCATTCCGTTCAGGGTTGATCTCCCATGTACGTGAACTGCGGAGCCAGCAGCGGAGTCTGCTTCAGTGCGGCGTCCGTGCTGCCCTCCGGCGCCTCCGGGTCCGAACTGGCCCGGCTGTTGCTGGAGATCGCCGGCGCGGGCTTCGGCCTCTACGTCGTGACCGGCCTGTTCCTGCTGCTCTACGGCCTGGTGGTCCGCCACCGCCGTGCCCGGAAGGGCCCGGCCGAGCCCCACGCGGTGCCGTCCGAGGTCGCCGGGGCCACCGCCGTCCGACGGGGTGCGTCGTGCTGACGGCCGTCCTGCTCGGACTCTCCACCGCCGTCATCGTGACGGCGCTGGCGTACAACACCGGGATGTTCGTCCTGTCCCGGCGGGTCGTCCGGCCCACAGCGACGGACGACCCGCACCGCCGGCGGTACGTCTTCCTGCTCGCCTGCCTCAACGAGGAGCGGGTGCTCGCCGAGAGCCTGCGCCGGCTGATGTCGCTGCCCCGGCAGGACGTGCTGGTCCTGGTGGTCGACGACGCCTCGGACGACCGCACCGCCGAGATCGTCCGCGCCGCGGACCCGTCCCGGGTGCTGCTGCACCAGCGGCACCTCCCGAACGCCCGCCGCGGCAAGGGGGCCGCGCTCAACGACGGCCTGCGGCAACTGGGTTCGTCCGGCCTGCTGGCCGGCACCGACCCCGAGGACGTGGTGGTCTGCGTGCTGGACGCCGACGGCCGGCTGGAGCCCGGCGCGGTCGACCAGGCCGACCGGTTCTTCGACGACCCGGCCACCGGCGCCGTCCAGATCGGCGTGCGGATGTACAACCGCGAGGACCGGCTGCTCTGCCGGATGCAGGACATGGAGTTCGTCGTCTACACCGACGTCTTCCAGTCCGGCCGCCGCCACATCGGCAGCGTCGGGATGGGCGGGAACGGGCAGTTCATGCGCCTCAGCGCGCTGCGCTCGCTCGGCCCCGAGCCCTGGAGCGACCGCCTCACCGAGGACCTCGACCTGGGCATCCGGCTGCTCGCGGCCGGCTGGCGCAACGAGTACTGCGCCACCGCCGCCGTGCACCAGCAGGCCGTGCTCGCGGTCCGCCCGCTGGTCCGCCAGCGCTCCCGCTGGTTCCAGGGCCACATCCAGGCCACCCGGCTGGTCCCGATGGTGCTCCGGGAGATCCCCGGCCGGGCCGCCGCCGACCTGGTGTACCACCTCTCCAGCCCGGCCCTGTTGCTGCTCACCTCGCTGCTCCCGCTGGCCTTCGTCGCCGGAGCCGTCGGCTTCCTCACCGACTCCCTCGCGGCGGGCCACAGCACCTTCTCGCCGTACTGGCTGATCCCGCTGTACCTGCTGGCCTTCGCCCCCGCCTACGCCTACGCCTACGTGTACCGGCAGCGGGAGGGCGAACTCGGCCGGTGGCACTGCCTGGTGCTGGCCCACCTGTTCGTCGGCTACGGCTACCTCTGGTTCGCCGCCGGCTGGTGGGCCGTCGGCCGCACCGTCCGAGGCCGCACCGGCTGGTTGAAGACCGCCCGGACCTGACCCCGCGTCAGCGGCAGGTCCCTCCGGGCACCCCTCTGTCCGACGCGTCGCGCCGTGCTCCCTCCGGAGCCGGCCGGCCCGTACCTTCCGCTGCCCAAGAAGGTCGTCATGTCCGAACCGCTGCACGTCAACGGCTCCTCCCGCCCCAACGGCTCCCGGCGGCTGCGCGTCGCCGTGGTGCTCGGCACCCGGCCCGAGGCCGTCAAGCTCGCCCCGGTGGTCCGGGCCCTGGACGCCTCGCCGCACTTCGAACCGGTGCTGGTCAACACCGGCCAGCACCGCGAGATGCTCGAACCCATGCTCCACCGGCTGCACCTGACGGCCCGTCACAACCTCGACGTGATGCGGGACAGACAGCAGCTCTCGGCG
Source organism: Kitasatospora sp. NPDC051853 (assembly GCF_044452665.1). Classification (NCBI taxonomy): domain Bacteria; kingdom Bacillati; phylum Actinomycetota; class Actinomycetes; order Kitasatosporales; family Streptomycetaceae; genus Kitasatospora; species Kitasatospora sp. NPDC051853. The sequence continues at coordinate 194,884 of NZ_JBITBY010000013.1, read as the reverse complement.
CTCACCGCCCGCCTGGTCGAAGGCCTCGGCGAGGTGCTGCGCCACGAGGAGCCCGACCTGGTGATCGTGCAGGGCGACACCTCCAGCACCCTCTGCGGCGCGCTGGCCGCCTTCTACGAACGGATCCCGGTCGCCCACGTGGAGGCCGGGCTGCGCAGCGGCGTGCTGGATGACCCCTTCCCCGAGGAGCTCAACCGGCGCCTGGTCTCCACCATGACCCGCTGGCACTTCGCCCCCACCGAGCGGGCCGCCCACCGGCTGCGCGCCGAGGGCGTGCCGCCCGACGCGGTGCACGTCACCGGCAACACCGTGATCGACAACCTGCTCTGGGTGCGCAGCCGGCACGTCGGCCGCTCGGCCTTCCGCACCGGCCGGCGCGGCGTGCTGGTCACCCTGCACCGCCGGGAGAACCAGGGCGACCGGATGCGGATGATGGCCGCCACCCTGCAGCGGCTGGCCCGGCGCGGCGACGTGGAGATCCTGCTCCCGGTGCACCGCAGCCCCGCCGTCCGGGACGTGCTGGAGTCCGCGCTCGGCCGCGAGCCGCACATCACCCTCACCGGGCCGCTGGACTACTTCGACTTCACCGCCTCGCTGGCCGCCTGCGAACTGGTGCTCACCGACTCCGGCGGGGTCCAGGAGGAGGCGCCCAGCCTGGACAAGCCGGTCCTGGTCCTGCGCACCACCACCGAGCGCCCCGAGGTGGTCACGGCCGGCGCGGCCCGGCTGGTCGGCGTCGACCCCGAGGTCATCCACGCCGCCGCCAACGCGCTGCTGGACGACCCGGCCGACTACCAGGGCATGGCCGCCGCCCCCAGCCCCTTCGGCGACGGCTTCGCCGCCCGGCGGATCGTCGAGCGGCTGGCCCAGGACTGCGTCGGACCGCTGCACCACCAACTGCAGCCCGACGTCTCGCTGGTGGACTGGTGACCGTGACCACCGGCCGACCGCCGGTCCGCGCCCCCGGCCCCGCCCCGCCCGGGTGGCCGCGGGGCCTGCGGACGGCCCTGATCGCCGTGCTGCTCGCGCTGGCCGCCGTCGCCACCGCCGTACTGGCCGGCCCGTCCCGGCCGGGCTTCGTCACCTGGCCGGAGGGCTCGGCGCACGGGCCGTGGGTGGCGGTCTTCAACGGGGAGGGCGCCGTCGGGGCCCGGGGCGACCTGCTGGTCCTGGCCCCGCGCCCGGCCACCGCCGCCGACGAGACGCACGCCGCCCTGGTGGTCTCCGCCGAGACCCGCTCCGACCTCACCCTGAGCCTGGGCGTGCGCACCGCCGAGCAGCTGCGCACCCCGACCCCCAACACCTGGGAGACCGCCTGGGTGGTCTGGCACTACACCGACCCCCGGCACTTCTACTACCTGGCCCTCAAACCCACCGGCTGGGAGCTGGGCAAGGAGGACCCGGCCTACCCCGGCCACCAGCGCTTCCTGGCCACCGGCCCGCCGCACTTCCCGGTCGGCCGCTGGCACGCCGTGGAGATCCGCCAGCGCGGCGCCACCGTCACCGTGCTGGTCGACCGCCACCGGCTGGTCACCTTCACCGACACCGAACGCCCCTACCCGGAAGGCAGGTACGGCCTCTACACCGAGGACGCCCGGGCCGAGTTCCGCCACGTGGTGGCCGGCTAGGAACGCCGAAGGGCGGCACCCCCGCACAGGGGTGCCGCCCGACGGTGCGTCAGACCTGCCGACTACTCCGGAACGGAGGCCAGGCCGGGGGCCAGGAACTTCTTGCCGTTGACCCGCTCGGAGACGCCCTCGCGGTCCAGGTACGGGGTGATCCCGCCCAGGTGGAACGGCCAGCCGGCACCGGTGATCATGCACAGGTCGATGTCCTGCGCCTCGCCGACCACGCCCTCGTCCAGCATCAGGCCGATCTCCTGCGCGACGGCGTCCAGGGCGCGGGCGCGCACCTGCTCCTCCGTCAGCACCGAGTCGCCGAAGGTCAGCAGCTCCAGGACCTCGGGGTCGAGGACCTGCTTGCCGTCCTCCCAGACGTAGAAGCCGCGCTTGCCGGCCTTGACCACCTTGCCGAGGTTCTCGGAGACCGAGAACCGCTCCGGGAAGGCGCCGTGCAGGGTCTCCGACACGTGCAGGGCGATGGCCGGGCCGACCAGCTCCAGCAGCGCGATCGGGGACATCGGCAGGCCGAGCGGCTTGACCGCGGCCTCGACCGTCTCGAACGAGGTGCCCTCGTCGATGACGGCCTGGATCTCGCCCATGAAGCGGGTCAGGATGCGGTTCACCACGAACGCCGGGGCGTCCTTGGTGAGCACCGCGGTCTTCTTCAGCTTCTTGGCGACCGCGAAGGCGGTGGCCAGCGAGCCGTCGTCGGTCTTCTCGGCCCGGACGATCTCCAGCAGCGGGAGGATCGCGACCGGGTTGAAGAAGTGGAAGCCGACCACGCGCTCCGGGTGCTGGAGCTTGGACGCCATCTCGGTGACCGAGAGCGAGGAGGTGTTGGTGGCCAGGATGGTGGTCGGCGAGACCACCGCCTCCAGCTCCGCCAGGACGTTCTGCTTGACGCCCATCTCCTCGAACACGGCCTCGATCACGAAGTCCGCGTCGCCGAAGGCCACGGCCTTGTCCAGGTGACCGGAGACCAGGCCCTTGAGCTTGTTGGCCTTGTCGTTGCCGATCCGGCCCTTGCCGAGCAGCTTGTCGATCTCGGCGTGGACGTAGCCGACGCCCTTGTCGATCCGCTCCTGGTCGATGTCGGTCAGGACGACCGGCACCTCCATCCGGCGGGCGAACAGCAGGGCCAGCTGGGAGGCCATCAGACCGGCGCCGACGACACCGATCTTGGAGACCGGGCGGGCCAGCGACTTGTCCGGCGCACCGAACGGGCGCTTGGCCCGGCGCTGCACCAGGTTGAAGGCGTACAGGCCGCTGCGCAGCTCGCCGCTCATGATCAGGTCGGCCAGCGCCTGGTCCTCGGCGTCGAAGCCCGCCTGCAGGTCGCCGTCCTTGACCTGCTGGATGATGTCCAGCGCCTTGTAGGCGGCCGGCGCGGCGCCGCTCACCTTGGCGTCGGCGACCCAGCGGCCCCAGGTGACGGCGTCGTCCCAGGCCTTGCCCCGGTCGAACTCCTCGCGCTCGACGACCACGTCGCCGTTGAGGACCTTGGCGGCCCAGCCCAGGGACTGCTCCAGGAAGTCGGCCGGCTCGAAGATCGCGTCCGCGATGCCGAGCTCGAACACCTCCTTGCCCTTGAGCTGCTTGTTCTGCGCCATCGAGTTCTCGACGATGACCTTGACGGCCTTCTGCGGGCCGATCAGGTTCGGCAGGATGGTGCAGCCGCCCCAGCCGGGGACCAGGCCGAGGAAGACCTCGGGCAGCGAGAACGCCGGGACGCCCGAGCTGACGGTGCGGTAGGTGGCGTGCAGGCCGACCTCCACGCCGCCGCCCATGGCCGCGCCGTTGTAGAACGCGAAGGTCGGGACGGGCAGCGCGGCGATCCGCTTGAAGACGTCGTGGCCGCCCTTGCCGATGGCCAGCGCGTCGCCGTGCTCCTTGAGCACCTCGACGCCCTTGAGGTCGGCGCCGACCGCGAAGATGAACGGCTTGCCGGTGATCGCGACGGCCTTGACCGCGCCCTCGGCGGCCTCCGCCTCGACCTGGTCCAGCGCCTCGGACAGCTTGGCCAGCGAGCCCGGGCCGAAGGTGGTCGGCTTGGTGTGGTCGAAGCCGTTGTCCAGGGTGATCAGCGCGATCCGCCCGGCGCCGTACGGCAGCTCCAGGTGGCGGACGTGGGCGGTGGTGACGACCTCGCCGGGGAACAGCTCGGCGGCGCGCTTCAGCAGCTCAGTGGTGCTCATGGTCACTTACCACCCTCGAAGTGCGGGTTCTCCCAGATGATGGTGCCGCCCATGCCGAAGCCGATGCACATGGTGGTCAGGCCGTACCGGACGTCCGGGCGCTGCTCGAAGCGGCGGGCCAGCTGGTTCATCAGGCGCACGCCCGAGGAGGCCAGCGGGTGGCCGAACGCGATGGCGCCGCCGTACGGGTTGACCCGCTCGTCGTCGTCCGCGATGCCGTAGTGGTCCAGGAAGGCCAGCACCTGGACGGCGAAGGCCTCGTTGACCTCGAAGGCCTGGATGTCGTCGATGGTCAGACCGGCCTTGGCCAGCGCCTTCTCGGTCGCCGGGACGGGGCCGATGCCCATCACCTCGGGCTCGACGCCCGCGAAGGCGAAGCTCACCAGGCGCATCTTGACCGGCAGGCCGAGCTCCTCGGCGACGTCCTCGGCCGCCAGCAGGGAGGCGGTGGCACCGTCGTTCAGACCGGCCGAGTTGCCCGCGGTGATGTTGCCGTGCGGACGGAACGGGGTCTTCAGACCGGCCAGGCTCTCCATGGTGGTGCCCGGACGCATCGGCTCGTCGGTGGTGGCCAGGCCCCAACCGGTCTCGCCGACCTCGGAGTTGGTGTTGCGGATCGCGATCGGCACCAGGTCCGGCTGGATGTCGCCGTTGACGTACGCCTTGGCGGCCTTCTCCTGCGAGCGGACGGCGTAGGCGTCGCAACGCTCCTTGGTGATGTGCGGGAACCGGTCGTGCAGGTTCTCCGCCGTCATCCCCATGAAGAGCGCCGACTCGTCGACCAGCTTCTCCGAGACGAAGCGCGGGTTCGGGTCCACGCCCTCGCCCATCGGGTGCCGGCCCATGTGCTCCACGCCACCGGCGACGACGATGTCGTACGCGCCGAAGGCGATGCCGCCCGCGGTGGTGGTGACGGCGGTCAGCGCACCGGCGCACATGCGGTCGATCGCGTAGCCCGGGACGGACTTCGGCAGGCCGGCGAGCAGCGCGGCGGTGCGGCCGATGGTCAGGCCCTGGTCGCCGATCTGGGTCGTGGCCGCGATGGCGACCTCGTCGATCCGCTCGGTCGGCAGGTTCGGGTTGCGGCGCACCAGCTCACGGATGCACTTGACGACCAGGTCGTCGGCGCGGGTCTCGTGGTAGATGCCCTTCGGGCCGGCCTTGCCGAACGGGGTGCGGACGCCATCGACGAAGACGACGTCCCTCGAGGTACGAGGCACGGGGCTCTCCTCCAGGGGACACGACAGGTGGGTGCAGACCTCGACCCACGACGGGGAGGCGGCGCTGCTTCACCGGCCATGCTACCCGCCGGTAACTACCTTGCCCATAGCCCCACGCCATGTGTCCTCGCTCACGGTCATGCGCAGACGCTTAGGGGCGCGAGGAACTGCGCGAATCGGGAGGCGGCTCACCTGCAACTGACCCGCTGTCAGCCGGTTGCACGTGCTGCCGTTCCCCTGCGCGCAGTTCCTCGCGCCCCTGAGCGCTTGCAACTGGTCCTCGTGTCTAGGCCTCGGGAGCTGCCACCTTGGCCTCGGCGAAGGCCTTGGCGACGGCCGCGCCGATCACCTCGGTCTGCCACTGGCGGGCGCCGAGGCGGCGGAAGGCGGCGATGACCGAGTCGGTGTCGGCCGGGACCGGCGGGTCCCAGGAGACGCGGCGGACCAGGTCCGGGGTGATCAGGTTCTCGGCCGGTAGGTGGTGCTGCTCGGCCAGCGCCGTGACGGCGGCCCGCGCGCCGGAGAGCCGGGCGGCGGCCAGCGGGTCCTTCTCCGCCCAGGCGCGCGGCGGCGGCGGCCCGTCGTGCGGGGCGGTGGCCGGCGGCAGCTCGTTCTCCGGGATCTCCCGGGCGCGCTGCAGCGCGGCCAGCCAGAGGTCCAGCTGACGACGGTTCACCCGGGGGCCGAAGCCCTGGACGGCCTGCAGCGCCGGGGCGTTCAGCGGCATGGCGAGCGCGGCGTTGACGATCGCCACGTCGGAGAGCACCCGGCCCGGGGAGACGTCCCGGTCGCGGGCGGCCTGGTCGCGGGCCAGCCAGAGCTCGCGGACGGCGGCCAGCTGCCGGCGGCGGCGGACCTTGTGCAGCTGGGAGGTGCGGCGCCAGGGGTCGGTGCGCGGTGCGGGCCGCGGCGCGGCGGCGATCGCGGCGAACTCCTCGCGGGCCCAGCCGAGCTTGCCCTGGCCGTCCAGCTCCCGTTCGAGTGCGTCGCGCAGCTCGACCAGCACCTCGACGTCCAGAGCGGCGTACCGCAGCCACGGCTCGGGCAGCGGGCGGGTGGACCAGTCCACCGCGGAGTGCTCCTTGGCCAGCGACAGCCCGAGCACGCTCTCCGTCATCGGGCCGAGGCCCACCCGGGGGAACCCGGCGATCCGGCCGGCCAGCTCGGTGTCGAACAGCACCTTCGGCGTCATGCCGACCTCGGCCAGGCAGGGCAGGTCCTGGGTGGCCGCGTGCACGACCCACTCGGTGTCGGCGAGGGCCTCGCCGAGCGCGGAGAGGTCGGGGCAGGCGATCGGGTCGATCAGGGCCGTGCCGGAGCCCGCGCGGCGGAGCTGGATCAGGTACGCGCGCTGGCCGTAGCGGTAGCCGGAGGCCCGCTCGGCGTCGACGGCGACCGGGCCGGTGCCCGCCGCGAAGGCGGCGACGGTCGCGGCGAGCGCGGTCTCGTCGGCCACCACGGGTGGGAGCCCCTCCCTCGGTTCGAGGAGCGGGACCGGGGCTGTCTCTTCTGGGGTGGCTACGGCGTCGGTCACCCACCAAGGGTACGACGCCCTCCGCATACCCGGAGGTGGTGAGGACCAAGGTGATGCCTCTGGGGGCGCGGGGCTCCGCCGATGTGCGGCTCCGCCGCGGGGCGCGAATCGGAAGGCGGCTCACCTGCAACTGAAGGCACGTCAGCCAGTTGCAGGTGCTGCCTTTCCACTGCGCGCAGTTCCCCGCGCCCCTGCGGGGCGCTTCTTGGCTCCCCTGAACAACGAGAGGGGCCCGGAGGGGAAACGTTCCTCCGGGCCCCGAGCTGGGGTGATGTGGGTGACGGGGTGTCAGTGGATGATGCCGGTGCGGAGGGCGACGGCGACCATGCCGGCCCGGTCGCCGGTGCCGAGCTTGCGGGCGATCCGGGCCAGGTGGCTCTTCACGGTGAGGGCGGACAGGCCCATCGCGACGCCGATCGCCTTGTTGGACTGGCCCTCGGCGACGAGCCGCAGCACCTCGACCTCGCGCCCGGACAGCTCCCGGTAGGTGGTCGGCGGCACGCCCGGCGCACCGGGAGCACCCGGCGCCCCGTGCGGCGCCCCCGCCGCACCTGGCATGCCGGGCATCCCCGGCCGCCGCATCCGCCCGGCCAGCCCGCCGGCGCCGATCGGCAGCCCGGGACGGCCCGGCATGGCGAGGTTGGTGCGGGTGCCGGTGACCACGTAGCCCTTCACGCCGCCCGCGAGGGCGGAGCGGACCGCGCCGATGTCGTCCGCGGCGGAGAGGGCCAGGCCGTTGGGCCAGCCGGCGGCGCGGGTCTCGGCGAGGATGGTGAGGCCGGAGCCGTCGGGGAGGTGGACGTCGGCGACGCAGATGTCGCGGGGGGTGGAGACCCGGGGCCGGGCCTCGGCGATCGAGGAGACCTCGATGACGTCACGGACACCGAGCGCCCACAGGTGCCGGGTGACGGTGTTCCGGACGCGGGGGTCGGCGATGACCACCATGGCGGTGGGCTTGGTCGGACGGTAGGCGACCACGCTTGCGGGGTGTTCGAGAAGGACCGACACCGTGCCTCCTGAGGGAGTGGCGGACGCCAACTCCTCGTCGCCGCCTCTGGCCGATGGGGGCGCTCGGAGTGTTCCGCGTTTGGAAAGGGTCACAGACACCTTCGGCATCAACCGTGCCCGGCTTTAGCGAAAGATCACGATCTAGTGAGTAACAATACGGACAAATCGCGCAGGTGACTGATGCGACATGCCCCGGAATCGCACAGAACGCGTCATGTTCGGGACCTGTCCGGGCGGATTCGGACGGTCAATTGACGCCGAGCGCCAGGCTGTTCACGCTGCGTCAGCCCTGGGGGTGGTGCTGCGGGAACGAACGGACGGTCAGCCCTCAGTGGGAGCGCGGGCGTCGCCGTGCGGGCATCGGGACCACTCCGCCGAGTGACGGGGCGTCGGGCAGCGGCAGCGGCGCGGGCGAGGCCGGGGGCAGGCCGGCGCAGCCGCAGAGCAGGTCGGCCCAGGCCGCGAGGTGCCGCTCGAAGCGGCCGTCGGACGGGGTCCAGGAGGCCCGGACCTCGATCTCGGTGGAGGTCTCCCGGTCGGCGAGCGCGCCGAAGTACTGGGAGATGCCCCGGGTCACGGTGCCGCCGGCCTCGGCGTGGGCGGCGCCGTGGGCGTACAGCGCGTCGGTCAGCCAGGCCCAGCCGACCTCGGAGAGCATCGGGTCGTCGGCCATCTCGGGTTCGAGCTCGGCCCTGGTCAGCGAGACCAGGCGGAACTCGCCGCGCCAGGCTTCCTGCCCGGCGGGGTCGTACAGCAGCACCAGCCGGCCGTCGGCCAGCTCCTCGCCGTCCACCTCGACGGTCGCGGTCAGCGCGTACGCGAACGGGGCCATCCGCTTCGGTGCCGGCGCGGGGGAGAGCTGGACCTCGGGTCGCAGCCGCGCGCCCGCGAGGGCCTCCACCGCAGCGCGGAACTCCACCGGAGCCGACTCCTTGCCTGTACCGCCACCCTGCGCTGGGTGCCCGCCGACCGCTGCCATGACCGAGAGCCTAGGTCGGGCGGGCCCGGAAGCCGAGTCATTTCGTCCGGTGTGGCGTGACGGTTGTCGGACTGTTCGTCAGCTGACACGTGGTGAGGTGTCCGGTGGTGTCCGATTCGTACGAACCGACGACCTCCGGCGGGCGGCCGGGCCCGGGCAGCGTGCGAAGATTCGGGGTGTGAGTGAGACAACCGCTGCCCAGTCCGGTCAGGCCGCCGCGCACCGAGGCGCCGCGTACGACTCCGCCTTCCTCCGCGCCGCCCGCCGCGAGCCGGTGCCGCACACGCCGGTCTGGTTCATGCGCCAGGCCGGGCGCTCGCTGCCCGAGTACCTGAAGGTGCGCGAGGGCATCCCGATGCTCGACTCCTGCATGCGCCCCGAGCTGGTCAAGGAGATCACCCTCCAGCCCGTGCGCCGTCACAAGGTGGACGCGGCGATCTTCTTCAGCGACATCGTGGTGCCGCTCAAGGCGGTCGGCATCGACGTGGACATCAAGCCCGGCGTCGGCCCGGTGATCGCCGACCCGATCCGCACCGTCGCGGACCTGGACCGGCTGCGCCCGCTGGAGTCGGACGACATGCCGTACATCACCGAGGCGGTCGGCCTGCTGGTGGACGAGCTGGGCTCCACCCCGCTGATCGGCTTCGCCGGTGCGCCGTTCACCCTGGCCAGCTACCTGGTCGAGGGCGGCCCGTCGAAGAGCCACGAGAAGACCAAGGCCATGATGTACGGCGCCCCGGAGCTGTGGGCCGGGCTGGTCGACCGCCTCGCGGACATCACCGCCGCCTTCCTGAAGATCCAGATCGAGGCCGGCGCCTCGGCCGTCCAGCTCTTCGACTCCTGGGTCGGCGCGCTGGCCCCGGACGACTACCGCCGCTCGGTGATGCCCGCCAGCACCAAGGTGTTCGACGCGGTGGCCGGCTACGGCGTGCCGCGGATCCACTTCGGTGTCGGCACCGGCGAGCTGCTCGGCCTGCTCGGCCAGGCCGGCGCGGACGTGGTCGGCGTCGACTGGCGGGTGCCGCTGAACGTGGCCGCCGAGCGGGTCGGCCCCGGCAAGGCGCTGCAGGGCAACCTCGACCCGGCGGTGCTCTACGCCCCGACCTCCGTGGTGGAGACCAAGGCCCGCGAGGTGCTGCACGCCGCCCAGGCCATCGGCGGCGACACCGGCCACATCTTCAACCTGGGCCACGGCGTGATGCCGAGCATGGACCCGGACGCGCTGACCCGCCTGGTCGCCTTCGTGCACGAGACCAGCGCGCGCTGACCCTCTGCACGGTGTGACCCTCCGTGCGGTGTGACCCGCCTGACGGCCCGACCCCCGTGACGGGCCGTCAGGCGGGAGCTCACTCCCCGGTCGGTTCCTCCGCCGACGGAGCCTCCCAGGGGTCCTGCTCCGGCCGCGGCGGCAGGGCGGAGGGTCGGACGGCGGGCCGGCGTCCGGCGAGCTTCCGCCGCAGTCGCCAGCCGAGGTAGCCGAGCGGGCCCAGCACCAGCAGGAACGGCGCCAGCGCCGCCAGCACCATCAGCAGGCCCTTCACCACCGCCACCAGGGCGTCCCAGCCGCCGCCCAGCGCGCCGCCGACGCTGCTCCAGAACCCCTCCTCCTCCGCCGCCTTCACCGGTTCCGGAGCCTTCGTCGGCACGGAGACCTGGAGCGTGATGGTGGAGAGCGAGGTGCGGGCCGAGAGTTCCTGCTGGCGGCGCTGGAGCGACTCCAGATCGGCCTCGCGGCGGTTGAGCTCGCTCTCCAGCGAGACGATCTCGGCCAGCGTCTTGGCGTCGGCCATCAGCTTGCGCACCCGGTCCACGCTGGCCTGCTGGGTCTTGATCCGGCTCTCCACGTCCACCACCTGCTGGGTGAGGTCGTCGGCCTGGCTGCTGCGCGAGACCACCTCGCCCAGCCCGGCCAGCCGGTCCAGCGTCTGCTGGTACGTGGACGAGGGCACCTTGAGGGTCAGCCGGGCGTCGGTCGGGGTGCCGTCGGCGGACTTGACGCTGCCCAGCTGCTCCCCGGCCACGTAGCCGCCGCCGGCGGTCGCCATGGTGCGCGCCTCGTCCAGGACCTTGCCCAACTCCTTCGTGCGGAGCGAGAGTTGGGCGGTGTAGGCGATCAGGCGGGGAGCCTGCGGCTCCGAACCCTGCCCCGTGGCTCCGGCGCTCGGCGCGGCCGAGGCCCCGCCGGCGCCCGGCTTGGAGTCGGCCGGAGCCCCGGCCGCCTTCTCCGCGCCGCTGCCCGGTGCCGCCGCGGGCGCGGCCATGTCCGCGACGGTCGCCTTGCCCCCGCCGCTGTCCGAGGCGCTGCACCCGCCGAGCAGCACCACCGCCGCGGTGGCCGCCCCCGCCACGGCCAGTGCCGCCCGTCCGCCCCCGTGCCGTACCGTCGTCATCCCTGTTGCCCCTCCCGGTCTCGTCCTCGTACGCCTTGGACGTGGCGGGGGCCCGGTGGGATCCCGTCCGGTGATCGCAACTCCGTTACGGAAAAGTCTCGTTGTGGTCAGCGGACCGGGGCCGGGGTCTGCCCGGCGGCCAGGTACTGGGCCCAGGTGCGGACGCCGTCCGCGTTCGGGGTGGTGTGCTCGCCGGCCCGGTACGCGGCCGCCGCCTTCCCCGGCAGCCGCACCTCCACCACCCGCTTGCGCCGCCCGGTCGCCCGCAGCCAGTCCTCCGCCAGCTCCCGCGCCCCCAGCACCTGCGGCCCGCCCAGGTCCGGCACCCGCCCGGCCGGAGCACCCAGCGCCAACTCCACCAGCCGCTCGGCCACTTCACCCTGGTCCACCGGCTGGCAGGCGGTCCCCGAGGGGAGCAGCATGACCGGCAGCTTGGCCAGCGCCCCGAAGGCCATGGTCAGCAGGGACGGGAACTGGGTGGCCCGCAGGTTGGTCCAGCCGAGGCCGCTCTCCTCCAGCAGGCGCTCGCCCTGCCACTTGATCCGGTAGTAGGGGTACGGGATCCGGTCCACCCCGACGATCGAGATGTTGACCACGTGCTCCACCCCGGCCGCCCGGGCCGCCGCCAGCAGGTGCCGCCACCCCGGCAGGTCGTTCTTCGGGTGCCGGATGTCGCTCGCGCAGTGCACGATCGCGCGCACCCCCGCCACCGCCGCCCCCACCCCTTCCCCGGTGGCCAGGTCCGCCACCACCCAGCCCTCGCCGTCCCGGGCCCGCCGGCTCAAGCCCCGTACCGCCACCCCACGCGCCTTCAGCCGGGCCACCACCTCCCGCCCCAGCACCCCGCTCGCCCCGGTCACCAGCACCACGTCGGCCATCACTGCCTCCTGCCTCGGATTCCTTCGGGAGGGGGACGACGCAGCTCCTCGGAATGTGACAGCCTTCGGGCATGAGCGTGCTGCCCGAGTGGATGTACCCACCACGGGAAGAAGGTTGGTTTGCGGACGACCTCGACGGCATCGCCGAGGCACCCCGGCACACCGAGCTGATCGATGGAGCGCTGGTCTTCGTGACGTCTCCGCAGCGGGCCTGGCACAGTCGGGTCGTCACGGCCCTCACGGGGACGCTCGACGCCCTGGCTCCGAACGGGTTGAGCGTCGAGCGGGAGATGACGATCCGCCTGGACAGGCGCAACCGCCCGGAACCGGACCTCCTCGCCACCACCGCCGAGTTCGACCCGGACCGGACCTGGTTCGCGCCGTCCGACGTGGTGCTGGTGGCCGAGGTGGTCTCCCCGGAGTCGGCCCACCGCGACCGCACCGTGAAGATGCGCAAGTACGCCGAGGCGGGCATCGGCCACTACTGGTTGGTCGAGGAGGAGGACGGCCGGCCCGTGGTGCACGCCTACGAGCTCGACGGGCCCACCGGCACCTACGTGTCCGGCGGGATCTTCCGGGGCGCGCTCACCCGGCCGGTGCCGTTCCCGATCACGCTCGACCTCGATGCGCTGCCGACCGGGCGACGCCCTGATTGATGGGTTTTGGGCGGGCTCTGCGAGGATGCGGGCATGGCAGAGCTTCGGGTCGTGGTGGTCGGTGGCGGGATCGCCGGGCTGACGGCGGCGTGGTTGGCGAGCGGGGCGGCTCGGGTCACGTTGTTGGAGGCGGGCGGGCGGTTCGGCGGGAAGTTGTACGGGGGAGAGGTCGGCGGGGTCCGGGTGGACCTGGGGGCCGAGTCGATGCTGGCCAGGCGGCCGGAGGCGGTGGAGCTGGCCCGGGAGGTGGGGCTGGCGGGGGAGTTGGAGCCGCCGACCACGGCGAAGGCCGGGATCTGGACCAGGGGGGAGCTGCGGCCGCTGCCGGCCGGGCAGTTGATGGGCGTGCCGGGGGACTTGGCCGCGTTGGCGGAGTCCGGGGTGCTGACCGAGGAGGGGCTGCGCCGGGCCGGGCTGGACGGCGCGGTCGGGGAGGTCGGGGCGGACGTCTCGATCGGGGAGTACGTGGCGGCCAAGCTGGGCCGCGAGGTGGTGGACCGGCTGGTGGAGCCGCTGCTCGGCGGGGTCTACGCCGGGCACGCCGACGAGATCTCGCTGCGCGCCGCCGTCCCGGCCCTGCTGCCGATCGCCCAGCGCGGTGGTCCGCTGGCCGAGGGCGTGCGCGAGCTGACGTCCCGTCCGAGCAGTGGCGGCCCGGTCTTCCAGGGGCTGCGCGGCGGTCTCGGCACCCTGCCGGGGGCGGTGGCGGAGGCGGCCCGGAGGAACGGTGCCGAGCTGCGCGCCGACAGCCCGGTGGAGGAGCTGCGCCGCACCCCGGAGGGCTGGCGGATCGTCAGCAACGGTGAGGTGCTGCACGCCGACAGGGTGGTGCTGGCCGTCCCGGCCCCGGTCGCGGCGAAGCTGCTGGCGGCCGAGCTGCCGGGGGCCGCCGCCGAGCTGGCGCAGGTCGAGTACGCCGGGATGGCCCTGGTCACCATGGCCTTCCGCCGCGCCGACCTGGCGGGGACGGCGCTGACCGGCAGCGGCTTCCTGGTGCCGCCGGTCGACGGCCGCCGGATCAAGGCGTCGACCTTCTCGTCCAACAAGTGGGGCTGGCTGGAGCGTTCGGCCCCGGAGGAGTTCCTGCTGCGCACCTCGCTGGGCCGGCACCGCGAGGAGGCGGCGCTGGACCTCCCGGACGAGGAGCTGGTGGCCCGTTCGCTGGCCGACCTGGCCGAGGCGGTGGGCCTGCGGGCCCGCCCGTACGACACGGCGGTGACCCGCTGGCGCGGCGGGCTGCCGCAGTACCCGGTCGGGCACCTGGACCGGGTGGCCCGGATCCGCAGCGCGGTGGCGGGCCTCGGCGGCCTGGCCGTCTGCGGTGCGGCCTACGACGGCGTCGGCATCCCGGCCTGCATCGCCAGTGCCCGCCGCGCCGTCAACGAGATGTTGACCCCGGGCGCCGGGGCGTCCGTCAGGGAAGGGAGAATGGGCGCATGAGTGAGTCGACCGAACAGCCCGTGAAGAAGAAGGCCCGCGACCTCAACCAGGTCATCCGCTACACCATGTGGTCGGTGTTCAAGCTCAAGAGCGAGCTGCCCCAGGACCGCGCCGCGCTGGCCGCCGAGGTGCAGGAGCTGTTCGACCAGCTCGACGCCAAGGACGTGACGGTGCGCGGCAGTTACGACGTCTCGGGCCTGCGCGCCGACGCGGACGTCATGATCTGGTGGCACGCCGAGGACTCGGACGACCTCCAGGAGGCGTACAACCGCTTCCGCCGCACCGGCCTGGGCCGCCACCTGGAGCCGGTCTGGTCGAACATGGCGCTGCACCGCCCGGCCGAGTTCAACAAGTCGCACATCCCGGCCTTCCTGGCCGACGAGCGGCCGCGCGACTACGTCTGCGTCTACCCGTTCGTCCGCTCCTACGAGTGGTACCTGCTCCCCGACGAGGAGCGCCGGGCGATGCTGGCCGAGCACGGCATGATGGCCCGCGGCTACCCGGACGTCCGGGCCAACACGGTGGCCTCCTTCGCCCTCGGCGACTACGAGTGGCTGCTCGCCTTCGAGGCGGACGAGCTGCACCGGATCGTGGACCTGATGCGCGACCTGCGCCCGTCCCGGGCCCGGCTGCACGTCCGCGAGGAGGTGCCGTTCTTCACCGGCCGCCGCAAGCCGATCGCGGAGCTGCTGGGCGGCCTGGCCTGAGCCGTGGCGCGGAGAAGGGCCCGGGGCGACCGCCCCGGGCCCTTCGACGTTCCGTCAGTACCGCAGCGCCGCCCGCAGCCGGGCGTCCGGCAGGGCGGCCGGGCCGACCACCGCGACGGCGGTGAGCACCGCGTCGTCGGTGGGGGAGGCGCCCAGCGACTGGCGCGGGATGTGCACCGCGTCCAGCACGTCCTGCCCGGCCGGGGTGGCCCAGCGGGTGTACGGGTGGACGTCGACCCGGGCCATCAGCAGGGTGCCGCTGGTGAGGATCAGCGGCAGCGAGAACCAGGCCACCGCCGAACCGGCGTCCCCGGTGCCGGGGGCGGCCAGTGCCAGTGCGCCGCCCAGCAGCACCACCGAGAGCACCAGCGCCTGCCGCACCTGACGCACCGCCAGCGTGGTGCTGTCCCGCACCACCGCCGGGGTGGCCAGGCCCGCCTGCACCAGCCTGCCGCCGATCTCCAGCACCGCGGGGTGGCGGGCCAGCCCGTCGCGCAGCCGCCCGGTGGGGCACTGCCCCTCCGGGCCGATCTCCTCGATCAGCGCCCGCTCCAGCCGGGTCCGTCCGTGCGGGTCGGCCACCGAGGTCCAGCCGGTGTGCGCCAGGTGCAGCCGCCCGCGGGCGGCCATCAGCACCAGGGCCAGCTCGACCACCCGGGTCGGGCCGCCGGCCAGGTACGCGGTCTCGTACAGGCCGACCCCGAGGGGCTCCGCGGCGTGCGGCCGGGCGGGCCCGGCCAGCGAGTCGGCGGTGGCTGCGGCCCGGACCAGCCGCAGGCAGGAGAGCACGGCCGCGAGCAGGGCTGGGAGGAGCAGGAGCAACCACATGGCTTTCGTTCTAGACCTCGCCGCGCCGCCGACGGAACGGGTTTCCGGATCGCGATACCGAACTGTGACACTCGGCCCGTTTCACCACCCGCGCACACCGCCTGCACGGAGCAACCGCAGGTCACCGCTGTGTGATGACGCTCCCTCAGTCGCCGCCCCCTCCCCGGGGGCCGCCGTCGTGGTCACCACCGTGGCCGGACCAGGAGCGGTTCGGCGTACGGCAGCGGCCCGGACACCTCAGCTGCCGCCGCACCCGCCACCGCCGCCGCAGCTGCTGGAGGAGCCGCAGCTGCTCGACGAGGACGAGGACCCGCAGCTGCTCCCGGAGGAGGAGCCGCAGCTGCTGGACGAGGAGGACCCGCAGCTGGACGAGGAGGAGCCGCAGCTCGACGAGGAGGTGTCCGGGGAGGAGCCGGAGCACCAGACGTAGCCGCCGGAGTCGGAGGAGGAGCCCGAGGGGGTGGACGAGGTCCTGGTCATCGTCTGCTGGGCCGCCAGGGCCTGACGGAGCTGCAGGTCCTCCAGCGAGTCCAGGCCGTCCACCGCGACCGCGCCGAGCAGCACCGCCCCGCCGAACACGGCGGCGTCGTGCGGCTGCCAGGGGCTGCCGGTGCGGATCAGCTCCAGCTGGCGGACCCCGGCCGGGGTGATCCTGGCCCGCTCGGGCTTGCTGACGGCCAGCCAGAACAGGCCCACCAGCAGCAGGCCGAGGAAGGGGAAGAACGGTGCCGAGCGCGCGCCCTGCTCGGCCGCCGACAGCCCGAACCAGTCGATCGCGGCCAGCACGCCGAGGGCGATCACCGCCAGCTGGACGAACCAGAACAGCCGCCGCGCGTTCATCGCCTTGCGGAACAGGTCGGGCCGCCGCATCAGGCCCCGGGCGGCCAGGCCGTCGCCGATCCGCTGGACGTGCTCGCTCCGGCTCAGCTCGCGGCGCACCGTCGAGAGGTCGGTGCGGCCGGAGGCCCCGGCCACGGTGATCAGGACGGCCTCGACCGCGTCCCGGGCGTTCCGGTCGGTGACCGTGACCCGGCCGGCCCGGGAGACGATCAGCCGTCCCTCCTGCTGCATCCGGACGATCACGGTGTCGACCACCCGGGTCGGGCCGCCGGCCAGGAAGGCGGCGTCCAGCAGCGGCTGGCCCCGGCCGGGCAGGCCCTGGGGCTGCGGCACCCGGCGCATCCGGCGCAGGGCGTTCTGGGCGTTGCATCCCGCGAGCACCTGGGCTGCGGCGGCGATGCCGAACTCGGCGTACCACATGGTGGGGTCCCCCGTACGTGAAGTCGTGCGTGTGGCGGGCAGCGGCCGCACTCGGGGCGGCGGGCTGCGCCGGCCGGGTGTGGGGCCGGCCGGTTCGTTGGGTCCTACGGTCCTTGCCGGGCAAGGGAGTTGATCAGCGCCACCAGCGGCGGCGGGACGGTCCGGCGGGCCGGACCAGGCGTTCCAGTGCGGGCCGCCAGGCGGCCTGCGGTTCGGCGGCCAGTGCCCACTCGGCGAAGGCCAGGGCGTCGGCCCGGTAGCCGCCGGTCATCGGGCGGCCCTCGGCGTAGCGGAGGAAGAGCCGGCCGTACTCGTGGCCGAGCACCCGCTCCAGCTCCGGCTCCACCCGGGCCACGGTGTCCCGCCGCTTGTGCAGCAGGCCCCGGGCCTGGGTGCGGACCTGGCCGTGGTCGAAGCCGGCCGGGACCGGCCCGCCCGCCAGCAGCGCGTCCAGCAGGGACGCCTGCCTCCGGGCGAGCTCGGCCCGGGCCAGCACCAGGGCGGGGTCGGCGTCGGGCTCCGGGGCGCCCCCGGGCCGGACCAGGTACTCGTAGTGCTCAGACATGGTGCGGTTCCCCCTCCAACACCCTACGGATCGCGTCGAGTTCGCCCGCCAGCTCGGCGGGCGGCGGGAAGTTCTCGTCCCGCTCCAGCAGCACGCCCGGCGGCACCGCCCGGGCCCGCAGCTCGGCCAGCACCTCCAGCACCGGGGCGGTCACCGGGTGGGCGTGGGTGTCGTGCCAGACCCCGTCCCGCTCGATCCCGCCCGCCACGTGCACGTAGGCCAGCGCCTCCAGCGGCAGCCGGTCGAGTTCGGCGGCCACGTCCAGGCCCAGGTTGACCCGGTTGGTGTGCAGGTTGGCCACGTCGACCAGCAGCCGCACCCCGGTCCGCTCGACCAGCTCGGCCAGGAACTCGCCCTCGCTCAACTCGTCGTCCGGCCAGGCCAGATGGGCCGCGATGTTCTCCAGTGCCAGCGGCACCGGCAGCTCCTGCTGGGCGATCCGGACGTTCTCCGCGATCACCCGCAGCGTGTCCCGCGAGCGCGGCACCGGCAGCAGGTGCCCGGCCTCCCGGCCACCGGCCCGGACGAACGCCAGGTGCTCGGTGACCAGCGGCGAGCCGAGCGCCCCGGCGGTCAGCGCCAGCCGCTCCAGCCGGGCGCGGTCCGGCAGGTCGGCCCCGCCCAGGCCCAGCGCCACGCCGTGCGGCACCACCCGGACGCCGCGCTCGCGCAGCGCGGTGAGGGAGGGCGGCAGTTCCCCGGCCCGGAGCTCGTCCGGGCAGAGGTTCTCCGCCACCACCTCGACCCAGTCCAGGCCGGGCAGCCGCTCGACCACGGTGTCGATCTCGGGGCGCCAGCCCACGCCGACCCCGAGCCGGGGGAGCGCCGCTGCGGTGGAAGTCATCTGATCCGCCCCCTTCGGAGGGCCGCGCCGAGAGCCGGCGTCGTGGTGGATTCGGTCGGTCCGGCGGCTCCTTCGCGCACCGTCCCGCTGCCAGAGGATGTATCCCCCCGGGGCGGCTGCCAACCCGCACCCGGCATTCTCAGAGCTGAACTTGAGCTTTCCGCCGCCGGGGGGAATTTCAGTGGACCCCGGATGGACGGAAGGCTAGCGTCGGCAGTCTATGACGATGATCATCCGTGACTTCCGCCCCTCCGACGCCGAGGCCGCAGCCGCCTCCTACAGCGCCGGCCGCCCGCACCTGGTGATGTCCCCCGCCGCCGTCCGCCACCTGGTGGAGACCGCCTCGCCGGAGCAGCACTACCGCCTGCTGGTGGGCGAGGCGGACGGCCGGGTGGTGGCCACCGGCCGGGTCGGCCTGCACGCCGCCTCCTCGACCAAGGGCCAGGGGTTCGCCAACATCAGCGTGCTGCCCGAGGCCCGCGGCCGGGGCGTCGCCACCGCGATGCTGGCCGTCGCGGAACGGCACCTGGCCGAGCACGGGGCCACCGTGATCCGGGCCTGGGTGGACGACGAGCCCTCGGCCATGGCCTTCGCCGAGAAGCGCGGCTACCGACGGGGCCGCAGCGGCCAGTTCGCCCACCTCGCGCTGACCGCCGGGCTGCCGCCGGTGCCCGCCGTGCCCGAGGGCGTCGAGCTGGCCACCGCCGCCGACTTCCTGGACGACCCGTACCCGCTCTACCGGGTGGACGTGGACGGCACCCTGGACGAGCCCGGTGACGTGGACCTGGACGACTACTCCTACGAGGACTGGCTGGCCGAGGTCTGGGAGCGTCCCGACCTGGACCGCGACCTCACCACGGTCGTGCTGGTGGACGGCGTCCCGGCCGCGTTCAGCGCCGTGCAGACCGACGGCGGCACCCGCTACTGGTCGGCCTTCACCACCACCGCCGCCGCCCACCGGGGCCGGGGCCTGGCCACCCTGGCCAAGACCGACTCGCTGCACCGCGCGCTGGCCCGGGGGCTCACCGACGCCTACACCAGCAACGACACCACCAACGTGCCGATGCTGGCCGTCAACGAGCGCCTCGGGTACCGGCGTTGCGCCGGCGAGTGGTCGTACACCAAGGACGTCTGAGCCCCCGTCAGCCCACGTCCACGCCGTGGGCCCGGGCCAGTCCGGCCAGTCCGTCGGACCAGCCCTGCCCCACGGCGCGCAGCTTCCACTCGCCCCGGTGACGGTAGAACTCGGCGACCAGCATCGCCGAGACGCCCGGCTCGGCCGGCGGCTCGAAGGACCAGGAGTTGCCGTCCGCCGCCCGCACCTCCAACTCGGCCCGGCCCAGCTCGGCGCAGGTGGCGGTGGAGTCGGCGTCCATGTTCACCGAGACCGCGACCCGCTGCACCGCCCGCGGCAGCTCCGGCAGCCGCACCAGCGCCGTCTCGGTCAGCGGCCCGCCCGCCCGCCGCTCCTTCGGCCGGAGCGTCACCGCGCCGCCCCCGGCGGTGGGCTGGTGGTAGAAGACGAAGTCCTCGTCGGTGCGGACGGTGCCGTCCTCGGTGAGCAGCAGCAGCGTCAGGTCCGCCTCCGGGCCGGTGGAGGCGAAACGCACCGAGAGCTCGGAGAGCCCGGCGGCGGGCAGCACCACGTTCTGACCCGGGGTCAGGGCGGCCGCCTGCGGCGCGGGCAGCACCCGGGTCCGGTCCTCGCGCGGCAGCGGCCGGTCCAGCTCCTCGCGCGGCAGCACCTGGGTGGCGTCCTCGCTGGCGGCGGTGGCCGGCGGGTGCGTCGGCCAGGGCGGGACCGCCGGAGCCGCGGGAGCTTCGGGCCCGCCGCCGAGGCGGCCGGGCAGGCCCTGCTCGTGCAGCAGCGCGAGCAGCATCGGCCCGTCCACCAGGGTCAGCGGCTTGCCCTCCACCCAGCGGTGCGAGTCCGGGCCGAACCCGGCCGTGGTGACCAGGATCCCCTTCTTCGCCCCGTGGTGGACCCGGGTCGCGTCCAGGTCCCGGACGGCCGTCGGGTCCACCGTGCGGCGGTAGCGCTTGGCCTGGATCACGATCAGACCGCCCGTCACCGGATCCGGGTCCTCGGCGAGCACGTCCACGCCCTGGTCCCCGCTGCGCGCGGTGGTCCGGGTGATCAGGCCCCGCCGCCGGAACAGCTCGGCGACCAGCTCCTCGAACTCCAGCGGGTCCATCGTGAACAGGTCCGGCCCCGCCGCCCCGGCGGACGGCACCGCGTACCCGCCGACCTGCTCCGCCTGCCGCCCGGTGCGCACCTGCTCCAGCTTCTCCGGCCGGGCCGACAGCCGCCCGCGCAGCCCGTCCACCAGGCAGTCCACCGGCGCCACCCGGTCCAGCGCGACCGCCCGGAACTCCTCCTGGCGGACCGTCACCGAGGCCAGGTACCGCAGCTCCTCCCGGCCGCTGGCCGGATCGGTGCCCTCCACGTAGCCGTTCACCACCACCGAGGCCAGCAGCCCCCGCTGGTCCGCCCCGTACACCTCGGCCAGCACCCGCAGCACGCACTGCGCCAGCAACTCCCGGTACAGCGCCTTCCGTTCGGAGGCCGAACGGGCCACCTCGGACTCCCGGTCGTCGCTCTTCACGTACCGCACCCGGGCCACCGCGGGCACCACCTCGAAGCCCGGCAGCTCCCACTCCACCACCAGCTCGCGGGCCGCCGCGTCCCAGGCCACCTCGCAGCCCAGCGGGAACTCCTCCGGCCAGTCCGACCGGCTCCGCAGCGCCGTCTCGAACAGGTCCGCCACCGCTGCCGGCGCCCCCGCGTCCAACTCCGCCACCAGCCGGGCCGCCTGGCCCGCCCGGTCCGCGGCCAGCCGGTGGTTCTCCGCCACCCAGGCGTCGTACTGCGCCCGGTACGCCGCCAGGTGGTGCAGCCGCTCGCCCTCCGCCCGCTGCGCGGCGTGCCAGTCGTACTCGAACCGGGCCCGGGCGTGCGCGGCCTGCGCGTCCCACTGCGCGCGGGCCGCCGGGTCGAACGCCTGCGGCCCGGTCAGCGGAGGCACCAGGTAGTGGTTCTGGTCCGGCATCGGCACCGGCCGCCCCAACGGCCCCGGATCGAACGGCGGCGGCCGGAACGCCCCCTGGGCCTCCGTCAACCGGAACGCCCGCCCCGACAACCCCCGCGCCAGCACCCCGCGCAGCTCCGCCACCCGCTCGTCCAGCTCGGCCGTCCGCCGCGCCGCGTCCGCCTCCCGGCCCTGCTGGTACGCCTTGAGCGCCTCCCGCTCCCCCTGCGCGGCGGCCCGCTGCGCCTCCCGCTGCTCCCGCTCGAACCGCCGCTGCGCCGCCAGCGCCGCCCGCCGCTGCTCCTCCTGCCGGCGGGCCTGCTGCCGCTGCGCCTCCGCGATCATCGCCAACATCCCGGAGCCGCCTCGCCTGGCCATTCCCGTCCCCTCCCACCGACCCGAACGATCAAGTCTGGCACGTGGCAGGCCCATCCGACCCCTGCGAAAGTGGCTACGCCTTCGGGGGCGCGAGGAACTGCGCGCGGGGGAACGGCACCACGTGCGACCGGCTCGCCTGCCCCGACCTCACGCTGGTCCGCCTTCCGTTTCGCGCAGTTCCCCGCGCCCCCGGGGTGGCCACGTTCCGCCGGGGGCTACTCCGTCGGACGCAGCGTCAGGGAGATGCTGTTGATGCAGTAGCGCTGGTCGGTCGGGGTGCCGTAGCCCTCGCCCTCGAAGACGTGGCCGAGGTGGCCGCCGCAGCGGGCGCAGCGGACCTCGACCCGCTTCATGCCGAGGGTGTTGTCCTCGATGTACTGGACCCGGTCCTCGGCGAGCGGAGCGTAGTAGGACGGCCAGCCGCAGTGGCTGTCGAACTTGGTCTCGCTGCTGAAGAGCTCGGCTCCGCAGGCGCGGCAGGAGTACACGCCGACCGTCTTGGTGTCGGTGTACTCGCCGACGTACGGGCGCTCGGTGCCCGCCTCGCGGAGCACGTGGTACTCCTCGGGGCTGAGCTGCTCGCGCCACTCGGCCTCGGTCTTCTCGATCTCGTAGCTCACGGGTCTCTCCTCCTGGAAGGTTCAGGCAGAGGGTGCAACACCGGCGAGCCGCGAGACGATCTCCGGCCCGAGGTTGGTCACGTCGCCCGCGCCCATGGTGAGCACCAGGTCGCCCGGCCGCGCCAGTGCGGCGAGCACGGCCGGCGCGTCCGCGAACACGTGCTCGGCCCGGACGTCCGCGCCGGCCCGCCGCGCCGCGTCGATGATCAGCTCGCTGGTGACGCCGGGGACCGGGTCCTCGCGGGCGGGGTAGATGTCGAGGACGACGGAGGCGTCGGCCAGCGCCAGCGCCTGCCCCATCTCCTCGGAGAGCTGCTGGGTGCGGGAGAACAGGTGCGGCTGGAAGACCACCAGGACCCGGCCCTCGGCGGCCTCCCGGATGGCCTCCAGGTCGGCGGTCATCTCGGTCGGGTGGTGCGCGTAGGAGTCGATCACCTGCACGCCGCCGGCCTCGCCCTTGAGCTGGAGGCGGCGCTTCACGCCGGTGTAGGCGCCGAGCGCCTTGGCCAGGTCGGCGGCCGGGACGCCGAGCGCGACCCCGGCGGCCAGCGCGGCCACCGCGTTGTGCGCGTAGTGGCGGCCGGGGACGGAGACGGTGAAGGTCAGCTCGGTGCCGTCCAGACGGACCGTCACCTCGCTGGTCATGCCGTGCGGCTTGACGGCCAGCACCCGGACGTCGGCGTCCTCGGCCTCGCCGTAGGTGACCACCCGCAGGCCGTCGCGGCCGCGGACCCGGGAGGTGAGCTCGCGGGCGCCCTCCTGGTCGGCCGAGACCACCAGGGTGCCGCCGGGCACGATCCGGCCGACGAAGGTCTCGAAGGACTCGTGGATCTCGTCCATCGAGGCGTAGTTGGCGTGGTGGTCCAGCTCCACGTTGAGGACGATCGCCACCTCGGGCGCGTACTTGTGGAAGCTGCGGTCGCTCTCGTCGGCCTCGGCGACGAAGATCTCGCCGGCGCCGTGGTGGGCGTTGGAGCCCGGGGCGTCCAGGTCGCCGCCGATCGCGTACGAGGGCTCCAGGCCGAGTTCGCCGAGCGAGACGGCGAGCATCGAGGTGGTGGTGGTCTTGCCGTGGGTGCCGGCCACCGCCAGCGCGCGGCGGCCGCCCATCAGGGCGGCCAGCGCGTCGGAGCGGTGCACCACCGGGATGCCGCGCTCGCGGGCGGCCGCCAGCTCCGGGTTGTCGGCCCGGATCGCGCTGGAGACCACCACGCTGCTCACCCCGGCGGGCAGGTTCTCGGCCGCGTGGCCGACGGCCACGGCGGCGCCGAGCGCGCGCAGCGCCTGCACGGTCTCGGAGTCCTTGGAATCGCTGCCGGAGACCCGGGCGCCGCGCACCGCGAGGATCTTCGCCAGGCCGGACATCCCCGCGCCACCGATGCCGATGAAGTGCGGGGCGTGCAGGTCGTGCGCGGCGTCGTTCAAGGAGTGCTCCGTCGTACCTCGGTGCTGTCAGGGGCAAGGACGATTCTGCCCTACCGCGCGGGCCGGGCCGCCCGGCCTCAGGAGTCGCTGGCGAACAGCTTGAGCACCGGCACGCCGACCTTGTGCCGGGCCTGCGAGGCCCAGTCGCGGTGGAAGAACTCCTCCACGAAGTGGGGCGAGGTCAGGACCAGCACCTCGTCGGCGCCGTGCTCCTCGACCACCTCGCGCAGCCGGTCCAGCGGGTGCTCCTCGACCACCTCGCCGACTGCCTCGGCCCCGGCCTGCTGGAGGTGGCGCAGGCTGTGCTGGAGCGATTCGCCCGCCAGGGTGGGGGCCTCCTGCTCCTCGCGCTCGTGCACCGCCTTGTCGAGATGGCCGAGGGCCACGTCGTCGAGGGCGCGGAGCAGTTCGCCCTGCTTGCCGCGCGGCTGGATCAGGACGACGAAGGAGACCTCCTCCTCGCCGTGGAGCGTGGTGACCAGCTCCACGTCGGCGTCGGAGAGCGCCTTTTCGATCATCAGTACGGTCTTGAACACGTGCGTCCCTTCGCAGGTGCAGGCCCCCGGGCGGTGTCCCTTCCCGACTCCCATAGTGCCCGGAGGATGCTTTCCTCACGCTGCACACGCGCCACATGGGCCACGGTGCGAGTCGGATCACTGCGGGGTGGGGGCGGGGCCTTCCAGTCGCAGGTAGCGGCTGAAGAGGAAACCTTTCTCCTCGATCAATGAGAGCAGCCGCATCGACTGCGTGTCAGACATTTCCGCATTGTGGAGGATTCGTGGCGCGTCGCCTCCGGTCAGCAGGGGGGCGATCGAGAGGCAGAGTTCGTCCAGCAGGCCGGCCGCCGTGAGCTGCCCGAGCAACCGCGGGCCGCCCTCGGTGAGCTGCCTGGTCCAGCCCCGCTCCACCAGCTCCCGCTGAGCCAGCGTCAGGTCCACGTCGCCCTTCCCGGCCACGATCAGCTCGGCCACCCCGGCCACCGCCGCGCAGGCTCCGGCGGGCGCGTCCTCGGTGGTGATCACCACCGTGCGGACCAGCGGTTCGGTGAACAGCGGGGAGGAGAGCTCCAGGTCCAGGCTCCGGCTGACGATCGCGATCACCGGGGCCGGCGCCTGCCCGGCCGCCGCCCGGGCCGCCGCGAACTCCTTGCGGGCCCGCGCCGGACGGTACCCCTCCGAGCGGACCGTCTCGGCCCCCACCAGCACCACGTCGCTGAGCGCCCGCAGCACTCCGAAGATCCGCTTGTCCGCGTCCCCGGACAGCCCCTCGGAGAGGCCGTCCAGCTTGGCCCCGCCGTCCAGCCCGGAGACCATGTTGGCCCGCAGCCAGGGGCGGCCGTGGTTCACCTGGTCGGGGTACGCGTAGACCTCGGCGAGCGCCTCCAGCGAGTGGAGGTCCTCGTACCTGACGCCGTTCGGACTGATCAGCTGCTGCATGAGGTCGAGTCTTCCACGGCCGGTACCCTCTACTAACGTGCCCGCAGCCTCCCGCCCCGATGCCATAGCGACCGCCGCCCCGATCGCGCTCACCTCCCGCCGGCCGGTCGTCCCGGCCGAGCGCCTGGTCGCCGAGATGGTGCCGCCGCCGCGCTTCGCCGGCGTGAGCTTCGGCAGCTACAACCCGGACCCGACGCAGCCCAGCCAGTACGAGGCCGTCCAGGTCCTGGAGGAGTTCGCGGCAGGCATCCAGGCGGCGAGCACCCCGGCCAAGAAGGGCTGGTTCCGCCGCTCCGCCCCCGCCCCCACCGGCCCCGCCGGCGTCTACCTCGACGGCGGCTACGGCGTCGGCAAGACCCACCT
This sequence comes from Kitasatospora sp. NPDC051853, assembly GCF_044452665.1. Lineage (NCBI taxonomy): Bacteria > Bacillati > Actinomycetota > Actinomycetes > Kitasatosporales > Streptomycetaceae > Kitasatospora > Kitasatospora sp. NPDC051853. The sequence goes on along the minus strand of NZ_JBITBY010000013.1, from coordinate 169,507 downwards.
GCTCGCCTCGCTCTGGCACGCCACCCCCGGCCCCAAGGCCTTCGGCACCTTCGTCGAGCTGACCAACCTGGTCGGCGCGCTCGGCTTCCAGACCGCCGTCCAGACCCTCTCCGGCCACCGGCTGCTCTGCATCGACGAGTTCGAGCTCGACGACCCGGGCGACACGGTGCTGGTCTCCACCCTGCTCAGCCGCCTGGTCGAGAACGGCGTCAAGCTCTGCGCCACCTCCAACACCCTCCCCGAGAAGCTCGGCGAGGGCCGCTTCGCCGCCGCCGACTTCCTCCGCGAGATCCAGGGCCTCTCCTCCCACTTCCGCCCCCTGCGGATCGACGGCCAGGACTACCGCCACCGCGGCCTCCCGGACGCCCCGCCGCCCTACACCGACGAGGCCGTCAGCGCGCGCGCCGCGGAGACGCCGGGCGCCGCGCTGGACGACTTCGACGCACTGCTGGAGCACCTGAAGGCCGTCCACCCCAGCCGCTACGGCGCACTGCTCGACGACGTCCAGGCGGTCTTCCTGCGCGGCGTCCACCAGGTCGACGACCAGTCCACCGCCCTGCGGCTGGTGGTCCTCGCCGACCGCATGTACGACCGCGAGCTGCCGATCACGGCCTCCGGCCTGCCGTTCGACCAGGTCTTCCCGGAGGAGCTCCTCCGCGGCGGCTACCGCAAGAAGTACCTCCGGGCCATCTCCCGCCTGGTCGCCCTGGCCCGCGACAGCGCCGCGTAGGCAGGCGGCGCGGAGAGCAGCGGTGGCTCGGTAGGCGACGACCTCAGGGGCGCGGGGAACTGCGCGCGGGGGAACGGCAACACCTGCAACTGGCTCGCCTGCCCCGACCTGGCGCTGGGCCGCCTTCCGTGCTCGCGCAGTTCCCCGCGCCCCCGGCCTCACCGATTTCCGCCGGACGGTCAGGCACAGAGCTGACTGGCCGTCACCGGTTGGAGGCCGAGGCGGTGGAGGCCGTCGAGGACGCCGGGGAGGGCGTCGACGGTGCCCTGGTGGCCCATGTGGAGGGCGACGACGGAGCCGCCGCGGACGGAGCGGAGCAGACGCCGTTGGAGCAGGTCCGCGCCGGGGTCGGTGTAGTCGTGCGGGTCGACGTCGAAGGACAGGCAGTGCTCGTAGCCGACCAGCCGCGCCTGCTCCCGCACCACCGGGCTGGCGTACTGCGTGGCGGAGGGCCGGAACCACCGCCCGATCGAGCCGGTCAGCCGGCGCAGCCGTTCCGCGCACTCGGCGATCTCCGCGTGCACCTGATCCGGCGTCAGCGCGTTGAGGTCCCGGTGGTTCTGGGTGTGGTTGCCGAGTTCGTGCCCGCCCCGCAGCACCCGTTCGGCCATCTGGGGCTGCTGGTCCAGCCAGCGGCCCACGGCCAGGACGGTCAGTTTCACGCCGTGCTGTTCGGCCCGTTCCAGCAGGGCGGTGGCCTGGGCCGGGTCGCCCTCCCCGTGGAAGGTGAGGGCGATCTCGGAGCGGTTGCGCGGCCCGTTCACCACCTCGACCGGGGTGCCGGGTGCGAGCGGGGCGAAGGCGGGGGCCACCGGCGGCCGGCTGGCTGCGGGGGAGGGCGGTGGCGGCACCGACGGCGTGGGTGACGGTGCGGGCGGCGGGGAGGCGGGGCCCTCGGCGACCGGGGGCTCGGAGCCGGAGCAGGCGGAGAGGGCTCCGAGGGCGGCGGTGGTGGCCAGCCCTGCGGCGGAGCGCAGCACGGTGCGGCGGTCGGCGTTCATCGCGGCCAGCTTAGGGAGCGGGCAACGGGCGTACGACCCGAGTGCGCCGAGCGGACCACACAACCCTCGGTCGTGAACGAACGGGACCAGACCAAAAGTTGACGATCCGTGGCCAAGAGTTGACCGGTCTGCGGGAGAAGCGTGGGGCGGGCCGCTCCTAGGGTCGGCCCCATGCCCCCTGAGCTGCTGCGCCGGCCCGTGCCCGGCCACCCCGTGCTGCCCGTCCTCCCGTACCGCAAGCCCACCCGGGGCCGCGACTACTGGGTCCTGGACGACGTGCTGCCCAACGCGGACGAGGTCCGCGCCCGTGCCCTGGCCGTCGAGGAGTGGGAGGAGGGCTACCCGCACAAGCCCGAGGCCTGGCCCGGGATGCGCGCCATGCCCGCCCTGTTGCCGGACGAACTGGCCCTGGTCGAGGCGAAGGTCCGCAGGGCCACCGGCGCCGCCCGGATCTGGGCCCTGAGCGAGGCCGAGGGCGGCACCTTCAACCACAACTGCGTCCAGGTGGTCGGCGCGGGGGAGAGCGAACCGCGGCCGCACACCGACTCGCGCGCGCTCTGCCGGTACGCCGCCGTGCTCTACCTCAACCCCACCGTGCCCGCCCGCTGCGGCACCAGCTTCCACCGCCAGAGCCTCCCCGGCGGCCGCCTCGGCGGCAACCAGGTCACCGCCCCGCACAACAGCCTGGTCGACGCCCTCGGCACCCGCTACGTCCCGGCCGACTCCTTCACCGAGGACCTCGCCGTGCCGCACCGCCACAACCGGCTGCTGCTCTACACCGCCAACCTGATCCACACCGCCACCGGGTACTGGGGCACCACCCTGGAGGAGAAGCGGATGACCGCGGTCTTCTTCTGGATGGCCTGACCGGGCGTCAGCTCCCGGCCCTAGGGTGTCGGGATGACCGAGACCTTTCCGCACCGCCCGCTCCGCGAGGTCCGCGCGGTCCACGCCTGGCAGCGGAGCTGCCCCTCGGACTTCGCGGACGTCACCGTGGACTTCGAGCCCTGGGAGCCGGGCCTGGTCCTCGAGACCGCCGCGGACCTGGAGGTGCCGGACGGCTGGTCGCTGGAGGAGTTGTACGGGGCGGTCGCCGAGGGCGTCCGCGAGGAGCTGGCCGCGCTGGAGCTGGACCCCGCCGTCACGGTGGTGCTCCGCCGGCTCCGCGTCCACGAGGTCGACTCCAGCGCCCGCTCCTTCCGCCGGGCCGGCCGCCTCCTGGTCCGCAACGCCCTGGCCGTCAAGCCCTGACCGCCGAGCCCTGACCAGGGGCGCTCGGGGATTGTCGGCGGCTGGTCGTACGGTGGGGGCGTGCGTCCCATCACGAAGATCGAGCGTTCCGTGACGCCCTTCGAGGTCGTCAGCCCCTACCAGCCCAGCGGTGACCAGCCGACGGCCATCGCCGAGCTGGAGCGCCGCATCCGCGCGGGCGAGAAGGACGTCGTGCTGCTCGGTGCCACCGGCACCGGCAAGTCCGCGACCACCGCGTGGATGATCGAGAAGCTCCAGCGCCCCACCCTGGTGATGGCGCCGAACAAGACGCTCGCCGCCCAGCTGGCCAACGAGTTCCGCGAGCTCCTGCCGAACAACGCGGTCGAGTACTTCGTCTCGTACTACGACTACTACCAGCCCGAGGCCTACGTCCCGCAGACGGACACCTACATCGAGAAGGACTCCTCGATCAACGAGGAGGTCGAGCGCCTGCGGCACTCGGCGACCAACTCGCTGCTCACCCGCCGCGACGTGGTCGTGGTCGCCTCGGTCTCCTGCATCTACGGCCTCGGCACGCCGCAGGAGTACGTGGACCGGATGGCGCAGCTGCGGGTCGGCGAGGAGGTCGACCGGGACGCGCTGCTGCGCCGCTTCGTCGAGATGCAGTACACCCGCAACGACCTCGCCTTCACCCGGGGCACCTTCCGGGTCCGCGGCGACACCATCGAGATCTTCCCGGTCTACGAGGAGCTGGCGCTCCGGATCGAGATGTTCGGGGACGAGATCGAGGCGCTCTACACGCTGCACCCGCTGACCGGCGAGATCATCAGCCAGAACGAGTCGATGTACGTCTTCCCCGCCTCGCACTACGTGGCCGGCCCCGAGCGCCTGGAGCGCGCGGTGAACGACATCGAGAAGGAGCTGGAGGAGCGGCTCGCCGTGCTGGAGAAGCAGGGCAAGCTGCTGGAGGCCCAGCGGCTGCGGATGCGCACCACCTACGACATCGAGATGCTCCGTCAGATCGGCAGCTGCTCCGGCGTCGAGAACTACTCGATGCACTTCGACGGCCGCGAGCCCGGCTCCCCGCCGAACACGCTGCTCGACTACTTCCCCGACGACTTCCTGCTGGTCATCGACGAGTCGCACGTGACGGTCCCGCAGATCGGCGCGATGTACGAGGGCGACGCCTCGCGCAAGCGCTCGCTGGTCGACCACGGCTTCCGGCTGCCCTCCGCGCTGGACAACCGCCCGCTCAAGTGGGAGGAGTTCCAGGAGCGGATCGGGCAGACGGTCTACCTCTCCGCCACCCCCGGCAAGTACGAGCTGGCCCGGGGCGACGGCGCGGTGGAGCAGATCATCCGCCCGACCGGCCTGATCGACCCCGAGGTGATCGTCAAGCCGACGGAGGGTCAGATCGACGACCTGGTGCACGAGATCCGCAAGCGGATCGAGAAGGACGAGCGGACCCTGGTCACCACCCTCACCAAGAAGATGTCCGAGGACCTGACGGACTACCTGCTCGGTCTCGACATCCGCGTGCAGTACCTGCACAGCGACGTCGACACCCTGCGCCGGGTCGAGCTGCTCCGCGAGCTGCGGGCCGGCAAGTTCGACGTCCTGGTCGGCATCAACCTGCTCCGCGAGGGCCTCGACCTCCCCGAGGTCTCCCTGGTGGCCATCCTGGACGCCGACAAGGAGGGCTTCCTGCGCTCCGGCACCTCGCTGATCCAGACCATCGGCCGCGCCGCCCGCAACGTCTCCGGCCAGGTCCACATGTACGCGGACCGGATCACCCCCTCGATGGAGCTGGCGATCGAGGAGACCAACCGCCGCCGCGAGGTCCAGCAGGCCTACAACACCGAGCACGGCATCGACCCGCAGCCGCTCCGCAAGAAGATCGGCGACATCCTGGACACCCTCTCCCGCGAGGACCTGGACACCGAGGAGCTGCTCTCCACCGGGTACCGCCAGTCCGGCAAGGGCAAGGCCCCGGTCCCCGCCCTGGGTGCCGACCGCAAGCCCGCCAAGAGCCTGCCCGCAGCCGAACTCGCCGACCTCATCCAGCAGTTCACCGACCGCATGCACGCCGCCGCCGCCGACCTCCAGTTCGAGCTGGCCGCCCGCCTGCGCGACGAGATCGGCGAACTCAAGAAGGAGCTCCGCCAGATGCGCGAGGCCGGCATGGCCTAGTGCCTCTCCCGGGGGCTCGCCCCGTGCGGCCTGCGGTGTTTGAATCCCGGAATGGACTCCGACACCGCAGGCCCCCGCCCCGTCAGCCTGGCCAAGGGCGACCGGGCCCGGATCTCCCTGGACAAGGGCGACCGCGAGCTGACCGTCACCGCCTCGCTCCGCTGGGACGGGGGCAGCGACGCCCGCCGGGCCAAGGGCGCGGACCTGGACCTCTACGCCCTGTACGTCCCGGCCGACGCCGTCGAACCGGCCGGGGAGCACCCGCCCGGGTACGTCTTCCCGCAGCTGGAGCGCGGCCTGTTCGGGGCGAAGGACAAGGCGGCGGCCGCCGCCCAGAAGGCGGAGCTGGAGCGCCGGACGGACTCCGGCCGGGCGGTCTACTGGAAGGACCTCGGCTCGCTGGCGGGGGAGCCGTACCTGCTGCTCGACGGTGACGCGAAGGTGCCGGGCGAGGAGACCATCTGGATCGTCCGCCCCGACCGCCAGGGGTACGCGCTGATCTGCGCGTACAGCGCGGTGGGCAACGGCTCCGGGAGCTTCCGCAGCTACGGGGCCCGGGTGGAGGTCTCGGACGGCCGGGGTTCGACGGTGACGGTGCCGCTCTACGAGGACGCGGCCACCTCCTACTGGGTGGCCATCGCCTTCGTGGACTTCACCGACCCGCAAGGGGTGACGATCGGTCACGTCGAGCGGTACGGCCGCCGGCGCACCGAGCGCCGGCCGGTGCTGCACACCGACGGGACGGTGCTGATGGACGCGGGCCCGGTGGAGTTCAAGCGCGGCTGACCGGAACGCGTCGCGTCGGCGGCGGCGCCACGGGGTACGCCCCTTGCACGGGGCGGATGCCCGCAGGCCATAGGGTTGGGGGCCGTGGGCCGCGTGCCCGCGCAGGGGGCCTCGGCCGGGGGACGGCAAGGGGGTGTTCCGCCGTTGCACCGGTCCGGTGGGTGGGCCGGGCCGATGAGAGAGGGCATTGCCGTGTCGGTGAACCTGGCCAAGGGCCAACGGGTGACCCTGCAGAAGAGCTCGGGCGAGTCGCTGACGGTGGTCCGGATGGGCCTGGGGTGGAAGGCCGCCCCCAAGCGCGGACTGTTCGGCAGCCGCACCCGCCAGATCGACCTGGACGCCTCCGCGCTGCTGTACGCCGAGCGCACCCCGTCCGACGTGGTCTTCTTCCACCACCTGGTGAGCAACGACGGCTCCGTCCGCCACACCGGCGACAACCTGGTCGGCGGCGTCGGCTCGGAGGACGACGAGTCGATCCTGGTCGACCTCGCCCAGGTCCCGGTGCACATCACCCAGGTGATCTTCACCGTCTCCTCCTACACCGGCCAGAGCTTCGCCGAGGTGCAGCAGGCGCACTGCCGCCTGGTCGACGAGTCCACCGGCCAGGAGCTGGCCCGCTACGAGCTGACCGGCGGCGGCCCGCACACCGGCCAGATCATGGCCAAGGTCTACCGGGACGGCGGCGGGGGCTGGGGCATGCAGGCGATCGGCGCCCCCGCCAAGGCGCGCACCTTCCAGGACATGCTGCCCGCCATCGAGCCCTTCCTCTGACGGCCCGTCAGGGGGAGTTCTTTACCTTCTTTACCTTTCCTTGGTTCTTCTGTTAGCCTGGCTGGTAACGGAGGGGAGTATTCCCCCGCAGTGACCCCGTCATCACGGGCGCCGTCCGACGGCACCCCGGGGCGCTGGTCCGTGGGCCAGGCGGAGCCGGCCCGACGGGCGGAAGAGACCTCCGGCAGTGACGATGACTGTCTCTCGCCTACCTGCCGGAGGAGCAGCTAAGTGGACGTTTCCGTGGGTCTGTGGGTCGGCACGATCGGGGTGCTCGTCGCCCTGATCGTGGCCGACTTCTTCATCGGCGGCCGCAAGCCGCACGAGGTCTCCATCAAGGAGGCCGGGATCTGGACCACCGTCTGGATCGTGCTGGCCGTGCTGTTCGGCGGTTTCCTCTGGTGGTACGGCGGCTCGCAGCCGGCCGGCGAGTTCTTCGCCGGGTACATCACCGAGAAGTCGCTGAGCGTCGACAACCTCTTCGTCTTCATCCTGATCATGGGCAAGTTCGCGGTGCCGCGGATCTACCAGCAGCGCGTGCTGATGGTCGGCGTGATCATCGCGCTGGTGCTCCGGGCGGTCTTCATCGCCGGCGGCGCCGCCCTGGTCTCCGAGTTCTCCTGGGTCTTCTACATCTTCGGCGCCTTCCTCATCTGGACCGCGTACAAGCTGGTCAAGGAGGCGATGGGTGACGACGAGGAGGAGGAGTTCGAGGAGAACCGCCTGCTCAAGTCGATCGAGAAGCGCTTCCCCTCGACCGACAAGTACCACGGCACCAAGCTGACGATCCGTGAGAACGGCAAGCGGCTGATGACGCCGATGCTGATCGTGATGCTCGCGATCGGCACCACCGACGTCCTGTTCGCCCTGGACTCGATCCCGGCCATCTTCGGCCTGACCCAGGACCCGTACATCGTCTTCACCGCCAACGCCTTCGCCCTGATGGGCCTGCGCCAGCTCTACTTCCTGATCGGCGGCCTGCTCAAGAAGCTGGTCCACCTCAGCTACGGCCTCTCGGTGATCCTCGGCTTCATCGGCGTCAAGCTGGTGCTGCACGCCCTCCACGAGAGCGGCGTCCACGTCCCCGAGATCAGCATCCCGGTCTCCCTCGGCGTCATCTGCGGCGTCCTGGTGATCACCACCATCACCTCGCTGCTGGCCTCCCGGAAGCAGGAGAAGGCCGAGCAGGCGGAGTCCAAGGCCGAGATCGACGCCTGACGCTCCACCACCCCATGAACAGCAGGGCCCCGGCCACCCCACCTCAGGCCGGGGCCCTGCTCCGTGCCCGGCGGTCGGAATCGAGCCAGTTCGCTCTCCTCGGGTTCTCCGTCAGGGGGGTCGGCCCAGCCTCCTTGTCACGGTTGGTGGAGATTGCTCGATTGGTCTGCGAAGGGATCAAGCCAGCGTGAAGAAAAGGTGATTGACAGCCCGTCAGCCCGCGGGGAATGGTGACCGCTGATCAAGGGCGGCGCTTCGGAGGCCCGCCCCGGGGGATGAGACGGGGGCTTTCCCTAGCCATGTCTGCGTTTCGTAGGAACACAGCAGGGGTGTCCGATTCGCCGTTCTTCGGCGACCGATTCGCCGGAAAGGCCCGCCCGCCAGGTGGGCGGGGGCGGTTGCCGAGGATCGCCGGGGCGGTGGGGGTCACCCTGTCCCTCGTCCTGACGATGGCCCACGGGGAGCAGCCGGCCCGGGCGGCCGTGCCCAAGGCCGACCACGTCGAGTCGGCGCCCGACGCCGCGTCCGCGGCCAAGGCGGCCCGCCGCCAGCACGGCCGGGTCGAGGTCGCCGCAGCCCGTACCGCGGCCGCGCAGACCTTTGCCAACCCCGACGGCACGTTCACCGCCGAGATCTCCGCACAACCCCGGTGGACCAGGCGGGACGGCCGCTGGATCGCCCTCGACCCGACGCTCCGCCGTACCTCCGGCGGGACGTACGCCCCCGAGGCCACCTCGGCGGGCGTCGAGCTCTCCGGCGGAGGCTCCGGCGCCCTGGCCACGCTGACCGTCGAAGGCGGGCACCGGCTCGAACTCCTCTGGCCGGAGAAGCTTCCCGCCCCGGTCGCCGACGGCGCGAGCCTGACCTACCCGGACGTGCTGCCCAGCGGGGTCGACCTGCGGGTCACCGTCACACCGGCGGGCGGCGTCCAGGAGGTCCTGGTCGTCAAGAACGCCAAGGCGGCCGCCGACCCCGGGCTCGCGGCGCTGAAGCTGGTCACCCGCACCAGTGCGGGCCTCGCCCTCGGTGCCGAGTCCGGTGAGGGCCTGGCGGTGAAGGACGCCGCAGGGCGGGTGGTGTTCTCGTCCCCGGCCGCCCGGATGTGGGACTCGTCCCCGGCGGTCCCCGCCGCTTCCAAGGGCTCGGCGGCGAACCCTGCGGGTGCCACGGCCGAAACGTCGCCGGACCCCGAGCGCACCAGGTCGGGCCCCGACGGGCCCGGGGCCGGGGCACGGGAGGCCAAGGTCGCCACCCGGGTGCACGACGGCACGATCGACATCAGCCCCGACCAGGAGCTGCTGAAGTCCGCCGCCACCACCTACCCGGTGTACATCGACCCGTCGTTCGCCTCCGGCACCACGGAGGCCTACGCAGAGGTCAAGCAGGCGACCCCCACCGCTTCCTACTACAACACCACGAGCAGCCCGAGCGGGCTGGGCGTCGGGTACCAGGGCTGGACCGCGCCGACCGGCATCCACCGCACGTACTTCCAACTGGCCGTCCCGAGCGGGCTGGTGGGCAAGCGGATCCTGAGCGCCGACCTGACGGCGACCGAGACCTTCGCCTCCGCGTGCGGGCAGAACACCGTCCAGCTCTGGACCTCCGGGCCGATCGGCCCGTCCACCAGCTGGAACAACCAGCCGCCCCCCGGCCAGGCCGTCGCCTCCCGGGTCTACCAAGGTCCCTGCGGCGGAAGCAGCCCCGTGACGGGCTCCTTCGCGGTGACCGCCCAGGTCGCCCAGGCCGCCACGGAGAACCGGCCGAACCTCACCTTCGGGCTACGCAGCGCCAACGAGGCGGACAAGCTCCAGTTCGCCCGCTTCGCCAACAACCCGCTGCTCACCGTCTCCTACGAGGACGCGGTCCAGCTGCCGGCCACCCCGCTGGTCTCCTCCGCCGAGTACCCCGCCGACGACCAGCCGTACGGCGGTATCGGCCGGGCCGGGACGTTCACCTTCAAGCCGGGCGGCTCCGAGCAGATCGCCAAGTACCGCTACCAGCTCGACACCGAGGCCCAGGCCACCGAGGTCCCGGCGGCCCCGTCCGGCGACACCACGGTGACGCTCACGCCGATCTCGGCCGGGCGGCGGACCCTGACGGTCCGCGCGGTCGACGCCGTGGGCAACGCCTCCACCCCCGCCGCGTACGGCTTCGTCGTCGACGCCTTCGCCTCGGGCGACCCGCACGACCTCTTCTACGACGCCGCCGGACAGCTCGTCGGCGTCTCCCAGCCGAACGGCGAGAGCGCCCGGTACGAGTACGACGCCGCGGGCAACGCGCTCTCCACCAAGAAGTACCCGTCCTCCCAGCTGTCGGTCCTCGCGGCCGTGCCCAACCAGGCCCCGGCCGGCGCCAAGGTGGAGATCAGCGGTACCGCTTTCGCCTCCGATCCGGCAGCGAACCTGGTGACGTTCACCGGGACCGCCACCCCTGCCCAGGTCGTCGGCGCGGACCGCAACCGGCTCACCGTCCTCGTCCCGGCGGGTGCCACCGACGGCCCCGTCACCGTGACGGTCGGCACGTCGAGCGCCACCGGTACCGAGAGGTTCCGGATCGGTGCCGCCCGTCCGGCCCCCACCCTCAGCGGCGTCTCGCCCGCCCTCGGCGTGCCCGGCACGACCGTCACCATCTCCGGCAGCGGCTTCGATCCGGATCCGGCCCGCGACTCGGTGCTGTTCCACCGCACGCTCGCCAAGGTCGTCGGCGCCACGCCCACCAGCCTCACCGTGGTGGTGCCCGGCGCGGTCTCCTCCGGCCGGATCACCGTCCGGACTCCGGGCGGCACCGCCACCAGCGCGGCCGACTTCGTCGTCCCGCCCACCGGCACCGCGCCCGGCGACCTGCTCGACGGCGGACTGCTCGCCGTCGACGGCACCGCCGTCACCTCGACCGTGCCCTCCGGCAAGGTCCTGGTGCTGCGCTTCGAGGGCAAGGCCGGCGACCGGCTGGGCCTCGGCCTGTCGGCCAGCACCATCAGCACCAAGTCCGCCCTCCGGATCTACGACCCGTTCGGCCGTTCCTTCGCCGCCGACCAGTACGACACCCCGTGGCCGCTCGACCCGAGGGCCGGGCGCAACGTCCCGCTGCCCGCGCTGACGACCACCGGCGTCCACCAGATCGTGGTCGATCCCGACGCGGCCGGCGCCGGGGCGATCACCGCCACGCTGACCCGCAACGTCACCGGGGTGGCCACCACCACCGACCAGGGGTTCCAGTTCGACCTCGGCAAGCCCGGCCAGTTCCTCGAAGCGTCCTTCAACGGTGCGAAGGAGTCCTGGTACGACCTCGGGTTCAGTGAGGCGACAGCCACGGCACAGGGCAAGCGGGTGTCCGTCACCCTCTACGAGCCGGGCGGCGCCAAGTTCGGCACCTGGCCCAGCGTCGGCCTGGACAACTACCTGCGGTTCAGGACCTTCTCGCCCGGCACCTACCGGCTGGTCGTCGGGTTCACCGACGCCAGCGTGGGCGGTGCGAAGCTCTGGCTGTCCGACGAGATCGACGCCGGCGCCATCGCCCAGGACGGTGCGTCCAGGACGGTCGCCCTCAACCGCCCCGCCCAGCAGGCCCGGTTGGGCTTCGACGGGGTCGCCGGTCAGCGCCTGCGGCTCGGCTACAGCGACGTCACCCTCAAGGCGGGCGCCACCTCCTACCTGCCCGGTACGGCCCTGATCCGCCCGGACCGCACCCGCAGCACCCTCAGCGGATCCGGATCCGGCGCCAATCTGCCGGTGATCGCCACCACCGACCGGTACGACCTGGTCGTCGGAGCCGGCCCGGCCACCGGATCGGTCACCCTCTGGCTCTCCACCGACGTCGACGCCGGCTCCGTCGCGGTCGGCGGGGACAAGCCGCTCACCATCACCCGGCCCTCGCAGAACAACCGCGTCACGTTCCAGGGAACCGCCGGGCAGAAGCTGAGCATCGGCCAGCCCGCCGCGGCCAACGGCTACACCGGCACCCTGACCCTCGCCGTCAACGGACCCGACGGCAAGGAGCTCGCCTCCCGGAGCGGTGGCCTCGACCTGCCGGCCCTCCCGGCCACGGGGACCTACGAGATCGTCGCCAGCCCCAATGCCCCCGGACTCGGCACCTACACCCTGCAACTGTCCCAGACGGTCGACGCCGGCACGCTCGCCGTGGACGGGGCGGCCGCGACCGTCACCGTCGGCCGTACGGCACAGAACGTCGGTCTCCGGTTCGCCGGAACGGCCGGCCAGCAGCTCGACCTGGCCGTCACCGGTGCGTCCGCCGGCTTCCGCGCCCAGAACGTCCGCCTCTACAAGCCCGACGGCACCCAGCTCGGCATCAGCACCTGGCTGAACGCCGACGACAGTTTCACGCTGCCCGTACTGCCGGTCACCGGTAGCTACGAACTGGTCCTGGACCCCGACGGCGCCGCCACCGGGACCGTCACGCTCACCCTGTCCAGCACCGTCGACGCCGGTACGGCCGCCATCGACGGCCCGGGCGTCACGGTCACCGTCGGTCGGGCCGGCCAGAACGGCGTGCTCTCGTTCGCCGGCACGGTCGGCGACGCCCTGCAGCTCAACCTCTCCGGCACCACGTACCTCGGCACCGGTCTCCGGATCAGCGTGCTCAGGCCTGACGGCACGTCACTGGTCACCCCCGTCACCCGGTTCGACCAGAGTCCGCTCAAGCTGCCCGTACTGCCGGTCACCGGTACCTACCGGGTGGTCGTCGACCCCCGTGTCGCCGCCACCGGCTCGACCACCATCGCGGTCGCCCGGGTGGTGGCCGCCGCTCCGGCCGCCGCAGCCCGCACCGTGCTCGCCGCACCGGACACCGGGTCGGCCACGCCCACCGGGTCGGCCGCGACCGACCCCGTCGCAGCGCGCTGCGACACCCCGTCGGCAGAGCAGGCGGGCTCCGCCCAGCCTGTGCCGACGGTGTCGAAGAGGAAGAAGACGCCGCACCCGGGCGCCCCGTCGGCCGGCTGGGCCGCCTGCGGCTTCCCGCGCGAGAACCAGGCCGTGACCGCGAAGCCGGTCGACACCGTCTGGAAGCCCGACGCCGACAACCTGGCGGGCAAGGGCTGGTACACCCGGTACGGCGCGCCCGCCGCGCCGGTGTACCCGGCCGACGCGCCCAAGGGCACCACCGCGGTCTCCGGCCAGATCCTCACCGTGGCGGGCACCCCGCTGGCCGGTGCGACCGTCACGGTCGGCAAGGCCACTGCCCGGACCGACGGCCAGGGCCGCTTCCTGGTCAGCGGCACCGAGGCCGGCCACCGGGTGCTGCGCGTCGACGGCCGCACCGCGAGCAGCGGTGACCGCACCTACGGCGTCTTCGACATCGGCGTCGACGTACCGGTCGGCAAGACGCTGCGGGTGCCGAACACCGTGTTCGTGCCGCAGACCGACACCTCCACCACCGTCAGGATCGCCTCCCCGACCACCGAGAAGACGGTCCTCAGGACTCCCGCGATCCCCGGCCTGGAGGTGCACATCCCGGTCGGCGCGGTGGTCCGCGACAGCGACGGCAAGCTTGCCGGCGAACTGTCCATCACCCCGATCCCGATCGACCGCACCCCCTTCCCGCTGCCGCCGACCCAGGTCCCGATCTACTTCACCGTCCAGCCGGGCAGCGGCTACCTGTTCCCCGACGGCGCCCAGATCGTCTACCCGAACTACACCCGCGAGGCCCCGGGCACGCGGATGATCTTCTGGAACTACGACCCGGACGGCCAGGGCTGGCACATCTACGGGAAGGGCACCGTCACCCCGGACGGCAAGCAGGTGGTCCCGGACCCCGAGGTCAAGGTCTACCGCTTCACCGGTGCGATGACCGCCGTGCCCGGCCACAACCCGCCGCCGGTCGCCCCCAAGCCCGGCCCGCGGGTCGGTGACCCGGTCGATCCGGCCACCGGTCTGCTGGTCGACGAGAACATCGACCTCTCGCTCGACGACGTCACACCGCTCACCCTGCGCCGCACCTACCAGCAGGGAGACCAGGACTCCCGTGCCTTCGGCGTCGGGATGAGCTTCAACTTCGGCCACTTCCCGTGGTCGACCGGGAACATCGGCTACTACCGCTACCTCGAGGTCGACCTCATCCAGCCGGACGGCAGCCGGATCCACTTCCGGCGGATCACGCCCGGTGAGAAGACCTACGAGGACGCGCTGTTCCTCGCCGACCCCACGCCCACCGAGTACTCCGGCGCCACCATGGGCTGGAACGGCAACGGCTGGGACGTCAAGCTCCGTGACGGCACCACCTACGTGCTCGGCGACGAGGCGCCGCTGCAGGCGATCCGCGACAAGTTCGGCAACACCACCACCATCACCCGAGCCCCCGCGCCGGCGGACAGCGACGGCAAGGTCCGGCTCCGCGGCCCGGTCACCCAGGTGACCTCGCCCAACGGCAAGTGGATCAAGTTCGACTACGACACCGCCACGCCGCCCCGGATCATCAAGGCCGAGGACAACCTCGGACGGACCGTCACCTACACCTACACGGCCGACGGCCACCTGGAGACGGTCACCAACCCGGCCGGCGGCATCACCAGGTACACGTACGAGTCGGGCCGGATGAAGACCATCACCGACCCGCGCGGCACCACCTACCTCACCAACACCTACGACGGCCTCGGCCGGGTCCTGCAGCAGACCGCGGCGGACGGCGGCGTCACCAAGTTCGACTACGTCACGGGCACCGACGGCAAGATCACCGAGACCCGGATGACGGACGCGCGCGGCAACGTGCAGCGGTTCACCTTCAACGCCCAGGGCCTGACCCTCAGTCACACCGAGGCCCTCGGCACCCCGGTCGAGCGGACCAGCCGCACCGAGTACGACCCCACCGGCGGCCGCCCCGTCGCCACCGTGGACGCCCTCGGCCGTCGCACCGAACTCGGGTACGACGCCAACGGCCAGGTCAACCGTACGACCGTGCTCGCCGGCACCGCCGACGCCCGCACCGAGAGCGTGGAGCGCGGGGGCCCGTTCGGCGAGATCACCTCGCACACCGACGCGTACGGCAAGACCAGCACCAACCAGTACGACGCCCGGGGCGCGCTCCTCAGCAGCACCGACGAACTGGGCCGGACGACCACCTACACCTCCGACGACGCCGGCCTCACGACCTCGGAGACCGACCCCACCAACCGGAAGACCACCTACACCTACGAGTTCGGCGACCTCGCCGCTGTCACCGACCCGTTCGGCGGCGTCAGCCGCACCCTCTTCGACAACGCCGGCCGCCCCGTCGAGGCCACCGATCCGCTCGGCGGCACCAGCACCATCCGCTACGACGTCCTCGGCCAGGTCCGTGCCACCACCGACCCGCTCGGCCGCGGCACCGGCTACGACTACGACGCCAACGGCAACACCACCAAGGTCACCGACCCGCGCGGCGGGGTCACCGCCTACGGCTACGACCCGATGGACCACCGCACCACCGTCACCGACCCGCTGAACCGCGTCACCCGGCAGGAGTACGACCGCAACGGCAACCCGACCATCGGCACCGCCCGCAGCGGCCTGGTCAGCACGGTCGACTACGACCAGCTCGACCGTCCCTCCAAGACCCGTTACGGCGTCAACGGCACCACCGAGCAGAGCAGCGTCACCGCCACCTACGACGACGCCGACCGGCTCGTCCGCACCGTCGACACGGCCAACGGAACCAGCGACTTCACCTACGACGGCCTGAACCGCCGTACCAAGGAGGCCACTCCGCAGGGCACCGTCGGCTTCGCCTACGGCACCGCCAGCCGCACCCGCCAGGTCCTGGTCGGCGGACAGCCGCTGACCGAACACCTCAGCGACGCCACCGGCGCCCTCGCCTCCGTCAAGCGGAACGGTACCGAGGTCGCCACCGTCGTCCACGACGACGCCGGCCGCATCACCCGCTCCGGTGCCCCCGGTGCCGGGGTCCACCAGGTCCAGCAGTACGACCCCGCCGGCCGGGTCGCCTCGGTGACCTACCGCAAGGCCGACACCGACCTCGGCAACCTCACCTACACCTACGACGCCGCCGGGCGCCCCGTCAGGATCGGCGGCAGCTACGCCCGCACCGCCCTGCCCGCGACCACTCCGGTCTCCACGTTCGACGCCGCCAACCGCCTCACGGCCGTCGGCGCCACCGCCGTCGGCCACGACGCGGACGGCAACCTCACCAACGACGGCGCCAACAGCTACACCTGGAACGCCCGGGGCCAGCTGACCGCCGTCAACGGCCCCGGCACGACGGCCACCTTCGGCTACGACGCCCAGGGCCGCCGCACCAGCCGCACCGTCGCCGGCGTCACCACGAGCTACCTCAACGACGGCACCAACCCGCTCCAGGAGAAGACCGGGAGCACCGTCACCACCACCGTCGGCGCGGGCGGCGACCACCTGCTGCTGCGCGAGCGCGGCGGTGTCACCACCCGGTACCTGACCGATCCGCTGGGCAGCACCGTCGCCCTGGCCGACGAAGCAGGAACGGTCAAGTCCCGTTACCTGTACGGCCCGTACGGAACGACCACGGTCAGCGGCGACGACCAGGGCAACAGTCGCAGGTTCGCCGGCCGCGAGGACGACGGCACCGGTCTGTACTACAACCGGGCCCGTTACTACAGCCCCGCGCTGCAGAGGTTCGTCAGCGAGGACCCGTCCGGCTTCAACGGCGGCATCAACCTCTACGGCTACGCCGGCAACCGCCCCACCAACCTCACCGACCCCACCGGGCTCAAGCCTGCGTCCACTCCTCGGGTCACCATCTCCGACGAGGCCCGCGAGCACGTCATCAACGGCGTCCCCAACAAGGACGGCCAGCTCGCCGGTTGGCACCTCCACCCGAAGCAGAGCAACGGGGTCCCGGACAACCGGTACATAGGCGGAAAGCTGGTCACCAACCCCGATGGCACCGTCAGTGTCGTCGAGGGCAAGGTGGGGATGAGGAATCCCGACAACTCGGTCTACGGTCAGAAGGACGCGAAGGCGGGGCACACCTTCTTCCCCGAGGACTGGACAGAGGAGATGATCATGGAGGCCGGTGACCACCTCTTCAACAACGGCAAGTACAAGTACCCCACCACGGTCACCGGCACGTACAACGGAGTGAAGATGACCGGTTTCCTGGAGAAGCAGCCCGACGGGAGCTACACCCCGTCAACCTTCTTCCCGCAGGGGAGGAAGAGGTGACGTGGTCGTTCGAGATCGACGAGGACGACGACCTCGTCGTCCACGCGCCGCCGGGAGTGCCCGAGAACACCAGGAGGGCGGTCGAGACGCTCGTCCTCCCGTTCGGGCTCAATGACGAACTCACCCGTACCTACCTCGGTGAGTGGCGCAAGATGGAGGCGGAGTTCGGCACCGGGTACAGCCTCAGCACCGCTGCGGGGGCGGCCCGTCGTACCGGCCCGGACACCGTCACCATCGTGGACTGGTACGGGCAGTTCGAGGACTGCGACATGGCGGTGCGGGAGTTCGAGGACATCCTGGAGCGCCTCGTGGCCTTCCTCGAACCCGACGCCTAGACCGACACCGCACGACCCACGGGGGGTAGCACCGATGCAAGGCAAGAACCGGGCGCTGGGCCGGCGCCCGGTCCTGGCCGGTCTGGCCGGACTGGCGGGAGCGTTCGCCGCGACGGCCTGCGGTCCCGAAGGCGACGTCCGCCCGCCCGCCGCGGAGGCGGCGGGCGGGCCGTCCGCCCCCGTCGCCCACCAGCCCGGCGTCGTCACCCCGCCGCCGTCCGCCGCCGAGTTGGCGGCGTACCGGGTGACCGGCGGCGACCGGGCCGCACTCGCCGAGGTGCTGCGTCTCCTCGGGACCGAGGCGGCGCGGACCGGGCTGGGCGAGAGCATCACCGTCTCGGCCGGCGCCTCGCTCTTCGACGGGCGCTTCGGGCTCGCCGCGGTGCGTCCTCGCCGGCTGACCGCGATGCCCGCGTTCCCCAGTGACGTCCTCGATCCCGCCTGGTGCCACGGCGACCTCGCCGTACAGGTGTGCGCGGCCAGCCCCGAGCGGGCGGCGGAGCTCGCAGGCCGGGTGGCCGGGGCGGGCGGCCTGGAGCAGGTCTGGCGGATGCCCGGGTTCCGCCAGGGCAACGAGATCGGCCGGGGAGGCCGGGCCTTCGCCACCAACCTCTTCGGCTTCCGCGAGGGAGCCGGGAACCTGGAGGCCGAGGACACGGCGTTGATGGACCGTCAGGTCTGGGTGCGGGCGGGCTCGGACGAGCCCGCCTGGACGGCCGGCGGCAGTTACCAGGTCGTCCGGCTCATCCGGTTCGCGATGCCCCTGTGGGACGCCGACGCCGTACCCAAGCAGGAGGCCGTCTTCGGCCGCCGGAAGGACAGTGCCGCGCCGCTCGGCGGTGCCCGCGAGACCGACGTCCCGGACTACGCGAACGATCCCGACGGCCGGATCATCTCGCTCGACTCGCACATCCGCCGCGCCGACCCGCGCACCCCCGGGAGCGAGGCGCACCGCATCCTGCGCCGCAGCTACTCCTACCGGCTGCCGCCGGACGCCGCCGGTCACGAGAACGCCGGCCTGGTCTTCGTCTGCTACCAGAACGACCTCGAACAGGGCTTCGCCACCATCCAACGGCGGCTCGCCGGCGAGGCGTTGGAGCGGTACGTACTGCCGTTCGGCGGCGGCTACTACTACACCCTCCCGGGCGTCACCCCGGGCGGCGACGACCACCTCGGGCACGCGCTGCTGGCGGCCGCGACTCCTTGATCCCCGACACCTCCGGCCGATGACGGAGGTGTCGGGGCTCACCGCCCCGCGAACGCCGGGTACCCGGGCAGCGGCGGCACGTCCCAGGCGTACGCGTCCAGCAGCAGCCGCATCGTCCGCCCGACGGCCGGCAGGCCGTCCAGGGTGCTCGCCGCCTCCCAGCGGTGCCGCAGCAGCTGGCGCTTGGTCGCCACCGGGCGGCGGGTGCGGTGCAGCGGGCCGTCCTGCTCCACGGTGCCCGCCAGCATCCGCACCGTGGCGTCCACCGTCCAGACCGCGACGGCCCGCGCCATCCCCGCCTGCCAGCGCTCCTCCTCGGCCAGTTCCGGGTAGACCGTCACCACCTCGGCGCGGAAGGTCCGTTCGGCCTCGGCGGCCAGTCCGTCCGGCAGCCGGAAGACGCACCAGCAGGTGGAGAACGGCATCCGGCAGTACGCGGCGGTCAGGAAGACCGACTGGTAGCAGGCGCCCTCGAAGTCGATCAGCCGCAGACCGTCCGGCGTCAGCAGGTTGTTGTCCGGGCAGGTGTCGCCGGGCGTGAAGGCGGGGTAGGCGTCGGCGCCCGCCGCCGCGAGCGCGGCCAACTCCCCGGCCAGGCCGGGCGGTACGGGCAGCCCCAGACCGTCGAGCAGCGCAGGCAGTGCCTCGGTCTGCCCGGCCAGCCACGGCAGGTCCTCCCACGGCGGCCGCCCCCGCCCGTACCGGGCCGCCAGCGGCGCCAGTTCGCCCCGCCGCTCCACCGACCCGGCGGCCAGCCGCCCCAGGCCGCGGGCCCACGCCAGCAGCCCGTCCTCGGCGGCCCGCGGGTCGTCCCCCAGCAGCACGTCCGCCAGCGTCGGCGCCTCCCCGAGGTCCTCCATCACCAGCAGCGGCAGCTCCTCGTGCACTCCCAGCAGCCCCGGCCCGGCCAGTCCGAGCGACAGCCCGGCCGCCTCCGCCGTGAACCCCCGCAGCCCGTCGTCCCCGTCCGCGAACGCCTTCACCACCACCGTCCCGCCCCCGTCGGTCCGGCACCGCACCACCGTGCTCCGCCGGGATCCGCCCAGGTCCACCGGCTCGGAGAGCCTGGCCCCGAGCACCTCCCCGCCCGCCCGCAGAATCGCATCCATCCCGGCATCCTGGCAGCGCCCGCCCCGCGCCCGCAGCCGGTTTCCGGGCGGGGAACGGCACGGGCCCCGGCCCCCGGACGGGGGTCGGGGCCCGTGGCCGGGGCGGGGTCACCAGCCGCGGGCGCGCCACTCCGGGAGGTGGGGGCGTTCGGCGCCGAGGGTGGTGTCGTTGCCGTGGCCGGGGTAGATCCAGGTCTCGTCGGGGAGGACGTCGAAGAGCTTCTCGGTGACGTCGCGGTAGAGGGTGTCGAAGGCGGCGGGGTCGCCCCAGGTGTTGCCGACGCCGCCGGGGAAGAGGCAGTCGCCGGTGAAGACGTGGGGGTGGCCCTGGGGGTCGTCGTAGACGAGGACGATGGCGCCGGGGGTGTGGCCGGTGAGCTGACGGACGGTCAGTTCGACCTGGCCGACCTTCAGGACGTCGCCGTCGTCGAGGGGGAGGGCGGTGGGGACGTCGACGGCCTCGGCGTCGATCCTGCCCGCCGCGGTGCGGGCGCCGGTGGCCTCGACGACGGCGGCCAGGGCGCCCCAGTGGTCGTGGTGGCGGTGGGTGGTGACGACGGTGGCCAGCTGGGGGCCGACGGTCTCCAGCAGGACGGGGGCGTCGGCCGCCGCGTCGATCAGCAGCTGCTCGTCGGTGGCCCGGCAGCGCAGCAGGTAGGCGTTGTTGTCGTGGGGCCCGACCGCGATCTTGGTGATGATCAGGTGGGCCAGCTCCCGCACGTCCGGCGGGCCGCCGACCTTCACCGCTCCGTGGTACGTCATGCTGCTGCCGCTCCTCGTTCCTCGGTGGCCGTCCGGAGGACCATCATGCCTTCTCAGCCCATCGCCGGGAGGGTGGGCAGCGGGGCCGAGGCGGACAGCGTCGAACCGTCGCCGCGCCCGGAGAGCCAGGCGACCAGTTCGCGGACCGGGCCCTCGACGGTGACGGGTGCGTCGGCGTCCCCGGCCAGGACGACGGCCGCGCCGGTGTCGGTGGCGGTCAGCCGGAGCTCCGGGAGCCCGTCGGACTTCTCGAACTGGGCGGCGAGGCGCGGGAGTTCGGCCGTGGCGAAGGCGAGCGGCCAGTCCGCCGGGGTGTAGCCGGCGGCCAGGTCGACCAGGTGGTACTCGACCTCCATCAGCCGCTTCCAGGGCAGCTCGTGGGCCGGGAAGACGTAGCCGAAGCGGTGCTTGAGCGGGGCGCTCCAGTCCTGCTCGGTGAGCCGGGCGGCGGCCTCGGCGAAGCGCCGGTGGCTGGCCCGCAGGTCGTCCCACTGCTCGGCCAGCGGGCGCGGGGCGTCGTTCTCGATGCCCTGTTCCCGGGCCTCGGAGGAGGGGTACTGCGGGGTGTCGCTGCCGGTGGAGGCGTTGTCCAGCAGGTTGACCAGGGAGTCGGCGTTGCGCGAGAGGTGGGCCAGCACGTGGCCCCTGGTCCAGCCGGGCAGGGCGGACGGCTGGGGGACCTGCTCGGGGGAGAGCTCGGCGGCGACCCGGAGCAGGGTCGCGGTGGACTCCTCGACGGCCTTGAGGTCCCGTGCGGCCCGGGCGGCGGCCGCGGCGGCGTTGTCAGTGGTGTCGGTCATGGTGGGGTGAGCACTCCCGGTTCCGAGGGCCGCGGGCGTTGCCCGGAGGGCCGCGCCTCGTTGACACGGTGGACGCTACCGGCGCCCACGGGCTTGAGCAGCGGGTTTTCCGCGATGCCGCGCCCGGGGCCCCGCCGGGCCGTCACTCGTTCGGGTGGACCGGGCTGGACATGGTCGTTATTCGAACGCCTGAGCTAGTAGGCTGACGGGCGCACACTGGAAGAATTCACCCGATTGCGCTTGTTGGTCCCAAGCAGTGGGCCACGCAGCCCTTCCCAGCCACCCTCCTCGGAGAAAGGCGCCAGAAGCAGTGGCCGACCGCCTCATCGTCCGCGGTGCTCGCGAGCACAACCTCAAGAACGTCTCGCTCGACCTGCCGCGGGACTCGCTCATCGTCTTCACCGGCCTCTCCGGCTCCGGCAAGTCCTCGCTGGCCTTCGACACGATCTTCGCCGAGGGCCAGCGGCGCTACGTCGAGTCGCTCTCCTCCTACGCCCGCCAGTTCCTGGGCCAGATGGACAAGCCCGACGTGGACTTCATCGAGGGCCTCTCCCCGGCCGTCTCGATCGACCAGAAGTCGACGAACCGGAACCCGCGGTCGACCGTCGGCACCATCACCGAGGTGTACGACTACCTCCGCCTGCTGTTCGCCCGGATCGGCAAGCCGCACTGCCCGCACTGCGCGCGCCCGATCGCCAAGCAGTCCCCGCAGGCCATCGTCGACCGCGTGCTGGAGCTGCCCGAGGGCACCCGCTTCCAGGTGCTCAGCCCGGTGGTCCGGGAGCGCAAGGGCGAGTTCGTCGACCTCTTCGCCGACCTGCAGTCCAAGGGCTACGCCCGCGCCCGGGTGGACGGCGCCACCGTCCAGCTCACCGAGCCGCCGACGCTCAAGAAGCAGGAGAAGCACACCATCGAGGTGGTCGTCGACCGCCTCACCGTGAAGTCCACCGCCAAGCGCCGGCTGACCGACTCGGTGGAGACGGCGCTGCGGCTCGGCGGCGGCATGGTGGTGCTCGACTTCGTCGACCTCGCGGAGGACGACCCGGAGCGCGAGCGGATGTACTCCGAGCACCTCTACTGCCCGTACGACGACGTGTCGTTCGAGGAGCTGGAGCCCCGCTCGTTCTCCTTCAACTCGCCGTTCGGCGCCTGCCCCGACTGCTCTGGCCTGGGCAGCCGGATGGAGGTCGACCCGGAGCTGGTGGTCCCGGACGAGGAGAAGTCGCTCGACGAGGGCGCCATCCACCCGTGGTCCCAGGGCCACACCAAGGAGTACTTCTCCCGGCTGACCGACGCGCTGGCCGGCGAGCTCGGCTTCCGCACCGACATCCCGTGGGCCGGGCTGCCGCAGCGGGCCCGCAAGGCGCTGCTGTACGGCCACAAGACCCAGGTCGAGGTCCGGTACAACAACCGCTACGGGCGCGAGCGTTCGTACACCGCGCCGTTCGAGGGCGCCATCCCGTTCGTGACGCGCCGTCACTCCGAGTCGGAGAGCGACAGCAGCCGCGAGCGCTTCGAGGGCTACATGCGCGAGGTGCCCTGCCCGACCTGCCGCGGCACCCGGCTCAAGCCGGTGATCCTGGCCGTCACCGTCCTCGGCAAGTCGATCGCGGACGTCTCCGCGATGTCGATCGCCGACTGCGCCGAGTTCCTCGGTGGCATGAAGCTGACGGACCGTGACAAGCAGATCGCCGAGCGGGTGCTGAAGGAGGTCAACGAGCGGCTCCGCTTCCTGGTCGACGTCGGCCTGGACTACCTCTCGCTCAACCGCGCGGCCGGCACCCTCTCCGGCGGCGAGGCCCAGCGCATCCGGCTGGCCACCCAGATCGGCTCCGGCCTGGTCGGCGTGCTCTACGTGCTGGACGAGCCCTCCATCGGCCTGCACCAGCGGGACAACCACCGCCTGATCGAGACCCTGGTCCGGCTGCGCGACATCGGGAACACGCTGATCGTCGTCGAGCACGACGAGGACACCATCAAGACCGCCGACTGGGTGGTCGACATCGGCCCCGGCGCCGGTGAGCACGGCGGCAAGGTGGTGCACTCCGGCTCGCTCAAGGAGCTGCTGGACAACGAGGAGTCGATGACCGGGCAGTACCTGTCCGGCCGCCGCTCGATCCCGACCCCGGCGGTCCGCCGCCCGCGGGACAAGAAGCGCCAGCTGATCGTGCACGGCGCCCGCGAGCACAACCTGCAGGACGTCACGGTCGGCTTCCCGCTCGGCACCTTCACCGCGATCACCGGTGTCTCCGGCTCCGGCAAGTCCACCCTGGTCAACGACATCCTCTACACCCACCTCGCCCGGGAGCTGAACGGGGCGCGCAGCGTCCCCGGCCGGCACACCCGGATCACCGGCACCGAGCTGGTGGACAAGGTGGTGCACGTCGACCAGTCGCCGATCGGCCGCACCCCGCGGTCCAACCCGGCCACCTACACCGGCGTGTTCGACAACATCCGCAAGCTCTTCGCGGAGACCCAGGAGGCCAAGGTCCGGGGCTACCTCCAGGGCCGGTTCTCCTTCAACGTCAAGGGCGGCCGCTGCGAGCACTGCTCCGGCGACGGCACCATCAAGATCGAGATGAACTTCCTGCCCGACGTCTACGTGCCGTGCGAGGTCTGCCACGGCGCCCGGTACAACCGGGAGACGCTGGAGGTGCACTACAAGGGGAAGTCCATCGCCGAGGTGCTGGACATGCCGATCGAGGAGGCCATGCACTTCTTCGAGGCCGTCCCCTCGATCGCCCGCCACCTGCGCACGCTCAACGACGTCGGCCTCGGCTACGTCCGGCTCGGCCAGTCCGCGCCGACCCTCTCCGGCGGTGAGGCGCAGCGCGTCAAGCTCGCCTCCGAGCTGCAGAAGCGCTCCACCGGCCGGACGGTCTACGTGCTCGACGAGCCCACCACCGGCCTGCACTTCGAGGACATCAGCAAGCTGATCAAGGTCCTCGACGGTCTGGTGGAGAAGGGGAACACGGTCATCGTCATCGAGCACAACCTCGACGTCATCAAGACCGCCGACTGGCTGGTCGACATGGGCCCCGAGGGCGGCTCCGGCGGCGGCACCGTGGTCGCCGAGGGCACCCCCGAGGAGGTGGCCGCCGTGACGGCCAGTCACACCGGCAAGTTCCTCCGGGACATCCTGCTCCCGGCCGCCCCGGTGCCGGCCCAGGCCACCAAGGCCACGGCCAAGAAGGCCGCCGCACCCAGGAAGCGGGTCGCGGCGAAGAAGTAGCCGCGGCGGGAAGCAGTCGCAGCGGTACGAGAAGGGCCGCCCCGAGGGGGCGGCCCTTCCGGCGTCCCGGCATAGACTGCGGCGAGCCGAGCCAGGCCGAGCCGACTTCGCCGAGGGAGCACCACCGATGACCGAGACGACCGGGGCCACGCCCGCCGGGCCCAGCCGCCGCACCCTGCTCTGCGGTGCCGTGCTCGCCGCCGGGGGAGCGGGTGCCGTGACGGCCTGCGGCTCCTCGGCCGCCGAGCAGCCGGCCGCGAGCGGGCCGGTGCAGGTCGGCGCGGTGGCCGACGTGCCGGTGGGCGGCGGCAAGGTCTACCGCGAGCAGAAGATCGTGGTGACCCAGCCGGTCGAGGGTCAGTACAAGGCCTTCAGCGCCAAGTGCACCCACGCGGGCTGCGTGGTGGACGAGGTCAAGGACGGCACCGTCAACTGCCCCTGCCACTACAGCAGGTTCACGATCGCCGACGGCGCGGTCAAGGACGGCCCGGCGACGAGCCCGCTGCCGCAGTACCAGGTCGCGGTCAAGGACGGGGCCTTCCAGGTCACCAAGTAGCGAGCACCGCGGCTGGGGCCCGGCCGCGCCGGTGGGGTCGGCGTGACCGGGCCGCTCCGCTGTCCGTACCCCCGTACCGGGCAGCGGCGACGAGGACGATCCTGCGGGGTCGGCGGGGGTACTGACCAGGGGTTTCGGGGGTGGCTTAAAGGTGCTGCGTATCCATCTGACGGCGGACGACCTGGCGCGCGTGCGGGTGGCGCCGACGGCGGGCCCGCTGGCGGAGACCTTCCACGGGCTGGCCAAGCTCACCGGGGTCACCAGCTGTGCCCAGTTCCGGCCCTGGCGGCGGCAGTTCGGCGGCCGGCTGGCCGAGGAGCTGCGGCCGCTGGCCTCGCTGGTCAACGGCCCCGGGCCCCGGCTGGACCTCGGGGCGCTCACCGGCAGCGACCCCTCGGTGGAGATCGGGATCGAGCGGCTGCTCTCCGCCCCGGACGAGTTGTTCCGGCTCGAACTCGGGCACGTCGCCACCCCGCAGGCCGACCGGCGGTGGGTCCGGGCCCTGCTGGAGGGCGACCTGAGCGCCCGTCAGCGGCTGGCCGACTCGCTGCTGGCCACCCACGACGCCACCGTCGGCCCGTACTGGGGCCGGATCCGCGCCCACCTGGACGCCGTCCGGGCCGACCTGGCCCGCACCCTGCTGGACGGCGGGGTGGAGCAGCTGCTCGACACCTTCTGCGCCCCGCTCATCCGCTGGCGCGCCCCCGTCCTGGAGGTCACCTACCCGAGGGACCTGGACATCCCGCTGGGCGGGCGGGGGCTGGTGCTGGCGCCGATGGTCTTCCTGGCGGACCCGCCGGTGCTGCTGACCGACTCGATGGACCCGGACGCACCCCACGTGCTGGCCTTCCCGACGGTGCGGGACCCGCTGACCGGGGCGGGGCTGTTCAGCCCGGACCCGACGGCCCGTCACTCCCTCACGGCGCTGCTCGGCCGCACCCGGGCGGCCGCGCTGGACGTGGTGACGGACGGCTGCACCACCACCGAGCTGGCCCGCCGCCTGAACGTCTCGGCGGCCTCGGCCAGCCAGCACGCGACGGTGCTGCGCAACGCGAACCTGATCACCACGCAGCGGCGGGGCGGGGCGGTGCTGCACACGATCACGCCGCTGGGGGCGGACCTGCTGAACCGGACGGGGCTGTGACGGACCGCTGAACCGGACGGGGCCGTGAGGCGGGCCGGACGGACCCCGGGTCGGGCGGGGCCGTCGTGCCGGAGTGCCGTCAGCTCTGGCGCAGGGCCGGCATCGGGATCGGCACCGCGTGGGCGGTGGCGCCCGCGCCGACGCCGCGTTCGCAGCTGTTGGGCGGCACGGTGGTGACGCCGCGGACGGACGGGCGTTCGGCGGCCCAGAACATGTAGCCGAGCAGCCCGGAGCTGGTGCCGGCCCCGGCGGGGGCGGCGCTGCGGACCCAGGAGGCGGTGGTGTTCTGCAGCGAGGCCGTGAAGTCGGTGCACTCGGGCCGGACCTTGGACCCCTCGGCCACGTACAGTCCGGCGGTGAACTTGGCCGGGGCGAGCGGGCCGACCGGCGGGTCGTAGGTGGGCTTGCCGGTCAGGTGCTCCTGCCAGTTGGCGGTGGCGGTCGAGGGGGAGGGCTGCCGGGCGGGCACCATCGCGTTGGCGTAGTCGAGCACCGGCCGGTCGGTGCGCAGCCAGTTGGCGGTGGCGTACTGGTTGATGCCGATCAGCCAGCGGTCCCCGGCGGCCACGTCGATGGTGAGGCGGGCGGCGGGGCGGGCGCCGGTCGCGTCGTAGGGGTGGACGGCCCGGTAGGCGTCCACGAAGGACTGCAGGGCGGGCAGGTTCGGGTTGGTGTTCTCCTCGTAGTCGATCTCGATGCCGACCCCGAGCCGGGTGGCCAGCGCGGCGGCCCGCTGGCCCAGCAGTACCGGGTTCTCGGCCAGCGCCTGGTTCCAGGCGTCGGTGTAGGTGATGCCGCCGATGGAGAGCATCACCCGGATGCCGCGCGAGGTGAAGTAGTCCACCACCGCCTGGTTGATGCCGACGGGCACGCCGTCCGCGTGCTGGGCGTCGTTCACCCCGTCGAGCAGGCGGAGCGGGTGGACGAAGCTGAGCACCACCAGGTTGACCGAGGGGCGGCCGTCGCCCCGGTCCACCAGCCAGTGGTTGGCCTGGTCGAACCGGGTCATGTTCCGCACCGTCGCCCAGGTGCAGGCGTCGTCGCTGCAGTGCCAGGCGCCGTACACCTCCATGGGGGTGACGGCCGCCGAGGCGGCCGAGGCCGCGGCGGGCGGGGCGGCGGGGACGAGGGCGGCGGCCAGCAGGGCCGCCGTGGTGCCGAGGGTTCTGAGCCGGTCGAACGGAACGCGCATGCGTACGCCTCCTGTTGACGAAGGGTGCCCGGGCGGCTGACAAGAGTGGTGGCCCGGGGCGTCCACGTCAATGGGGCGGCCATCGGCGCCCCCGTACAGGTGACAGGCCGTCAATCCTTTAACAGTCCCGGCTACAACCTGACCATCCCCCCCTGGGCGTGATCGCCCTCACACTGGGCGGGCCCATCCCCCCTTCGCCTTCCGGGAGTTCACCGTGTCCGCAGTCGAGCAACAGGCCGCGCCGCCCACCGTGCAGCGGCTCAGAGCCAATTCGGTGGGCCTGGCGGGTGTGGTCTTCATGGCGCTGGCCACCGCCGCGCCGATCACCGCGATGACCGGCAACCTCCCGGTGGTGGTCGGCGGCGGGAACGGCGTGCACGCCCCCGCCGGCTTCGTCTTCGTGACGGTGGTGCTGACCGTCTTCACCGTCGGGTACGTCGCGATGGCCCGGCACATCACCACCGCCGGGGCGTTCTACGGCTTCGTCTCGCACGGCCTCGGCCGGATCGCCGGGATGGCCTCCGGACTGCTCGCGGTGCTCGCCTACGTGGTCTTCGAGGCCTCCATCGTCGGCATCTTCGCCTACTTCGGGCAGCAGACCGTCGAGGCCCAGTTCGGCATCGAACTCCCGTGGCAGGTCTACGCGCTGGCGATGCTGGCGGTCACCGCGCTGCTCTCCTACTTCGACCTGGAGGTGGCCTCCAAGCTGCTCGGGGTGTTCCTGGTCGGCGAGGTGCTGATGCTGGTGCTGCTGGCCGCCTCGATCCTGGCGCACGGCGGCGGCCCGGACGGGCTGCACTTCGGCACCCTCAACCCGACCGGCGCCTTCGCCGGGGTGAACGCGGGCGTCGGCCTGTTCTTCTGCTTCTGGTCCTGGATCGGCTTCGAGTCCACCGCGATGTACGGCGAGGAGTCCCGCGACCCGCGCCGGATCATCCCGCGCGCCACCCTGGTCGCGGTGCTGGCGCTCG
Organism: Kitasatospora sp. NPDC051853; assembly: GCF_044452665.1. NCBI lineage: Bacteria > Bacillati > Actinomycetota > Actinomycetes > Kitasatosporales > Streptomycetaceae > Kitasatospora > Kitasatospora sp. NPDC051853. The sequence continues at coordinate 141,145 of NZ_JBITBY010000013.1, read as the reverse complement.
GCGTGCTGTACACCTTCGTCACCTGGATGGTGCTGGCCGCCGACACCCCGGAGGCCGCCGTCGGCCTGGCCACCTCCAGCAGCCCGCTGGACCTCTTCCTGGCTCCCGCCCGTACCTACCTGGGCAGCTGGGCCGTCACCGCCTTCCAGTGGCTGATGGTCACCAGCGCGTTCGCCTGCGGCATGGCCTTCCACCAGTGCGCCTCCCGCTACCTCTACGCGATCGGCCGCGAGGGCTTCCTGCACCCGGCGCTGGGCCGCACCCACCCCAGGCACAACTCGCCCTACGTCGCCTCCTTCACCCAGACCGGGATCGCGCTGGCCGTGGTCGGCGGCTTCTGGATCGCCGGGCAGGACCCGTACGCCGGGCTCTACACCCTGATGGCCATCCTCGGCACGCTGGCCCTGCTGGTGGTGCAGACGCTCTGCTCCTTCGCGGTGATCGCCTACTTCCGCCGCAACCACCCCGAGAGCCGGCACTGGTTCCGCACCTTCACCGCCCCGCTGCTCGGCGGGCTCGGCATGCTCGCCGCCATCGGCCTGCTGGTGGCCAACCTGGACACCGCCGCCGGGGCCGCCTCGCAGACCCTGCTCTTCAAGCTGATCCCGTGGATCGTCGGCGCCGTCTTCCTGGGCGGCCTCGGCCTCGCGCTCTACATGCGGGCCCGGCACCCGCAGCGCTACGAGGTGATGGGCCGGCTGGTGGTCGAGGACGCCCAGGAGCGCACCGAGGACGAGCCCGTCACCGTCTGAGCCCCCGTCACCGTCTGAGCCCCCGTCACCGCCCGCCCGGGCCACCCCCACGGCCCGGGCACCTCGAAGGCCGATCCCCACCAGGAGGGAACCCCCACATGGCCCGCACCCCGTACGCCCGCCTGCTCCGCTCCGCCCTCGCCGACCGCGCCGCCGCCGAGCGGCTGCGACTGCCCGCCGACGAGTACGCCGGCTTCCGCGACGAGGCCCTGGCCGAGCCCGACGGCCCGTCCCGCCGCGCCCTGCTGGCCCGCGCCGCCGCGCTCGGCCTGGGCGCCGCCGGTGTCGCCGTCGCGCCGAAGGCCCGCGCCGCCACCGCGGCCGACAGCGCCAAGTACAAGGGCACCCCGCCCCGGATCGCGATCATCGGTGCCGGGATCTCCGGCCTGAACGCCGCCCTCACCCTGGCCGACAAGGGCATCCCGGCCACCGTCTACGAGGCCGAGACCTCCCGGGTCGGCGGCCGGATGTACTCCAAGACCGACTGGGCCGGTGGCCAGGTCTCCGAGTACGGCGCCGAGTTGATCGACACCGGGCACCACGCGATGCTCCAGCTCTGCCAGCGCTTCGGCCTGGCCACCACCTCGATCCGGCACTTCTCGGAGGGCGAGCAGACCCTGCAGTTCCAGGGCGGTTACTACCCGAGGGAGACCGCGAACGCCGAGTTCAAGCAGATCTGGCAGACCATCAAGAGCGACATCCAGGCCGGCGGCTCCGGCCCGACCTGGGCCGACCACAACCAGGCCGCCGTGGCCCTGGACCGGATGTCGGTGCGGGAGTGGATCGAGACCCGGGTGCCCGGCGGCACCGCCAGCCGCCTCGGCGCCCTGCTGGACGTCGCCTACGCGGTCGAGTACGGCGCCGACACCACCGCGCAGTCCTCCTACGCGCTGCTGCTGATGCTCTCCTGGCAGGCCAACCCCGGCAGCTTCAACATCTGGGGCGGCAGCGACGAGCGCTACCACGTCACCGGCGGCAACGACCAGGTGCCGAAGGCGATCCGGGCCGCCCTCCCGGCGGGCACCGTCCAGCCCGGGCACACCCTGCTCGCGGTCACCCGCAACGCGGACGGCAGCCAGACCCTGACCTTCAGGCTGGACGGCGGCGGGACGAAGACCGTCACCGCCGACCACACGATCCTCGCCCTGCCGCTCCCGGTGCTCCAGCAGCGGGTGGACCTCGGCGGAGCGGGCCTCGACCCGCTGATGCGGCGGGTGCTCACCGACATGACCATGGGGTACTGCACCAAGCTCAACATGCAGACCAGCAGCCGCCCGTGGACCGGCACCGGCCCCTGGCCCGGGGTCTCCAGCGGCGAGTGCTTCAGCGACCAGCCCTTCCAGCAGGCCTGGGACGTGACGAAGGGCCAGCCCGGAGCGGGCGGAATCCTGGTCCAGTACCACGGCGGCACCCCGGCCAGGGCCCTCGCCCCGGGAGCCCCCTTCACCGACGCCGCCACCGCCTACACCCGGGCCATGGCCACCGACCGGCTCACCCAGATCGACCGGCTCTGGCCCGGCACCAAGGCCGCCTGGACGGGGAGGGCCACCCTCTCCGCCTGGCACCTCAACCCCACCACCCTGGGCGCCTACTCCTGCTGGCCGGTCGGCTACCTCACCACCTGCGCGGGCTACGAGGGCACCGCCCAGGGCCGTCTGCACTTCGCCGGCGAGCACACCTCGTACGACTTCCAGGGCTACATGGAGGGCGGTGCCCAGGAGGGGGCCCGGGCCGCCCGGGAGGTGCTGGCCGCGATCGGGGCGTGAGGCCCGGGCCCGGTGCCTAGCTGACGGACGGTGCCCCGGGGTGTCGGTCCGGGTCGGTACGGTAGGGGACTATGGCAGACCCCTCCACGTACCGGCCCGCCCCCGGGGCCATCCCGACCTCGCCCGGTGTGTACAAGTTCCGTGACGGGCACGGCCGGGTCATCTACGTGGGGAAGGCCAAGAGCCTGCGGCCCCGGCTCTCCTCGTACTTCCAGGACGTGGCCAACCTGCACCCGCGCACCGCGACGATGGTCACCACGGCCGCCTCGGTGGAGTGGACGGTGGTGGCCACCGAGGTCGAGGCGCTGCAGCTGGAGTACTCCTGGATCAAGGAGTTCGACCCCCGGTTCAACGTCAAGTACCGCGACGACAAGAGCTATCCGGAGCTCGCGGTCACGCTGAACGAGGAGTACCCGCGGGTCCAGGTGATGCGCGGGGCGCACAAGAAGGGCGTGCGGTACTTCGGGCCCTACGGCCACGCCTGGGCGATCCGCGAGACGGTCGACCTGATGCTCCGGGTCTTCCCGGTGCGGACGTGCTCCAACGGGGTGTTCAAGCGGGCGAAGCAGATCGGCCGCCCCTGCCTGCTCGGCTACATCGGCAAGTGCGCGGCCCCCTGCGTCGGCCGGATCTCCGCCGAGGACCACGCCGAACTGGCCGAGGAGTTCTGCGACTTCATGGCCGGCCGGACGGGCAACCACCTGCGCCGGCTGGAGCAGGAGATGCGGGACGCGGCCGCCGCGATGGAGTACGAGAAGGCCGCCCGGCTGCGCGACGACCTCGGCGCGCTCCAGCGCGCGATGGAGAAGAACGCGGTGGTGCTCGGCGACGGCACCGACGCCGACCTGCTGGCGCTGGCCGAGGACGAGCTGGAGGCCGCCGTCCAGATCTTCCACGTCCGCGGCGGCCGGGTCCGCGGCCAGCGCGGCTGGGTCACCGACAAGGTCGAGGACGTGGACACCGCGGGCCTGGTGGAGCACGCGCTCCAGCAGCTCTACGGCGGCGGCTCGGAGACGGTGCCGCGCGAGGTGCTGGTGCCCGCGCTGCCCGAGCCGGTCGGGCCGGTGCAGGAGTGGCTGACCGGCCTGCGCGGCAGCCAGGTGGACCTGCGGGTGCCCCAGCGCGGGGACAAGAAGGACCTGATGGCCACCGTGCGGAAGAACGCCCAGCAGTCGCTGGTGCTGCACAAGACCAAGCGCGCCTCGGACCTGACGACCCGTAGCCGGGCGCTCCAGGAGATCGCCGAGGCACTGGAGCTGGACTCGGTGCCGCTGCGCATCGAGTGCTTCGACATCTCCCACCTCCAGGGCCAGGACGTGGTGGCCTCGATGGTGGTCTTCGAGGACGGCCTGGTCCGCAAGAGCGAGTACCGGCGCTTCCAGATCAAGGGCTTCGAGGGCCAGGACGACGTCCGCTCGATGCACGAGGTGATCACCCGTCGGTTCCGCCGCTACCTCCAGGAGCGCGAGCAGACGGGGGAGTGGGCGGTTCCCGAGGAGGAGGAGCCGGTGGCGGGCCCGCGCACCGAGGACGGCCGCCCCAAGCGCTTCGCCTACCCGCCGCAGCTGGTGGTGGTCGACGGCGGGCAGCCCCAGGTGGCCGCCGCGCAGCGGGCGTTGGAGGAGCTGGGCATCGACGACGTGGCGGTCTGCGGGCTGGCCAAGCGGCTGGAGGAGGTCTGGCTGCCGGGGGAGGACGACCCGGTGGTGCTGCCGCGCTCCAGCGAGGGCCTCTACCTGCTCCAGCGGGTCCGCGACGAGGCGCACCGCTTCGCCATCTCCTACCAGCGGACCAAGCGTGCCAAGCGGCTCACGGCGGGGGAGCTGGACTCCGTCCCCGGCCTCGGCGAGACTCGCCGCCAGGCGCTGCTCAAGCACTTCGGCTCGTTGAAGAAGCTGCGGGCCGCCACCGTGGCGGAGATCTGCGAGGTGCCGGGCATCGGCAGGCGCACGGCGGAGACTGTTGTGGCGGCGTTGGCCGTCCGTACACCGGCCGCTCCGGCGGTGAACACCGCCACCGGCGAGATCATTGACGACAGCATGGACGACAGCAGCGAGTACGGCAGTACCGAGAGCGGGGACCAGAAGTGACTGCGGCAGACCACGGGGGCACCACCCAGAAGACGGGTGGCGGAGAGAACTCCCCCGAGCTGGTGATCATCTCCGGCATGTCCGGAGCGGGGCGGAGCACCGCCGCCAAGTGCCTGGAGGACCTGGGCTGGTTCGTGGTGGACAACCTCCCCCCGGCCCTCATCCCGACCATGGTGGACCTCGGCGCCCGTTCCCAGGGCGCGGTGCCCCGGATCGGCGTGGTGGTGGACGTCCGCGGGCGGAAGTTCTTCGACGACCTGCTCACCTCGCTGGAGGAGCTGGAGAAGCGCGGGGTCCGGCTCCGGGTGGTCTTCCTGGAGTCCTCCGAGGACGCCCTGGTCCGCCGCTTCGAGTCGGTCCGCCGCCCGCACCCGCTGCAGGCCGACGGGCGGATCGTGGACGGCATCGAGCGCGAGCGCGACCTGCTGCGCGAGCTGCGCGGCGAGGCCGACCTGGTGATCGACACCTCCGACCTGAACGTCCACCAGCTCCGCGCCAAGCTGGACGCCCAGTTCGCCGACCACGACGAGCCCGAGCTGCGCGCCACCGTGATGTCCTTCGGCTTCAAGTACGGCCTGCCGGTCGACGCCGACCTGGTGGTGGACTGCCGCTTCCTGCCGAACCCGCACTGGGTCCCCGAGCTGCGGGCCCGCACCGGCACCGACCCGGACGTGGCCGACTACGTCTTCCAGCAGCCGGGGTCGAACGAGTTCCTCAACGGCTACGCCGAGCTCCTCAAGATCGTCACGGAGGGCTACCGCCGGGAGGGCAAGCGGTACATGACCCTTGCCGTAGGCTGCACCGGTGGGAAGCATCGCAGCGTGGCGATGTCCGAGCGTCTGACGAAGCGTCTGATCGCGGACGGCGTCGAGACGGTGCTGGTCCACCGCGACATGGGCCGGGAGTGACCGTCGCCGAGGTGATGCTGGGGAGTCCCACCACCGGGGAGTGACGGATCCGGCTCCGCTGTCGCTCGTACAGACATGGTGGAACGACGGACTGGGGTCGGCGTGGCAGTGGTGGGGCACTCGGTGGCGGGGCAGGCACCGGCACGACAGCGGCGTGCGCCCAGAATCACCGCGCTCGGTGGTGGCCAGGGGCTGTCCGCCTCGCTCTCCGCGCTGCGCCGGCTCACCACCGAGCTGACCGCCGTGGTCACCGTCGCCGACGACGGGGGCTCCAGCGGCCGGCTCCGGGCCGAGCTGGGCGTGCTCCCGCCGGGCGACCTGCGCAAGGCGCTGGCCGCGCTCTGCGGGGACGACGAGTGGGGCCGGACCTGGTCCGAGGTGATCCAGCAGCGCTTCACCGGGGACGGCGAGCTGGGCGGCCACGCGGTGGGCAACCTGCTGATCGTCGCCCTCTGGGAGAAGCTCGGCGATCCGGTGGCCGCCCTGGAGTGGGTCGGCAAGCTGCTCAACGTGCAGGGCCGGGTGCTGCCGATGTCGGCGGTGCCGCTGGACATCGAGGCCGACGTGCGCGGGCACGACCCGGCCCGCCCCGCCGAGCTGACCGCCGTCCGCGGCCAGGCCCACGTGGCCGTCACCCCCGGCACGGTGGAGTCGATCCGGCTGCTGCCCGAGGAGCCCCCGGCCGTCCCGGAGGCGGTCAAGGCGGTGCTGGACGCGGACTGGGTGGTGCTCGGCCCCGGCTCCTGGTTCACCAGCGTGCTGCCGCACCTGCTGGTCCCGGAGCTGGCCGCGGCGCTCTCCGAGACCCGGGCCCGCCGCCTGCTCACCCTCAACCTGGCCCCGCAGCCGGGCGAGACCGAGGGCTTCACCCCGCAGCGCCACCTGGAGGTCTTCGCCGACCACGCTCCGGGGCTCTCGGTGGATGCGATCCTTGTCGACGAGCGCGCCGTCACCGGCGGCGCCTTCGGCCAGGCGGACCTGGCCGGACTGGAGAAGGCCGCCGGACGGATGGGTGCCGCACTGGTGCTCGACCGGGTCGCCGCCGCGGACGGCACGCCGCGACACGACCGGGAGCTGTTGGCGGCTGCGTACGACCGGATTTTCCGGACACATGGAAGGATCGGCCCATGGCGATGACGGCAGCGGTCAAGGACGAAATCAGCCGGCTCCCCGTCACCCGGGCCTGCTGCCGCAAGGCAGAGGTCTCGGCGATCCTCCGGTTCGCGGGCGGGCTCCACATCGTGAGCGGCCGGATCGTGATCGAGGCGGAGCTGGACACCGGCATTGCGGCCCGCAGGCTGCGCAAGGACCTGTTGGAGATCTTCGGACACTCCTCGGACCTGGTGGTGATGGCCCCCGGCGGGCTGCGCCGCGGCAGCCGGTACGTGGTGCGGGTGGTGAAGGACGGTGAGTTGCTGGCCCGGCAGACCGGGCTGGTGGACGGGCGCGGGCGCCCGATCCGGGGCCTGCCCCCGGCGGTGGTCTCGGGCGCGACCTGTGACGCGGAGGCCGCCTGGCGCGGCGCCTTCCTGGCGCACGGCTCGCTGACCGAGCCGGGCCGCTCCTCCTCCCTGGAGATCACCTGCCCCGGCTCCGAGGCGGCGCTCGCCCTGGTCGGCGCGGCCCGCCGGCTGGGCATCCCGGCCAAGGCCCGCGAGGTGCGCGGGGTGGACCGGGTGGTGATCCGGGACGGCGACGCGATCGGCGCGCTGCTCACCCGGCTCGGCGCGCACGAGTCGGTGCTGGCCTGGGAGGAGCGCCGGATGCGGCGCGAGGTGCGCGCCACCGCCAACCGGCTGGCCAACTTCGACGACGCCAACCTGCGCCGCTCGGCCCGGGCCGCGGTGGCGGCCGGCGCCCGGGTGCAGCGCGCGCTGGAGATCCTCGGCGAGGAGGTGCCCGAGCACCTGGCGGCCGCCGGCCAGCTGCGGATGCAGCACAAGCAGGCCTCGCTGGAGGAGCTCGGCGCGCTCGCCGACCCGCCGCTCACCAAGGACGCGGTGGCCGGCCGGATCCGCCGGCTGCTGGCGATGGCCGACAAGCGCGCCTCCGAGCTCGGCCTGCCGAGCACCGAGGCCAGCCTCACCGACGAGATGGCGATGAACTGACGGGGTCTCAGACGGCCCACGCACCGAACGGCCGGTGTCCACATCGTGGACACCGGCCTTCGTGTCACCCGACGCCCCGTCAGGTGCCGGAAGGGCCCGGGCCCAACTGCCCAGCGGGGTCGGGACGTAGGGCACGAGAAGGTCCCACGGGCCCGTCAGGGCAGGCCTGCGGCGGTGAGGCGATGTGCCCACGCAGGCCGTGGAGGGGTAGGGTCATAGGTGGTCGGGGACATCCCATTTCCATCGCGTCGGGCAACCGGCGCCATCGTCGGGCGACCGGCGTTACCCAATAAGGAGATCGGTTCGTGACGATCCGGGTAGGCATCAACGGGTTCGGCCGCATCGGCCGCAACTTCTTCCGTGCGGTTAAGTCCCAGGGCGCGGACATCGAGATCGTCGGTGTGAACGACCTGACCGACACCAAGACCCTCGCTCACCTCCTCAAGTACGACTCCATCCTCGGAACCCTCCAGGCCGAGGTGTCGCACACCGCCGACAGCATCACCGTCGACGGCCACACCTTCAAGGTGATCGCCGAGCGTGACCCGGCGAACCTTCCGTGGGGCGAGCTGGGCGTGGACATCGTGATCGAGTCCACCGGCATCTTCACCAAGGCGGAGGCTGCGAAGAAGCACGTCACCGCGGGTGCGAAGAAGGTCATCATCTCGGCGCCGGCGACCGACGAGGACGTCACCATCGTCATGGGCGTCAACGACGAGAAGTACGACGCGGCGAACCACACCGTCATCTCCAACGCCTCCTGCACCACCAACTGCGTGGCGCCGATGGCGAAGGTCCTCCACGAGAACTTCGGCATCGTCAAGGGCCTGATGACCACGGTGCACGCGTTCACCAACGACCAGGTCACCCTGGACTTCCCGCACAAGGACCTGCGTCGTGCGCGCGCGGCGTCCATCAACATCATTCCGACCTCGACGGGTGCCGCCAAGGCCACCGCCCTGGTCCTGCCCGAGCTGAAGGGCAAGCTGGACGGCACCTCGCTGCGCGTCCCGGTCCCGACCGGTTCGATCACCGACCTCGTGGTCACCCTCGAGCGCGACGTCACGATCGAGGAGGTCAACGAGGCCTTCCAGAAGGCCTCCGAGGGCTCCCTCAAGGGCATCCTGCAGTACACCGAGGACCCGATCGTCTCCTCCGACATCGTGAACTCGCCGTTCTCCACGATCTTCGACTCCCAGCTCACCATGGTCCAGGGCAACCAGGTCAAGGTGCTCGGCTGGTACGACAACGAGTGGGGTTACTCGAACCGTCTGGTCAACCTCACCACCCTCGTCGGTGGCCAGCTCTGATCCAGCGGAAGCTGATGTGATGTGAGCAAGGGCCCGGACGCCTCGCGTTCGGGTCCCTGCTCTGTCCCTCACCCGGGTCGGGACCCCCGGGTAGCCACTGCCGAGCGGTCCGCCGTCGTGCCGCTTCCACCTCCTCTTCCCAGGAGATCCGTCCACCGTGAAGAAGATCGAAGACCTCCAGGTCAACGGCCAGCGGGTGTTCGTCCGCGCCGACCTCAACGTGCCGCTGTCCAACGGTGCCATCACCGACGACGGCCGCATCCGCGCCGTCGCCCCGACCATCGCCAAGCTGGTCGCGGCCGGTGCCAAGGTGATCGTCGCTTCCCACCTGGGCCGCCCCAAGGGCGAGCCCGACCCGCAGTTCTCGCTCGCCCCGGTCGCCGTCCGCCTCGGCGAGATCCTCGGCAAGCCGGTGGCCTTCGCCACCGACACCGTGGGCGAGAGCGCGAAGGCCACCGTCGCCGCCCTGGGCGACGGCGAGGTCACGCTGCTGGAGAACCTGCGCTTCAACGCCGGCGAGACCGCCAAGGACGACGCCGAGCGCGGCGCCTTCGCCGACGAGCTGGCCGCCCTGGCCGACCTCTACGTGGGCGACGGCTTCGGTGCGGTGCACCGCAAGCACGCCTCGGTGTACGACCTGCCCAAGCGCCTGCCGCACGCGGTCGGCGACCTGATCGCCACCGAGGTCGGCGTGCTCAAGCGCCTGACCGAGGAGGTCGAGCGTCCGTACGTGGTGGTGCTCGGCGGCTCCAAGGTCTCCGACAAGGTCGGCGTCATCGACAACCTGCTGGGCAAGGCCGACCGCATCCTGATCGGCGGCGGCATGGCGTACACCTTCCTCGCGGCCCTGGGCCACGAGGTCGGCATCTCGCTGCTGCAGAAGGACCAGATCCCGACCGTCCTGGAGTACCTGGAGCGGGGCAGGGCCAACGGCGTCGAGTTCGTGCTGCCGGTCGACGTGGCCATCTCGGCGACCTTCCCGGACACCAAGACCCACAAGCCGGTGGAGGACTTCGAGGTCGTCGACGCGGACGGGATCCCCGCCGACAAGGAGGGCCTGGACATCGGCCCGAAGACCCAGCAGCTCTTCGCCGAGAAGCTGGCCGACGCCAAGACCGTGTTCTGGAACGGCCCGGTCGGCGTCTTCGAGCACCCGGCCTTCGCCGAGGGCACCAAGGCCGTCGCGCAGGCACTGCTGGACAGCGACGCGTTCACCGTGGTCGGTGGCGGCGACTCCGCCGCGGCCGTCCGCATCCTGGGCTTCGACGAGAACGAGTTCGGGCACATTTCGACCGGCGGTGGCGCCAGCCTCGAGTACCTGGAGGGCAAGACCCTCCCCGGTCTCGCCGCCCTGGAGGACTGAGACATGACGGACCGTCTCCCGCTGATGGCGGGCAACTGGAAGATGAACCTCGACCACTTCGAGGCCATCCACCACACCCAGAAGCTGGCGTTCTCGCTGGCCGACAAGGACTTCGAGGCCGTCGAGGTCGCCGTCCTGGTGCCCTTCACCGACCTGCGCTCCGTGCAGACCCTGGTGGACGGCGACAAGCTGAAGATCAAGTACGGCGCCCAGGACCTCTCGGCGCACGACTCCGGTGCGTACACCGGCGAGGTCTCCGGCCCGATGCTCTCCAAGCTCAAGTGCACCTTCGTGGCCATCGGCCACTCGGAGCGCCGCCAGTACCACGGCGAGAACGAGGAGATCGTCAACGCCAAGGTCAAGGCCGCCTACCGGAACGGGATCACCCCGATCCTCTGCGTCGGCGAGCCGCTGGACATCCGCAAGGCCGGCACCCACGTCGAGTACACCCTGGCCCAGCTGGACGGTGCGCTGGACGGCGTCCCGGCCTCGGACGCCGAGTCGATCGTGGTCGCGTACGAGCCGGTCTGGGCGATCGGCACCGGCGAGGTGGCCACCCCGGAGGACGCGCAGGAGGTCTGCGCCGCGATCCGGGTCCGCCTCGGCGAGCTGTACTCGGCCGAGCTGGCCGACAAGGTCCGCGTGCTGTACGGCGGTTCGGTGAAGTCCTCCAGTGCGGCCGGCCTGATGGCCAAGCCCGACGTGGACGGCGCGCTGATCGGTGGTGCCTCGCTGGACGCCGAGGAGTTCGTCAAGATCGTGCGCTACCGTGAGCAGGCAGTAGGCTAACGCCGCTCCAGCAACGTAGGCTTTGGGGCCGGGACCGCCGTCAGCGGCCCGGCCCCTTCGCCGAAGATACGAGAGATTGGTCCCGCTGTGGTTCTCGGGTTCACGATTGCCCTGATCGTCTTCAGCCTGCTGATGGTCCTCCTGGTGCTGCTGCACAAGGGCAAGGGCGGCGGTCTCTCCGACATGTTCGGTGGTGGCGCGATGTCCACCGGTGGCGGCTCCGCGGTGGCCGAGCGCAACCTCGACCGGATCACCATCATCGTCGGCATCGGCTGGTTCGCCAGCATCGTGGTGCTCGGCCTGGTGCTCAAGTACAAGAGCTGACACCGTACTTCGGGTCTTGCCGGTCCCGCCGGACTCCTGACGCGACGTCGCATCGCGGCTTATGCTCGAAAGCGGTGAAGTGCCAGGAGTGGTGCGGACAGATCCTTAACCGCTGCTTACACTAGGACGACTTCGCCACCGGGCGTGGGCGTTCCAGCCCCTTTCCCGGGCAGCGGCCGAGATCGCAACGCACCAGTAAGCCTTCGCAGGGAGTCAGACCGTGGCAAGTGGCAACGCCATCCGTGGCAGCAGAGTCGGCGCCGGCCCGATGGGCGAGGCGGAGCGCGGCGAGTCCGCCCCCCGCAACCGGATCTCCTTCTGGTGTGCGAACAAGCACGAGACCAAGCCGAGCTTCGCCGCCGAGGCGGTCATCCCGGACACCTGGGACTGCCCGCGCTGCGGCTTCCCGGCCGGCCAGGACGAGCACAACCCGCCCGCGCCCTCGCGCAACGAGCCCTACAAGACCCACCTCGCCTACGTCCGCGAGCGGCGCACCGACGCCGACGGCGAGGCGATCCTGGCCGAGGCGCTGGCGAAGCTCCGCGGCGAGATCTGAGCACGCGTCAACCACAGCGGGTACGCAGCAGGGCCCGGCCTCCACGAAGGAGGCCGGGCCCTGACGCGTTCTCAGGCCGAGGCCGGCGGGTACAGCTGCGGCGGGATCTTCGCCGCCGCCGCCCGGTCCAGCAGCCAGAGGGTGCGGACGGTGCCCCGCGCGGCCGAGGCCGGGGCCAGCAGCTCGCCCGGGCCGGAGAGGGCCAGCGCCACGGCGCCGGCCTTGTCCTCGCCGGCCGCCAGCAGCCAGACCTCGCGGGCCGAGCGGATGGCGGGCAGGGTCAGCGAGACCCGGGTGGGCGGGGGCTTGGGCGCGCCCCGGACCCCGACCACGGTCAGCTCGGTCTCCCGCACACCGGGGTGCTCGGGGAAGAGCGAGGCGACGTGGGTGTCCGGCCCGACGCCGAGCAGCAGCACGTCGAACTCGGGCACCTCGCCGCGCCCGGCCGCCTTCGCCAGCTCCTCGGCGTACCGGGCGGCGGCGGACTCCACGTCCGAACCGTCCGGGCCGTCCGAGGCGGGCATCTCGTGCACCCGGGCCGGGTCGAGCGGCAGGGCGTCGAGCAGCTCGGCCCGGGCCTGGGTGGCGTTGCGCTCCGGGTCCCCGGCGGGGAGGTAGCGCTCGTCGCCCCACCAGATGTCCAGCCGGGCCCAGTCCACCGCGTCCCGGGCCGGGGAGGCGGCGATGGCGGCCAGCAGCGCGTTGCCGTTGCGGCCGCCGGTGAGCACCACCGAGGCGGTGCCGCGGGCGGCCTGGGCGTCCACGATCCGGGTGATCAGCCGGGCCGCGGCGGCCTGGGCCATCAGCTCCTTGTCGGCGTGGACCACCAGTTGGGGGGTGGAGGCCGTGCTCACGAGCCGGCCTTCTTCCGGGTGGCGGTCTTCTTGGCCGGCGCCGCCTTCTTGGCCGGGGCGGCCTTCTTGGCGGTGGCCGTCCTCTTCGCGGGCGCCTTCTTCGCGGGAGCCGTCGCGGCCGGTGCCTCCTCCTCGACCCGGGCGGTGACCCGGGGCGGGGCGGCGACGGCGGCCTCGACCACCGGAGCAGCCGTCACCTGCTCCGACCTGGGCTCCTTGAGGCGCTCGATCGGCGTCTTCACGGCGGCCGCGTAGATGTCGTCCGGGTCGAGCCGGCGCAGCTCCTCGGCGATCAGCTCGGCCGTCTCCCGCCGCTTCAGGGCGACCTGACGGTCCGGCGCACCGGGCATCGACAGGGTGCCCATCAGGCCGTCCGGGCGGTCCAGGACGATGTCGCCGTCCGCGGTCCGCAGGGTCACCGAGGTGATGCCCGGACCGGCCGTCACCACCCGCTCCACCGGGACCCGCAGACGGGTCGTCAGCCAGAGGCCGAGCAGCTCGACGCTCGGGTTGTACGACTCGCCCTCGACCACCGCGGAGGTGATCGTCACCGGGCGCTGGTCCAGCGCGGCGGCCAGCATGGAGCGCCAGCCGGTGATCCGGGTCCAGGCCAGGTCGGTGTCGCCGGGGGTGTAGCTGGCGGCCCGCTGGGCCAGCTGGCCGACCGGGGACTCGGCGGTGACGGCGTCGGTGATCCGACGCTGGGCCAGCGCGCCGAGCGGGTCCTGGGCGGGGTGCAGCGGGGCGTTGTCCGGCCACCAGAGCACCACGGGGGCGTCCGGCAGCAGCAGCGGGAGGACCACCGACTGGGCGTGCGAGGCGAGTTCGCCGTGCATCCGGAGGATGACGGTCTCGCCCGAGCCGGCGTCGGTGCCGACCAGGATCTCGGCGTCCAGCCGGGTCTCGGCCCGGGCGCGCGGCGAGCGGCCGGCCCGCTTGATGACGGCCAGGATGCGCGAGGGGTGCTCGCGGGAGGCGTCGTTGGCGGCCTTGAGGGCGTCGTACGCGCTGCCCTCGTCGGTCACGATCACCAGGGTGAGGACCATGCCGGCCGCAGTGGAGCCGCTCTCCCGGCGGGCGTCCATCAGCGCCGCGTTGATCTTGCTGGAGGTGGTGTTGGTGAGGTCGGTCTTCATGGCCGGCGCCAGCTCCTGCCGTCTCGTGCGAGCATCTCGTCCGCCTCAGCGGGGCCCCAGGTGCCGGAGGCGTACTGGGCGGGCTTGCCGTGGGTGTCCCAGTACTGCTCGATCGGGTCGAGGATCTGCCAGGAGAGCTCGACCTCCTGGTGGCGCGGGAAGAGGTTGGCGTCGCCGAGCAGCACGTCCAGGATGAGCCGCTCGTACGCCTCAGGGCTCGACTCGGTGAAGGACTCGCCGTAGGCGAAGTCCATCGTGACGTCGCGGACCTCGAAGGAGGTGCCCGGCACCTTGGAGCCGAAGCGCACGGTGACGCCCTCGTCCGGCTGGACCCGGATGACCAGGGCGTTCTGCCCCAGCTCCTCGGTCGCGTAGGAGTCGAACGGCAGGTACGGGGCGCGCTGGAAGACCACCGCGATCTCGGTGACCCGGCGGCCCAGCCGCTTGCCGGTGCGCAGGTAGAACGGCACCCCGGCCCAGCGGCGGTTGTTGATCTCCAGCTTGATGGCCGCGTAGGTGTCGGTCTTGGACTCGGGGTCGATGCCGTCCTCGTCCAGGTAGCCGACCACCTCCTCGCCGCCCTGCCAGCCGGCCGCGTACTGGCCGCGCACGGTGTGGTTGCCCAGGTCGGCCGGGAGCTTGACGGCGCTGAGCACCTTGAGCTTCTCGGCGACCAGCGCCTTGGGGTGGAAGGAGGCCGGCTCCTCGATGGCGGTGAGCGCCATCAGCTGGAGCAGGTGGTTCTGGATGACGTCGCGGGCGGAGCCGATGCCGTCGTAGTACCCGGCCCGGCCGCCGATGCCGATGTCCTCGGCCATGGTGATCTGCACGTGGTCCACGTAGGACCGGTTCCAGATCGGCTCGAACATCGAGTTGGCGAAGCGGAGCGCCAGGATGTTCTGGACCGTCTCCTTGCCGAGGTAGTGGTCGATCCGGAAGACCTCGTCACGGGGGAAGACCTCGTGGACGATCCGGTTCAGCTCCTGGGCGCTGGCCAGGTCGTGACCGAACGGCTTCTCGATCACCGCGCGGCGCCAGGAGCCCTTCGGCGGGTCGGCCAGCCCGTGCTTCTTGAGCTGCTTGACCACGATCGGGAAGGCGCCGGGCGGGACGGACAGGTAGAAGGCGAAGTTGCCCCCGGTGCCCTGCGCCTCGTCCAGGTCCGCGATGGTCTTGCGCAGGGTCTCGAACGCCTCGTCGTCGTCGAAGGTGCCCTGCACGAAGCGCATGCCCTTGGCCAGCTGCTGCCAGACCTCCTCGCGGAAGGGGGTGCGGGCGTGCTGCTTGACCGCGTCGTGGACCTCCTTGGCGAAGTCCTCGTTCTCCCACTCGCGGCGGGCGAAGCCGACGAGCGAGAAGCCCGGCGGCAGCAGGCCGCGGTTGGCCAGGTCGTAGATGGCCGGCATCAGCTTCTTGCGCGACAGGTCGCCGGTGACCCCGAAGATGACCAGGCCCGACGGCCCCGCGATGCGCGGGAGCCGTCGGTCTGCGGGGTCACGCAGCGGATTCGAGGGCACGAGCGGGGGGTCGCCCTGCTCGCCCTCGGCCCCGGAGAGGTCGGGGAAGGTTTCAGTGCTCACTGGTGGTGAACTCCGCTTCGTGAACGTCGGTGTGAGCGGGTGTCAGTTCTCGTCGGCGAAGGAGGCGAGCGAGGCGGTGACGGTGTCCAGCAGCTCGTTCCAGGACTGCTCGAACTTCTGCACGCCCTCGTCCTCCAGCACCTGGACCACGTCGTCGTAGTCCACGCCGGCCGCGGCGATGGCGTCCATCACGGCCTTGGCGTCGGCGTAGTTGGGGGTGATGGTGTCGCCGGTGACCACGCCGTGGTCGCCGGTGGCGTCCAGGGTGGCCTCGGGCATGGTGTTGACGGTGCCCGGGGCGACCAGCTCGGTCACGTACAGGGTGTCCGGGAGGTTCGGGTCCTTGACGCCGGTGGAGGCCCAGAGCGGACGCTGCGGCTTGGCGCCGGCCGCCTCCAGCGCCTTCCAGCGCTCGCTGCCGAACACCTCCTCGTACGCCTGGTAGGCGAGCCGGGCGTTGGCCAGCGCGGCCTTGGAGCGCAGCTCCTTGGCCTCGCCGCCGATCTTGTCCAGGCGCTTGTCGATCTCGGTGTCCACGCGGGAGACGAAGAAGGAGGCGACCGACTCGATCTGCGACAGGTCCAGGCCGGTGGCCTTGGCCTTCTCCAGACCCGCCAGGTAGGCGTCCATCACGGCGCGGTAGCGCTCCAGCGAGAAGATCAGCGTGACGTTGACGCTGATGCCCTTGCCGAGCACCTCGGTGATGGCGGGCAGGCCGGCCTTGGTGGCGGGGATCTTGATCAGCACGTTGGGGCGGTCCACCAGCCACCACAGCTGCTTGGCCTCGGCCACGGTGGCCGCGGTCTCGTGCGCCAGCCGCGGGTCGACCTCGATGGAGACCCGGCCGTCACGGCCGTTGCTGGCGTCGTAGACCGGGCGCAGCACGTCGGCGGCGTCGCGCACGTCCGAGGTGGTGATCATGCGGATCGCCTCGTCGGTGGTGACCTTGCGGACCGCCAGGTCGCGCAGCTGGCCGTTGTAGGCCGCGCTGCCGCCGCCGATGGCCTTCTGGAAGATGGTCGGGTTGGTGGTGACGCCGACCACGTGCTTGCTCTGCACCAGCTCGGCCAGGTTCCCGGAGTTCAGCCGGTCACGGCTGAGGTCGTCCAGCCAGATCGCCACGCCCTCGTCGCTGAGGCGCTTCAGTGCGTCAGTCATGGTGCTCATTCCTCTTTTGTTCTGATGAGAAGTCAGGAAGGGGTGGGTGCCCGTGGAGGGCACCCACCCCCGGGTGCGACTAGCGCGAGACGGCCTCGACGGTGCGCAGCGAGGCGCGGGCGGCGTTGGCCACGGCGTCGGCGGTCAGGCCGAACTCGCGGAAGAGGACCTTGTAGTCGGCGGAGGCGCCGAAGTGCTCCAGGCTGATGATCCGGCCGGCGTCGCCGACCAGCTCGCGCCAGCCCTGGGCGATGCCCGCCTCGACCGAGACCCGGGCCTTGACGTTCGGCGGCAGCACGCTGTCCCGGTAGGCCTGGTCCTGCTCGTTGAACCACTCGATCGAGGGCATCGAGACGACCCGGGTCGGGATGCCGTCGGCCTCCAGCTCCTCGCGGGCGGTGACCGCGAGCTGCACCTCGGAGCCGGTGGCGATCAGGATCACCTTGGGCGCCGCGTCGGAGGCCTCGGCCAGCACGTAGCCGCCCTTGGCGGTGCCCTCGGCGGAGCCGAAGACCTCGCGGTCCCAGGTGGGCACGTTCTGGCGGGTGAGGGCCAGGCCGACCGGGCCGGGGTGGCTGGTCTGGCGCTCCAGCACGGTGCGCCAGGCGACGGCGGTCTCGTTGGCGTCGGCCGGGCGGACCATGGCCAGGCCCGGGATGGCGCGCAGCGAGGCCAGGTGCTCCACCGGCTGGTGGGTCGGGCCGTCCTCGCCGAGGCCGATCGAGTCGTGCGTCCAGACGTAGGTGACCGGCAGCTTCATCAGCGCGGCCAGGCGGACCGCCGGGCGCATGTAGTCGGCGAAGACCAGGAAGGTGCCGCCGAAGACGCGGGTCTTCCCGTGCAGCGCGATGCCGTTCATGGTCGAGCCCATGGCGTGCTCGCGGATCCCGAAGTGGATCGTCCGGCCGTACGGGGAGGCCGACTTGAGCGGGTTCCCCTCCGGCAGGAAGGAGCTGTGCTCGTCGATCGTGGTCAGGTTGGACTCGGCCAGGTCGGCCGAGCCGCCCCAGAGCTCGGGGATGACCGCGCCGAGCGCCTTGAGGGTGTCGCCGGAGGCCTTGCGGGTGGCGACCTCCTTGCCGGCCTCGAAGACCGGGACGGCCTTCTCCCAGCCGTCCGGCAGTTCGCCGCCCGAGATCCGGTCGAACTCGGCGGCCCGCTCCGGGTTGGCCTCGCGCCAGGCGTGGAACGACTTCTCCCACTCGGCCCGGCCGGCCTTGCCGCGCTGGACGACCTCGCGGGCGTGGTTGATCACGGTCTCCGAGACCTCGAAGGTCTTGGTCGGGTCGAAGCCCAGCACCTTCTTGGTGGCGGCGATCTCGGCGTCGCCGAGCGCGGAGCCGTGCGCCTTGGCGGTGTTCTGGGCGTCCGGGGCCGGCCAGGCGATGATGGTGCGCATCGCGATGATCGACGGGCGCTCGGTCTCGGCCTTGGCGGCGGCCAGCGCGGCGGCCAGCGCGTGGACGTCCACGTCGCCGTCGGCCTTCTGGGTGATCCGCTGCACGTGCCAGCCGTACGCCTCGTAGCGCGCGAGCACGTCCTCGGAGAAGGCGGTCTCGGTGTCGCCCTCGATCGAGATGTGGTTGTCGTCGTACAGCGCGACCAGGTTGCCCAGCTTCTGGTGGCCCGCCAGGGAGGAGGCCTCGGCCGAGATGCCCTCCTCCAGGTCGCCGTCGCTGACGATGGCCCAGATGGTGTGGTCGAACGGGGAGGTGCCCGCGGCCGCCTCCGGGTCGAACAGGCCGCGCTCGTAGCGGGCGGCCATCGCCATGCCCACCGCGTTGGCGATGCCCTGGCCCAGCGGGCCGGTGGTGGTCTCGACCCCGGCGGTGTGGCCGTGCTCCGGGTGGCCCGGGGTGCGGCTGCCCGCGACCCGGAAGGCCTTCAGGTCGTCCAGCGAGAGCCCGTAACCCGACAGGTAGAGCTGGGTGTAGAGCGTCAGCGAGGTGTGCCCGGGGGAGAGCACGAAGCGGTCGCGGCCGGCCCACGCGGGGTCGGTCGGGTCGTGGCGCAGGAAGCGCTGGAAGATCACGTACGCGGCGGGGGCCAGCGACATGGCCGTCCCCGGGTGCCCGTTGCCGACCTTCTGGACGGCGTCCATGGCCAGGACTCGGGCGGTGTCGACGGTCCGCTGGTCCAGCTCGGTCCACTCGAATGCGTTCGGCGTGGTGCTCACCCTTTCTCAGGGCTCCTTCCATGTGAAGAGTGACCCCGTGAGGGACCGGGCCGGCCACGGCGCTGTGGACCTGACGTCTCGTCGGTTCCGGTCACGGAGGGTTGATCCCGCTTCTCTGTGCGAGCCTACCGCCCGGGCGGGCCTTCACCCTGCGTGGCAGGACATCCCGGACGTACCTCCCGTGATTCCCGTGGACCGTGTCACCTGCGCACGCCCCGCCTTCCCCCCGGGCGCCGCCGACGGCCCGTCAGACGGGCAGGACGGGGGACCCGGCCGCTTTGCCACGATTCACCCGGCGGTGTGCGGTTCCGCCTCGCCGGAGGACCCCGGCGCCGGTCCCGGTATATGGAGCGTCTAAGGTGGCGTGGTACGCGCAGTGCGGACGGATTCGGCACGTTCTGGTTCCGGGGACGCCTGTGAAGATTCACCGTGAGTTGGGGTGTCCGTGACCGCCGTTGAATCCCGTCCTGCCGGGGTGCTGGGGACTTCCCCTGCCCGCAGGCCGTTCGGGGCCCGCGTCGGGGCGTTCGTCGCGCTGACGAAGCCCCGGATCATCGAACTGCTGCTGATCACCACCGTGCCGGTGATGTTCCTGGCACAGCGCGGCGTGCCCGATCCGCTGCTGGTCGTCTGGGTGGTGGTCGGCGGGTACCTCTCCGCCGGCGGCGCCAACGCGCTCAACATGTACATCGACCGGGACATCGACGCCGTGATGTCCCGGACCGAGCGCCGCCCGCTGGTGACCGGCATGGTCTCGCCGCGCGAGGCACTGGTCTTCGGCATCTCGCTGGCCGTGCTCTCCACCGCCTGGCTCTGGCTGCTGGTCAACCCGCTAGCCTCCGGGCTGGCACTGGCCGCGCTCCTCTTCTACGTCTTCGTCTACACGCTGGGCCTGAAGCGGCGCACCGCGCAGAACATCGTCTGGGGCGGCATCGCCGGCTGCATGCCGGTCTTCGTCGGCTGGGCGGCGGTGACCGACTCGCTGTCCTGGTCGGCGCTGGTGCTCTTCCTGGTCATCTTCTTCTGGACGCCGCCGCACTACTGGCCGCTGTCGATGAAGGTCCGGGAGGACTACGCCAAGGCCGGCGTGCCGATGCTGCCGGTGCTCAAGGGCAACCTCGCGGTGGCCCGTCAGATCGTCGCCTACTCCTGGGTGATGGTCGGCGTGTCGATGCTGCTCTGGCCGCTGGCGCACACCAGCTGGCTGTACCCCGTCTCGGCGGCGGTGCTCGGTGCCTTCTGGCTGAAGGAGGCGCACGGGCTGCACGCCCGGGCCAAGGCCGGGGTGGTCGGGGCGAAGCTGAAGGAGATGCGGCTGTTCCACTGGTCGATCACCTACCTGACCCTGCTCTTCGTGGTCATCGCCGTGGACCCGTTCATCGGCTGATCCGACGTCAGAGAGGCCCCATGCTCCGGCAGGGGGCCTCTCGCGTGTCAGCGGCCGGGGAGTTCGGTGGGGCCGACGTGGTCGTCGAGCCAGGCCATCAGGGGCTGGGTCGCGCGGATGAACTCCGCGATCGTCTCCGCCGCCTCCGGGGTGCCCATCCAGGCGGCGGGCTCCCACTCGCGCCAGGCGACCAGGCCTTTGTTGCGCAGCAGCCCGATCCTCGGGTGGTCCTTGGTGAAGCCGCGCGGGGCGGTCCTCAGCGGCTCCTGCCCGTGCACCGCGATGCCCGGGTGGGCCTCGACGGCCGCGATCACCCGCTCCAGCTCGGCGCCGCTGACGTCCTCGGCCACCGCGGCCCGGTAGCGGGCGAGTTGGTCGGTGGCGAGGCGGTACATCCCGTTGCCGCAGGCCAGGTGGTCGGCGGAGAGCTGGATGTAGCCGCCGCTGTCCAGCCAGCCGCCGATGTGGGTCTTGTACGGGGTCTTGTCCTTGCTGAACCGGACGTCCCGGAACGGCCGGAACACCTTGCCGGGCCCGAACTCGGGCTCCAGCGCGTCCAGCAGGGCGAGCATCGGGGCGCGGACGTCCTGCTCGTAGCGGGCCTTGTGGGCCTGCCAGAAGGACTTGGAGTTGTCGGTCTCCAGCTGCTCGTAGAACTCGAAGGCCTCGGCGGGCCAGCCTTGGAAGGTCACCCGGCCAGCCTATGCACTCCGCCGGTGTGTCGGGCCGCACACGCCGCTTCCGTCGCCAGATCGACTACCCGTCGGTAGCATGCGGTCCATGAGCAGCGCAGAGACCGCCACCACCGCCGCGCCGGACGCCCGCGCCGAGCGCCGTGCCAAGCGCATCGCCAAGAACATCCAGAGCTTCGCCAAGCAGCACGGCGGCTCCGTCGAGGGCGTGGTCGAGCACGTCAGCGGCATCGCCACCCGGATCGTGCTGGTCGGTGCGGACGGTTCCTGGGGCGACCAGGTCGCGCCCAGCCAGGCCGTCGGCCTGCGCGCCGCCGAGCTGGCCGGCGTGAAGCTGCACGAGGACTTCGAGGGCGAGCTGGCCCTCAAGGTGCGCACCGGCAGCTACGAGTGGAAGCGCATGGCGGGCGTCCAGCTGGGCGGCTGACGGAGCGTACGTCGAGAGGCCCGGACCCGCTGTGGGGGTCCGGGCCTCTCGACGTGTCGTCAGGCGTCCTGCAGCGCCTTGGCGGGAGCCTGGGCGGGGACGGCCACCACCGGGCGGCGGCGCAGCGAGAGCGGCACCCGCAGCGCGGCGATCCAGACCAGCGCGGCGCCGAACATGTGCAGGCCGACCAGGACCTCCGGGGCGTCGGTGAAGTACTGGACGAAGCCGATCAGGCCCTGGGCGAGCAGCAGCACCAGCAGCTCGACGGCCCGGCGGCGGGCGGCCTGCGGGGCCTTGACCGCGGCCAGCGTGAAGATCACCGCGATGGTCAGGCCGAGGGCCAGGAAGACGAAGTCGGTGTGCAGTTGGGCGAGCCGGTCGTAGTCGACCGGGATCCGGGCGACCGGCTTGCCGTCCGAGCTGGAGGCGCCGGGGTGGTGGCCCGCGCCGGTGACCAGGGTGCCGGCCGCGACCAGCAGGCCCATCGCCACCACCAGCACGTCGGCCAGCTGCCGGACCGGGCGGGGCACCAGGAGCTCCGGCTCCCCGTCGCCCTCCTTGGCCCGCTCCCAGGTCAGCACCGCGACCCAGACCAGGCCCATCGCGGCGATCAGGTGCGCGCCGACGATGTAGGGGTTGAGGCCGGTCAGCACGGTGATGCCGCCGAGCACCGCGTTGCTCATCACCAGCCAGAACTGCAGCCAGCCCAGCTTGCTGACGCTCCGTCGCCAGGGCTCGGTGCAGCGGGCGGCCAGGGTGACCCAGGCGACCGCCGCGCAGAGCACGTAGGTGAGCATCCGGTTGGTGAACTCGATGACCCCGTGCACGCCCATCTCGGCGGTGGGCGTCAGGCTCTCGTCGGTGCAGCGCGGCCAGGTCGAGCAGCCCAGCCCGGAGGCGGTCAGCCGGACGGCGCCGCCGGTCACCACGATGACCACGCTCATCACCAGGGCGGCCAGCGCGGCCCGGCGGACGGTCTCGGCGGTCGGGTGCCAGCGCTCGGCGAGCAGGGCGGAGGGAGTAAGCACGTCAATCACTGTAAGCGGCCTTACGGGCCGCACCCGCATCCGGGTGCCGGGCCCACCGTGTGCGGTCGTTCGTGGGGGGAGTGCCCTTGCCCCGGTGGGCGTGTCCGGATCGTTGTCTGGGGAGCCGTTCCGCAGCTTGACCGCTGATAGCACAATCCAGCAGGCTGAGCCACCATTTCGGGGCCTTTGCGCTCCGTCACGCCACAGCGAATTGGTAACCCATGCGCATAACCTCCCCGCTCCGTGCGGCTGCCCTGGTGGCCGCCACCGGGCTGCTCGCCCTGCCGACCGCCGGCCCGGCGTTCGCCTCCGGCGGCAGCACGTACAACATCCCGCTCCACCAGGAGAAGGACCTCCCGATCACGGCCTCCGGCTACGGGAACAAGGAAGCCGAGTGCGCGGGCGTCGGCCCGACCCAGGACGGCTGGCACTTCGTCCTCCCGGGCAACAGCACGGACTTCGTCAAGCTCACCGTGAAGTTCGAGCCCGGTGGCGAGAAGGTCGTCACCACCTTCGGCCCGCCGACCAACAAGCACGCGTACGTGGCCTCGGCCGCGGGCGCCAAGCTGGTCTCCGCGTCCGCCACGGTCAAGGGCGGCGAGGTGAGCTGGTTCAACCTGTCGCACACCTGCCCGGCCACCAGCAAGCCGTCGCCCTCGCCGTCGCCTTCGCCGTCCAACTCGCCGAAGCCGTCGCCGTCGCCGTCCCCGTCGGGCTCGACCTCGCCGTCGCCGTCCCCGTCCGGTTCGACCTCGCCGTCGCCGTCGCCGTCCACCTCGGTGAGCCCGTCCGGTTCGGCCTCGCCGTCCACCTCGGTGAGCCCGTCCGGTTCGGTCTCGCCGTCGGCCGGCTCCTCCTCCCCGGCGGTCGTCGCCCCGGGCGCCTCGGCCACCCCGGGCGCCCCCGGCGACTCGCTCGCCTTCACCGGCACCACCGGTCTGCTGACCACCGCCACCATCGGCACCGTCCTGGTGGCCGGCGGCGCGGCGCTGGTGATCAGCCGTCGCCGCAAGGCCGCGCACCGCGCCTGACCGCGCTGAGCTAGGCCGCTGACGGCCCGTCGGACACCCGACGGGCCGTCAGTTTTTCTTTTTCCGGACAAAGATTCCAAACCGGTCATTGGTCTTGACCTTTGGTACACCCGCTCGACAGAGTGCGCCTTGACCTCCCTCACCTTGGCCGCACCCACCGCGGAGTACCTGCACATGCGCATATCCGTCCCCGCCGCCGCTCTCCTGCTCGGCAGCTCCCTCGCCCTCACCGCCCTGACGGCCCCGGTGGCCACCGCCACCCCGAACGGGGAGCAGTGCGCCGGCCTCGGTGTCGCCAACCTCTACGGCGAGTTCATCGAGGGCGACGACTCGCACAGCCCCGACGCCGAGGGCGCGGTCGCGGTCGGCGGCAACTTCAGCGGCACCTTCTCGGTCGGCAACGAGCTGACCGCCGCCCAGGTCGACAAGCTCCCCGGCAAGAACGCCTTCGTGGTGGCCGGGAACGTCTCCGGCAACGTCCAGGTCATGAAGGGCAACGGCGTCTACGGCGGCACCCTGACGGGCAAGCTGGAGGCGCACCAGGGCAAGATCGCCAAGGGCCCGTCCCCGATCGACTTCGCCGCCGAGTTCACCAAGCTGCGGGCCGCCTCGACCCAGCTGGCCGCCGCGCCCGCCAACGGCAAGGCCGTGACCGACGGCAACGCGCTGCGCCTCACCGGCACCGACCAGAAGCTCAACCACTTCTCGGTCTCCGCCGAGCAGTTGGAGAAGGCCAAGGAGGTCTTCCTGACCGTTCCGGTCGGCGCCGTCACCGTCATCACGGTGACCGGCGGCTCCTACGACCAGGCCAAGGCCGCCACCACCGGCTTCTTCCTCAACGGCATGCTGGACGACAAGCTGCAGAGCTTCGCCGGCGGTGCCGTCCGCGAGAAGCTGCTCTGGAACTTCCCGACCGCCACCAAGGTCACCAAGAACAGCGGCAACGCCTGGCCGGGCAGCGTGCTCGCCCCGAACGCCCACTTCGACCTCGGCAAGGGCGGCCCGGTCAACGGCTCCGTCATCGCCAAGTCGCTGGTCGGCACCGGCGGCGCGGAGACCCACCACTACCCCTTCACCGGCTGCCTGCCGGTGGTCCCCCCGGTCACTCCCTCGGGCAGCCCGTCGCCGAGCCCCTCGGCCTCCCCGTCGCCGTCCGCGAGCACCTCGGGCAGCCCGTCCGCCTCCCCGTCGCCGAGCACCCCGGGCGGCAGCACCTCCCCGAAGCCCAGCGGCTCCGGCACCCCCTCGGGCTCCACCAGCGGCACCCCGTCCGCGACCGCGAGCACCCCGGGCGGCACCGCGCCGAGCGCCTCGCCCTCCTCGCCCGGGGGCGGCCTGGCCTTCACCGGTGCCAGCGGCCTGCTGCCGCTGACCATCGGCGGCGTGGTGATCGTCGGCGCCGGCGCCGCCGTCGTGGTGGCGACCCGCCGCCGGGCGGGCCGCCGCGCCTGACGCACCGTCCGCACAGCACGCACCCGCCGTTCGGGACCGAACGGCGGGTGCGTGCTTTTTTCGCCAAGGCCGCCGACGGCGTGCCCGTCCGCCGGTAGAGTCCGCTCGAAGGTCCGTGCGGGGAGTCAAGGCCCTTGCCGGACAAGGTCGTTCGGGAGGGAACAGCGGATGGCACGGCAGCGTGGGGTGTTCGGCGCGGTACTGGCGGCGGGGGTTCTGGCCCCGCTGCTGCTGACCGGGAGTGCGACGGCCGCGACGGCGGAGCGCGGGGTGGAGTGGACGGTCGGCTGCGACAAGGTCAGCGTCCGGCTGTCCGGCTACGGCGAGCAGTTCACCAACCGGGTCTCGCTGGAGATCGGCGGCAAGGCCGTCGTGACGGAGGAGAAGTTCTCCACCGAGTACAGCAAGGAGTTCCCGGTCGCGGCGCACACCGAGGACCTCACCGTCACCCTCACGGTGACCACCGACGCGGACCCCAAGGCCCCGGTCATCAAGACGGCGACCAGCGCCCCCTGCCCGAAGCCCACCCCGACGCCCACGCCGACCCCGACGCCCACCCCGAGCGCCAC
Source organism: Kitasatospora sp. NPDC051853 (assembly GCF_044452665.1). Classification (NCBI taxonomy): domain Bacteria; kingdom Bacillati; phylum Actinomycetota; class Actinomycetes; order Kitasatosporales; family Streptomycetaceae; genus Kitasatospora; species Kitasatospora sp. NPDC051853. The sequence goes on along the minus strand of NZ_JBITBY010000013.1, from coordinate 115,689 downwards.
CCCGACCCCGACCGCCACGCCCAGCGCGACGCCGTCCAAGAAGCCCAGCCCCAAGCCGAGCGCCCCGCAGCTGGCCGAGACCGGCGGCGGCAGCAGCGCCGTCCCGATCGCGCTGGCCGGCGCGGGCGTGCTGCTGGTCGGCGGCGCCCTGGTCCTGGTCGGACGCCGCCGCTCGCGCTAGCCGGTCACTCCCAGCGGAAGAAGCGGGCCGCCAGGCCCAGCCCCAGCACCGCCCAGGCGCCGAGGATGCCCAGGTCCGCCCAGGGCATCCCGGCGCCGTGCTGGAGCACCCCGCGCAGCCCGTCCGAGAGCGCGCTGATCGGCAGCAGCTCCAGCACCGGCCGGACGGCCTCGGGGAACTTCGCCAGCGGGACGACCACCCCGCCGGCCAGCAGCAGCAGGACGAAGACCAGGTTGGCCGCCGCCAGGGTGGCCTCCGCGCGCAGCGTGCCGGCCATCAGCAGGCCGAGGCCGGAGAAGGCGGCGGTGCCGAGCAGCAGCAGGGCGGCCACCGCGAGCGGGTTCCCCTGCGGGGACCAGCCGAGTGCCAGCGCGATCACCGAGAGCAGGGCCACCTGGAGCACCTCGGTGACCAGCACGCAGCCGGTCTTGGCGGCCATCAGCGCCCAGCGCGGCAGCGGGCTGGCGCCGAGCCGCTTGAGCACCCCGTAGCGCCGCTCGAAGCCGGTGGCGATGGCCTGGCCGGTGAAGGCGGTGGACATCACCGCGAGCGCCAGCAGGCCCGGAGCCAGGAAGTCCACCCGCTTGCCCGGGCCCTCCACGTCCACCACGTCCACGGCGGAGAACAGCACCAGCAGCACGGTCGGGATGACCACGGTGAGCAGCAGCTGCTCGCCGTTGCGCAGCAGCATCTTCGTCTCGAACGCGGTCTGCGCCAGCAGCATCCGCCCGACCGGGGCGGCGCCCGGCATCGGCTCGTAGGTGGTCATCGCAGTTCCCGTCCGGTCAGTTCGAGGAAGACGTCTTCGAGGCTGCGCCGACGCACCGTCAGCCGCTCGGGCAGCACGCCCACCGAGGCGCACCAGGCGGTCACGGCGGCGGGCAGCGCCGGGTCGAGCGGGGCCTCCACCCGGTAGGAGCCCGGGGAGGTCTCGGTGGCGTGGGCGCCGTCCGGCAGGGCCTTGCGCAGGCCGCCGAGGTCGAGGCCGGCCGGGGCCTCGAAGTGCAGGGCGGACTCGGAGCCGCCGCGGCAGAGCTCCTCCACGGTGCCGTCCGCGATCACCTTGCCGGCGTCCACGACCGCCACCCGGTCGGCCAGCTCCTCGGCCTCGTCCAGGTGATGGGTGGTCAGCACCACGGTCACGCCGTCCCGGCGCAGGTCGCGGACCAGCTCCCAGGTGGCCCGGCGGGCCTGCGGGTCGAGCCCGCCGGTGGGCTCGTCCAGGAAGACCAGCTCGGGGCGGCCGACCACGGCCATCGCCAGCGCCAGCCGCTGCTGCTGCCCGCCGGAGAGCCGCCGGTAGGTCGTCCGGCCGCAGGAGCCGAGGCCCAGCCGCCCGACCAGCGCGTCCACGTCCAGCGGGTGGGCGTGCAGCTTGGCGGTGTGCCGGAGCATCTCGACCGCGCGGGCCCCGGCGTAGACGCCGCCGGACTGCAGCATCACGCCGATCCGGGGCCGCAGCGCGGCCGCCTCGGTGACCGGGTCGAGGCCCAGCACCCGGACCGTCCCGGCGTCCGGGCGGCGGTATCCCTCGCAGGTCTCGATGGTGGTGGTCTTCCCGGCGCCGTTCGGCCCGAGCACCGCGGTGACACTGCCCCGCGCGATGGTCAGGTCGAGCCCGTCCACAGCGGTCTTGGCGCCGTACCGCTTCACCAGGCCGGTGACCTGGACCGCTGGTTCGCTATGCATGCGGCTGAGTCTAAGAGGGCTCACACCCGCCCCCGGACCGGGCCTCGATGATCACAATTCCCCGGTCAGGTAAGGCTTACCTGCGTGACAGATGTCATCGGTGAGGTGTGGATCACGGCTTGAACAGCCGGAACGAATTACGCAACAATCGTGTTGTGAAAAACATGCGCGAGCACACCCAGCTGCCGGAGGCCCACGCGGCCCCCGACTGCGCCGTGCCCGCGTCCCCGGAGACGGACGGCCATCCGGCCACCCGGGACAGGGTCGCCCGTTCGATCCTGGACCACGGCCCGTCCTCCGCCGCCGACCTGGCCAGCCGCCTGGGCCTGACCGCCGCCGCCGTCCGCCGCCACCTGGACGGCCTCGCCGCCGCCGGGCTGGTCGACGCGCGCGAGCAGCGGGTCTACGGCAGCCGCGGCCGCGGCCGCCCGGCCAAGGTCTTCGCCCTCACCGACGCCGGCCGTTCGGCCTTCTACCAGGCCTACGACCAGCTCGCGGCCGACGCGCTGCGCTGGATCTCCGAGTCGGTGGGCGGCGGCAAGGCGGGCGAGGAGGCGGTCGCCGCCTTCGCCCGGGCCCGCTTCGGCCGCCAGGGCGAGCGCTACCGCGCCGAGCTGGAGCTGGCCGGTTCCGACCAGCGGGCCGAGGCCCTGGCGAGGGCGCTCAGCGCCGACGGGTACGCTGCCACGGTGCGGCGAGTGCCGTCGGCGGCCACCCCCAAGGCCCCGGCCGGCGCCCAGCTCTGCCAGCACCACTGCCCGGTCGCGCACATCGCCGAGCAGTTCCCCCAGCTCTGCGAGGCGGAGACGGAAGTCTTCTCCCAGCTGCTGGGCACCCACGTGCAACGGCTGGCCACCATCGCCCACGGCGACGGGGTCTGCACCACCTATGTGCCGGCACCCGGTGCCGCACCGTCGGCTGCTTCACGCCAGCTGCCCGGTGCCGTGCCGACTGCCGGTACGTCCACTCCACCAGTACCTGCGTCCGCGCGGAGGAACCTCGCATGACTGACACCGTTTCGCACCCGGAGCTCGAGGGCCTCGGTACCTACGAGTACGGCTGGTCCGACCCGGACGCCGCCGGTGCCGCCGCCAAGCGCGGCCTCAGCGAGGAGGTCGTCCGCGACATCTCGGCCAAGAAGTCCGAGTCGGAGTGGATGCTCAACCTCCGCCTGAAGGGCCTGAAGCTCTTCGGCAAGAAGCCCATGCCGACCTGGGGCTCCGACCTGACCGGCATCGACTTCGACAACATCAAGTACTTCGTCCGCTCCACCGAGAAGCAGGCCGAGTCCTGGGAGGACCTGCCCGCCGACATCAAGGCGACGTACGACAAGCTCGGCATCCCGGAGGCGGAGAAGCAGCGCCTGGTCGCCGGTGTCGCCGCGCAGTACGAGTCCGAGGTCGTCTACCACCAGATCCGCGAGGACCTGGAGGAGCAGGGCGTCATCTTCCTGGACACCGACACCGCGCTCAAGGAGCACCCGGAGCTCTTCAAGGAGTACTTCGGCACCGTGATCCCGGCCGGCGACAACAAGTTCGCCGCGCTGAACACGGCGGTGTGGTCCGGCGGCTCGTTCATCTACGTGCCGAAGGGCGTGCACGTGGACATCCCGCTGCAGGCCTACTTCCGGATCAACACCGAGAACATGGGCCAGTTCGAGCGGACGCTGATCATCGTCGACGAGGACGCCTACGTCCACTACGTCGAGGGCTGCACCGCCCCGATCTACTCCTCGGACTCGCTGCACAGCGCCGTGGTCGAGATCATCGTCAAGAAGGGCGGCCGCTGCCGTTACACGACCATCCAGAACTGGTCGAACAACGTCTACAACCTGGTGACCAAGCGCGCCGTCGCGTACGAGGGCGCCACCATGGAGTGGGTCGACGGCAACATCGGCTCCAAGGTCACCATGAAGTACCCGGCCGTCTACCTGATGGGCGAGCACGCCAAGGGCGAGACCCTGTCGATCGCCTTCGCGGGCGAGGGCCAGCACCAGGACGCCGGCGCCAAGATGGTCCACATGGCCCCGAACACCTCGTCGAACATCGTCTCCAAGTCGGTGGCCCGCGGCGGTGGCCGGACCTCGTACCGCGGTCTGATCGAGATCGGCGAGGGCTCCAAGGGCGCCAAGTCCAACGTGCTCTGCGACGCGCTGCTGGTGGACACCATCTCCCGCTCGGACACCTACCCCTACGTGGACGTCCGCGAGGACGACGTGTCCATGGGCCACGAGGCGACGGTCTCCAAGGTCTCCGAGGACCAGCTGTTCTACCTGATGAGCCGTGGCATGACCGAGTTCGAGGCGATGGCGATGATCGTCCGCGGCTTCGTGGAGCCGATCGCCCGCGAGCTGCCGATGGAGTACGCGCTGGAGCTCAACCGGCTGATCGAGCTGCAGATGGAGGGTTCGGTCGGCTGACCCTTCGTCAGCCCCCGTCACCCGCCCACAGATTGAGGAAGAGAGCACCACGAACAGCCATGGCTGAGCAGAACACTTCCGGCTCCACCACCGCCGGTTCGATCGAGGTCGGCACCGCCGGCGCCGGCGCCCAGCTGGCGGGCCCCGGCACCGGCCGGGCCACCGTCAAGCAGCCGATCGACGCCCGCGTCGCGGTCAAGCCCTCGTACGACGTCAACGACTTCCCGGTGCCGCACGGCCGCGAGGAGGACTGGCGGTTCACCCCGCTGCACCGCCTCGGCGGTCTGCACGACGGCACCGCCGCCGAGGGCGCGCAGGGCCAGGACAAGATCGAGCTGAGCCTGCCCGAGGGCGTCACCGCCGAGACCGTCGGCCGCGACGACGCCCGCCTGGGCAAGGCCGGCAAGCCGGTGGACCGGGTCGCCGCGCAGGCGTTCTCCGCCTTCCAGCAGGCCCTGGTCGTCACCGTCCCCAAGGAGACGGTGCTCACCGAGCCGGTCAAGATCGACGTGCACGGCGAGGGCGGCACCGCCTTCGCGCACGTGCTGGTCGAGGTCAAGCCCTTCGCCGAGGCGGTCGTGGTGATCAACCACACCGGCACCGGCGTCCGGGCGGCCAACGTCGAGCTGCTGCTCGGCGACGGCGCCAAGCTCACCTTCGTCTCCGTCCAGGACTGGGAGCGGGACGCGGTGCACGCCGCGCAGCACACCGCCCTGGTCGGCCGGGACGCCTCGCTCAAGTCGGTCGTGGTGACCTTCGGCGGCGACCTGGTCCGGCTGCACCCGCGCGTCACCTACGCCGCCCCCGGCGGCGAGGCCGAGCTGTACGGCCTGTACTTCGCGGACGCCGGCCAGCACCTGGAGCACCGCCTGGTGATCGACCACGACACCCCGCACTGCCGGTCCAACGTGGTCTACAAGGGCGCCCTCCAGGGCCAGGACGCGCACGCGGTCTGGGTCGGCGACGTGCTGATCCGCGCCGCCGCCGAGGGCACCGACACCTACGAGCACAACCGCAACCTGGTGCTCACCGACGGCGCCCGGGTGGACTCGATCCCGAACCTGGAGATCGAGACCGGCGAGATCGTCGGCGCCGGCCACGCCTCCGCCACCGGCCGCTTCGACGACGAGCAGCTCTTCTACCTGATGGCCCGTGGCATCCCGGCCGACGAGGCCCGGCGCCTGGTGGTCCGCGGCTTCTTCGCCGAGCTGGTCCAGCAGATCGGCGTCCCGGAGATCCAGGACCACCTGATGGAGAAGATCGAGGCCGAGCTGGAAGCGGCGGTCTGATGAGCTTTCTCCGTGCCTGCGCGCTGAACGACCTCGCCGAGGACACCCCCAAGCGCGTCGAGCTGAACGGCGTGCCGGTCGCCGTCGTCCGCACCGAGGGCGAGGTGTTCGCGATCAACGACATCTGCTCGCACGCGAACGTGTCGCTCTCCGAGGGCGAGGTCGAGGACTGCATGATCGAGTGCTGGCTGCACGGCTCCAGCTTCGACCTGCGCACCGGCAAGCCCAACGGTCTGCCCGCCACCAAGCCGGTCGCCGTCTATCCCGTGAAGATCGAAGGGGACGATGTGCTCGTCTCCGTCAACCAGGAGTCCTGAGTACACATGGCAACGCTTGAAATCCGTGACCTGCACGTCTCCGTCGAGGCCGAGAACGGCCCCCGCGAGATCCTGAAGGGCGTCGACCTGACGGTCAAGCAGGGCGAGACGCACGCGATCATGGGCCCCAACGGCTCCGGCAAGTCCACCCTGGCCTACTCGCTGGCCGGCCACCCCAAGTACACCGTCACCGGCGGCTCCGTCCTGCTGGACGGCGAGGACGTGCTGGAGATGTCGGTCGACGAGCGCGCCCGGGCCGGCGTCTTCCTCGCCATGCAGTACCCGGTCGAGGTCCCCGGCGTCTCGGTCTCCAACTTCCTGCGCACCGCCGCCACCGCCGTCCGCGGCGAGGCCCCCAAGCTGCGCACCTGGGTGAAGGAGGTCAAGGAGGCCATGGCCGCGCTCCAGATGGACCCGGCCTTCGCCGAGCGCAACGTCAACGAGGGCTTCTCCGGCGGTGAGAAGAAGCGCCACGAGATCCTCCAGCTGGAGCTGCTCAAGCCGAAGATCGCGATCCTCGACGAGACCGACTCCGGCCTGGACGTCGACGCGCTGCGGATCGTCTCCGAGGGCATCAACCGGGTCCGCTCGACCGGCGAGGTCGGCACCCTGCTGGTCACCCACTACACCCGCATCCTGCGGTACATCAAGCCCGACCACGTCCACGTCTTCGCGGGCGGCCGCATCGTCGAGTCCGGCGGTGCGGAGCTGGCCGACAAGCTGGAGAACGAGGGCTACGAGTCTTACGTGAAGGGCGGCGCTTCCGAGTGACGATTCATCATCCCGGCTCGGCGCTGACCGGGCTCCTGGACACTGACGCGATCCGCAAGGACTTCCCGGTCCTCCAGCGGCTGCTGCACGACGACAAGCAGCTGGTCTACCTGGACAACGCGGCCACCTCGCAGAAGCCGCGCCAGGTGCTGGACGCGCTGAACGCGTACTACGAGCGGCACAACGCCAACGTGCACCGTGGTGTGCACGTGCTGGCCGAAGAGGCCACGGCGCTCTACGAGGGTGCCCGCGACAAGGTCGCGGCGTTCATCAACGCGCCGAGCCGGGATGAGGTGATCTTCACCAAGAACGCCTCGGAGTCCCTCAACCTCGTTGCGAACATGCTGGGTTGGGCCGACGAGCCGTACAAGGTGGACGCCGACTCGGAGATCGTCATCACCGAGATGGAGCACCACTCCAACATCGTGCCGTGGCAGCTGCTCTCGCAGCGCACCGGCGCGAAGCTGAAGTGGTTCGGCCTCACCGACGAGGGCCGTCTCGACCTCTCCAACATCGACGAGCTGATCACCGAGAAGACGAAGATCGTCTCCTTCACGCTGGTCTCCAACCTGCTCGGCACCGTCAACCCGGTCGAGACCATCGTCCGCAAGGCCCAGGCGGTCGGCGCCCTGGTGCTGATCGACGCCTCGCAGGCCGCCCCGCACATGGTGCTGGACGTCCAGGCGCTGGAGGCCGACTTCGTCGCCTTCACCGGCCACAAGATGCTCGGCCCGACCGGCATCGGCGTGCTGTGGGGCCGTCAGGAGCTGCTGGAGGACCTCCCGCCGTTCCTCGGTGGCGGCGAGATGATCGAGACCGTCACCATGGGCGCCTCGACCTACGCCCCGGCCCCGCACAAGTTCGAGGCCGGCACCCCGCCGATCGCCCAGGCGGTCGGTCTCGGTGCGGCCATCGACTACCTGTCGAACATCGGCATGGAGAAGATCGCCGCCCACGAGCACGCGATCACCGAGTACGCGGTCGAGCGCCTGCTGGAGGTCCCGGACCTGCGGATCATCGGTCCGCGCAGTGCCGTGGACCGGGCCGCCGCGATCTCCTTCACGCTCGGCGACATCCACCCGCACGACGTCGGCCAGGTGCTCGACGAGCAGGGCATCGCGGTCCGGGTCGGCCACCACTGCGCGCGGCCGGTCTGCCTGCGCTTCGGCGTGCCGGCCACCACCCGGGCCTCGTTCTACCTCTACTCGACTCCGGGTGAGGTCGACGCGCTGGTCGACGGTCTGCACCACGTCCGCAACTTCTTCGCCTGAGGGGTGAGCGCGGCATGAAGCTGGACTCGATGTACCAGGAGATCATCCTGGAGCACTACAAGAACCCGCACGGCAAGGGTCTGCGCGACGGCGACGCCGAGGTGCACCACGTCAACCCGACCTGCGGCGACGAGATCACCCTCCGGGTGAAGCTCGACGGCCCGGTGGTCGCGGACGTCTCCTACGACTCGCAGGGCTGTTCGATCAGCCAGGCCAGCGCCTCGGTGCTGAACGAGCTCGTCGTCGGCAAGACGGTCGGCGAGGCCCAGGCGATCCAGGAGGCCTTCCTGGAGCTGATGCAGAGCAAGGGCAAGGCCGAGGGCGACGAGGAGGTCCTGGAGGACGCGGTCGCGTTCGCCGGGGTCTCCAAGTTCCCCGCCCGGGTGAAGTGCGCGCTGCTGAGCTGGATGGCCTGGAAGGACGCCACCGCCCAGGCGCTCTCCGAGCACCCCGTCGTCAACGACTGAACTACGTGATGAGGAATCACCCATGAGCGACACCGAGGCCGGCACCCCGGCCGAGGGCCCCGTCCAGATCGTCGGCACCACCGCCGGCACGGTCTCGGTCGAGGACCTCACCGAGGCCCTGATGGACGTGGTCGACCCCGAGCTGGGCATCGACGTCGTCAACCTGGGCCTGATCTACGGCATCCACATCGACGAGGGCGACGTCGCCACCATCGACATGACCCTCACCTCGGCCGCCTGCCCGCTCACCGACGTGATCGAGGACCAGGCCAAGACCGCCACCGACGGCCTGGTCAAGGACCTCCGGATCAACTGGGTCTGGATGCCGCCGTGGGGCCCGGACAAGATCACCGACGACGGCCGCGACCAGCTCCGCGCGCTCGGCTTCAACGTCTGACCCGACGTCAGGAAGGCCCGGCTCCCCTCCAGGGGGAGCCGGGCCTTCGGCGTTGGCTCAGGAGCGGGTGAAGTCGAAGGCGGTCGGGGCGGAGCGGTTGCCGCTGGGGTCGAGGGCGGTCACGGTGAGGCGGTGGGGGCCGGTGCCGAGGCCGTCCAGGGGGACGGAGAGGGTGTTGTGGAAGGCGTCCAGGGTGGTGGGCGGGGCGCCGTCGAAGGAGTACTCGTAGGCGGCCACCCGGCCGTGGTCGTCGGAGGAGCGGACCAGCAGGCTGGTGGCGGCCTTCACGGCGGCGGGGGTGGTCAGGTCGGCGGTGCGCTTGCGGTCGACCAGCAGGGTGCCGTCGGACCAGCGGTAGAGGTTGACCGGTGACTGGGTGGCGTACACCTTGCCCTGGCCGAGCTCGGTGAGGTCGGAGAGCGAGCCGGCCGCGAGGACGGGGCGGGAGCCGCCGAAGCCGCCGGTGCCCACGCCCAGGTTGAGCCGGAGCGGGGAGCGCGGGCGGCGGGTCAGCAGGTCGGCGTTGCCGTCGCCGTCGAAGTCGGCGGTCAGCACGTCGGAGGCGTTGCCCCAGGGGCTGACGGAGGCCCACTTGAGCACGGCCGGGGCGCCGAACAGGGCCGGGGTGGTGCCGGTGGAGGGCAGGAACTCGGTCTGGCCCTTGCCGGGGGCGGTGGAGCTGTACTGGTTTGCCCAGTGCAGCACCAGGTCGTCCTTGCCGTCCTTGGTGAAGTCGGCGGCGACCAGGTCCTCGACCGCCTGCCAGCCGCGGCCGTCGGAGACCGGGACCTTGGTGGCGTACAGGCCCTGGCCGGTGGCCGGGTAGAGCGCCGTCGCCCCGGTGGTGTCGCGGATCAGCAGGGAGGTGGAGCCGCTGCCGGTGAAGTCCCCGGCGAGCAGGTCGGCCGTGCCGGGCAGCTTGTCGGCGCCGCCGGGGCGGACGGTGACGGCCCCCGAGACGGTGTACGCGCCACCGGTCTTGACGACGGGCCGGGCGCTGACGTGGTCGTCCGCCCAGCGCACCAGCAGGTCGCGGCTGGTGGGGGAGAGCAGGTGCCCGTACGCCAGGTCCACCGCGTTCAGCAGGCCGCCCGGGACGGGCAGCGGGTACGGGGCGGAGAGGGTGCCGTCGGCCCGGCCCTCGGTGATGGCGGCGGTGCCGTCGTCGTACTGGACCAACAGGTCGGCGAGGGCGTCCTCGTCGAAGTACCCGGCGGTGAGGGAGCGGACGCCGGTCCAGCCGGAGGCCAGCTGGCGGGCGGCGCCGAAGCCGCCCTTGCCGTCGCCGGGGTGGAGCACGACGGTGCCGGTGGCGTAGCGCAGCACCAGGTCGGGCGCACCGTCGCCGGTGAAGTCCCCGGCGGTGCGGTCCACCGCGTTGACCCAGTCGTTGCCGGAGCCGATCAGGCCGGGGGAGTTGAAGGCCAGCGGGGCCGACGGGGCGGTGGTGTCCTGACCCCAGGTCAGCTCGGCCCGGTAGAGCAGGTGGTCGGAGAGGCCGCCGGCCGGGTCGGTCCAGGCCTTCGGGGAGGTGAAGGCGGCGGCGCTGCCGAAGACGTAGTCGAACTTGCGGGTGTCGCCGATCGGCACGGTGTTCGGGGCGCTGTCGAAGGTGGTGGTCCGGCCGGAGCGGCAGTCCGCCAGGTGGCGGCAGGCGGGCGGGAAGTACAGCCGGTCCCGCTGGTCGGCCTCGATGAAGGTGCCGTTGCCGTCCTGCGCCTGGTAGAGCAGCCCGAGGTTCGGGTCGGTCGGGTCGGCGTTGAAGTCGCCGGAGAGCACGGTCGGACGGCCCTGGCCCCACTCCTGGATGCGGTCCAGCACCACCGGGAGGCCCTGGGCCCGCAGGCCGCCGAGGCCGCCGTCCAGGTGGACGTCGCAGGCCTGGACGGGGTGGGTGCCGACGGTGGCGTTGGCGCAGATCAGCGGGCGCGGCTCGCGGGCCGGGTCGAGCGGCTTCATCACCAGGCTGCGGAAGACCGGCTGGTGGACGGTCTTGACCAGGAGGGCGGCCCCGAAGGAGGTGGTGACGCCGCCCCACTTCTGGCAGCCGCGCTGACCGGTGCTCAGGTCGAGGCCCTTGAGGTACGAGAGCGTGTACGCGGGGAGGGCGGCGCGGAGCAGGTCCGCCTGGCCGGCGCAGACCTCCTGGAGGTTGACGACGTCCGGGTCGGAGGAGGTGAGGGCCGCCTTCATGGCGGCGGTCCAGTCGGCGGGGGCCAGCGGGGACTGGCAGGAGGACTGGCCGCAGATGTTGTAGGTGACCACCTTGAGCGGCGGCTCGGCGGCGGCAGCGGAGGCGTGGCCGGGTATCAGGGCGGTGAACAGGGCTGACAGCAGGACGGCTGCCTTGACGTGAAGTGATCGCACGACAGGGCACCCTAGCGACACGGGGTCACGCCGGGCGGAAGGTGGTTACCCCGGGGGCGCGGGGAACTGCGCGCTGTGGAAAGGCAGCACCTGCAACTGGCTGACGGTGGGTCAGTTGCAGGTGAGCCGCCTTCCGACCCGCGCAGTTCCCCGCGCCCCCGGAGGCATCACCTCTTTCCGCTGAGGACCGCTCCTGCGAGGCCGAGGCAGGCGACCGCCACCAGGCCGACGAAGACGGAGACGGCGGGGAGGAGGCCGTAGGCCTGGACCGCGGCGCCCACGCCGACGATGGGGAGGGAGGAGCCGAGGTAGACGATGACCCAGAGGGCGGAGAGTTCGGAGCCCCTCCGTTCGGGGTCCATCGCGGCGACGGCGGTGGTGAAGAGGGAGCGGAAGGCCACGCCCTGGCAGGCGCCGCCGAGGACGCTGCCGAGGAAGAGGAGCGCGGCGGTGCCGGTCCAGGCGGCGGTGACGACCAGGCCGAGGCCGAGGGCCAGGCCGGCCATGCCGACGGCGATGACGACCCGGTCGGTGGTGGGCGGGATGAGCAGCTGGGCCACCGCGGAGGAGCCGAGCAGCAGGGCGGCCACCACCGCGCCGATCAGCGAGGAGCTGGAGCCGAGCAGCTTGGCGGAGAACGCGGGGGCCAGGCTGAGGTAGACGCCGAAGACCGCGTAGGAGGCGAAGCCGGCCCCGGCGGCGAGCAGGAACTCGCGGCGCCCGGTGCGCGGCAGCCGCAGCCGCCGCGGCCGCAGGTGGGCCGGGGTGGTGACGCGCGGCGGGGCGGCGGCCGGGCGGCGGCCGCCGGGCATCCGGGGGTGGACCAGGGCGAGCGGGACGCAGAGCACCAGCAGCAGGATCGCGTGCACCAGGAAGGGCGTCAGCAGTGGGTGCTCGCCGGAGGAGAGCAGCGAGCCGACCACCGGGCCGATGGCGACGCCGCCGGCCGAGCAGGCCAGGGTGAGCTTGGCGGCCAGGGTCTGGTGGTCGGGGAGCAGGTCGCCGAGGGCGGCTCCGGCGGCGCCGGTGGCCAGGGCGACGGCGACGCCCTGGACGGCCCGGCCGGCGGCCAGCTGCCAGAAGCTGCCGGCGGTGGCGAAGAGCGCGTCGCCGGCGGCGGCCAGCGCCACGGCGGGGAGGATCATCGCCCGGCGTCCGAGGTGGTCGGACCAGTGGCCGACGGCGGCCAGCACGGGGACCAGGGCGAAGACGTAGACGGTGAAGAGGATGGTGGTGTCGAGCGCGGTGAGGCCGAGCTGACGCTGCAGTACCGGGTAGATCGGGGTGGCCAGGTTGGCGCCGATCAGCAGGAGCAGCAGGGCCGTGGCCACCAGGCCGACGCGGACGCCGCGCAGCGCGTTCCAGCGGCTGATCGCGGAGAGCTGGAGCTGCGTGCGTGGTGCGAGCTCCAGGGGGAGCAGGGCCTCCGAGAGCCGGCGTCCTTCGAACTGGGCGGTGCCCAGTCCGGCGCCGGCGGGGGAGAGGTCCGCCATGGCAGGGGTCTCCTGTGGCCGGGCACCACCGAGGGCGGCCCGGGCCTGGGGTGGTGGCCTGCCGGCGGAGCCCTGGTGGGGCGGGGAAAACGAGGGGGGTGGGCGACGTTGCCCTGGGTGCGGTCCGTGGGTTGTGGTACCGCGCGCCTGGTGAAGGATACGTGTTCGAAAGGGTGGCAAATCGCCCTCCGGGGTGTCGTCTGCGCCACTTCTGCAAGTCCTGGTCCGGACTGCGTCAGGTGCGGGCCCTCCGGGGCGAGTGCCGAGGTCGGAGCGGTGGCGCTCGGCGTGCGGCCCGGGCGGGCGGGGGCTCGGACGGCTACGCTGAGTTGACGGACCGGCACCATCCGGTCGGCAGTGACCACCGCCACACCGGGAGAGCGCAGCACGATGGCCGGACGACGCAGCACCCCTGACAACCCGTCGGACAGCCCGGCCGCCGAGAGCCTGCTGCCCGCCGACTACGACCTGGCCGACCTCTACGGGGCGTTCGCCGCGCACGGCCGCCCGGACGAGGACGACGCCGCGGTGCTGGTGCCGCCGGTCGAACTGCCCTCGGACCGGGAGCTGGCCGACGCGGCGCTCGCGGTGCCGCTGATCGGCCAGGCGCTGAAGCTGGCCCGCTGGGCCGCCCCGCACCGGCCGGTGGACGAGTTCGGCGACCTCCCGGCGGCCGACCGGGCGCCCGCCGCCCGGCTGATCGGGCTCGGCGAGGGCGAGGAGGCCGAGGTGGAGGCCGTCCGGGCCTGGTCGCTCGCCTGCGACCTGGACCTGGTGGAGATCGGCACCACCGAGGCCGGCGCCCACGTGGCCATCCCCGGCCCCGACCTGGAGGCCGCCGAGCAGGGCGACGAGGAGACCGTCCTCGAACTCTGGCTGACCGCCGCCGGGATCGTCCGCGAGCTGGCCGCCGAGGCCGACTCGCTGGACCTGGAGGACGAGGACGGCGGCGCGGACGACGACGACGAGGACCGGCTCTCGGCGGTCGAGGAGTCCCGCAAGGCGGCGGCCGAGCTGCTGGACGAGGCGCTCCAGGTGCTCTACGAGACCACCGCCTTCGCCGAGCCCGGCGAGGAGACGGTGCCGCTCGGGGTGCTGGCCGCGCTGCTGGTGGTGCCCGAGGGCGAGGAGCCGGACGAGGAACTGCTCGGCGACATCACCGATCTGATGGTCACCCTCGACCCGATGCTGGCCGACCTGGCCGAGCTCGGTCTGCTGGAGCACCGGCCGATCGACCCCGAGCTGTTCGAGGAGGAGGACTCCCCGGCGGCCGGCGACGAGGAGCTCAGCGAGGAGGAGTCGGCCCGCTTCGGCCTGGTCCGGCTGACCCCGCTGGGCCAGTACGGCGTGCGGCAGTGGCTGCTGGAGGAGGGCTACGACGCCCCGCTGGTCGGCGAGCTGGCCCAGGGCGACGCCGAGACGGTGCTGCGCGCCGTCACCGAGACCGCCAACGTGCTGCCCGAGCGGGAGCTGCTGATCTGGCTGGCGGGCAAGGACCCGGCGGCGGCCGCGCGGGAGCTGCTGGCGGCGGCGCGGGGCGCGGACGCGTTCTCGCCGGTGCGGCGGCTGCTGGTGGTGCAGACGCTGGAGATGATCGGGGAGCCGGCCCGCCCGGCGGCGGCCGAGGTGCAGGACGACCCGGAGCTGGGCGGCGCCGCCCGGGCCTGGCTGCAGGCGCAGGGCGAGCAGGTGGTGGCGCCGGAGCGCTCGATGGTGCTCTGGACCACGGTGGACGGCTTCGCCGCGCAGCTGCTCACCAGCGAGGGCGAGGCGGAGGTGCTGCGGCGGCTGGTCGCCGAGCTGCCGGTGACCGCCAACCCGGCGAGCTTCTTCGGCGAGCTCTGGCGGATCGACCACCCGTACACGGCCGACGTCCTGGAGGCCATCGGCGAGCTCCACCTCGACCGCACGGTGGCCAAGGAGGCCCGCAAGGCGGCCTTCAAGGCCCGCTCCCAGCAGAAGGGCTGACACCGGGTCGGTCGGGGAGGGGCGGCCCCGGCTGCTCGCCCCTCCTCCCGCCGGAGGTGTCAGGCCGTCAGGTGGCGCAGCAGGCCGCGGTGGCCGGCGCGCATCATGGCGGCGTGGTTGGCCAGGAAGAGGGGGCGGGCGACGGGGGCCAGACGGCGCATCAGGGGTTTGGCGGGGCGGACCTCCTCCTCGAAGACCGCGCGGGTGCCGGGGCCGTCGGGGCGGACCGTCCAGCGGGACCAGCCGACCAGGTCGCCGGTGAGCTCGGCGGCCAGCAGGCCGGCGGCCTCGTCCTGGAGCTGCTCACGGGCCGTCAGGAGCAGGGAGTAGGGGAGGACGGAGCGGATCAGGAGTTCGCCGGTGTGGTCGTCGAGGCGGCGGACGGTGCGGATCTGCGGCCACCAGTCGGGGTAGTGCTCGACGTCCCGGAGTGCCGCGTAGACCCGGGCCGGGGCGGCGGGCAGGGCCCAGGCCGAGGTCAGGCGGTAGTGGTTGGCGTCCATGGTCCGGTGCCCTCCCGAGCGGCGCGGCGGTCTCCTCCGGGAGTGGTGCCCGCCGCGGGGCGGGCCCGCACGCTCAGGGGAGGTCGAGCTGGCCGGCCTCGGTGAAGGGGAAGAAGGGGTTGTGGGCCAGCTCCCAGAGGTGGCCGTCCGGGTCCTCGAAGTAGCCGGAGTAGCCGCCCCACTCGGTGGCGGTCGGGGGCTTGACCACGGTGGCGCCGGCGGCCTCGACGGCGTGCGTCATGGCGGCGTCCACCTGCTCGCGGGACTCCAGGTTGACCGCCAGGGTGACGCCGCGGAAGGAGGGCTCGCCGGTGGCGGGGACGCCCGCGTCGGCGGCCAGCTCCTCGGAGGGGAAGAGGCCGAGTGCCGAGTCGGCGGTGCGGAACCAGACGATGGAGTCGTTGGAGGCGCCGGAGCGCTGCCAGCCGAGGGCCTGGTAGAAGGCCTCGGAGGCGGCGAGGTCGCTCACTCCGAGCGTGACGATGCTGATCCGGGCGGGGAACGGCGTGGCTGCGGTCATGCCGCCCAGGGTAGGCAAGGCTACTGACATTTCCGGGCGTACGGGGCCGGAGCCGCGAGCTGCCAACCGTACGGGGGAAGCTGATGGCCCGGCAGGTCCGGGGCCCGTAAGGTGGGGCGGGTTCTGACCTCGCCTCCCCTGGGGCGGGGTCGGCGGCGAGCGACGGCGAGGCGAGCACGCGGGGGTGCGGCAGAGGATGAAGAGGCAGGACGCGACCAGGCCCCAGGAGCCCGAGGACTTCTACGCCGACCACGAGGAGCACAGCCGGCGGGTGCTCGCGGACGCCGACTTCCCGGTCTACGGCGTGGACCGCTCCGAGCACGCCCACGGCCTGCACCGGGAGGGGCCCGACGGCGGGCCGGCCGAGGAGGGCGGGCCGGCCGGGGACGGTGACGTGCTCGCCGAGTACGAGGTCAGCAACGGCCGGCTCGGCTGGGTCGAGGTGCGCTCCGGGGACTGGAGTTCGGTCGAGGGCCCGTACGTGACCGTCCGCACCTACCGCCCCGGCGCGGAGCACCGCTCGCTGCCCGAGCTGGAGGACCTGGTCGAGGACGAGCGCGACCGGGTCTACGAGCAGTTGGAGGTCGACGAGGGCGACGGGCCCGGCGCCGTCCGCGCGCTGCGCGAGTGGATCACCGTCGAGGGCGAGCCCAGGGCGCTGCAGATCCACGAGGACCGCCGCCCGGACGCCGAGCCGCCCGCCCCGCCGGTCTGGGCCGGGCGTCTGCGGGTGGACGGCGTGACCGTCCAGGTGACCGGCCGCGGGGTGCCGCCGGGCGGGGTGGAGCTGCGCCGGATCGAGGACTTCGAGCGGTACGTGCTGGGCCGCACCGACCTGCTGCGCCGGCTGGCGCTGCGTCAGGAGCGGCTGGCCGTGCTGGAGGAGCGGGAGCTCCCGCCGGTGGCCGGGCTGGAGGCGCACCGGGCGGTGATCGAGCACGCGGTGCAGGAGGCGGTGGCGCTGGCGGCGCAGGCCCGGGCCCGGACGGCGCCGCGGCTGCCCCGGCGGCTGCGCGGGGAGGCCGGGGCGGTGCGCTGGGAGGCGGCCGTGCGGCAGCAGATGCGGCTGGCCTCGGAGACCAGGGAGGAGGCCGGGGACGCCGTCACCGCGATGGTCAACCACCTCACCCGGCTGGCCCAGAACACCGACTGGGCGGTCGGTACCCCGGAGGGCTCGGCCGCGGTGGAGGAGGTCGTCCGGTACACCGTGTTCGCCAGCGAGGTGCCCAGCCTTCCGGCCCAACGGGCCTGGGAGCGGCTCTGGTTGGGCGGTGCCCCGCGGGTCCGGGGAGCGGCGCCGGCCGCCGAGGAGGCCTGGCTGACGGCCTGGGAGCAGTGGCGGATCGAGCGGGTCGGACGGTGAGTGAACGGGTGGTCACGCTTCCGTTTGTTCGAATACGGTAGGCAAATCACCACTCTGACGAGGCGTCGGGTTCACCTCCGGTTCACCGGGGGAGCCGAGTCTGCTGGGCGTCGCGCCCTCCCACACTCACAGGAGTGAACATGTCGCTGTCCCGCCGGGACTTCGTCAACCGTTCGACCGCCATCGGTGCCGGTGTCCTCATCGCCGGCAGCGCCGAGGTGCTGGCCACCGCGCCCGGAGCCATCGCGGCCCCGGTCGGCGGCGAGGGCGTCGCCGAGGCGGAGACCGCCCCGGCCGCGGCCCGCCGCGCCGTCGGCTACGGCGAGCTGATCGCCGACCCGAAGGGGATCCTGGCGCTGCCGCGCGGGTTCAAGTACCGCGTCATCACCCGCACCGGCGAGACCAAGCTGGTCACCGGCGAGTTCACCCCGAGCAACCACGACGGCACCGCCTCCTTCGAGGGCCGGCACGGCGCCACCCTGCTGGTGGTCAACCACGAACTGGGCGGCGCCCGCGCCAACTGGCCGCACCCGGTGCCGCTGCTGGAGGGCCACGTCTACGACCCGGGCGCGGCCGGCGGCTGCACCGTCGTCGAGGTGAAGAACGGCGGCAAGCAGGTCCGCGAGTGGGTCGGCATCGCCGGCACCGCCACCAACTGCGCCGGTGGCGCGACCCCGTGGGGCACCTGGCTGTCCGGCGAGGAGACCGAGGACAAGGCCGGCAAGAACGGCTTCACCAAGGACCACGGCTACATCTTCGAGGTCGACCCGTACGACCAGGCGGCCAACCGCGACCCGCAGCCGATCAAGGCGCTGGGCCGGTACGCCCACGAGGCGGTCGTGGTGGACCAGAAGCGCGGCCACCTCTACCTGACCGAGGACGCCTCCAACCCGAACGGCCTGCTCTTCCGCTGGACCCCGCCGGCCGGCTTCAAGCACGGCAAGGGCAAGCTGCGCACCCTGGCCGCCGACGCCGGCGTGCTGGAGGCCTTCAAGGTCTTCGACTCCAAGGGCGGCTTCGTCGACGACCTGTCCCGCGCCACCAAGGTCGGCACCGTCTACGGCGTGGACTGGGTCACGGTCAAGGACCGCGACGCGAAGACCACCTCGGTCCGCAAGCAGTTCGCGGCCGGTGAGGTCACCCGGGCCCGCAAGCTGGAGGGCATGTGGTGGGGGGACAGCGGCTTCTACTTCGTCTCCAGCTACGCCCGCACCGAGAGCCCGGGCGCCGCGCACGACGGCCAGGTCTGGTTCTACGACCCGAAGCGCCGCACCATCACCCTCAAGCTGCTGCTGGGCGTCAACACCGACGTCATGGGCGACCACGGCAACTACGACGGCCCGGACAACATCACCGTCTCGCCGTACGGCGGCCTGGTGATCGCCGAGGACGGCGAGGGCGTCTCGCACCTCTTCGGCACCACCGAGGACGGCAAGACCTACCCGATCGCCCGCAACGACCTGAACATCGGCACCGCCGAGGCGCCGGAGTTCAGCGAGTTCACCGGCGTGAACTTCTCCGAGGACGGCGAGACCCTGTTCGCCAACATCCAGTCGCCCGGCATCCTGGTCGCCATCACCGGCCCGTGGTGGCGTCTGCGCCACCGCGGCGGCCACGGCTACAACGACTGATCCGCGAGAGCCGTACCGGCTGCCCGCCGACGAGGTGTCAGACCTCGTCGGCGGGCAGCCGCAGTTGCAGCATCGCCAGCAGCCGCTGCTGCGGCTGGGCCAGGTCGATCCCGGTGAGCTGCTCGGCCCGGCGCACCCGGTACCGCAGGGTGTTGGGGTGGATGTGCAGCGCGTCGGCGGCCACCCGCACCTCGCCCAGCGCGTCCAGCCAGGCCAGCACCGACTCGGCCAGCCGGGTGCCGTGCCGCCGGTCGTACGCGGTCAGCGCGGTCAGCCGCGGGTCCCGCAGCCCGCCGCGCTCCTGGAGCAGCGCCAGCACCTCGCTCACCAGCACCTCGGCCTGCACGTCGATCAGCGCGGCCACCTCCAGCGCCACCCCGCCGCGGCCCATCGCGTCCAGGATCCGGTCCGCCTGCGCCCGGGACTCGGGGACCGCCGCCAGCCCGTCCACGGTGGCGCCGACCGCGGCCCGCAGCGGCACGCCCAGGTGCTCCCTGGCCGCCTCCACCACCTCCTGGGCCCAGGCCCGGACGGTGGACATCGGCAGCCCGGCCGGGAGTTCGGGCAGCAGCACGTAGACCCGGGAGTCGATCGGGGCGAGCAGCGCCGAGCGGTGCCGGGCGGCGGTGTGCACCGAGATCAGGCCGGTCACCTCGGCCCGGGTGAGCTCCAGGTCGGAGCCCTCGGAGGGCGAACCGGCCGCGTAGGCCAGCACGGTGGCGGGCCGCCGCAGGTCCAGGCCGAGGTGGGTGGCCAGCGTCTGCGGGCCGGTGGAGCCCTCCAGCAGGCCGGTCAGCAGGGTCCTGGTCAGCCGGACGTCGGCGGACAACTCCCGCCTGCGGCGCACCAGTTGGGCCGCCGCCACCCGGGCCGCACCGACCAGCGCCTGGTCCGCCAGCGGGGCCAGCGGCTGCGCGCCCTCCTGCACCCAGATGGTGCCCAGCGGCTGCGCCCCGGCCCGGATGCCGATCGCCAGCCGGCGCCGGATGCCCAGCTCCGGGTGCGGGTCGATGCCGATCACCGTGTCGGAGGAGCGCAGGTGCTGGAAGATGCCCCACTCGCGGAGCTTGGACAGGTACGGCTCCGGGCCCTGCCAGCCCAGGATGGAGAGCCGCCGCAGGTCGTCCACCTCGTCGCTGTCCGAGGAGCGCGAGTAGGCCAGCACCCGGCTGGAGGTGTCCTCGATCGAGACGATGCCGTTAGTCAGCACCGCGACGGTCTGCGCCAGCGAGAACAGGTCCCCGGCGTTGTGCTCCGGGGTCTCCGGGGCGTCCGGCCCGGCGATGATCGCCCGGGCCAGCGAGTCCAGGTGCTCCCAGCGGGTCTCCCGCCGCACGCTCAGCAGCGCCACCCCGGCCTCGGTGGCCGCCTCGCGCAGCGCGTCCGCCTGCCCCGGCGCGTCCAGCTTCACCGCCACCGCCGCCGCCCCGGCCCGTCCGGCCGCCCGCAGGGCCGGCAGCGCCGCCCGGCCGCGGGCCCCGATCGCCAGCACCAGCTCCCCGGCCGAGGCGGTGGCCGGGTCCTCCGGGTCGAGGATCGCCACGTCCCGCACCGGCACGTCCAGCCCGGCCGGGGCCGCCTGGAGCTCGACCAGCGGTTCGCCCAGCGACATCAGCAGCTGGCGCAGCGGCAGCCCGGCGGCGGCCATCCTCGTCTCCCATCCTCGTGCCCGGCGCGGTAAGGACCGCTCGGCCTGACGGCCCGTCACAGTGCCCCAACCTGACCTAGTCCCGGCCGGACTGTCCGGGCTTCGGGGCGATCGTGCGTCGGCGATGCGAGCCGTTCCTATTCTCGGCCCGGGGTGGCCGTGACCGCCGAGCGCCACCACCACGCCGAAACGTCCCTGGAGGACCGCGATGAACGCCGCGCTGGCGACCCTGCCGATCCTGGTCACCTTAGGGCTGCTGGCCGCCCGGGTGCGAGCCCTGTACGCCGCACTGGCCGCCCTGGCCACGGCGGTGGTGGTCACCCTCACCTCCTTCCGCCACCCGGCCGGCGAGCTGTTCCGGGCTGAGCTGCACATGCTCCCCACCATCGTGGAGCTGGCCGCCATCCTGTTCGGCGGCATCCTGCTCAGCGAGCTGATGAGCCGCACCGGCACCCAGAAGCGCCTGGGCGACTGGATCGGCGGCTCGGCCGGCACCGCCGCCCGCGCGGTGCTGCTGGTCCAGCTGGGCGTGACCCCGTTCGCCGAGTCGCTGACCGGCTTCGGCATCGGCGTGGTGGTGGCGATCCCGCTGCTGCGCCAGCTGGGCCTGTCCGCACCGAAGGCCGCCGTGGTCGGCCTGCTCGGCCTGGTCACCGTGCCCTGGGGCTCGCTGGCCCCCGGCAGCCTGGTCGCCGCCGAACTCGGCGGGGTCGGCTTCCAGGAGCTGGGCATCAACTCCGCGCTGCTCTCCGCCCCGGTCTTCCTGATCGCCGGGGCCGCCGCCCTGGTGGTCTCCTTCGGCCCGCGCCGGGCGCTGGCCGCGGCCGGCGAGCTGGTGCTCGCGGCCGGCACCCTCTGGCTGACCGTCTGGGCGGTGGACTACTTCATCGGCATGCCGCTGGCCGGCGTGCTCGGCGGCATCACCACCGTCGTGGTGCTGCTGCTGGTCTCCCGGCTGGGCGGCTCCGCCGCGGTCGCCGCGGCCCGCACCCCGCTCGGCCGGGCGCTGCTCCCGTACGCCTTCCTGGTCGCCGGCCTGCTGGTGAGCCGGCTCGCGCTCGGCCTGGCCGGGATCGAGGAGGGCTGGTGGGCGGTGCTGGCCGGCCCGGCCGGCTGGCTGCTGCTGACCGCGGCGCTCACCCCCGGGCTGCTCGGCACCGACGGCGCGGTGCTGCCCCCGGCCACCTCGGCCACCTTCGGACGCTGGTGGCAGGTCACCCTGACCACCGTGGTCTTCCTGGCCCTGGGCACCCTGCTGGCGGCCAGCGGGATGAGCCGGGCGCTGGCCGACGCCGGGGCCGCGCTGGGCTCCGGCTACCTGCTGCTGGCCCCCTGGATCGGCGCCGTCGGCGGCTTCCTGGCGGGCTCCAACACCGGGGCCAACGCGATGTTCGCCTCCAGCCAGGCGGCCACCGCCCAGCTGCTCCACTACCCGGCCGCCCAGCTGGTCGCGGTGCAGAACGTCAGCGCCGCACTGGCCTCCGGCGGCGCGGTGGCCCGCGTGGTGCTGGCCGCCCAGCTGGCCGAGAACGCCCCCGGCCCGTCCGGGCCCGCGGGGACTGAGGTTCCGTCAGGCGGTGTGGCGGTGCTGACCGAGACCGCGACCGCCGAGAAGGTGGACACCACCTACGTGCTGCGCACCGTGCTCACGGTGCACGGCCTGATCTTCCTGGTGCTCGGCGTGATCGCCGTCCTGTGGCGGTGAGCTCACGGTGGGCTGGCGTGAGTGGTGATGCCGGGGGCGCGAGGAACTGCGCGAGTTCGGAAGGCGGCCCAGAGCTAGATCGGGGCACGCGAGCCAGTTGCACGTGCTGCCGTTCCCCTGCGCGCAGTTCCTCGCGCCCCTGCGGGGCACTCTCCCAAGTGCCGGTCGGTTAGCCCGGTCGGGCGGCTTCGTTCACCCGTACAAGGGTGAGGGGCCGACTTTGGCTGCCAGGCCAAGCAAAGCGGTGGTCCCGGCGGCTTAGCGTTTCTTCATGGCCGGCGTGTGACCCCCGCCCGGCCTTCCCCCATGACGAGAAGGAGATCGCGCGCTCATGGATGCTGTGACCCAGGTCCCCGCGCCGGTGAACGAGCCGGTCCACAGCTACGCCCCCGGCACCCCCGAGCGGGCCCGGCTGGAGGCCAAGCTGAAGGAGCTGGGCGGCCAGGAGCCGATCCAGCTCACCATGACCATCGCCGGCGAGCAGCGGATGGGTGGCGGCGAGGAGATCCACGTCGTCCAGCCGCACAACCACGCGGCCCGCCTCGGCACCCTGCGCAACGCCACCCAGGACGACGCGCGCGACGCGATCGACGCCGCCCTGGCCGCGGCCCCCGCCTGGCAGGCGCTCTCCTTCGACTCCCGCGCCGCGATCTTCCTCAAGGCCGCCGACCTGCTGGCCGGCCCCTGGCGCGAGACCCTGGCCGCCGCCACCATGCTCGGCCAGTCCAAGACCGCGCAGCAGGCCGAGATCGACACCCCCTGCGAGCTGGTCGACTTCCTGCGCTTCAACGTGCACTTCGCCCGCCAGATCATCGCCGAGCAGCCGATCTCCTCGGACGGCGTCTGGAACCGCAGCGACCACCGCGCGCTGGAGGGCTTCGTCTACGCGATCACCCCCTTCAACTTCACCGCGATCGCCCTCAACCTCCCGACCGCCCCCGCCCTGATGGGCAACGTGGTGATCTGGAAGCCGTCCCCCACCCAGCAGTTCTCCGCGCACCTGCTGATGCGCCTGCTGGAGGCGGCCGGCCTGCCCAAGGGCGTCATCAACATGGTCACCGGCGACGGCCTGGCCGTCTCCGAGGTCGCGCTCAACCACCCCGAGCTGGCCGGCATCCACTTCACCGGCTCCACCGCCACCTTCCAGCACCTGTGGCGCGAGGTCGGCACCAACATCGCCAACTACCGCACCTACCCGCGGATCGTCGGCGAGACCGGCGGCAAGGACTTCCTGGTCGCCCACCCGTCCGCCGACAAGGCCGTGCTGAAGACCGCGATGACCCGCGGCGCCTTCGAGTTCCAGGGCCAGAAGTGTTCGGCGCTCTCCCGCGCCTACGTCCCGGCCTCGATCTGGGCCGAGCTCAAGGACGAGTTCCGCGACGAGGTCGACGGCCTGACCATGGGCGACGTCACCGACCTGTCGAACTTCATGTCGGCCGTCATCGACGCCCGCTCGTTCGCCAAGAACAAGGCCGCGATCGACCGCGCCCAGGCCGACCCGAAGGTCGAGGTCCTGGCCGGCGGCACCTACGACGACTCGGTCGGCTACTTCGTCCGCCCGACCGTCCTGGTCTGCGAGGACCCGGCCTCCGAGTACTTCAAGGACGAGTACTTCGGCCCGATCCTGGCCGTGCACGTCTACGAGGACGAGAAGTACGAGGAGATGCTGACCCAGATGGAGTCGGTCTCCTCCTACGGCCTGACCGGCGCCGTGATCGCCCAGGACCGCGAGGCCATCCAGGCCGCGATGCTGAAGCTCCGTCACGCGGCGGGCAACTTCTACATCAACGACAAGCCCACCGGCGCCGTCGTCGGCCAGCAGCCCTTCGGCGGCGGCCGCGCCTCCGGCACCAACGACAAGGCCGGTGCCAAGCAGAACCTCATGCGGTGGACCTCGACCCGCTCGGTCAAGGAGACCTTCGTCCCGCCGACCGACTACCGCTACCCCCACATGGGCTAGGACCGGCCGGCGGTCGGGGGGCAGCGTCGCGCCGCCGGGGCACGCACCTCGCCGGCTTCTCGTCGGTCGCCGATGCTCCGCATGGACTCTCCCCCAGCCTTCGGCCGGGAGGGGCCCCCTTCTCGGCGCCGCCGAGCTACGCACCCCGACGCCGCTCCTTCTCCCGCCCCCCGACCGCCAGCCGGTCTGAGTCGTCACTCCCCCCTGAGGGCGGCGGCGGAACCCCACGCCGCCGCCCTCACCCCTCCCCACCTGCTGAACCTTCTCCAGGAGTTCACGATGCTCCGTTCCGCCCTCCTCGCCGCGTCCCGCTCCCCGCAGGTGCGCACCGTGGTCGAGAAGTTCCCGCCCACCCACGCGATAGTCGAGCGCTTCGTCGCCGGCGAGCGCCTCGACCAGGCCGTCACCGCCACCGACGAGCTCATCGCCACCGGCCGCAAGGTCACCCTTGACCACCTGGGCGAGGACACCAAGGACGCGGAGCAGGCCGCCGGCACCGCCGAGGCCTACGAGCACCTGCTCGCCGCCCTCAAGGAGACCGGCCTGGCCGCCGACGCCGAGGTCTCCGTCAAGCTCTCCGCCGTCGGGCAGTTCCTCCCGGTGGACGGCGAGAAGATCGCCCTGGAGAACGCCCGCCGGATCTGCGCGGCCGCCGCCGACGCCGGCACCACGGTGACCCTCGACATGGAGGACCACACCACCACCGACTCCACCCTGGCCATCGCCCGCGAGCTGCGCGCGGACTTCCCGTGGCTGGGCGTCGTCCTCCAGGCCTACCTGCGCCGCACCGAGTCCGACTGCCGCGACCTGGCCACCGCCGGTTCCCGGGTCCGGATCTGCAAGGGCGCCTACAAGGAGCCCGAGTCGGTCGCCTTCCAGGGCAAGCACGAGGTCGACCTGGCCTACGTCCGCGCCCTGAAGATCCTGATGGCCGGCGAGGGCTACCCGATGATCGCCTCGCACGACCCGAACATGATCAAGATCGCCGGCCAGCTGGCCGACTGGAACGGCCGCAAGCGCGACAGCTTCGAGTACCAGATGCTGCTCGGCATCCGCCCCGAGGAGCAGCTGCGCCTCGCCGAGGCCGGCAACACCATGCGGGTCTACCTCCCGTACGGCCAGGAGTGGTACGGCTACTTCATGCGCCGCCTCGCGGAGCGCCCGGCCAACCTCACGTTCTTCCTCCGCGCCATGGCCACCCGGGGCTGACGGGTCGTCAAGGTCAGAGAAAGACCGCGGTGTCCAGCTCGAAGCCGAACGGCTCGGGCAGGGCGAGCGGCTTCCCGAAGGAGGCGAGGTGCACCTCGGTGTACTCGTCTCCTTCGGGCTTTGCGAACACGGTCACCCGCGACTCCTCGCGGTCGACCAGCAGGTACAGCGGGATCTGCGCCCGGGCGTAGCAGTGCCGCTTGGCGATCCGGTCCTGCATCGCCTTCGACGAGGTGATCTCCGCGACCATCGCCACCCCGCCCGGGTCCATCCACGGCGGGGCACCCCGGAAAAGCCGCCGCTCCAGCGGCGCGAACGTGGCGTCGGGAATGGCGTGGTCCTTCGGGCAGCGACCGCCGCTCGACAGCCGCAGGCCCTTGTTGCCCGAGACCTGCATGCGCACGGTCGCGTGCTGGCCGACCTGGTCGATCAGCAGGCCGATGTAGTCCTCGTGGTCGCCGTCTGCCGGTGGAGTCACGACGATCTCTCCCTCGATGAGCTCAGCTCGGAAGCCCTCGGGGGTGGCCAGGTCCAGGAAGCCCGCGAGGAGGATGTCCGCCTCGGAGGGCCCGGCCTGCACCGGATGCTCTTGTGCCATGGCACTCATGATGCCCCCTTCCAGTGGGTGGTGGCCACGCTATGAGGAACGGCGTGGCCACCGGGAGGAAAGGGGGTCGAGTCCCTACGATCGGGTGGTTTCGCTCAAGTCGAAATGTCTGAATTCCCGTCAGAGCATGGCACCCGCGGGCTTGACCATGGCGCGGGCGGTCTTGGCGTCGACGTACTCGCCGATGGCGGTCATCACCCACTCGCCGGAGTACTGGCGGACCAGCTTGCACATCACCACGCCGGTGCTGGCCTCGGAGGTGGTGAGGTCGAAGCGGACCAGCTCCTGGCCGGAGCCGGCGTCCAGCAGGCGGCAGTAGGCGTTCTTGACGTCGGTGAACTTCTGGCCGGAGAAGGAGTTGACGACGAAGACCAGGCCGCAGACCTCGGCGGGCAGGCCGTCCAGGTGGACGGTGATGGACTCGTCGTCGCCGGCGCCCTCGCCGGTGAGGCTGTCGCCGGAGTGGGCGATGGCGCCGTCGAAGACCGAGAGCTTCATGAACCAGGCGGTCTCGACCTTGTTGCGCTTGGCGTCGAAGGCGATGCAGGAGGCGTCCAGGTCGATGCTGCGGCCCTGGCCGGCGGGCTCCCAGCCGAGGCCCATCCGGACGGCGGAGAGGAAGGGCTTGCCGTTCTTCTCCAGCGAGACGGAGCCGCCCTTGGTGAGGCTGACCCGGCCCTTGTCCAGGGTGACCTTGGTGAGCGAGGCCGGGACGGCCGGAGGGGTGACCGGCTTGGGCGGGGCCGGGGCGGCGAACCCGGCGGTCTGCGGGGGAGCCGGCGGCGGGGCGGGCGAGTCGTCCACCGTGACGCCGAAGTCGGTGGCGATGCCGGCCAGCCCGTTGGCGTAGCCCTGGCCGACGGCGCGGACCTTCCAGGCGCCGCCGCGGCGGTAGACCTCGACCACCACCAGGGCGGTCTCCCGGGTGAGCCGGGGCGGGGTGAAGGTGACCAGCACCTCCCCGGTGTCGGCGTTGCGGATCGTGGCGGTGGGCTCGGTGCCGGCGAAGGTGGCGCCCGCGTCGTCCAGGCTGGCGGTGACCACCACCTTCTCGATCCCGGCGGGCAGCGCGGCGGTGTCCACGGTGATCGCGTCGGGGGTCGAGCCGGAGGCCGGACGGTGCGTCACCCCGGGGCCGTGCGGGGCGTTGAAGAAGACGAAGTCGTCGTCCGAGCGGACCTTGCCGGCCTCGGTGAGCAGCAGCCCCGAGACGTCCAGCGCCTTGGGGGCCGTCACCTCGACCGTCACCCGGGCCGAGGCGAGCGGCGCGTTGCCGCCCTGGGTCAGGACCGTCGTCACTGGCTGCTCCTTCTCCACGCGCATCCCTGATGCACAATCAACTCTGGCTGCTGCGAAGGCCCAGCGTAGCCAAGCTCTCAGCTGAATCGGCGAGTCGGCACGGAAAGCCGCTTGTCCCGCCCCGGCCGCTGGGAAAGCATGCAGGACATGCCAGCTCTACAACGCTCCGAGGCACGCACCCGTGCCCGCCTGCTCAAGGTCCACGGCTACACCCTCGACCTCGACCTGACCCGCGGCGAGACGGTCTTCGGCTGCACGACCACGATCCGCTTCGCCTGCGCCGAGCCGGGCGCCGGGACCTTCCTCGACCTCCGGCCGGAGACCCTGCACCGCGCGGTGCTCAACGGCACCGAACTGGACCCGGCCACCCTCGCCGACCACCGCCTGCCGCTGACCGGCCTGCTCGCCGAGAACGAGCTGCTGCTGGTGACCGACCAGCGCTACTCCTCCACCGGCGAGGGCCTGCACCGCTACGTCGACCCGGCCGACGGCTCGGTCTACCTCTACGCGACCTGCGGCCCCGACCTCGCGCCGCTCGCCTTCCCCTGCTTCGACCAGCCCGACCTCAAGGGCACCTTCACCCTCTCCGCCACCGCCCCGGCCGACTGGACCGTGCTCGGCAACGGCACCGGCAAGCAGGTGGCCGAGGGCCGCTGGGAGTTCGAGCCGACCAAGCCGTTCTCCACCTACCTGTTCACCGTGGTGGCCGGCCCGCTGCACTCGGTCCACTCCGAGCACGACGGCATCCCGCTGGGCCTGCACGGCCGCAGGTCGCTCGCCGCCGACCTGGACCGCGAGGCCGAGGAGCTGTTCGAGGTCACCCGGCAGTCCTTCGACCGGCTGCACGAACTCTTCGACGAGCGCTACCCGTTCGGCGGCTACGACCAGGCGTTCGTGCCCGAGTTCAACTGGGGCGCGATGGAGAACCCGGGCTGCGTGGTCTTCGCCGAGCAGATGCTCTTCCACTCCGCCCCCACCGAGGCCGAGCGCACCTTCCGCGCCATGGTGGTCGCGCACGAGATGTCGCACATGTGGTTCGGCGACCTGGTCACCCTGCGCTGGTGGGACGACATCTGGCTGAACGAGTCCTTCGCCGAGTACCTGGGCTTCCGGATCACCGACGAGGTGACCCGCTTCCGCAGCGCCTGGAGCGGCTTCGCGATCAAGCGCAAGGGCTGGGGCTACGACGCCGACCAGCGCGCCACCACCCACCCGATCGCCGCCGAGGGCCTGGAGAGCGTCGCCGAGGCGATGGGCAACTTCGACGGCATCTCCTACGCCAAGGGCGCCGCCGCGCTGCGCCAGCTGGTCGCCTGGCTCGGCGACGAGGCCTTCTTCGCCGGGATCAACGAGCACTTCGCCCGGCACCGCTTCGGCAACGCCGAGCTCGGCGAGTTCCTCGACGTGCTGACCGCCACCAGCGGCCGGGACGTCCGCGGCTGGGCCGAGCGCTGGCTGCGCACCTCCGGCGTGGACACCCTGCGGCTCGCCGTGACCCACGACGGGGACACCATCACCGCCGCGGAGCTGGTGCCGGACGGCAGCCGCCCGCACCTGGTCGGCCTGGGCGTCTTCGACCTGGACGCGGACGGGAAGCCGGTGCTCCGGGACTCCTTCCGGGTCGAGTTGGAGCCCGGCACCCCCGCCCCGCTGCCGCAGCTCGCCGGGGCACCCCGCGCGGCCCTGCTGCTGCCCAACCACGGGGACCTCTCCTGGGCCAAGATCCGCCTGGACGAGGCCTCCTGGCGGACCGTCACCGAGAAGCTCTCGCTCTTCGAGGACCAGCTGACCCGGGCGGTGCTCTGGGAGCACGCCCGCGACCTGGTCCGGGACGGCGAGCTGCCGCCCTCCGGGTACCTCGACCTGGTCGCCGCGCACCTGCCCGGCGAGACGGTGGACACCATCGTGGACGCGGTCTTCACCTTCGCCCGCACCAAGATGCTGCCCTACCTGGCGCCGCGGGAGCGCACCGCCGCCCAGGCCCGCCTGGCCGGCGCCGCACGGGAGCTGCTGGCCCGTCAGGACACCGAGCAGGGCCTGCGGCTGGCCGCGCTGCGGGCCGCGGTCGACAACGCCACCGGCGAGCGGGAGGCGGCCGAACTGGAGGAGTGGCTCGGCGGCGGGGCGTTCGGCATCGAGCTCAGCGCGGAGCTGCGCTGGGCCGCGCTGGTGCGGCTGGCCGCGCTCGGCGTGATCGGCGAGGACCGCATCGCGGCCGAGCTGGCCGCCGAGCCCGGGTCCACCGCCTCCGAGGGGGCCGCCCGGGCGCGGGCCGCGCTGCCGACGGCCGAGGCCAAGGAAGCCGCCTGGGGGCTGCTGTTCGGCGACGGGAGCGGGCTGTCCAACGCGCTGCTCACCGCGGTCGCGCAGGGGTTCTGGCAGTCCGGCGGCGAGGAGCTGCAACTCCCGTACGTGGAGCGCTACTTCGCCGAGGTCCCGGCGGCGGGAGAGCGGGGCGACATCGTCTCCCGCGCCCTCGGCGCCGCCCTCTTCCCGGCCGGCTGGTCCACCCCGGAGACCCTCGCCCTCGCCGAGGCCGTCCTCGCCGACGACACCCTCACCCCGGGCCTGCGCCGCACCCTGGCCGACCAGGTCGACGACCTCCGCCGCGCCACCCGCATCCGCGGCTGACCCTCCGGGGAACCCAGGGGCGCGTGGGACGTAAGTGGTTACCCCGGGGGCGCGGGGAACTGCGCGGGGTGGGAAGGCAGCACCGGCAACTGGCTGATGGTGGGTCAGTTGCCGGTGGGTCGCCTTCCGTACTCGCGCAGTTCCTCGCGCCCCCGGGCGCTTGCCCTGCTGGGGGGAGTTGGCTACCCCGGGGGCGCGGGGAACGGCAGCACGTGCAACTGGCTGACGGAGCCTCAGTTGCCGGTGGGCCGCCTTCCGGTTCGCGCAGTTCCTCGCGCCCCTGGCGTGCTGCCCTCCGGGCCGATTGCCCTGCGGGGGCCTTCAGCGGAAGGTGCCGCGGGTGGTGGTGGCGGCGGAGTGGCGGAGGCTGAAGGCGGAGGCGGACCAGGTCTCCTCGGCGGGCCGGGTGGGGAGCGGGCTCGCGGTGGGGGAGGGGTCGACGGCGTGGACGGCGAAGAGGTAGCTGCCCGGGGCGACGTCCAGCCCGGGCGGCAGGGTGAAGCGGTAGATGACGGTGCCGCGCTCCTGGAGCACCGTCAGCACCGCACCGGGCAGCGTGCTCCACGGCAGCGTGCCGGGCAGTGCCTCCGGGCGGGCCAGCTGGAACTCGACCTGCAGGGCGGTGAGTTCCTCGCCGACGGTCAGTTCCAGGGTGTGCCTGGTCCCGGCCTGCCCGAGCGGGGAGCGCTCGGCCACCCCGGCCAGCGGCTGGACCGCCGTCGGGCTTCCGGTCGGTGCCAGCGACGGCGGGGGCCCGACCGGTCCGGGGGGACTGGTCTTGCTGCCGCTGGGCGAGGGCGAGGGTGACGGCGACGCCGACGGTGCCGGAGCGGACGGGGAGGGGCTCGGGGAGGGCCCGGGCGCGGAGGCAGTGGGGGGAGTCGGCGGGACGGACGGCGACGCCGCCGGCGGGGTCGTGACGGTCCGGACCGGGCCGAGGCCGAGCCGGTTGGCGACCGGTGGCGTGGGGGTGCCGAGTGCCCGCGGGCCGGGCGCCACCGTGGAGGGGGCGGGCTGCGGCGGGGTGGTGCTCTGCCCGGACGGCGCGGGGGCCGCGTCGGGGCTGGGCACCGGCGGGCTGGCGCCGACGTTGGTGACCCCGGGCAGCCGTCCGACGCTCTGCTGTTCACTGACCAGCCAGGTGGTGGCCACGCTGATGCCGACCACGGTGGACATCGCCATCGCGGCGCCGGAGAAGCGGAAGCCCGGCAGCCGGAACCGCGCACCGACCGGCTTCGGCCGCCCGTGCCGCGCCTGCCGTGACGGCCCGTCGTGCCGGGCGGCGGTCGCCGTCCCGTCCTTCTCGCGGAGCTCCCGGAGCACCGGCCCGCCTCCTTCCCGACTTCCGAACTTCCGACCCGAGCGAACGACCCACCGAACGACCCACCGGACCCGCCGTCGTCGCTGCCGCGCTGCGGCCGGAGTGCGCGGTCCGGGTACGGGGGAGGCCAGCTGAGACTACCAGTGCGCACCTGACGGACCGCCAGACCCGGTGAACGGCAGGATGATCGGGGGCCCGGGGGCGGGTGTTGCAACCCCTTTGCAACGGTTGCAAGGGCAGCGGCGCTGCCGCAGTCTGGGCGGAACCCCAGCCGCCTCGGAGAGATCGTCATGCCGCGCGACCCGCTGTCAGCCGCCTCGAACCCGCCGTTCGCCGCCACCCCCACGGGCGACGAGGCGGCCGGACCCGACGTCGTGCCGGGGCCGGTGGAGGAGGTCCTGACGCTGCGGATCGCGCTCGACGAGGACTCGGTGGGAGAGGTGCGCACCCGCTTCCGGTACGACCCGGAGAGGCCCTACGAGGTGCTGCTCACCTTCCACCTCGGCCGCTCCGACGAGGCGGACTGGGTGTTCTCCCGCGAACTGCTCCGCGACGGCCTGACCGGTCTGAGCGGGCAGGGTGACGTCAAGCTCTGGCCCGCGTACTGCCCCTGTCACGGCTCGACCCTGCACCTGGCCCTCGAATCGCCGCACGGGCGGGCGCTGTTGGAGGCGCCCAAGCCCCGGGTGCAGGCCTGGCTGGAGCGCACCTACGCCGTGGTGTCGGCCGAGGAGGAGGCGCTCGCCGGGCCGACGGACGGTCAGCTCAGCGAGCTGCTCAACGGGTTCTGACGATCCCCGCCGATCCCCTCGCCGGGCAGCCGCAGCGTCCCGCGCAGCAGTCCGGACCGGACCTCGCGCACGGCCGGGGCCGAGGAGGTCGGCAGCAGGTCGTACGGGTCGGTCGGGCGCAGCACCGTCACCCGGGCCGCGGGGGTCAGCCGGTAGGGGCGGTGGTCCAGCAGCCCGCCGAGGTAGCGGCGCAGCCGGGAGACCTCGGCCCGGACGGTGACGGTGCGCGAGGGGTCGCCGAAGAGCGCCTCGGAGAGCCGGGCCGCGCTGAGCCCCTCCCGGTGCACGGCCAGCAGCAGCAGCAGTTCCGCGTGGCGCGGGCTGAGCCCGTGGGACCAGCGGCCGACCGCGCCCTCCACGGTGAGCTCGGGCCGGGCCGCGTGGCGCAGGTCCAGGGTGATCAGCGAGCCGTCGCCGGGACCGTCCGGGCCGTCCGGGCCGGGGCTGCCGGTGGGGCGGATCAGCCAGCCCTCGGCCAGCGGCTCCACCGCGCACTCGCCCAGGGTGGGCAGCCAGACCCGCGGTGAGCCGCCGAGCCCCTCGGCGGGCAGCCGCAGCCGGGGCACCGGGGGCAGGCCGACGGTGGCCGCCGTCCAGCCCTCGTTGTCCACCACCACGGCCGGCCGGTCCACCCGGGCCAGCAGCGGGGTGGCCACGGTGCGCAGCCGGTGCAGTGCCTCCAGCTGACGGGCCCTCAGTTCGGCCTCGGCCAGCCGGGCACCGGTGGCGGCGAGTTGGAGCAGGTAGGGGGCCATCGAGCGGGCCGGGCCGCTGAGGTTGACGGCGCCGAGCAGCCGGCCGGTGCGCGGGTCGTGCACCGGGGCGGCCACGCAGGTCCAGCTGTGGTGGCTGCGCAGGTAGTGCTCGGCGGAGTGCACCTGGACCGGGCGGCGGACCCGCAGGGCCAGGCCGATCCCGTTGGTGCCGACCTCGTCCTCGACCCAGCGGGCGCCGGTCTCGAAGCCGATCGAGTCGGCGGTGCGCAGCAGCGGGCGCTCGCCCTCGTGCCAGAGCACGTGGCCCTCGCCGTCGGCGATGGCCAGGATCAGCGGGGTGGTGCTGGTGGGCAGCAGCAGGGTGGCCCGGAGCACCGGGAGGATCTCGGAGAGGTGGGTCTCGCGGCGGCGGTGCTCCAGCTCGGCGGGGCCGATCCGCCGGGCCTCCCGGCCGCGGTCCGGGTCCAGGCCGAGCCGGCGCAGCCGGTCCCAGGAGTCACCGATCTCGGGTCTCGGCCCGCCCTCGGACTCCTCCGGCGGGGAGGTGGAGGAGGCCATGGCCCGCTCGTAGCGCTCGGGCAGGTCCGCCTGCTCAGGGGCTCGGCGGGGCTGCGGGACCACTCGATGACTCTCCTGCAACCGGTGCCTCCCCCGTCGGGTCCACGTCGGTCCACATGGTGTACCGGAGACAGGTTAAGGCCGGGAGCCGGGGCGTTGGTCGGGTTGGGAAATCTTTCGACCGGCCCCATCTGCCGGAACTGGGTGATTTGCTGGTTATCCGGTCTTCATCTCCGTTCTGGTAGTAGTTGTCCGTGTGATCCGCTTTGTTCGAAGGATGTTCAGATGACCGCCGGACCGCTCGCGTTCGACGGCAGCACGATCGACGGGGGCCTCTACTCCACGGTGACCGGCTGGGCGCACGCCGCCCCTCCCTGGCTGGACCAACTGGTGCGGATCTGGTCCGGGTACGGCCTCGCCCTCTTCGGGCTCCTGATGCTCGGCGCCTGGTGGTGGGCCCGCGACCGCGGGCCGGTGGTGATGGCCCGGGTACTGGCGGCCCCGCTCGTGGTGGTGGCCGCGTACCTGGCGAACCTGGTCCTCAAGGGCCTGGTCGAGGAGGTCCGCCCCTGCCGGCAGCTCCCCGGGCCGCCGACCCTGGAGGCCTGCCCGCCGCCCGGCGACTGGTCCTTCCCGAGCAGCCACACGGTGATCGCCTTCGCCTCGGCCGCCGCCCTCTGGTCCGTCTGGCGCGGGCTCGGCCGGCTCTGCCTGGTGGCCGCCCTGCTGATGGCCGCCTCCCGGGTCTGGGTCGGCGTCCACTACCCCCACGACGTCCTGGCCGGGGCCCTCGCCGGCCTCCTGCTGGCCGCCCCGCTCGCCCTGCTCGCCGCCCGCGCCGCCCCGCTGGTCGACCGCGCCCGCGCGGGGGCGCTCGCGCCCGTCCTCGGCGCGGGCCCGGGGGCGCACGCCATCCCCTCGTGAGCGCCCTGACAGGCCCCTTGTGTGCCCGCGGCCACGGGGAGAGCATGTGAGCCGGCCCCGGGGAAGGCCCCGCGGCCGGCTCGGTCCACGTACAGCACGGCGGAGGGGGAGAACCGTGGCGTTCCGGTTGGAGATGACCCAGGGGGACTGGCCGGCGGCCGAGTTCACCAAGGGGGTCGAGGGGTTGCTGGCGGAGAGCATGGTGCTCACCCTGGCCACCGCCGGCCCCGAGCGCGGACCGCACGCCAACCTCGCCTTCTTCGCCTACGACGAGGACCTGGTCCTCTACTTCGTCAGCGAGCGCTCGACCCGGCACAGCCTCCACCTCACCGAGGAGGCCCGGGCCGCCGCCACCGTCTTCCTCCCCCCGCCGGTCTTCGGCGAGCAGCTGCGCGGCATCCAGTTCACCGGCCGGGCCGGCGAGGCCTGGGGCCACCACGCAGAGGCGGCGTTCGCCGCCTACCAGGGCCGCTACCCGTCCTTCGGACAGGACCCCGACCTACGCCGCCAGTACCTGAGCGGCGCCGGAGCCGCAGCCCTCTACCGCTTCCAGGTCGACGAACTCACCGCCGTCGACGAGCCCCGCTTCGGCCGCCGCAACTACCTCTCCGCCAGGGTCCTGCGCTGACGGTTCGTCAAGGCAGGTCGCTCGGCGGGGCAGCGACCTCAGGGGCGCGAGGAACTGCGCGACCAGCCATCGCCGCCGTTCAGGTCGCGGCACGTGCAACTGGCCCGCATCGGAGCGATCGACGGTAGTGGTCTTCCGCCCCGCGCAGTTCCTCGCGCCCCTGGGCCGCTGCCCTGCCGAACGACCCGGGCCGGGCTAGCCGCCGGCGGGGTAGCGGATGGGCATGGCGTCGGTGAGCCCCGGGGGCACCACGGCGATCAGGACGGCGGAGAGGCCGTCGGGCCCGGCGTGGAGGGTGGTGCCGCTGTCGAGGGGGCAGACGGCGAGGGTGTGGCGGCGCAGGGGGAGGGTGGAGCCGTCCGGGCCGACGAGGCGGCCGCCGCCGCTGACGACGAACCAGATCTCCTCCGTGCCCTCCCGTCCCCGGGCGTCGATCCGGCTGCCGGGTGCCAGGTCGAGGTGGTCCACCGACTCGGTCTCGCTGTGGAAGAAGCCCCGCCGGGCCAGCGAGCGCCCGGTGCTCCGTACGGTGTTGCCCCGAAGGGTCCGGGGTGCGTTCCCCGGTCGCGAGACGATCATGCCGCACCCCGCTCGGTCACCCGTCGCCCGTCCTTGGCGTTCGGCACCGCCAGGCTCGCGGTGAAGTACCGCAGCGGCTGCCCGTCCGAGCGCAGCGTCACCGCGCTGCCGAGCGGCAGCGTCACCGCCGTCCCGGGGGCGAGCCGCACGTCGGTGGTCCCGGCCACCGCCCGTCCGGTGCCGGCCAGCACGTACAGGGTGTGCTCCCGGTCGTCCGAGCGGAGCTCCTCCTGCTCGCCGGGCCCGAGGGTGACCAGCCGGGCGTCGCGGAGCGGTCCGCTGAGCAGGGTGGTGAGGTCGGCGGAGCCGTCCGCCGCGAGGTCGATGATGGTGGCGGTGCGCATGAGGGGCCTTCCGGTGTGGCTGGGGTCGCCGGTGAGCGCGGCGGCGACCGGTGGGCTGATGACTTCGATGACGATCCAGTCCAGGTCCACGGAGCCGGGGTTGTTCAGCCGGTGCCGGGTGCCGACCGGATTGGTGATCAGGGTGCCGGGGCCGACGGTGTGCAGGACGCCGTCCAGCAGCAGTTCGCCCTCGCCGGAGACCACGAAGTAGAGCTCCTCGGTCCGGCTGTGGTGGTGCACGCCGCACTCGGTGGCGGGCGGCAGGGTGGAGATCTCGATCGCCTCCCAGGTGCCGGACAGGCCGCGTCGGCGGGCCAGGCACTTCCACCGGGCGACGTTCCTGCCGCCGTGCATCGCGTGCACGTCGGCGGCGCCGCCGGGGTCGGCGACGATCAGTTCGTCGGAGTACCCGGTGGCCGGGGTGGTCCGGTTCGCCAGCATGCCTCTCCTCCTCCGTCGGGTCCTCGGGACGCGCTTCGGTCCCGGCCTCCATGCTGGGCGGCCCGCTGTCCCGGACGCCTGGGGCAGGCGTCACCGGCCGGTCCCGTCCGGAGGGCCCGGTTCGCCCGGGCCCCTGACAAGTACCTGCGGGTATGCCAACATGTGCACCGCGCAAGCGATCTGACGGACAGCCAGGGGGACATCGCATGACGTACGGCAGTGCCGTGCCCGTACCCGGATGGGACGGCGCCGACGGGAACGCCGCCTACCTCGACAAGACCCTGCGGCACGAGCCGGTGGAGACCGTGCTCGACGACCGGGTCAGCGGGCGGGCGATCCTCGGCCTCTGGATGCAGTCGGCGGTGCTGGCCTGGGCGGCCGGGCTGGTGATCTTCCTGCTGGCCCTGCCGATCGCGTTCTCCGGTGACTCGGGCGCGCCCTCGCCGTACTCCTCGTACGGGAGCAGCAGCAGCTCCGGCCTGGACTCCTTGGTCGGCCTGGTGGTCTTCCCGATGCTGGCCTCGGTGGTGGTCTTCCTGGCGCTGATGCTGCTCGGCAGGCTCACCGAGCCGATCGCCGAGTGGCGGGTGCTGCTGCACGCCCGGGCCGACGTGGACTCCGCCTACGCGCAGATCCGCAACGTGGTGCTGGAGCGCGGCTACCCGCTCGCCCCGGTGGACGACTCCGGCCCCAACGGGCAGGGCGGCATCGCCCGGCGGCTGACGCTCACCCAGGGGGACTGCGCCGCGCACGTCTCGGTCTTCACCTACGGCAACGGCCTCTACCTCGGCTGGCAGATGTGGCGCACCCGCGGCAAGGCCCGCCTGCTGGGCCAGTACCTGCGGGACGCCCTGCGCGGCACCGACGACATCAAGTCGGCGATGGCCAGGACGGCGCAGGTGCGGGCGATGCGCGAGGCGGTGCACGCCGCCTGCCGCGAGGGCCTGGTGGTGGCGATCGAGGGCCGCTCGGTGCCGCTGGTCCAGTTCCCGGGCGGCCCGCCGCTCACCAAGACCGTCACCCCGCCGACCGCGCCGGTCCCGCCGTCCGCGCCGGTGCCGCCGGTCGCACCCGTCCCGCCCGTGGTGCCCGTCCCGCCGACTGCGCCGGTCCCGCCGTCTGCGCCGGTCCCGCCGACCGCACCGGTGCCCCCGGCCGCACCCGTTCCGCCGGCCGCCCCCCAGCCGCCGCGTCCCGTCACGCCGCCGCTCGGCCCGGTGCCGCCGACGCCTCCCGCGCAGCCCGGCCTCCCCGCGCAGCCGGTCCCGCCCGTCCTGCCCGCGCCGCCCACCGACCGGTCGTGACGATCGCTCAGGACGGTGTGCTGACCGGCCCCGACGGGGTCGGCGGCCACGTCGGCTGGGCGGCGGTGCGGCTGGCCCCCGCCCCGGGGCTGGCGGACCACCGGGGGTACGCCGCCCTCCCCGAGGACCGCCGCTGGGCGGAGGCCGGGGCGGCCGAACTCGCCTGGCTCACCGCGCTCTGCCACACCCCGCCCGCCGCCGGCCACCTCGAACTGCGGATCACCGGTGGTCTCGGCGGCCCGGACGGGACCACCGGCGCCCCGCTCCGCGCCACCCTGCTGGCCCGCGCCCCGGGTCCGACCCCGGAGGTGGCCGCCGCGGCCGTCCGGGCCCTGCTCGCCGTCCGGCCGCCGGCCCACGTCGCCACCGCCCCGGTGCGCGAACACGCCGCCCTGCTGGCCGAGTTGGACCCGGTCGGCGAAGGCGCCGCGGCCCCCGTCCTGTACGAGATCCGCAAGCGCGTCGAGGTCCGCCCGCTGGCCCGCCCCACCGCCCAGCGGGCCGACGCCGTGACCGCCGCGCCGTTCGCCCCGGCCGGGGCGACCCGGGAGCTGCTCTGGACCACCCTGGCCAGGCAGCCGCACCCCACCTGCCTGGCCGTCACCCTGGCCCCGGCCCGGCTCCCGGCCGAGGCCGGTCCGGCGATGCGCCGGTTCGCCGAGAGCTACGCCGTCCTGGCCCTGCCCGGCACCGGCAGTCCGCTCTGGCAGGGGGCCCGCCGGGCCGACCCCTCGGCCGAGGCCGGCCGGGACTTCTTCGACGACGCGCTCCGCCGCTACCTCGGCCCGGCCTACCGCCTGCGGATCCTGCTGGCCTCGGCCGGCCCGGTCGACCCCGGCCTGCCGGAGTCGGTGGCCGCCCAGGTCGGCGGGGTCGTCGTCCCGCTGCCGCCGGAGCAACACGCCCGCGCCCGGGCCGACTTCACCGCCCTCGGCGCCGATCCGCTGCCCGCCACCCACCGTCCTCCGGCCCTCCCGGACGCCAACTGGTCGCTGCTGGAGCACGAGTTGGTCGGCCTGGCGGACCAGGACGAGGCCGCGGCTGCCGTCCGGCTGCCGTACGAGTTCACCGGCCGCACCGCCCGCCTCTTCGAGCAACTCCCGCCCGTGGAGACGCCGTTGCCGCCGCCGTCCCCGGTCCGGCCGGCGGGCCTCCCGCCGCTGATCTGACGCACGACCGACCCCCACCGAGCGAAAACCGAGTGAGAACCGAGTGAAAGGCGCCACCATGCCCCAGTTCACCATCGCCTTCGACGGCACGGACGACGACGTCCGCGACGACGCCGAGGGCCTCCAGCAGCACCTGCACCGGGACTCCGAGCTGCGCGGCCTGACCAGCAACCGGATCCGCCCGCCCCGCCCGGACGAGCAGGGCGGCATCGCGGACGCCGTGCAGTACGCCGCCGAGCTCGGCCCGCTGGTGATCGGCCCGCTCTGCGTCTGGCTGGAGGCCCGGCTGCGCCGCGGCGGCGTCTCGCTGGAGCTGCGCCGCCCGGACGGCACCGAGCTGCGGATCTCCGGCGACTCCACCACCGACACCGCCGAACTCCTCAACCAGGTCGAGGACTTCCTCGCCGAGTGAGCTCCCGATGACCTCCTGGACCCTGGCCCCGGACCGCGCCGACTCCTGGGCGGTGCTGGTCGCCGTCGGCACGTACGCCGGGCTGCCCCCGATGCCCGAGGCGGTGGCCTCGATGGAGCTGCTCGCCGACCACCTCTCCGGCCCGGACGGCACCTTCGCGCCGGAGCGGGTGGTCCGGCTGGCCGATCCGCAGAGCGCCCGCGAGGTGCTGGACCGGATCGCCGACGCGGCCGGCCGGGCCCGCTCCACGGTGCTGCTCTACTACGCCGGGCACGGCGTGACCAGCGCGGCCGGGCGCCTGCACCTGGCGCTGCCCGGCACCGAGGACGACCCGGAGCAGGTGCCCCGCACCGCGCTCTCCGCCGAGGCGGCGCTGGCCGCGCTCGGACAGACGGCGGCGCACCGGATCGCGGTGCTGGACTGCTGCTTCGCCGGGCTGGCCCTCGACGAGCCGGCCGCCGCCGACCTGCACCTGCTCACCGCCGTGGACCGGGCCCGCAAGGCCCTGCTCAACAAGGAGCTCGGGCTCACCCGCTTCGCCGAGGAGCTGCTGCGGCTGCTGCGCGAGGGCGTCCCGGACGGGCCCGCCGACCTCCCGCTGGACCTGATCCACCACCACCTGGCGGTCGAACTGGCCCAGGTGCCCGACCCGCTGCCGCGCCGCTACCAGGCCCCCGTGCCGATGCAGCGCGCGGTGGACGGCAGCGGGCACCTCGCACTGGCCCGCAACCCGGCCCACGGCACCGCGCTCACCGTGACCGGCCTGCGCACCCGGGCCGGGTTCGCCTACCGGCAGTTCGCCGTCCGCCAGCACCGCCGCCCGTGGCACCAGCCGCAGGCCACCGCCCGGCTCGCCGCCATCGCCGCCGACGCCGCCGCGGTGCTCGGCCCGGCCGACCTGCTCACCCTCCAGCTCCGCAACGCCCACGCCCACGCCGTCGGCACCACCGAGGGCCGGGAGGCCGCCCTCGCCCTGCTCCAGCCACTGGCCGCCCTGGCCTCCGCGATCCTGCCGGCCGACTCCCCGGTGCTCGCCGCCGTCAAGGAATCCCTCTCCCACTGGCGGAACTGACACGCCCTCAGGGCAGGATGGGCCGCACAGCCCGTCCGCCCCGAGAGGAACCCCCGTGACCTTCCGCACCACCACCCCGCCCGGCGTCCACCCCAGCCCGCGCTACAGCCACGTGGTCAGCGCCACCGGCCGCCAGGTCCACGTGTCCGGCCAGGTCCCCCTCGACGAGAAGGGCGACCTGGTCGGCGAGGGCGACGCCCTGGCCCAGGCCCGCCAGGTCTTCGCCAACATCGGCCACTGCCTGGCCGCCGCCGATGCCACCTTCGACCACCTGGTCAAGCTCACGATCTTCGTCACCGACATCGCCCACCTGGACGCCGTCCGCACCGCCTGGGACGAGCACCTCGACCCCGCCCACGCCCCGGCCTCCTCCGCCGTCCAGGTCGCCGCCCTCTTCCGCCCCGGCCTCCTCCTGGAGATCGAGGCCTACGCCGTCGTCCCGGAGTAGCCCGCCCTCAGCCGGTCCGGTCGGCGAGCTCGTACTCGAAGGTGATGCGGTGGGTGCCGTCCTGGTCGACGGTGAGGGAGCCGGCGCCGGTGATGCCGGTGAGGGCGGCGGTGCCGCTGCCGGGGACGATGACGAAGGAGGGGGAGAGGCGGTCGCTGCCGGTGGTGGTGGCGGAGTGGGCGAAGTTGAAGGTGCCCGCGCGGCCGTGCAGGGTGCCCTCGAAGGACTCCATCGCGATGTAGGTGCCCACGCCGGTGGCGTGGTCGAAGGCGGCGGTGAAGACGGTCGCGGAGCGGCCGGCGGCCTCGCCCTCGAAGAGCTTCTCCATGGTGGCGACGCCGACCGGGGCGCCGGTGGTGACCTCGAAGGCCGGGGTGATCTCGGCCGGGACGAAGGACTTCACGGTGAACGTCGCGTCAGCTCTCATGGAGCGGATGCTAGCCAGCGCCACCGACAGGTCCGGGAGCCGCGAACGGCGGCGCGTCGGGCCAGCCGCCGCGTGCCGCTACGTCCAGGACCAGCGCACCGATGTTCCAGGCGTCGTCCTCGCCCCGGTGGTGCCGTCCCTCCAGTGGGAGGGCGGCCAGCTGCAGGGCCCGTGCCATCCCGGGGCGCTTGCGCAGGCCGTACGTCTCGGTGAAGGCGGCCTTGGCGTTCACGTGGCGGTGTCCGAAGGGGTACCGCACCCGGGTGGCCTGGCACTGCCGGGTGAACTGGTGCCGGTCGTAGTCGCCCCAACTGGCCCACACCCGCTGCCCGCCGAGGTGCTCGGCCGCCAACAGGCGGCAGGCCTCGGCGAATTCGACCCCGCGCATGACTTCCGCCTGGGTCAGCCCGGTCAGTTGGGTGCAGAACGCGCTCACCGTGGACCGGGCGGGCCGCACCAGGATCCGGTGCTTCGCCACCCGCCGCCCGGCGGCCAGGTCCACCACCGTCAGCCCGATCTCGATGATCTCGCTCACCGCCCCGGGCGGCGGCTGCTCGTCCCAGCAGGTCGCCTCGACGTCGACCACGTTCAGAAGCTGTGCGTCATCGCTCATCCGAGGGAGCGTAGCGGCCGGGCCCGGCCGGAAAATCCCCTTTTCCGGAGCCGGGATTCCCCTAGAATCGCGCCTTTGCCCAGCGGAGGAGCGTGCTCGTGGACGTGACGGTCGGTCAGTTGGCGGGGGTGGCCCGGGCCGCGCTCGGGCCGGGGCGGAGCCCGGTCGCCGTCGAGCGTCTGCGCGGCGGCAGCAAGAAGGGCGTCTACCGGCTCCTGCTCGACGACGGCGGCACCGCCGTCGTGTACCTCTGGGCCGCCTCCGAGAACTACTGGCCCGCCGTGGCCACCGCCACCGAGGACGACCACGCGGACCCGTTCTCGCACGCCTCCGGCCTCGGCCTCTTCCTGGCCGCCCACCGCCGGCTGAGCGCCCTGGGCGTCCGCACGCCCCGCCTGCTGCTGGCCGACCGCACCCACGCCCACCACCCGGCGGACCTCGCCGTGGTCGAGGACGTCCCCGGCGAGAGCCTGGAGGCCTTCCTCGAACGGGACCCGGGGTCCGCCGCGCCCGTCCTGGCCCGCCTCGCGGGTACCCTCCGCCTGATGCGGCAGCAGACCGCCCCGGCCTTCGGGAAGACCGCCCTGATCGACAACGGCGGTGTCTCCCTGGGCAGTTCCTGCGAGCAGCTGGTCCTCGACCGCGCCCTCGCCGACCTGGCCGAGGCCGCTGACCGTGACCCGCGCCTGGCCGCCGTCCGCGACCGGGTGGAGGCGGAGCTGCACGCGCGGGCCGCCGAGGTCCGCCCGCGCTCGGAGTACGCACTGGTCCACGGCGAACTCGGCCCCGACCACGTCCTGGTGGACCGTCAGGGGCAGCCGGTGCTCATCGACATCGAGGGCCTGATGTTCTTCGACCCGGAGTGGGAGCACGTCTTCCTGCGCCTGCGCTTCGCGGAGCACTACCACCACCTGCGGGCCGAGGGCCTCGACCCACGCCGCCTGGCCTTCTACGACCTGGCCATGAGCCTCTCCCTGGTGGCCGGTCCGCTCCGCCTCCTCGACGGCGACTTCCCGGACCGTGCCTTCATGCTCGCCGTCGTCGAGCACAACCTGGCCCGGGTCCTCGCCGCCCTGCCGCCGGATCAGCCCGCCAACGCCTGATCCGGTGTCAGGCCGGTGCCCTCCGCGAAGGCGTCGGTGAAGGCCTCGGCGCCGAGCCCGGTGCGGACGACGGCCGTGATCCGGTCGACGTCGGCGCGTTCGGCGGCCGGCAGCGGGGCCCCGGTGCCCGCGCGGGCGGCCGCCGCGGCGCCGAGCAGCACGGCCGCCCGGCGGTACGAGTGCGAAGGGGTGCCCGAGGCGGCCGAGAGCGCCTCCGCCCCGGCCAGACCCTCCAGGGCGAGGGCCAGGGCCCGCGGGTCGCCGGTGGTGCGGGCGGCGGCCAGGCCGGCCAGGTGGTGGGCGTGGGCCGCTTCGGCGTCCCCGCGCAGTTCGGCGACGAAGCCCAACTCGGCGAGCACCAGCGCGTTGGCGCTCTCCAGCCCGGCCTCCCGGTGCCAGGCCAGCACGTCCTGCAGGTGGGCCTCGGCGGTGGCCAGGTCGCCCTCGCGGCGGGCGCCGAGGGCGAGGCCGAGCTGTGCGTTCACCTCGCCGGCCCGGAAGTCGTGCTCGGTGCTGCGGCGCAGTGCCTGCCGGTGCAGCTCGCGGGCCCCGGCGAGGTCACCCGTCAGCAGGGCGATCCGGCCGAGCCCGGCCAGCAGGTCCCCGGCGGTGGTGGCCAGCCCGAGCTCCTCCGCCATCCCCAGGCCGTCCCGCAGCCGTTCGGCGGCCTGCCGGTAGTCGCCGAGGATCTCGGCCCGGGCGGCCAGCGGGTAGACGGTGCGCAACTCGCCCCAGCGGTCGCCGAGTTCGCGGAAGGTGGCGGCGCTGCGCTCGCCGTGCAGCCGGACGCCCTCCAGATCGCCGCGGGCCAGCAGTTGGACCGCCCGGTCACCGAGCGCGGCAGCGGTGCCCCAGCGGTGGCCGAGCCGTTCGAAGTCGGCCAGGGCCCGGGTGGTCAGCTCCTCGCCGGAGGCCAGGTCGCCGATGCTGCTCACCGCGTGCCCGAGGAACCACCGTGCCTCGGCCAGCGCCGGACCACCGTCCGTCCCGCCGGCCTCGTCCGTCCCGCCGGCCCTGACCACCCCGCCGGCCTCGTCCGTCCCGCCGGCATCCGCGGCCCGCGCCGGGCGGTGCGCGGCCAGCGCGGCGGCGTAGCGACCGGCCCGGTCGGTGGCGGCACCGCTGAGCACCGCCGTCCCGGCCTGCCAGGCGGTGGCCCGGGCCCGGTCGAGCGGCGGGCCGCCGGGCAGGGCGAGGGCCGAGTCCAGCGCCCGCCGCAGCTCGCCGAGCCGACCGCGCAGCACCCAGCACCAGGCCAGGGAGTCGACCAGCCGCAGCGCCTGGCCGGCGTCCCCGGCCCGGACGGCCTCGTCCAGACTGCCCGTCAGATTGGCGCTCTCCGAGCTGAGCCGGTCCAGCCAGTGGCGCTGTTCCGGGCCGCGCAGCCGGGCCGAGGCCCGAACCGCCAGCTCGGTGTAGTGCGCGCGGTGCAGCGCCCGCACGTCCTGCGACTCCCCGGCCAGCTCCAGCTGTTCCAGGGCGTAGGCGGTCACCGACTCGTACGGCCGGTAGCGCAGCGCGCCGTCAGGGCCGGGGCGGACGGTGAGCAGGGAGCGGTCGACCAGCCGGGCCAGCACGTCGACCACCTCGGCCCGCGCCACCGCGCCCCCGGCACAGATCCGTTCGGCCGCGTCCAGGGTGCAGCCCTCCGCGTGCACGGCGAGGCGGCGCAGCACGGTCCGCTCCGGCTCGGTGAGCAGCCCCCAGCTCCAGTCGATCACGGCCCGCAGGGTCTGTTGGCGGGCGGGCGCGTCGCGCCGT
The DNA here is from genome assembly GCF_044452665.1 of Kitasatospora sp. NPDC051853. Lineage (NCBI taxonomy): Bacteria > Bacillati > Actinomycetota > Actinomycetes > Kitasatosporales > Streptomycetaceae > Kitasatospora > Kitasatospora sp. NPDC051853. Next base: position 71,373 of record NZ_JBITBY010000013.1, on the reverse strand, counting down.
CCGGCCGTGAGCAGGCGGAAGCGGTCGTCCAGCCGGGCCAGCAATTCCGCCGTGCCGAGCGAGCGGACCCGGGTGGCGGCCAGTTCCAGGGCCAGCGGCAGGCCGTCCAGCCGTCGGCAGATCGCCGCCACGGTGGTGCGCTCGGACTCGTCGGGGGCGAAGCCCGGGGCGGAGGCGGCGGCCCGGCTGGTGAACAGCGTCACGGCGTCCGCCTCGTCCAGCGGCCCGACCGGCCAGAGCGCCTCGCCGTCCACCGCCAGCGGCTCCTGACTGGTGGTCAGCACCACCAGGCCGGGGGCGGCCCGCAGCAGGGCGCCGACCAGGAGGGCGACCGGCTCCACCAGGTGCTCGCAGTTGTCCAGCACCAGGAGCAGGTGCCGCCCGCGCAACGCTCCGGCGAGCCGTTCGGCCGGCGTGGTGCCGCGGCCCGGCGCGGGGCCCCAACTGCCGTCGTCGCGGATGCCCAGGGCGGCGCAGACCAGCTCGGCCGGGTCGGAGCCGGGCCCGTGCCCGGCCAGCTCCACCAGCCGGACCCCGTCCGGGTACCGGGGTCCGGCCTGCTCGGCGGCGGCCAGCGCGAGCCGGGTCTTGCCGACGCCGCCGGTGCCGGTCAGGGTCACCAGCCGTCCGCCGTCGAGCAGCCGGTGGATCGCGGCGAGGTCGGAGTCCCGCCCGAGCAGTGCGGTGACCGGGGCGGGGAGGCCGTCCCGCCGCCGGGGGTCCGCCGGCGGCGCATGGTTATCCCGCAGCAACTCCTGGTGCAGCGATGCCAGTTCGGCGCCGGGGTCGGTGCCCAGCCGGTCGGCCAGCAGCTCCCGGAACTCCTGGTACCCGTCCAGCGCCTCGGTCGTCCGTCCGGTGCGGTGGAGGGCCCGCCAGTGCACCGCGCGCAGCCGCTCCCGGTACGGGTGGTCCGCGACCAACCCGGCCGTTTCGGCGATCAGTTCGGCGAACTCGCCGAGGGCGAGCCGCGCCTCGGCCAGCTCCTCCCGCGCGGAGAGCCACTGCTCGGTCAGCCGGGCGACGGCGGTGCGGGCGAACGGGTGGTCCTCGAAGCCAGCGAAGGCCGGGCCGCGCCAGAGGTCCAGCGCCTCGGCCAGCAGGGTCCGCCGCTCCGCCGGACGGCCCGACTCCCGTGCCCGCCCGACGAGTTCGCCGAAGCGGGTGGCGTCCGAGGCCGGCACCGCCAGCCGGTAGCCCGCGGGGACGGCCTCGACCAGGGCACGGGCGCCCGGCTCGGCCTCCTCCAGCGCGCGGCGCAGCTGGGAGACCTTGGCCTGGAGCGCCCGCCCGGGGTTGCCGGGCAGCGGCTCCTCCGGCCAGAGCGCGTCGATCAGCCGCTCCGCGGAGGCCGGACGGCCGGCGGCGGCGAGCAGCGCGGCCAGCAGGGTGCGGACCTTCGCCTCCGGGACGGCGACGGGCCTCCCGCCGTCCGTGTGCACCTCGACCCCGCCCAGCACCCCGAATCGCATGTCCCCACCGTAATGCAGACGATCATCACCGCCTGGGCTTCCGGACCGGACCCGAACGGCCCGAACCCGGCCCGAACGGTTCCCGAACACCCCGCCCGCAGAGTGTTCCCCGTCAGCAGGAAACCTTGCGAACCCCGAGGAGCACCCCATGTCGGCCAAGGCCAACACCGTCACCAGCCGTGAGATCCGCCTCGCCGCCCGTCCGGTCGGAGCCCCCGGCCCCGAGCACTTCTCCCTCGCCACCGTCGAGCTCCCCGTCGACCTGGCGGAGGGTCAGGTCCTGGTCCGCAACACCTGGATGTCGGTCGACCCGTACATGCGCGGCCGGATGGACGACGTCGAGTCCTACCTCCCGCCGTTCGCCCTCGGCGCCGCCCTCGAAGGCGGCGCGGTCGGTGAGGTGATCGCCTCCCGTTCGGCGGCGGTGCCGGTCGGCGCCACCGTGTCGCACTTCCTCGGCTGGCGCGAGCACGCGGTGCTGGACGCCGCCTCGGCCACCGTCGTCGACCCCGGACTCGCGCCGGTCCAGGCGTACTTGGGCGTGCTCGGCACCACCGGTCTGACCGCCTACATCGCGCTCACCGAGACCGCCCCGGTCCGTCCCGGCGACGTGGTCTTCGTCTCCGGGGCGGCGGGTGCGGTCGGCAGCGTGGCCGGCCGGCTGGCCCGGGCGCTGGGCGCCTCCCGGGTGATCGGCTCGGCCGGCGGCCCGGTCAAGGCGGAGAAGCTGACCACCGAGTTCGGCTACGACGCCGCCATCGACTACCGGGCCGGCTCCGTGGCCGCCCAGCTCGCCGAGGCGGCCCCCGAGGGCATCGACGTCTACCTCGACAACGTCGGCGGTGACCACCTCGAAGCCGCCCTCGCCTCGATCCGCCTCGACGGCCGGATCGCCCTGGTCGGCGCCGTCAGCACCTACAACGCCACCACCCCCCAACCCGGCCCCGCCAACCTCTTCCGCGCCGCCACCCAGCAGGCCACCCTGCGGGGCATGCTGGTCAGCCACTGGTTCGACCGCTTCGCGGACTACGTGCCGCGCGCCGCCGCCTGGCTGGCCGACGGCACCCTCACCAGCCGCGAGACCGTGGTCGACGGCATCGAGAACGCCCCGGCCGCCTTCCTCGGCATGATGAACGGCGCCAACACCGGCAAGATGCTGGTCCGGCTGGCCTCCTGACGACCCGGGGGACAGCCCCACCGCACTCCGGGCCGCTACCCGGAGTACGGGTACACCGGCTGGCCCCGTGGTCCGGTGGATCCCGGACGGAGAGGCTGGGCACGTACCGATTCCCGGACAGAAGGAACGATTCGTGCCCAGCCCGACCCCCTCCCGCCGCCGTACCGTCCGCACCGCCGTCGTGGGCGCCGTCGCCGCCCTGGCCTGCGCCACCGCCCTGGCGGGCACCGCCGGAGCCGTCGTCAACGGACAGGACGCCGAGGAGCGTTACCCCTTCATGGCCACCATCCCGGAGTCCGCTCCGACGCTCGGCCTGGTCGACGGGAACTGCGGGGCCTCGCTGATCGACCGCCAGTGGGTGCTGACGGCGGCCCACTGCGTGACCGGCGAGGGCCTCGTCCTGGAGGGCACGGTGCGGATCGGCGGCGACCGGCGCAAGGAGGGCGGCACGGTGCGGAGGATCGACCGCAGCTTCGTCCACCCCGGCTACCGCAACGGCGAGGGCCAGGGGGCCAACCAGGACGACATCGCCCTGGTCCGGCTGGACCGGCCGGTCGGCGAACGGCCCGTCGGGATCGCCGACGCGGCGGGCCCGGCCGGCACCCCGACCAGGCTGCTCGGCTTCGGCACCACGGTCTTCGGCGAGTGGCGCTTCCCGGACCGCCTCCAGGAGTTGGACACCCGCCTGGGCGCCGAGTCCGAGTGCGCCCCCGGCTACGCCGGCCCGACCCGGCTCTGCACCGTCACCACCAAGCCCAAGGCCATGGCCTGCTCCGGTGACTCCGGCGGCCCCCAGCTCCAGAAGGGCCGCGACGACCGCTGGGAGCTGGTCGGCGTCACCTCCGGCCCCGGCGCCCCGAAGGTCCCCTGCGAGGACGGACCCGGTCTCTACACCAGCGCGCCCGCGTACGCCTCCTGGATCCGCACCACGATGGCCGACAACCCCGCCCCCGCCCCGGGCGGAGACAGGACCCTCCCCCTCGCCGTCACCGCGGGCGCCGGCGCCCTGCTCGCCGTCACCGGGACCACGGCCTTCGTCCTCCGCCGCCGGAAATCCCGCGCCTCCGCCTGAGCCCGGTGCGTAGGATCGCGGCGCGCATCCGCCCGAGCCCCGAGCCCCGAGGACGAGCATGGCCATCGAGATCGACCTGCCCGTCCCCGAGGACCCGAGGGCGGTCCGGCTGGCCGCGCAGGTGGCCGAGGTGGGGAACGAGCCGTTCCTGCGGGCGGTGGTGGGGGAGCCGGTGGAGTTCCACCACCGCAGTACGGCCGGGCAGTTGGGGTTCCCGCAGGACCGCCGGGCCGGAACCGCCGAGCCGACCTCCAGCCTGCTGCTGCGGGCCGCGCACCTCTGCTTCACGGCGCACCTGCCGCTGAGCCTCTCGCCGGACGTGCTCTGGTACGTGCTGGTGCACGAGGTGGCCACCCACGTGCGGCTGGACGCGGACCGGTACGCCGGGGTCTTCGGTGCGGAGCCCGGTGAGCGGCGGACGATCGAGGTGCACGACGACGAGCCCTCGTCGGACTGGGAACGGTCGATCGCTCTGGTGCGGGAGCCGTTGCGGGAGGCCGTCGGGGAACGCCTGGCGGACCTGTTCCAGCCGGAGTTCTCGACCACGACCCGGGCGGACTCGGCGGCGGTGCTGGTGGCCCTGATGGACGTGGTGAGCCCGTACTTCGCGTTCCGCTGGGTCTCGTCCTGCGCCATCCCGCGGATCAGACTGGAGGGGACCGAGGCGGACTGGCGCCTGCTGGCCTCCCGGGCGCGGCAGTTGAAGCCGCGCTTCCGGGGCCTGCGGATGTGGCTGCTGCGGCTGGTCCCGCTGCTCGACCGGATCGCCGACACGGCGGCCGGGCAGCCGGTGGACCGGGAGTTCTGGTCATCGTTCTACAAGTGGGAGAGCGAGTCCGGCGGCGACCAGGTCACCGGCTGGGTGAACGCCTTCTTCGCGCACCGGTACCCGGCGGAAGGGCCTTGCCCCAAACGGGACTTCGGGCCCGGGACGACGGCGGAGGAGGAGTTCCCGGCGCACGTCTCGAAGGTGCCCGTCGAGTGGCGGTACCCGGGCGGTACGGGCCGGATGGTCTTCCTCGGGGGCGTGCTGGGCATCGAGCGGGACGGGGCGTGGGTGCGACCCCGGCTCGGGCAGGCGGTGGGAGAGCTGCTGACCGCTGCCGGGCCGGGGGACGCGGCGCCGTAGGGAGCCGGGGCGTCAGGGCGTCAGAACTTCAGCGCCCAGCCGTTCAGTTGGCCTTCGAGGTACTCCCAGGGGTCGGTGATGCGCAGGGTCCAGACGCCGTTGGCGGTCTCGGAGGAGGTGTCGGCGCCGAGGGTGGTCCTGATGGCGTCGTCGCCCCAGGCGAAGTCCCCGTCCTTGAGGCGGTAGGCGGTGCCGTCCGGGGCGATGAGGTCGATCAGCAGGTCGCCCATGAAGTCGTGGGTGACGTCGAGTTCGACGTCCAGTTCGGTGGGGGCCCGGCCCGGGACGCCGGTCACGGTGATGGTGGAGTCGAGGACGCCCGGGTCGGGGACCGGCTGGACGGCGGGGTTGGCGAAGCGCGGGTGGGGGCCGGTGGCGGGCGGCGGGCCGAGGTAGAGCAGGCGGTCGGGCGTGCCCTCCACCAGGTCGCGCAGGGAGCCGGCGGTCGCCGTGGCGATGAGGGCGGCCGCCACCTGGGCCGGGGTGGCGGTGCGGTGGCCGGCCAGGTGGAGGGCGGCCGCGCCCGCCGCGTGCGGGGCGGCCATCGAGGTGCCGGAGAGCGTCGCCTCCGCCGCCTCCCAGCCGTCGGAGGCCGAGACGATCTCGTCGCCCGGGGCGTAGAGGTCCACCAGCGGGCCGTGGTTGGAGTACCAGGCGGCCCGGTCGTCGATGTCGCTCGCCCCGACGGTGATGGCGGTGGACACCCGGGCGGGGGAGTGCTCGTCGGCGTCGATGCCCTGGTTGCCCGCCGCGACGGTGTAGGTCAGGCCGGAGGCGATGGAGGCGCGGACGGCGGCGTCCAGCACCTCGTCGGGTTCGCCGCCGAGGCTCATGTTCACCACGGCGGGCTTGACCGCGTTCCTGGTCACCCAGTCCACGCCGGCGATCACCTGCTCGTACGTCCCCTCGCCGCTGTCGTCCAGCACCTGGACGGCGACCACCGAGGCCTGCTTGGCCACCCCGTAGCTGGTGCCGGCCGCGGTGGCCGCGACGTGGGAGCCGTGGCCGTTGCCGTCCTCGGCCACCGCGGAGCCGTCGATCGCGTTGAAGCCGTACCGGGCCCGGCCGCCGAAGTCCTGGTGCTCGATGTTCACCCCGGTGTCGATCACGTAGATCGTCACTCCGCGTCCGCCCGTGTCGGGGGAGACGTAGCGGTTGTCGAGCGGCCGCCGGTGCCGGTCGATCCGGTCCAGCCCCCAGGACGGCGGCTCGGTCTGGGTGGCGTCCAGCTTCACCCGCCGGTCCTGCGTCACGCTCGCCACCGCCGGGTCGGCCGCCAGCCGGCGGGCCTGGCGCTCGGTGAGCCGCGCGGAGAAGCCGTGCAGCGCGGAGTCGAAGCCGCGCTTGACCTGCCCGCCGTAGCGGCCGGCCAGTGCCGGGGCCGAAGTCCCCTTGAACGTGCCCTCCTTGAGCACCACCAGGTAGCTGCCCGGCACCGCGTCGGCCGCCCCGGCGTGCCGGACCACGCCCTCCCGCTCGGCCGCCAGGGCGGGCGAACCGCCCGCCACGACGCCCACCAGCAGCAGCGCGGCCGCCGCCGACCGGCAGGCCTGAACCCGTCCGTACATCCGAACCCCCCTCGTCCGGGCGGGGGCTCCGTGCCCCCGGCACCCCGTCCCCAGAGCGTGACGGACCGTCAGTTCCCTTGCAAGGAAAGTGAGTTGAAATACCTCACCAGAGGTACGCGCAGGGAGGGCGAGTCGTGCGTGCCGGGGAGAAGGTGCATGGTCACGCTTCATCACCGGGGCCGGAAGGGCAGCGGTCCGGTGGCCTGCGGGGCCGTGGCGTCAGTGGCTGCCGCGCAGGTTGAGCACCACCACGCCGACGATGATCAGCACCAGTCCGGCCCACTGGGCCTTGCCCAGGTGCTCGCCGAAGGCGACCACGCCGATGCCCGCCACGGCGGCGGTGCCGGCGCCGGACCAGACGGCGTAGGCGACCGAGACCGGTATGTGCTTCAGGGCCCGGCCGAGCAGGGCGAAGGAGAGCACGTAGCCGATCCCGACGCCCAGGCTCGGCCAGAACCTGCTGAAGCCCTCGGTCAGTTTGAGGCAGCTGGTGGCCGCGACCTCACTGATGATGGCGAGTGCCAGCAGCAGGTACGGCATCAGCGCGCGCCGGTGGCGGCGGCGGTGAGCGAGGCCAGCAGCGGCAGGTCCGCGTGCACCAGGCTGTCCAGCACGGTGATCCGTTCGCCGGCCAGGATCGGCACGGCGGACGGGACGGCCAGCACCGCGCAGCCCGCCGCGTGGGCGGAGGCGACGCCGGTCGGGGTGTCCTCGACGGCGACGCAGGCGGCCGGGGCCAGGCCCAGGCGGGCCGCGGCGGCCAGGTACGGGTCCGGCGCGGGCTTGGTGCGGGGGGTGTCCTCGGCGGCCAGCACGGCGCTGAACCAGTCCCGGCCCAGGGTGGCCAGCACCAGGTCGATCACCCGGCGCGGCGAGGCCGAGACCAGGGCCATCGGGACCTCGGCCGCGCGCAGGCGGCCCAGCAGGTCGAGCGCACCGGGGCGGGGCACCACCTCGGCGGCCACCCGGGTGGCGAAGGCCTCGTCCAGACGGGCCGTCAGCGCGGCCTCGTCGGTGGAGCCGGGGGCCCGGCGGTGCAGGTGGGCGGCGGTGTGCTCGATGGCCTGGCCGAGCACCTCCGGCAGGTCCTCCTCGGTGAGGACGAGGCCGATCTCGGCGGCGCACTCGACGGCGGCCTGCCACCAGAGTTCCTCGGTGTCGACCAGTGTCCCGTCCATGTCGAACAGGACGGCGGCGGGGCGGGGCGTCGGCTCGGTCTGCGGTGAACTCCCGTCGTCGGAGGGTGAGTTGTCGGTGGAGAGGGCAGGCATGGCGGTACCTTCGGCAGGAACGGATCAGGCGGTGCGGCGGTCGACCAGCACCGGGCGGTCGGGCAGCGTGACGTCGGCGTCGCTGCCGACCGGCAGGGCCGCGGCGGCCTCCGTCGGCAGGTCGGCCTTGATCTCGGTGCCGTCGGACAACCGTACGGTGATCCGGGTCGCGCTGCCCAGGAACGAGGCGCCGACCACGACCGCCGCGCCCGTGCCGGAGGGGACCAGGCCGACGTTCTCCGGCCGGACCAGGACGTCGAGTTCACCGTCCGCGGGCAGCTCGCCGTCGACCGGGAAGGTCCGGCCGAGCAGCTCCACGGAGGAGCCCGCGCGGGTGCACGGGATGCGGCTCATGGTGCCGACGAACTCCGCGACGAAGGCGGTGGCCGGGCGGGAGTACAGCTCGGCGGGGGCCGCGCACTGCTCCAGCTTGCCGGCCCGCAGCACGGCGACCCGGTCGGCCATCGAGAGGGCCTCCTCCTGGTCGTGCGTGACGAACAGGGTGGTGATGCCCAACTCCTGCTGCAGGCGCCGGATCTCGTCCCGGAGGTTGAGCCGGACCTTGGCGTCCAGCGCGGAGAGCGGCTCGTCCAGCAGCAGCACGCGCGGCTGCAGGGCCAGCGCGCGGGCCAGCGCGATGCGCTGCTGCTGGCCGCCGGAGAGCTGGTGCGGGTAGCGGCCGGCGTGCTGCGGCAGGCCGACCAGCTCCAGCAACTCCTGGGCACGGTTGCGGCGTTCGGCCTTGCCGGTGCCGCGCATCCGCAGGCCGAAGGCGACGTTGTCGGCGGCGGTCAGGTGCGGGAAGAGGCTGTAGGACTGGAACACCATGCCGGCGTCGCGGCGGTGGGCGGGCACCTCGGTGATGTCCTGGCCGTCCACCAGCACCTGGCCGGAGTCGTGGGTCTCGAAGCCGGCCAGGATGCGCAGCGCGGTGGTCTTGCCGCAGCCCGAGGGGCCGAGCAGGGCGAGCAGCTCGCCCGGGTTGATGGTGAGGTCCAGGCCGTCCAGCGCCGTGGTGGGGCCGAAGGCCCGGCGCAGGCCGCGGAACTCGACGGTGGCGCCGGTGGTGACTGCGGTGGTGCTCATGGGGGTTGTCTCCAACGACGTGTCAGGAGGTGGCGGCGGTCTTGGCGCGTCGCTCGCGGCCCGCGGAGGCGAGCAGGAGCAGCAGGACCCAGGTGATCAGCAGGCTCAGGATCGAGACCGCGACCGACATCTGGCCCTCGCTGTTGCCGACGGTGTAGATCCACACCGCGAAGGGCTGGTAGCCGAGGATGGAGGAGGCGGTGAACTCGCCCAGGACCAGGGCCAGGGTGAGGAAGGAGGCGTTCAGCAGCGCCCCGCGCAGGTTCGGCAGGACGACCGTGACCACGGCGCGCGGCCAGCTCGCCCCGCAGTTGCGGGCGGCCTCGACCAGGGTGCGCACGTCCACCGCACGCAGGCCGGCGTCCAGCGCCCGGTAGGCCAGCGGCAGGGACATCAGCACGTACGCGATGACCAGCACCAGCGGGAAGGCCGGGTCCTGGATGAACACGAAGGTCTGGAAGAACGGCGTGTCCATCAGGTGGTCCGGGCCCCAGCGCAGCACGCCGATCAGACCCGCCGTCAGCGCCACCGGCGGCACCACCAGCGGGAGGGTGCAGACCACTTCGAGCACCGGCCGCAGCTTGGGCGCACCCAGCCGGACCGCGATCAGCGCGGGCACCAGCAGGAGCAGCAGCACCACCACGGTGACCGCGGCCAGCTCCAGGGTGAGCACCAGGCTCTCGGTGAAGCCGGGGGCGCTCAACAGGCCGGTGTAGGCGGCGAAGTCGATGCCCTCGTTGGTGTCGACGGAGAACCAGAGCGAGGCGGCCATCGGCACCAGGAAGTAGATCCCGGCGACCAGCAGGACCAGTCCGCGCCAGATCCGGAGGCGAGAGATCAGCTGAGCCACTTTGCACTCCGGCGCTGGAGGGGCAGGTAGACGGCCATCACCAGGACGGCGACCAGGATCATGTCCAGGCTGAGTGCCAGCGCCAGGTTGCCCTGGCCGACCAGCACGTTGCCGGAGAGCGCGTCGGCGATCGAGCGGCTGACCAGCGGGACGGTGGCGCCGACCATCGCGGCGGCGGTGGCGTACGCGGCGAAGGCGCTCCCGAAGAGCAGCACGAAGCCGCCCAGCAGCGAGGGGAGCAGGATCGGCAGCGCGACGTGCCGCCAGTACTGGAAGGCGGTGGCGCGGTTGTTCTGCGCCGCCTCCCGCCACTGCACCCGCAGGCCGTCCAGGGCCGGGGTGATGGTGAGCACCATCAGCGGCACCAGGAAGTAGAGGTACACGATGGTGAGACCGGTGAACGAGTAGAGCGTCCAGCCGTGGTCGGTCAGGTTGAACAGCTTGGTGATCTCGCCGGCGTTGCCGAGGGTGGCGACGAAGGCGAAGGCCAGCGGCAGGCCGCCGAAGTTGGCCAGCACGCCCGAGGCGGTGAGCACCGCCTCGCGCAGCGCGCGGAACCGGGAGGTGACGACCGCCTGGGCGATCGGCAGGCCGATCAGGGTGCCCAGCAGGGCGGTCAGCGCGGAGAGCTCGAGGCTGCTCAGCAGGGCGGTCCGGTAGGCGCCCTGGACCGAGTCGGTGAGGTTGGCGGTGGTGAACGCACCGGCACCGGACTCGGCGTCGCTGGAGGTGGTGAACGCGCCGCTGACGATCGCCACGGCCGGCAGGCCGAAGGAGATCACGAAGAACAGCAGCAGCGGCAGGGTGGCCAGCCAGGCGCCGCCGCGCGGGCGGCGGGCGCTGACTCGCTTGCGGGGGGCAGGGGTTGCGGCGGTGAGGACCCCCGCGCCGCCACCGTTCTCGGTGGCGGCGGGGGTCGGCACCGGGGTGGGAGCCGTGGTCATGTCGGTGATCAGCCCGCGATCGCCTTGGTCCAGTTCTCGGTGATGACCTTCTTGGCCGCCGTGATCTGGTCCTGGGTCGGGAAGGTGGTGAAGGGCTTCTCGACGGTCGGCAGCTTGGCAGCGGCGGCGGCGTCGAGGGTGCCGTCCTTCTTCATGGCCTCGAAGGTGGAGGGGGTGGCGTAGCCGCCCATGAAGAGGTTCTGGCCCTCGGTGCTGAACAGGTACTCCTGCCACAGGCGGGCGGCGGCCGGGTGCGGCGCCCACTTGTTGATGCCCTGGTTGTAGTACTGGGCGTAGGAGCCGTCGGCCGGGATGGAGACCTGCCAGTCGATGCCCTTCGACTTGAACTTGTCGGTGTAACCCGCGTTCAGGTACGACCAGTCGATCGAGATCGGGGTCTCGCCCTTCTCGATGGTGGCCGGGGTGGACTCGACCGGGTTGAAGTTGCCGGACTGCTTCAGCTTGCCGAAGAAGTCGATGCCGGGCTGGATGTTGTCCAGCGAACCGCCGTTGGCCAGCGCGGCGGCGTAGACGCCACCGAAGGCCGAGCCCGACTTGGTCGGGTTGCCGTTGAGCGCGACCTTGCCCTTGTACTCGGGCTTGAGCAGGTCGGCGAAGGTCTTCGGGCAGGTGCCGATCTTCTTGGCGTCGCAGCCGATCGAGATGTAGCCGCCGTAGTCGTTCACCCGGGCGCCGGCGGCGTCCTTCATGGTGTCCGGCACCTTCTCGAAGGTGGCCACCTTGTAGGGGGCGAGCAGGCCGTCCTTGACCGCCTGGAGCGCGAAGGCGCTGCCCAGGTCGACCACGTCGGGGGCACGGTCCTGGCCCTTGCGGGAGTTGATCGCGTTGATCTCGTCCTGGCTGGAGCCGTCCGGGTTCTCCTCCTCGATCTCGATGCCGTACTTGGCCTTGAAACCGTCGAGGATCTTGCCGTAGTTCGCCCAGTCCCGGGGGAGCGTGATGACGTGCAGCTTCCCCTCCTTCTTGGCGGCGGCGACCAGGGCGTCCATGCCGCCGAAGTCGGCGGCCGAGGTGGCGTCCTTGGCCTCCTTGGCGGCGCCGCCCTTGGCAGCGGTGTCACCGGACTTGGCGGTCGAGCCGGCCGAGCCGCAGGCGGTCAGGGAGAGCGCGGCGGCGGTGAGCACGGCCGCGAGGGCGGCGGCACGGGAGCGGTGCACGATCACGGGTGGATCTCCTGAGGAAGGGGAGTTCACGAGCGAAGGAGGGGGCGTAGCTGACGCTGCGCCAAGTTGGCCAGCCAACTTGGCTGCCGGGGGTAAGTACGCCCGAGTACGGTGACGGGAAGGTGAACGGATGGCCCAGTACAGGGGGCGGATGCGGGAACGGTGACCACGGCCCGCTGCGGGGTGATCCACAGCGGCTACAGTCGGCTACGTCCGGACGCGGTCAGCGGTCCAGGACCCAACGCGGGGAAGGACTTTGACGCACGTGGCACTCGACCAGGACAGCACGGCCGGCTCGCTCTACCGCAAGGTGGCCGCCGACCTGCGGGAGGCGATCACCTCCGGTTCGTACGGCGACTCCGGCCGGCTGCCCGCCGAGGGAGCCCTGGCCGCACAGTACGGCGTCTCCCGCGGCACCGTCCGGCAGGCCCTCGCCGTGCTGCGCGCCGACGGCCTGGTCACCTCCCGCCGCGGCACCCGCCGAGTGGTGCTCGGCACCGCCCGGGTGCAGAGCTTCTCCGAACTCCTCTCCTTCACCCACTGGGCCCGCTCCATGGGCGAGGAGCCCGGCGGCCGGCTGGAGTCCTTCACCCGGCGGCCGGCCGACGCGGCCGAGCGCGAGCAACTGCGGCTGGAGCCCGGCACCGAGGTGTACGTGACGCTCCGTCTGCGCACCCTCTCCGGCACACCGGTGATGGTCGAACGGACGGTCTACCCGCCCCGGGTCGGCGAGCTGGTCGCCCAACTCCCGCCGGACGTGGTCTCCCACACCGAACCGCTGCGCGAGCACGGCATCCTCTTCACCGACGCCGACCACACCATCGACGTGGTGGCCGCCAACGCGGACGACGCCCGGCTGCTCGGCTGCCGCCGCGGGTCGCCGCTGCTGCGCGAGAAGCGGCGCACCACCGACCCGACCGGCACCCCGGTGGAGTGGTCCCAGGACCGCTACCTGCCGGGGACGGTCGCCTTCAGCATCCACAACTCGCTGGCCTCGTCGGCGCTTTCGCGACACACCCGACAGAACGACTGAGAGGCGCGGCAGGGCAAGCAGCCAGGGGCGCGGGGAACTGCGCGGGCAACCACCTCCCACCGGCCAGATCGCGGCAGGTGCGACCGACCCTCGTGCGTGCGGTTCCCGGGCGGTGGCCTCCCGCCCCGCGCCCCTGGCATGGCCCTCGGACGGTTGCCCGCAGTGCGTCCGTTCGCCGCCCTCCGTGTGGTCTGATGGTCCGGTGATCGACGACAGCACTCTCGCCGCCCTGCTCCCCCGTGTCGAGGAGGCGGTCCGGGAGGCCGCCGCCACCGAGATCATGCCGCGCTTCCGGCACCTCGCCCCTGACGAGGTGTCCGAGAAGAAGGGCCCGTACGACCTGGTGACCGCCGCCGACCGGGAGGCGGAGGCGTACCTGACCCGGGCGCTGACCGCGATCCTGCCGGGCTCGGCGGTGGTCGGCGAGGAGGGCGTGCACGCCGATCCCGCGCGCTACGCGGCGCTGGCCGGTGACGCCCCGGTGTGGATTGTCGACCCGGTGGACGGCACCCGGCCGTTCGTCCACGGCAAGACCGGCTTCTGCACCCTGGTGGCCCTCGCCCACCACGGCGAGACCCTCGCCTCCTGGACCTACGCCCCGGCGCTCGGCGAGCTCGCCACCGCGGTGCTGGGCGGCGGGGCCTGGCTGGACGGTGTCCGGCTGAGCACCGGAGCGGCCGAGCCCGGCGCGGAGTTGGAGATCGCCTCCTCGCACCACGAGTACACCACCCCCGAGCGCAGGCGTGCCCTGCTCGGCCTGCGGGTGCCGGGTGTGCGGCTGCGGCCGACCGGGGGCTCGGCCGGTCTGGAGTACCTCGCGCTGGCCCGGGGCGCGTTCGACGCCACCGCCTTCGACTGGGAGAACGCCTGGGACCACGCGGCCGGGCTGCTGCTGGTCACCGAGGCGGGCGGCGCCCAGGCCACGGTGAGCGGCGAACCGTTCCGCCTGGCGGGCGGGAACGCGCTGCCGTTCACGGCGGCCCGGGACGCGGCCACCGCCGAGCGGATCCGCAGGCTGCTGGCGGGCGAGTGATCCCGGCGGGGCGGCCCCGGACCGGCGGAACGGCCGGCGAGAGTAGGTAGGCCTCACCCACTCTCCCCGCGCCCGCTCACCCGGGGTGCGACCACCGCGCCGGTCTCCCAGGTCTGCCGGCGGGGCGCGGTGCCGATCGACTGTCCTCGACAGCCAGGGCCGACCGCCGAATCCGCTCAGCCCGTCAACCCGTCAGCTGCGCCGGCCGCGTCAGCCCATCAGCCGCGCCAGCAGCGGGCGGTAGTGCTCGAAGCCGGGCACCTCGGCACCGGCGTCCTTCGCCCGCTCGTCCCAGCGCCGCACCGTCACCGCGTCCACCGCGCCGGGCCGGGCGGCGAACGCGGCGGCCTGCTCCTCGGTCATCGGGCCGCCCTGCACCTGGAGGGTGAACTCCGAGGCGGGGGAGAGGCGTTCCCGGTAGCCGGGCTCGACGGCGCACAGGTAGCGCTTGGCGGCCACGTGCAGCCGGACGGGTTCGGTGACCTCGGGGCCGAACCACCGCGCCAGCCAGTCGGCTCCGGCGGAGCTGTGGTGGTTGTCCCGGCCCTCCATCAACTCCGTCCCGGTGCCGCCGAAGTGGCCCACGTCGTGCAGCAGGGCGGCGGCCACCAGGTGGTCCGGTGCCCCGGCCGCCTCGGCCAGCGCGCCCGCCTGCAGCATGTGCTCGGCCATGGTGACCTCCTCGCCGAGGTACTCCCCGGCGCCCTCGCCGGCGAACAGCCCGGCGATCCGGTCCAGCGCCTCCTCCTGACGGTGCAGCAGGGCCAGGGTGGAGGCGAGCGAGTCCAGGTCGGCGTAGCAGCCCTGGAGGTGGCGGGCGCCGTCCGCCGCGAAGGCCGTCCGGGAGTGCAGCAGGCGGGTGTTGTCGAAGACCAGGCAGTCACCGGGGCCGAGCCGGAACTCCAGCCGCAGTTCCGGCCGCAGGGTGATCGCGGCGAACCGGCGGTAGGCGGTGTAGAAGGCGTCCAGCTCCGGCCCGGAGTACCCGCGCAGGGTGGAGATCGAGCGGTTGTTGAACCGCACCTCGCGGATCCGGCCCAGCGGGTCGGTCCCGATCAGCGGCCGGTCGGCGCGCAGCTCGGTGCGCCGGTCCCGGAAGACGAAGGGCACCGGGGTGCGGGTGAGCACCGCGAAGTCCTCCGGGTGCTCCTCGCGCAGCAGCGCCGCGGCCCGGAAGCCGTCCACCAGGCCGGAGTCGCCGCCCTCGGCCTCGTTGCGCAGGCAGTGCAGCAGCTGGAGGGTGGGCACCGGGTCGCGGTAGGGGTTGTCGGTGTGCGGGGCGATGGCCGCGTCGGTGAAGGCCAGGTTGTTCGGGTCCGGCTCCACCCGGACGTCGAACAGCTCGCCGTAGTTGGTCTCCCGGACGTAGCCGAAGCTGCGCGCCACCTCCAGCACCCGGCCCTCCGCCACCGGCACCCCGCGCAGCAGCGCGAAGCCGGAGCGCCGCACCGCGCCCAGCAGGGCGGCCCGCTCGGCGGGGTCGGCCAGGTAGGCGGACCAGTCGGCCTCGGGCGGGCCGGCCGCGAAGTCGGCGGCCTCCCAGAGCGGGCGGCCCTGCTCGGTGCGGCCGTCGTCGCCGGGGGCGCCCCCGGCGGTGAAGCCGGGCGGGTAGGGCGACAGGTGCCCGTCCGACCACTCGACGGAGCGCAGGCCGTCCTGCTCGGACTCCCGGCGGATCGTCAGTTCCTCCGGCAGGTCGTTCACCTGGAACAGCTTCTGGCCGGTGCGCGGATCGCGGCAGTCGGCGCAGGGGCAGTTGTCGCGCAGCCAGTACAGGGACGTTTCCATCTCACCCTCCGGGGTCAAGTTGTACAGACAACCCTCGGCGGCCCGGGTGAGATCCAGACGGCCGACGGCTGTCCGGACCGCGAACGGCGGACGACGCGCAGGGGCCCCCGTCCGCACGGTGCGGACGGGGGCCCCGACGGTCGGTCAGGCGCGGTAGGAGGCCCAGGCGTTGGTCATCCGGGTGACCTGGCCCGCGGTGAACTGGGTCATGCAGGAGTCGTAGGTGTAGTCCATGAAGTTCTTGATCGGGTCCACGCCCGGCTTGCTGGCGCAGGAGTCACGGCCGGTCGGGCACTCGTACGCGGCGCTCTTCTCGGCCGGGGTGTCGCTGACGTAGTCGCCGTTGCCGTTACAGCCGCCCTGGAAGGTGTGGTAGAGCCCGAGCCAGTGGCCGACCTCGTGGGTGGCGGTGTCGCCCTCGTTGTAGTTGGCGGCCGAGCCGCCCGGCAGCGAGGCGTCCAGCATCACGACGCCGTCGTCCGTCGGGTTGGAGTTGTAGGAGCTCGGGAAGGTGGCCCAGCCCAGCAGGGACTGGCCGAGCTTGGCGGTGTAGATGTTGAGGGCGTTGGCGCCGCCCTTGCGCAGCGAGCTCTTCATCGACTTCTCGGCGGTGGAGCCCGGGGTGATCCCGTTGTACCAGGTCGCGTTGTCGGTGTAGTCGGTGGCGACCAGCTGGAAGGTGAACGGCGTCGCCGTGTTGCCGGTGCCCTGGCCGCCGTACGCCGCGTTCAGCACCGCGATCTGCTTGCCGATGTCGGTCGAGGTCAGCTTGCCGGTGGTCCCGGCGTGCACGACGTGGAAGTAGACCGGGATCGAGGTGGCGGCCAGC
Source organism: Kitasatospora sp. NPDC051853 (assembly GCF_044452665.1). Lineage (NCBI taxonomy): Bacteria > Bacillati > Actinomycetota > Actinomycetes > Kitasatosporales > Streptomycetaceae > Kitasatospora > Kitasatospora sp. NPDC051853. The sequence continues at coordinate 54,937 of NZ_JBITBY010000013.1, read as the reverse complement.
GCGCCGCTGCCCGCCAGCAGGTTCTGGCCGTTGGCACTGGCCTTGAGGTGCGCCACCCGGGCGCTCAGGTCGGCGTCCATCGCCTTGGCCTGCGCGTCGGTGACCGCGTTCGGCTCGGCCGCGTGGCCGGCCGCGCCCTTGGCCTGACGGGCGGCGGCGTTCCCGGAGTCCGACGTACAGGCGGCGGCGTCCGGCGCGGCCAGCGCCCCGAACGAACCCGGCGCGACGAACTGGCCCGCGGTCAGCAGGCCCGCCAGCGCGGCGACGCCGAGGACCCGGCTGGAGGTGAGGGAGAGGGAACGGACAGGAAGACGCATTGCTGCTCCTGGTGACCGGTGGGGGTGGGGCGGTGAGGGGCCGCCGTGCAGAGAGGCTACGCAGCCTCGGCGTGAACGTGTCAGACCTGTTCCGGCCGTAAAATATTCTGATAGACCATCAGTTCACCGCAGATCTTCCCTGCTGGCAGGCCCCGTGCCGCCAGTTGTTACCCGCCCGCAATCCGCCATGCTGTCCGAAAACCGACGCTCACGCCTGTCGGCGCGGCCCGCTGGGCGACCTCCGGGCCGCCCTGGACGACGCGGCCGTCCCCGACGGCCGCGACCTCGGCGTCTTCCCCTGGGAGCCGACGGGAGGTCAGTCCGCGAGCGCCTCGGACCAGGCCTTCTCGGCCGTCTCCAGGTGGCCGTCGCCGCCCGGGACGTGGTCGGCCAGGGCGGTCAGGACGGCCAGCACGGTGTCCAGTGAGGCGTGCGGGCCGTAGTGGTTCACGCGGAGCACGGTCGCGGCCAGGGCGCCGCCGCCGGACTGGACGGGGAGGGCCGGGTCGAGGGTGGTGGCCAGGGTGGTGGCGTCCAGGCCGGGCGGGGTGAGCAGGGTGGTGGCGACGGGGGCGGCGGCGCGGTCCTCGACGACGTAGGGGGTGAGGGTGCCGAGGGCGCGGACGCCCGCGCGCAGGGCGGCCGAGGCGGCTCGGTGGCGGGCGACGGTGGCGTCCAGGGTGTCGGCCTCGATCCGGTCGAGGCAGGCCTCCAGGGCGAGCATCTCCAACTGGGCCGGGGCGTGCGGGAGTACGGTGCGCCCGGCGTCCGTCCAGCGCTCCTTCCAGTCCAGCAGCGAGAGGTAGGAGCGGCGCGGCGCGGCCGGGTTGGCGGTGATCCGCGCCCAGGCCCGGTCGCTGACCGAGACGGCCGAGACCCCGGCCGGGCCGCCCATCGCCTTCTGGCCGCCGATCACGCAGAGGTCCACGCCCCAGGCGTCGGTGGGCAGCGGCTCGGCCGCCACCGAGGCGACGGCGTCCAGCATCAGCAGCGCCCCGTGGTCCCGCACCACCTCGGCGATCTCCGCCACCGGGTTGGTGTTGCCGGTGGCGGCCTCGGCGTGCACCAGCGAGACGAAGTCGATCTCCGGACGGGCCGTCAGCGCCTCGGCCACCTGCGCCGCCGAGACCGCGCCGGTGAACGGCACCGCCAGGTCCACCACCTCGGCGCCGCAGCTGCGCAGCCATCCGCCGAAGGTCTGCCCGTACGGCCCGGTGACCACGTTGAGCGCGGTGGAGCCCGGCCGGACCGCGCCGCGGATCGCCGCCTCCAGCGGCAGCAGGGCCTCGCCCTGCATGACGATCACGTCGGCCCGGGTGTGCAGCAGCGCCGCGACCCGGTCCTCGATCGCGGCGAACCGGGCCGCGCCGAGCGGCGGGAGGTCGAGGAAGGGGCTCACGGGGGACTGCCTTTCGCAGGAGGGACGTTCGCGAACAGTCTGCCCTCTCCGTCCCCTCGGCAGCGGCTTTCCCCGTCGGTAGAGTGCGGGCATGAGCGATGGTGCGGTGCTGCACGTCAAGGGGCGGGTGCTGGTGGGCCCGGAGGACGTCCGGGACGAACTCTGGGTGGTGGACGGCCGGGTGACGTACCACCGGCCCGCCGCGGAGGCCCGGACGGTGCGCGGCTGGGTACTGCCCGGCCTGGTGGACGCGCACTGCCACGTCGGCCTGGACGCGCACGGCGCGGTGGACGCGGAGACCAGCGAGCGCCAGGCCGTCACCGACCGGGATGCCGGCACCCTGCTGATCCGGGACGCCGGTTCGGCCGCCGACACCCGGTGGATCGACGACCGGGAGGACCTGCCGCGGATCATCCGGGCCGGCCGCCACATCGCCCGGACGCGGCGTTACATCCGCAACTACGCCCACGAGATCGAGCCCGGCGACCTGGCCGCCTACGTCCGCGAGGAGGCCCGGCGCGGGGACGGCTGGGTCAAGCTGGTCGGCGACTGGATCGACCGCGACCGCGGCGACCTGGCCGCCTGCTGGCCCGGCGACGCGTTGGAGGAGGCGATCGCGGCGGCGCACGAGGAGGGCGCGCGGGTCACCGCGCACTGCTTCGCGGCCGAGTCGCTGCCCGACCTGCTGGCCGCCGGGATCGACTGCGTGGAGCACGCCACCGGCCTGACCGAGGAGTTGATCCCGGCCTTCGCCGAACGGGGCGTGGCGATCGTGCCGACCCTGGTCAACATCGCCACCTTCCCCAAGCTCGCGGCCGGCGGCGAGAGCAAGTTCCCCGCCTGGTCGGCCCACATGCGGCGGCTGCACGAGCGCCGCTACGACACCGTGGCGGCCGCGCACGACGCGGGCGTGCCGGTCTACGTCGGCACCGACGCGGGCGGTTCGCTGGCGCACGGCCTGGTCGCCGACGAGGTGGCCGAGCTGACCAGGGCCGGGCTGAGCGCCGTCGAGGCGCTCTCCGCCACCACCTGGGGCGCGCGGGAGTGGCTCGGCCGCCCCGGCCTGGACGAGGGCGCCCCCGCCGACCTGGTGGTCTACGCCGAGGACCCGCGGGCGGACGTCCGGGTGCTGGCGGACCCTCAGCTCGTGGTGCTGCGCGGGCGGATCGTGCGCTGAGCGCTGTCCGCCGGTGCGGATAGGCTGGGCCGTATGGGTGCACGTCCGCTGAACGAGATCGTCGAACCTGGCTGGGCCAGGGCACTGGAGCCGGTGGCCGGCCGGGTCGCCGGGATGGGGGACTTCCTGCGCGGCGAGCTCGCCGCCGGGCGGACGTACCTGCCGGCCGGGCCGGACGTGCTGCGGGCCTTCCAGCAACCCTTCGACTCCGTACGGGTCCTGATCGTCGGTCAGGACCCGTACCCCACGCCGGGCCACGCGGTGGGCCTCAGCTTCTCGGTGGCGCCGCACGTGCGGCCGATCCCGGGCAGCCTGGTCAACATCTACCAGGAGTACGGCCGCGACCTCGGCTTCCCGCCGCCCGCCAACGGCGACCTGACGCCGTGGACGCAGCAGGGCGTCCTCCTCCTCAACCGCGCCCTCACCACCGCCCCGGGCAAGCCCGCCGCCCACCGCGGCAAGGGCTGGGAGGAGGTCACCGAGCAGGCCATCCGCGCCCTGGTCGCCCGCGGCGGCCCGCTGGTCGCCATCCTCTGGGGCCGCGACGCCCGCAACCTCCGCCCGCTCCTGGGGCCCGTCCCCGCGGTGGAGTCCGCCCACCCCAGCCCGATGTCCGCCGACCGCGGCTTCTTCGGCTCCCGCCCCTTCAGCCGTGCCAACCAGATGCTGGCCGAGCAGGGCGCCGCCCCGGTCGACTGGCGCCTCCCATAGGGCGGTCCCCCATAAACAACCCTAACGAGTGAACTAACCGACAGTGTTACTGATGTGACGGACTGTTCGGACCAGACTGGGCGACTCGTCCAGTCCGGCCAACTCCACAGGGGTCTCGTTCGTCATGCCCGCGCACAGCACCGTCCTCCGCACCGCCGCCGCCACCGCCCTCGTCGCGTTCCTGGTGGTGCCCACCGCCCACGCCGCCGAGCCGAGCCCCGGCAAGGCCTCCGCCGTCACGGCCGAACTCGACCTGGACGTCAGCGTGCTGGGCCGCACGGCCGCGGTGCCGGTGAACATCTCGCTGAACAAGGTGCAGTCCCCGGCCAGCAAGGACGGCGCGGTGCTCACCACCACCGTGGCCGGCGTGGACCAGGGCCGGCCGGTCAACCTGGTGCGGGCCGAGGTGGGCCGTTCGACCACCAGGGCGGACGAGACCGGCTCCTCCGCGCGCGTGCAGCTGACCAGGGCCGACCTGGGGGCGCCCGGTCTGATCGGTGCCCCGCTGCTGGCGCTGGAGGCGCTCACCGCCGAGGCGACCTGCCCGGTGGACGGGCAGCCCACCGCCAGGGTGGACTCCCCGGCGCGGATCACCGTGCTCGGCAAGCCGGTCACGCTGAAGGTCGAGGGGCCGACCCGGGTGGACGTCCCCGGGGTCGGCACCGTGGACGTCGGCTTCTCCAAGCGCGCCACCACGACCGGCACCGCGGCCGCCTCCGCCCTGGAGGTGCGGCTGGACCTCAACCCGCTCCAGCTGAACGTCGCCAAGGTCACCGGGAAGATCACCGTCGCCTCGGTCAGCTGCGAGAAGCCGGTGCCCGCCCCGCGCCCGTCCGCGAGCGCCTCGTCCAGCGCCTCGCCCGGCGCCGAGCCGAGCAGGGCCAACCGCGCCGTCCCTGCGGTGGCGAGCCAGAGCCCGTCCCCGAGCGCGTCGAGGAGCGGCGAGCAGCTGGCCGCCACCGGCAGCAGCGGCACCGGCACCCTGCTGGCCGCCGCCGGTGCGCTGCTGGTGGTCGGCGTCGCCGCGCTCCGCCTCGCCCGCCGCCGCCGGGCCCACGCCCGCAGGCGCTGAGGCGTCCCGCCTGGCGGGATCGCCGTCCCGCATTCCGGACCTGACACTGTCGGAGGGTGCCGGTGCCGCTGCGGACGGTTGGTTCACATGGGCGTTACATAGGAGGAACAACCGGGAAACGGCGGCTTGCGACGCTACGCGGGCACCCACCACCCAAGCAGTGAGGTTCACCGCAATGGCGATCAAGGCCGAGTACATCTGGATCGACGGCACCAAGCCGACCGCGAAGCTCCGTTCCAAGACTCGCGTCCTGCCGAACGCCGACAAGATCCCGACCTGGGGCTTCGACGGTTCCTCGACCAACCAGGCCGAGGGCCACGCCTCGGACCGCGTGCTCGACCCGGTGAAGGTCGTCAAGGACCCGATCCGCGGCGGTGACAACATCCTGGTCCTCTGCGAGGTGCTGGAGACCAACGGCGACGCCCACGAGTCCAACACCCGCGCCGCGCTGCGCGAGGTCGCCGAGAAGTACGCCGCTCAGGAGTCGATCTTCGGCATCGAGCAGGAGTACACCTTCTTCAAGGGCTCCCGCCCGCTCGGCTTCCCGGAGGGCGGCTACCCGGCCCCGCAGGGCGGCTACTACTGCGGTGTCGGCGCCGAGGAGGTCTTCGGCCGCGAGATCGTCGAGCTGCACCTGGACCGCTGCCTGGACGCCGGCCTGGCGATCTGCGGCATCAACGCCGAGGTCATGCCCGGCCAGTGGGAGTTCCAGATCGGCCCCGTCGACGCGCTGACCGTGTCGGACGACATGTGGATCGCCCGCTACCTGCTCTACCGCACCGCCGAGGAGTTCGGCATCGACGCCACCCTGGACGCCAAGCCGGCCCGCGGCGACTGGAACGGTGCGGGTGCCCACACCAACTTCTCCACCAAGGCGATGCGTGAGGGCTACGACGCCATCATCACCGCCTGCGAGTCGCTCGGCGCCTCGCAGGAGATCGTCCTGGAGCACGTCAACCAGTACGGTGACGACATCCAGTCCCGCCTGACCGGCAAGCACGAGACCGCCCCGTGGAACGTCTACTCCTACGGCGTCTCCGACCGCGGCGCCTCGGTCCGCATCCCGTGGCAGGTCGAGGTCGAGCAGAAGGGCTACATCGAGGACCGTCGCCCGAACGCCAACGTCGACCCGTACGTGGTGACCCGTCTCCTGATCAACACCTGCTGCGAGGCCCTGGAGAAGGCCGGCCAGGTCTGATCCGGCCGCACGGCTGACGAAACGTCACCGAAGGCCCGCCCACCCCGCCGGGGGAGGGCGGGCCTTCGGGCATTCTTACCGGCATGGACGACTTCACCCCCGAACAGCTCGCCCGCGGCCGGGCGTTGCGCCGGGCCCAGCTGCCCTGGGCGCTCGGCGCCCGCGCGGCCGGCCTGCTGCTCCCGCTCGCGCTCGGCCTGACCCCGGCCGGGGCCGGGCTGGTCTCCCGGGCCGGCGGCCTGTTCGGCGGCTCGCGCACCGCCGAGGTGCTGGCCGGGGTGGCCGTCCTGGTGGTGCTCTCCCAGCTCGCCGGGCTCCCGTTCGGGGCGCGGCTGCGGGAGATCCGCCGCGGGTACGGCCTGGTCACCCAGGGCTGGGGCGGCTGGGCGGCCGACCAGCTGCGCGGCCTGGCCCTGAGCCTGCTGCTCGGCCTGCCGCTCGGGTACGGGCTGTACGCCCTCACCGACCGCTCCCCGCACGGCTGGTGGCTGCCCGCCGCCGGGGCGGCGGCGGTGCTGGTGGTGCTGCTCTCCTTCCTCTTCCCGCTGGTGGTGGAGCCGCTCTTCAACCGCTTCGCCCCGCTGCCCGAGGGCGAACTGCGCACCGCCCTCCTGGAGTTGGCGCGCCGGGACGGCATCCGGGTGCGCGAGGTGCTGGTCGCCGACGCCTCCCGGCGGACCACCGCGCTCAACGCCTACGTCTCCGGCTTCGGCGCCACCCGGCGGATCGTCTGCTACGACACCCTGCTGGCCACCGCCGACCCGCGCGAGACCGAGCTGGTGGTCGCCCACGAACTCGGCCACGTGAAGCACCGGGACGTCCTCACCGGCACCGCCCTCGGCGCCCTCGGCGCCGCCCTCGCGGTCGTCCTGCTCGGCCTGCTGACCTCCTGGCAGCCGCTGCTCTCGGCCGCCGGCGCCACCTCGGCGGCCGACCCGCGCTCGCTCTTCCTGTTCGCCGCCTGCGGGGCCCTGCTCTCCGCCCTGGCCGGGCCCGCGCAGTGCGCCGCCAGCCGCCGGATCGAGACCCGGGCCGACCGCCACGCCCTCGAACTCACCGGCGACCCGGAGCAGTTCATCGCCATGCAGCGCCGTCTCGCGGTCACCAACGTCGCCGACGTCGACCCGCCGCGCTGGGTCGTCCTGCTCTTCGCCACCCACCCCACCACCACCGCCCGGATCGCCGCCGCCCGGGCCTGGGCGGCGGCGTAGCGGCCCCTGCGGTCAGCGCAGGTCCACCGAGCGGATCGGGGTGGAGTTCAGCAGCGAGGCCAGCTGACCGTCGCCCTCGGAGAGGGCGTGCGCGGTGCAGTTCCCCACCACCCGGCCGCCCGGCAGGTCCTGCGCCAGGAAGGCGGTCATCGCCAGCCCCTGCTGGGTGCCGAGCTTGCCGACCTCCTCGCAGGAGGTGTCCAGCGCGCCCTGCACCCCGTCCTCCCCCTCGACGGCCTGGGCGGTGGCGGGAGCGAAGGCCAGCGCGGCCAGGGTGGCGGCGGTCACGGCGGTCGCGGCCTTACGGATCATCGGAGGAACCTCTCGGAAACGGGTCGTGGTCGCCCCCGATCATCCCGCCCGCCGCACCCCCCGATCCCCGAAGTCCGGCCCTCCCGGCCCGACTTCCCCGTCAGGGGTGACCCGGTCTCACCCGTACGGTGGACCTCCGGCGGCCTTCACTGACCCACCAGCCCGGCAAGTGGCGCGGGCCGCGCGTCACCCGGCCGATCCCCCGAAGCCTCACACTCGGCTCCGTGACGGACACCCCCCTGCTCCTCCTCGACGTCGACGGCCCGCTGAGCCCCTACACCGCCGACCCCGCCCACTGCCCCGAGGGCTACGCCCCGCACCCGGTCCGCCCCGCCGCCGCGCGGCTGCCCCGGACGGTGCGGCTGAACCCGGCGCACGGCCCCGCGCTGCTCGCCCTGCCGTACGAGCCGGTCTGGTGCAGCAGTTGGGAGGGGGAGGCGGACACCTGGATCGCGCCGCTGCTCGGGCTGCCCCGGCTCCCGTACGTGGACTGGCCGTCCGCGCACGGCGGCGATCCGGACGGGCTGCACTGGAAGACCCGGCGGGTGGTCGAGTGGGCCGCCGGCCGGCCGTTCGCCTGGGTGGACGACGAGCTGGAGCCGCAGGACGCCGCGTGGATCGCCGCCCACCATCCGGGGCCCGCGCTGACGGTGTGGGTGGACCACCGGTACGGGCTGACGGAGGCCCACTTCGCGCTGCTGGCGGAGTGGGCCGGAGGGCTCCGCGACGGGGCTGAGTAGGGTGGGTGGGACAGAGTGCCGTGACAGCAGTAGGAGCAGACGTGAGTGAGCCGGCCGCCAGTGCCCTCCAGCAGGAGATCGCCCGGGACCTCGAGGTGGCGGAGGTGTTCGAGGCCGAGGCGGAGATCGAGCGGCGGGTGGCCTTCCTGGCCGAGCGGCTGACCTCCACCGGGCTGCGGTCGCTGGTGCTGGGGATCAGCGGCGGGGTGGACTCCACCACCGCCGGCCGGCTCTGCCAGCTGGCCGTGGAGCGGGCCCGGGCGGCCGGGCACCGGGCGGAGTTCTACGCGATGCGGCTGCCGTACGGGGTGCAGGCGGACGAGAAGGACGCGCAGTTGGCGCTCTCCTTCATCAAGGCCGACCACGTGCTGACCGTGGACGTGAAGCCCGCCAGCGACGCCATGCTGGCCGCCGTGCTGGACTCCGGCACCACCTTCCGGGACGCCCACCACCAGGACTTCCTGCTCGGCAACGTCAAGGCCCGCCAGCGCATGATCGCCCAGTACGCGGTGGCCGGTGCCCACGACGGCCTGGTGGTCGGCACCGACCACGCGGCCGAGGCGGTCTCCGGCTTCTTCACCAAGTTCGGTGACGGCGCCGCCGACCTGGTGCCGCTGACCGGTCTGACCAAGCGCCGGGTGCGCGCCGTCGCGGACGCCCTCGGCGCCCCCACCGAGCTGGTCTGGAAGGTGCCGACCGCCGACCTGGAGAACCTCGCCCCGGGCAAGGCCGACGAGGACGCGCTCGGCGTCACCTACGACGAGATCGACGACTTCCTGGAGGGCAAGCCGGTCGACACCGCCTCCTTCGAGAAGATCGTCAACCGCTACCGGCTGACCGACCACAAGCGCCGCCTCCCGATCGCCCCCTGAACCCCCGGGCGCGTCACCTCCCTTGACGGGTCGTCCGCCCGGCCGTGACCCTGTGATCTCCGCGAGAACGACACGGGGGACGCAGATGCCGGGTACCAGCAGCCTCGCCAAGGGCGCCAACGCCACGCTCACCGGACCGGAGGTGACCGTCACGGTCACCTCCGGCGGGGTGGCGGTGGACGTCTCGGCGCTCCTGGTGGACGGGCGGGGCAAGGTCAGGACCGACGAGGACCTGGTCTTCTTCAACAATCCGGACCGCGACGGGGTGCGCCTCGACGGGGCCCGGATCACCGCCCGGCTCACCGAGATCCCGGCCGAGGTGGCCTCCGTGGTGGTGGTCGCCAGCGTGGACGTGGAGCTGCCCGGCACCACCTTCCGGCCGGAGACCACGCCCTCGGTGCTGATCGGCGACGGCACGGCGGCGGCGCTGGAGTTCGTCCCGCCGGGGATGGCGGACGGCGAGACGATCCTGGTGCTGGCCGAGCTCTACCGGCGCGGCACGCTCTGGAAGGCCTGGGCCGTCGGCCAGGGCTACGCGGGCGGGCTGGCCGCCCTGGCCACCGACTACGGCGTGACCGTCGAGGGCGAGCAGCCGGAGCCGGTGCCCGCGCCCGTCGTGGCTCCCGCCCCCACTCCCACCCCCGCTCCCGTCGCTCCGCCCGCCCCGGCGCCCGTCGCTCCCGTCGCCGCCCCCGCCCCGGTCACCGGCGGTGCCGCGATCAGCTTCGAGAAGGTGGCCGCCGTCGCCCCCGCACTGCTGACGAAGTACCAGAGCGCCGGGGCCTCCCTCCACAAGCGCGGCCTCTCCGGCCAACGGGCCGCCGTCTACCTGGTGCTGGACTACTCGGCCAGCATGGAGCACTTCTACGACCGGGGCGACGTGCAGGTCTTCGCCGAGCAGGTGCTCGGCCTGGCGGCCAACCTGGACGACGACGGCACCGTCCCGCTGGTGCTCTTCTCCCACAACGTCGCCAAGACCACCGAGCTCGAACTCGCCACCCACCAGGGGCGGATCAACGAGGTCCGGCGCGGCCTCTACATGGGCGGCACCAACTACGCGCCGGCCATCAAGGCCGTGACCAAGCTGCACGAACGCCGCGCCCCCGGCACCCCGGCGCTGGTGGTCTTCCAGACCGACGGCGACCCCGCGGACGGCGGCGCCACCCGGCGCGCCCTGAAGTCGGCCTCCAAGCAGCCGCTGTTCTGGAAGTTCGTCGGCTTCGGCCGCCGCGAACAGCTCGGCTTCCTGGCCGGGTTGGACGACCTGGACGGCCGCAAGGTGGACAACGCCGACTTCTTCGCGGTCGGCGACGACCCGCGCAGCTGGCAGGAGGACGCGCTCTACGACGCCCTGCTGGAGGAGTACCCCCGCTGGCTGGCCGAGGCCACCGCGCAGGGGATCGTGCGCCGGGCGTGAGGTGAGCAGGGGTACCCAGGACCGCCGGACGGCGGGTGCGGCATGATCGGCGGGTCCCTGCCGCACCCAGCCGCCCCTGCCGCCCCCTGTCGCACCCAGCCCACCGGAGCCCCATCGTGAGACGCCTCCTGCTGCCGGCCGTCGCCGCCGCGCTGCTCCTGACCACGGCCGCCTGCGGCAGCCGGCCGGCCTCGACCGAGTCCGGGGCGATGGTGCCCTCGGTCCAGGCCTCCGCCGCGCAGCGGACCACCGAGGCCCTGGCCGCGCACGACGCGCGCTTCCCGGACGTGGCGCTGCGCTGCGCCGCCGTCACCGACGCGACCGCGACGCCCGCTCCGGCCCCCGGCAGCGGGGACGGCCCCGCGCCGGAGAACCCCAAGCACGCGGAGAACAGGGCCTTCAAGACCACTCTCGCGCTCGGCGCCCCGGCCCGCTGCCGGGGCGAGGCGCACGCCGCCCGGCTGATGGCGGCGCTGCCGCGCGACGGGATGGCGGCGGGGGAGGCCTCGGTCCGGGCCACGGCGGAGAACCTCGGCTACCCGAGGGAGAGCGTCCAGCTCCAACTGGACTACGCCCCGGGCCTGCTGGCCCTCTTCGTCCCGGGTGTCGGTCCCTGCGTGACGGTGCACTTCGGACCGAAGGGCAGCGCCGAGGTGCACGGCGTCTACATGGAGGGCGGCTGCCTCGAACCCAAGGGCGGGCACTGACCGTCCGTCAGGGCGCTGACCGCCCGTCAGGACAGCGGCTCCGTCAGGGCAGCAACTCCGCCAGGACGGCGACGAACGCGTCCGTGGTGGCCTCGTCCCGGACCGCGATCCGCAGCCAGTCCGGGCCCAGGCCCGGGAAGGTGTCGCCCCGGCGGAGCGCGTAACCGGCCCCGCGCAGGCGCTCGCGCAGCGCGGCCGCGCCGGGGACGTGCACCAGGAGGAAGGAGGCGGCCGGCTCCCCGTGCACCGTGACGGCCGGGAACTCCGCCAACCGGGCCAGCAGGTGGGCGCGCTGGGCGGCGATGGTGTGGGCGGCGGCCTCCGCCTCGGCCAGTGCGGCGGGCGTGCTGCACGCCTCCGCGGCGGCCAGCGCGGGGGTGGAGACCGGCCAGAGCGGCTGGGCGGCGGCCAGGCGGGCGATCAGGCCGGCGGGGCCGAGCACGTAGCCGATCCGCAGCCCCGCCAGGCCCCAGGTCTTGGTGAGGCTGCGCAGCACCACCACCTCGCCGGGCAGACCGCGCAGGCCGGCCAGGCTCTCCCGCTCGCCGGGGACGGTGTCGACGAAGGCCTCGTCCACCACCAGGGTCCGGCCGGGGCGGGCGAGGGCGGAGAGGGTGGCGGCGGGGTGCAGGACCGAGGTGGGGTTGGTCGGGTTGCCGACCACCACCAGGTCGGCCTCCTCGGGGACGGCACCGAGGTCCAGGCGGAAGCCGTCGGCGGGGGAGAGCAGCACCCGGCCGACCCGGTGCCCGGCGTCGCGCAGCGCCGCCTCCGGCTCGGTGAACTGCGGGTGCACCACCACGGCGTGACGGGGCGCCAGCACCCGGGCCAGCAGCACGAAGGCCTCCGCCGCCCCGGAGGTCAGCAGCACCTCCTCCACCGGCCGTCCGTGCCGCGCCGCGACGGCGGCCCGGGCCCGGCTCCCCTCGGGGTACGCCGCCAGGTCGCCCAGGGTCGCGGCCAGGTGCTCCCGCAGCCACTGCGGCGGCGTCCCGGTCCGCACGTTCACCGCGAGGTCCACCAGCCCGGCCGCCCGCACCTCCACGTCCCCGTGGTGCCGCAGGTCCGGCTCCCCGGCCGCGCCGTGCTCCGCTGCGCCGTGCTCTGCCGGGCCGCGCTCCGCAGCGCCGGCTCCGGGGCTCGCCGTCGCGACCGCCACCGTGGCCCGGGCCGACTTCCGCTTGGGGGTGAGCAGCCGGCCGCCGGCCCCCGCGGCGAGCAGGGCGGCGGCCTCGGCCACGCTCGGGGTGCCGACGGCCGCCGCCACCGTCCCCGAGGGGCGGGGGACCGGGACGGCGGCCAGGGCCTCGGCGGGGTAGCCGGCCAGGGGGACGTCGAGGGCGGCGGCGGCGGCCAGCAGGCCGGCCTCGGCGGTCTTCGCGGCGACGGTGGCCAGGCCGGCGACGTCCTGGCGGTCGCGGCCGAGCCCGGCCAGGGCGGCGTCGATCAGGGCCAGCACCTCGGTGCCCTGCACCCCGCTGCCGCCGCCGACGCCGATGACCAGGGAGGGCTGCTGCACGGGGGTTTCTCCGGACTCCTGGGACGACCAACGAACCGCCGGAATCCCATCACGCCTGGCCAGAGGCGGTCAATGCCGGTCAGTCGGCGGTGGCGACCGTCACCTCGGGCCGGTGGTGCACCGGGAAGTTGACCGAGTTGGCGATGAAGCAGGCCCGGTTGGCGTCCGCGTGCAGGGCGATGGCCTTCTCCACCATGCCGGGCTCGGTCACCACCACCCGGGGCCGCAGCTCCGCCTCGGTGAAGCGGCCGTCCCCGGCGCCCTCGACCATGGTGCCGACCGGCTCGTCGACGTAGGCGGTGACCACCACCTTGTTCACCGCGCACAGGTGCAGGTAGGAGAGCAGGTGGCACTGGGAGAGCGCGGCGAGCAGCAGCTGCTCCGGGTTCCAGCGGGACGGGTCGCCCCGGAAGAGCGGGTCGGAGCTGCCGACGATGGTCGGCAGGCCCTCGGCCGCGACCTCGTGGGAGCGCTCGTAGGCGCGGTAGTTCGCGGTGCCGGCGCCGGTGTTCCCGGTCCAGGTCACGGCGAGGGTGTAGGTGTGCTGGCGGCTCATCACGTCTCCGGTGGGTGCGGTGCGGTACTGAGGTCTGGACCAGTCGGTGCCGCGTGGGGCATCAGTTCGGTTGCACGGAACGGCAGTTCAGCGGGGGTGTGACGGTCTGTCGTTCATCCGACTGTCATGGTGGTTTCACCCGTCGATATGCGGTGCGACTAATATCCATCCGTCAGAGTCCTATCAGATCCGACCAGTTGTGAACGACTGGTGTCATATCCGAAGGAGCCAGCCCTGCGCACGCGCGCTTCCAGGCGGATCGCCACGGGCCGACTGTCGCTCCGCGCGACCCTGCTCGTGCTGGCCATCGTCCCAGGGCTGGCGCTGGCCGCGCTCTGGGCGGTCACCAGCGGACAGCTCCTCTTCGACTTCCAGCGCCAGGCCGCCCAGGGCCTGCTCGCGCAGGAGGCGGGCCAGCCGTCCAACATCGTGTACTACAACCTCCAGGAGGAGCGGCGCCTGAGCGCCGACGTCCTCGCCACCCACAGCGGGGTCACCGAGGCGCTGCGGGTGCAGCGGGCCAGGACCGACCAGGCGATCGGCGACTTCCAGAAGCTCTCGGGCGTGTCGGCCGACGACGCGCCCGAGGAGGTCCGCGAGGCCGTCCGGCAGGCCCGGCAGGCGATCAACCAGCTGCCCGCCCAGCGGGCCCTGGTGAACAGCGGCAGCGAGCAGCAGCAGGCCGCCGTCTACGGCTACTACACCGACCTGATCGCGGTGGACCTCAAGCTGTTCTCCGCGCTCAGCCACGTCGACAACGGCCGGATCACCACCATCTCCCAGCCGCTGGTGAACCTGTTCTGGGCCAAGGAGATGATCTCCCGCTCGGACGCCCTGCTGGCCCGGGGCTGGCCGAGCGGCTCGCTCGCCCCCGACGACCACCAGCAGCTCCGGCAGGCCGTCGCCGAGCAGACCTTCCAGTTCACCACCCAGGTCGCGCCCTACCTGCCCGCCGACGAGGCCGCGATGTGGCAGCAGATCGCCACCGGCCAGGCCTGGCAGGCCAAGACCCGCGCCGAGCAGGAGCTGCTGAAGCAGGCCGCCCCCGGCCGGGACGGCCGGATCGCCCTCGGCGTGGACAAGGAGGTCTGGCGCCAGTCGGTCGACGCCATCACCCCGCAGCTGGTCGCGCTGCTGGAGCACCGCACCGGGCTGGTGGTCGAGGAGGGCAAGGGCAGCATCATGAGCCTGGCCCTGCGGCTGCTGCTGACCACCGTGGTCGGCCTGATCGCGGTGGTCGCGGTCGCCGTCACCAGCTGGCGGCTCACCCGCACCCTGCGCCGCCGGATCGGCCGGCTCCAGGAGCAGGCCGAGGAGCTGGAGAACGCCCTGCCCGAGGTGGTCGAGCGGCTCGGCAACGGCGAGCAGATCGACCCCGAGGAGCTGGCCCGGGCGATCGAGCCCGACCCGTGGGCCCGCACCGAGGACGAACTGGCCAAGCTGGCCGAGGCCTTCAACCTGGCCCGCGCCAGTGCCGTCCAGGCCGCCGTCGCCCAGGCCGACCAGCACCGCGGCTTCGAGCGGCTGCTCCAGCGGATCGCCCGCCGCACCCAGTTGCTGATCGGTCAGCAGCTGAAGAAGCTGGACGAGTTGGAGCGCCGGCACGAGGACCCGGAGGTGCTGGAGGGACTCTTCGACCTCGACCACCTCACCGCACGCCTGCGCCGGTACGAGGAGAACCTGGTGATCCTGGCCGGCGGCACCCCGCACCGCCGCTGGCGCAAGCCGGTCCCGCTGCTGGACGTGATGCGCGCCGCCCAGGGCGAGGTGCAGGACTACCGCCGGGTCGTCATCGACCTGGACGGCAGCCCCTGGATCTCCGAGCGCGCCGTCGGCCCGGTGGCCCACGTGCTCGCCGAGCTGATCGAGAACGCGCTCAGCTTCTCCCGCCCGCCGAACCCGGTCGAGCTCCGGGCCGGCCGGGTCAGCCGGGGCGTGGCGATCGAGGTCGAGGACCGCGGCCTCGGCATGGACGAGGAACAGATCGACGAGGCCAACCGCCTGATGACCCGTCCGCCCCGCACCGACGTGCTGGCCCGCGGCGACGACATCCGGCTCGGCTTCTACGTGGTGGCCCGCCTGGCCGCCCAGCACGGCCTGCGGGTCGAGTTCCGCCAGTCCGCCTTCGGCGGCACCCGGGTCGTGGTGCTGGTCCCGGAGGAGCTGATCGTCCCGGACCCGACGGTCCGTCCGGTCGCCGCCGCCCCGCAGCAGTCCGGCGGCCTGCCCACCCGCTCGCGCGGCCAGGCCCTGGCCGGCGTCACCGCGATCGGCGGCACCCCCGCGCGGGAGCCCGTCCCCGCGGCCCTGCCCCCGCTGTCGGCGGAGGCCCCGTACGTCCCCTACGACGACCGGTACCCCACCGTCGAGCCGCTCCCGCAGCACGGCGGGGCGCCCGCGGCCCCGGTCGGGGAGCCGGTGACGGCCCGTCACGACTTCCCGGCGCTGCCCGCGCCGTACGGGACCCCCGAGCCCTACCGGCCGGAGCCCTACCAGCCCGAGCCCTACCGGCCGGAGCCCTACCGGCCCGAGCCGCCGTACCAGGAGTCGTACCGCCCCGACCCGGAGCCCTACCGCCCCGAGCCGACGGCCCCGCCGTCGCCCGCCCTGCCGGACGGCGAACCGCCGCTGCCCCGCCGGGTCCGCCAGGCCAGCCTGGTGGACGAACTGCGGATCGACCCCGACATCCCGCCGACCGCCCCCGTGCCGCCCCGCTGGGACGAGAACCCGCTGTTCCGACCGGCCCCCCGACGGGCCGGAGCAGCCATCGGTGCGTTCCAGCGGCGGTCCCGGGAGGCGCGCTCGGGCGACACCGGAAACCACCACACCACCATCCCGACGAGAGAAGACCGGACATGACGACGCGTACAACCGCCACCCACCAGGACCTCGACTGGCTGCTGGACGGCCTGGTGGACCAGGTGGCCGGAACGAGGAACGCCGTCCTGCTCTCCGACGACGGCCTGGTGGTCAGCCACTCCCGCACCATCGACCGCTCCGACGCCGAGCGCCTGGCCGCCGTCGCCACCGGCCAGCAGAGCCTGGCCCGCGGCGTCGGCCAGTTGTTCGCCGGCGGCCCGGTGCACCAGGTGATCGTCGAGCTGGCCGAGCTCTGGCTGTTCGTCATCGCCGCCGGCCAGGGCACCCACCTGGCCGTGGTCGCCTCCCAGGACGTCGACGCCGAGGTGATGTCGCTGGCCATGCACAACCTGGTGCAGCAGGTCGGCCAGAAGCTCGGCACCGCCCAGCGCGGCGAGTTCGACGCGTTCGCCGCCCGGAGCGGGCAGCGCGGGTGAACTCCTACTGGGACGAGGAGGAGGGCGACGACGGCGCGGACAGCATGGTCCGCCCGTACACCATCACCTCCGGCCGCACCGTGCCCGAGCGGGACGACCTCACCCTGATCACCCTGCTCACCAGCGTGCCGGAGCCGGTCGACGCCCACGGCGCGCCGGCCCGGCCCGGCCGGCTCCAGCCGGAGCACCGGATGATCCTGGACCGCTGCCGCCGCCCCGCCGCGGTGGCCGAGGTCGCCGCCGACCTGGACCTGCCGGTCTCGGTGACCAAGATCCTGCTCGGCGACCTGGTCGAGCAGGGCCTGCTGACCGCCCGCGCCCCGATCTCGGTGGCCCGGGCCGCCGGAGGGGCCGACCGCAGCCTGCTGGCCGCCGTACGCGAGGGACTGAGGAGGCTCTGAGATGACGACCACCCAGGCGGGCGCCAACGCCGTCAAGATCCTGATCGCCGGCGGCTTCGGCGTCGGCAAGACCACCATGGTCGGCGCCGTCAGCGAGGTCGCCCCGCTGCGCACCGAGGAGTACCTCACCACCGCCAGCGTCGGCGTGGACGACCTGTCCGGGGTCGACCAGAAGGAGACCACCACCGTCGCCCTGGACTTCGGCCGGATCACCGTCAGCCCCGAGCTGGTGGTGTACCTGTTCGGCACCCCGGGCCAGGAGCGGTTCTGGTTCATGTGGAACGACCTGGTCAACGGGGCGCTCGGCGGGGTGGTCATCGCCGACACCCGCCGGCTGGAGTCCAGCTTCGCCTCGATCGACTTCTTCGAGAGCCGGGGCATCCCGTTCGTGGTGGCGATCAACTGCTTCCACGGCGTCAACACCCGCACCCCGGACGAGATCCGGGCCGCGCTCGACCTCGACCCGCACGTGCCGATGCTGGTCGGCGACATCCGCGAACGGCCCTTCGGCCGGGACGTGCTGCTCGCCCTGGTCGACCACCTGATGGCCCTCCCGGTCGGCTGACCGACCCCTTCCCCCAGCTCCCGACTCCCCCCGGAGACACCCCATGGCACAACCCCTGCGCGTCCTCGTCCACGGTGGCGGCATCGGCGGCCTGAGCCTCGCCGTCGCCCTCGCCCGCCGCGGCCACACCGTCGAGGTGGTGGAGCTGCGCGACGAGCTCGACGCCCTCGGCGTCGGCATCATCCAGCCCTCCAACGCCCTGCACGTGATGCGCGAACTCGGCGTCCTGGACGACTGCCTGAAGGCCGGCTTCGCGTGGGAGGTGCTGACCATCTGCGACCCGGCCGGCGCCACCCTGGCCAAGATCCCGCAGCCCCGGATGGACGACGCCCCCGCCAACAACGGCATACCCCGCCCGGCCCTCGCCGAGCTGCTCGGCCGGGCCGCCGCCGAGGCCGGCGCCACGGTGCGCTTCTCCACCACCCTCGCCGACCTCACCGACGACGGCGAGGGCGTGGACGTCACCCTCTCCGACGGCACCGCCGCCCGCTACGACCTGGTGGTCGGCTTCGACGGCATCGGCTCCCCGCTGCGCACCCGCCTCTACGGCGACCGCCACCGCCCCGAGTACACCGGCTTCGCCAACTGGCGGGTCACCGTGCCCAGGCAGCCCGAGGTCCAGGGCGTGGTGATGAGCACCGGGAACCAGGCCGCCAAGGCGCTGCTCACCCCCATCACGGACGAACTCATGTACCTGGGCGCCGTGTTCGCCGAGGCCGAGGACTTCCGCCCGGACCCGGAGCGGGCCCACGAGCAGCTCGCCGAGCGGCTGGCCGGCTTCTCCGGCCCGGTCGCCGAGGCGCTCCGCCACGTCACCGACCCGGCCGCCGTGGTCTACTCCCGGATCTCCCAGGTCACCGTGGACGAGCCCTGGCACGTCGGCCGGGTGGTGCTGGCCGGCGACGCCGCGCACGCCTCCACCCCGCACCTCGCCCAGGGCGCCGCGATGGCCGTCGAGGACGCCCTGGTGCTCGCCCAGGAGCTGGACGCCGCCGAGTCGGTGCCCGCCGCCCTGGCCGCCTGGGAGGCCCGCCGCCGCCCGCGCGCGATGTTCGTCCAGTCGCTCTCCCGCGCCGTCCTCAAGCAGGAGACCGGCACGCCCACCACCCCCGAGGAGGACGAGCTCCTCAAGATCGGCATCCCCGGCGCCGCCCACGTCCTGGTGAAGCCCTACTGACGCACCCTCAGGAGGGGGCTGTCCGGCCCATAATCGCTGGACAGTCCCCACGGGGTGGGCGAGCATCCGTGCGTGACAGAACGATCAGCTCCGTGGACCTCCGCCCCCGACGCCCCGCTCCAGGTCACCCTGGTGAAGGTGCCCCGCCCCGTGATGGGCCTCCTGATGGCCGGTGACCTCACCGCCGCCACGGCCGAGCTGGGCCTGCCGCTGGCCGGGTACGCCGTCGTCGAGAAGATGCGGGGCACCTGGCGCCGCCGCTACCACCAGATCGCCGAGGACCCCACCAGCGCCGACTGGGTCACCCGGGCGGTGGTCTCCGGCGACGTGCCGATCGGCGCGGCCGGCTTCCACGGCCCGCCCGACGAGCGCGGCATGGTCGAGGTCGGCTACGGCGTCGACCCCGCCCACCGCCGCCGCGGCTACGCCAAGGCGATCCTCGCCGCGATGATCCGCCGGGCCGCCGCCGAACCCGACGTCACCGTCGTCCGCGCCACCATCAGCCCCGACAACGAGGCCTCCCTCGCCACCGTCGCCGCCTTCGGCTTCACCCACGTCGGCGAACAGTGGGACGACGAGGACGGCCTGGAACTCATCTACGAACTCCCGCTCCGGTAGCGCCCCTTCGGGAAAAGGTGATGCTTCGGGGGCGCGAGGAACTGCGCGCTGTGGAAGGCACCGATCCGTGTGCCGGGTACGGAGATTCACTTGCAAGTGAGTGTCCGTACCCGGCACACGGGTCGGTCTCTCCCGTCTCGCGCAGTTCCTCGCGCCCCTAAACCCGTTCGGCTGCTGCCCGGACGAAGCGGACCGCCAACTCCGGTGCCCCCGCCCAGTGCAGGTGCAGGTACGACGCGTGGACCGAGCCCTCGACGAAGCCCTCGGTCTGCGCCCCCGCAGGCCCCCGCCAGCCCCACGCCGGAGCCGGTCCCGCCCCCGGTTCGCAGACCGTGCGGTGGAACTCGTGCCCCCGCAGCCGGGTCCCGGCCGGGGCCAGCACGCTGTCCGTCAGGGCCACCGCCTCCCGGTAGCCGAGGGTCAGGCGCTGCGTCATCCGGGAGGTGGTGTCCACCACCCCGCACATCGCGACGCCGTCCAACTCCCTTCCCAGGTACAGCAGTCCGGCGCACTCCGCCGCCACCGGCGCCCCCGAGGCGGCCAGCTCGGCGATCGCCTTCCGCAGCCCCTCGTTGGCGCTCAGCTCGCCGACGTACATCTCCGGGAAGCCGCCCCCGATCACCAACCCGTCCGTGCCCTCCGGGAGTTCGGCGTCCCGCAGCGGGTCGAACGGGACCACCTCGGCCCCGGCCGCCGCCAGCAGCTCGGCGTTCTCCGCGTACGAGAAGGAGAACGCCGCCCCGCCCGCCAGGGCGATCCGCGGCCGCCCGGGCACCACCTCGACCTCCTCCGCGGCCGACCACGGCGCGTCCGTGAGCTCCGGCGCGGTCCGCGCCAGCTCCAGCACCGCGTCCAGGTCCACCGAGGCGGCGATCAGCTCGCCCATGTCCCGGACGGCCGCCAGGGCGGCCTCCGAGCGCTCCACGGCCGGGATCAGGCCCAGGTGCCGGGACGGGGTGGCGACCGAGGCCGAGCGCCGGACGGAGCCGAGCACCGGCACGCCCCCGCCCTCCTCCAGGGCCTCCCGGAGCAGCTGCTCGTGCCGGTCGGAGGCGACCCGGTTGAGGATCACCCCGGCCAGCCGGACCTCCGGGTCCCAGGAGGCGAAGCCGTGCACCAGCGCGGCCACCGAGCGGGACTGCGAGGAGGCGTCGACCACCAGCACCACGGGCGCCCGCAGCAGCTTGGCCACGTGCGCGGTGGAGGCCAGCTCCCCGCGCCCGGCCGCGCCGTCGTGCAGGCCCATGACGCCCTCGACCACCGCCACGTCGGCCCCGGCGGCGCCGTGCAGGAAGAGCGGGGCGATCCGCTCCGGTCCGCACATGAAGGCGTCCAGGTTGCGCCCTGGCCGCCCGGCGGCCAGGGCGTGGTAGCCGGGGTCGATGTAGTCGGGGCCGACCTTGTGCGGGGAGACCTGCAGGCCCCGCGCGGCGAGCGCGGCGATCAGGCCGGTGGCGACGGTGGTCTTGCCCGCCCCCGAGGAGGGGGCGGCCACGACCAGGCGGGGGATGTTCACAGCTCGGTGCTTCCTACTACCACTCGATGCCGCGCTGGCCCTTGCGGCCGGCGTCCATGGGGTGCTTCACCTTGGTCATCTCGGTGACCAGGTCGGCGAGTTCGAGGAGCTCGTCCTTGGCGTAGCGGCCGGTGATCACCACGTGCTGGTTGCCCGGACGGTTCTTCAGCACGTCCACCACCTCGGCCACGTCCACCCAGCCCCAGTGCATCGGGTAGGTGAACTCGTCCAGCACGTAGAAGCGGTACTTCTCCGCCGCCAGGTCGCGCTTGACCTGCTCCCAGCCCTCCTTGGCGGCCTCCTCGGAGGACTCGATGTCGCGCTGGACCCAGGACCAGCCCTCGCCCATCTTGTGCCAGTCCACCGTGCCGCCCTCGCCGGAGGCGCCGAGCACCTTGAGCGCGTTCTCCTCGCCGACCTTCCACTTGGCCGACTTGACGAACTGGAACACCCCGACCGGCCAGCCCTGGTTCCAGGCCCGCAGCGCCATCCCGAAGGCGGCGGTGGACTTGCCCTTGCCGGGGCCGGTGTGCACCGCGGTGATCGGCAGGGTGCGGCGCTGACGGGTGGTCAGACCGTCGTCGGGGACGGTCTCGGGCTGGCCCTTGGGCATGGTTCAGGCTGCCTTTCGCAGGGAGGAGGAGGGGCGGTGCGCGTGCACCAGGGCGGCGACGCCCTCGGCGCGGAGTTCGTCCAGGGTGACGGCGGGGCCGCCGAGCTGGCCCGCCAGGGTGCGGGCCAGGCCGAGCCGGACGTGGCCCGACTCGCAGTCCAGCACCACGCTGGCGGTGCCCTGCGCGGCCAGCAGCCCGGCCGCCCGACCGGCCTGGGCCAGCGCGTCCCGGCCGCCGGTGGCCCGGCCGTCGGTGACCACCACCAGCAGCGGGCGGCGGTGCGGGTCGCGCATCCGCTCGATCCGCAGGGTCTCGTGGGCCCGCAGCAGCCCGGCGGCCAGCGGGGTCCGCCCGCCGGTCGGCAGCTGCTCCAGCCGGGCCGCGCCGACCTCCACCGAGGAGGTGGGCGGCAGCGCCAACTCGGCGCCGGCGCCCCGGAAGGTCACCATGCCGATCTTGTCCCGGCGCTGGTAGGCGTCCATCAGCAGGGAGAGCACGGCGCCCTTGACGGCGGTCATCCGCTGCCGGGCCGCCATCGAGCCGGAGGCGTCCACCACGAACAGCACCAGGTTGGACTCCCGGCCCTGGCGCACCTGCTCGCGGAAGTCGTCCTTGCGCAGCCGCAGCGCCCGCGAGTCCCGGCCCCGGGCCACCTGGTGCGGCGCGGCGGCCTGCAGGGTGGCGCTCAGGTGCAGCCGGGAGAGCAGACCCTGCGGCCGCCGGGCCCGGATGGTGTGCCCGCCGTCGGTCTCGGCGGGGGAGCGACGCCCCTGGGCGCCCTTCCCGGTGCCGGGCACCTTGAACAGCCTGGTCCGGTACGGCTCCCCGGCGGAGGCCACCGGCGCGTTCGAACTCCCGCCCTGGGACGGCACGTTCGGCTCCTCCGACGGCTCCTCCGAGGCCGCACTGCCGTCCGGTGCGTCCCCCTGCGGCTCGGGGGCACCGCCGCCGTCCGGGCCGCCGCCGCTGTCGTCCGGCCCGTCGCCCTCCGGCGGCTCCGGCTCGTCGCGGTGCTCGTCCAGGGTCCGGTCCAGCTGCTCCTCGTCCAGGCCGGGCGCGTCGAAGGGGTTGCGGCGGCGCCGGTGCGGCAGGGCCAGCTGGGCGGCCTTGCGGACGTCCTCCTCCAGCACCTCCGTCCGGCCCTCCCAGGCGGCCAGCGCGACGGCGGTGCGGGCCATCACGATGTCCGCCCGCAGGCCGTCCACCTCGAACGCGGCGCAGACGGCCGTGATCTGACGCAGCGCCAGATCGGTCAGCTCCACCCGCGGCAGCAACTCCCGCGCGGTGGTGATCCGTTCGGCCAGCGCGTCCTCCTCGGCCGCGAACCGCGCCGCGAAGCCGGCCGGGTCCGCGTCGTAGGCCAGCCGGCGGCGGACCACCTCGGCCCGCTCCTCCGGGTCCCGGGTGGCGGCGATCTCCACGGTCAGCCCGAAGCGGTCGAGCAGCTGCGGGCGCAGCTCGCCCTCCTCCGGGTTCATGGTGCCGACCAGCAGGAAGCGGGCCGCGTGCCGCACCGAGACGCCCTCGCGCTCCACGTACGAGCGGCCCATCGCGGCGGCGTCCAGCAGCAGGTCCACCACGTGGTCCTGGAGGAGGTTCACCTCGTCGATGTAGAGCACGCCCCGGTGCGCCTTGGCCAGCAGACCGGGCTCGTACGCCTTCACGCCCTCGGCCAGCGCCCGCTCCAGGTCCAGCGAGCCGACGATCCGGTCCTCCGAGACGCCGACCGGCAACTCGACCAGGTACGCGGCCCGTTCGTCACCCGCCGGCTCGGCGTGCGGGCCGTCCGGGCACTGCGGGTCCGGGCCCGCCGGGTCGCAGGCGAAGCGGCAGCCCGGCACGGTGGCGATCGAGGGCAGCAGCCCCGCCAGCGCACGGACCATCGTCGACTTCGCGGTGCCCTTCTCGCCGCGCACCAGCACCCCGCCGACGGCGGGGGAGACCGCGTTCAGCAGCAGCCCGAGCCGCAGGTCGGGCATCCCGACGATCGCGGTGAAGGGGTAACGCACGTCGGTCATCGCTCGGTCTCCACGGTGTGCGGCGCCCCCGGCGGGACGAAGGGCAGGCCGACGGGTGCGCCGGATTCGATCATTCTCCACAGGGCCTCGGTGTCGGCGTGTTCCTCAATCAGGTCGCCGAGCCGGTCCAGCCGCTCCTCGCGGGCGGCCGCGAAGGAGGTGTCCGGCGCGGGCACGAACGCCCGGCCCGCCAACTTCGCGACCATCCGCAGCAGTTCACGGCGGAAGCCGTCGTTCTCCAGCGCCCCGTGCCAGGTGGTGCCGTACACCGGCCCGACCCGGCAGCCGTCCAGGAAGGGCTCGGCGTTGTCCTCCACGGTCACCACGCCGTGGTGGATCTCGTACCCCTCCACCCGCTCGCCGAAGGCCTCGCCGACCGGCCGGGCCAGCACCTTCTCCCGGCCGAACACCACCCGGGTCGGCAGCAGTCCCAGGCCGTCCACCCGCCCGGCCTTGGACTCCACCTCGTCCTCGATCTCCCGGCCGAGCATCTGGTACCCGCCGCAGACCCCGAGCACCGGCAGGCCCGCCGCCACCCGCTCGCGCAGCACCGGCTCCAGGCCCCGCTCGCGCAGCCAGGCCAGGTCCGCCACGGTGGCCCGGGTACCGGGCAGCACCACCAGGTCCGCGTCGGCCAGCTCCTCGGCCCGGGTCGCCCAGCGCACCAGCACGCCCGGCTCCTGGGCCAGCGCGTCCAGGTCGGTGAAGTTCGACAGCCGCGGGAAGCGCACCACGGCCACCCGCAGCACGTCCCGGCCGACCGGCCCGCGCACCGCGCCCCGGTCCACCACCGTGGTCAGGTCCAGCGAGTCCTCGGCGTCCAGCCACAGGCCCGGCAGCATCGGCAGGGTGCCCAGCACCGGACGGCCCGTCAGGTCGTGCAGCATCCTCAGCCCCGGCTCCAGCAGCCGCGCGTCGCCGCGGAACTTGTTGACGAACCAGCCCGCCACCAGCGCCTGGTCCTCGGCCGAGAGCAGCGCCAGGGTCCCGTACATCGCGGCGAAGACCCCGCCCCGGTCGATGTCGCCGACCACCACCACCGGCAGCTTCGCCGCCGTGGCCAGGCCCATGTTGGCGATGTCCCGGTCCCGCAGGTTGATCTCGGCCGGCGAGCCGGCGCCCTCGCAGACCACCACCTCGTACCGGCTGCGCAGGTCCGCCAGGCACTCCAGCGAGCGCTCCAGCAGGTACGGCTTGCGCTCCCGGTAGTCCAGCGCGCCGACCTCGGCCACCGGCTTGCCCAGCAGCACCACCTGGCTGCGCGCGTCCGCCCCCGGCTTGAGCAGCACCGGGTTCATCGCCGCCTCCGGCTCCACCCGGGCGGCCTGCGCCTGCATCGCCTGGGCCCGGCCGATCTCGGCGCCGTCGGCGGTGACGAAGGAGTTCAGCGACATGTTCTGCGCCTTGAACGGGGCGACCCGCACCCCCTGCCGGGCCAGCCAGCGGCAGATGCCCGCGGTCACGACGCTCTTCCCGGCGTCCGAGGTGGTCCCGGCCACCAGCAGCGCGTTGCTCACGTTGTCCTCCCCTTACGGCTCTTCCGGCCCGCACCGGAGATGACGGCCCGTCCGACCAGCGCGACGCCCAGCGCCAGCGCGCCGACCCGGCGCGACAGGGCGCAGGCCCGTTCGATGTCCCGCACGCCCACGGGGCGCAACTCGGCCCCGAGCACCGGTCGGTGCTCCACGCGCTCCCCGTACTGCAGCGTGCCCCCGAGGCGCACCCCCAGGGCGCCCGCGAAGGCCGACTCCGCCTGCCCGGCGTTCGGGCTCGGGTGTGACGAACCGTCACGCCGCCACACCCGCCAGGCCGTCCCCGGCTCCGGCGCGGCCGCCACCGTCAGCAGCGCGGTCAGCCGCGCCCCGGGCCAGCCCGCCACGTCGTCCAGCCGCGCCGAGGCCCAGCCGAACCGCAGGTACCGCGCCGAGCGGTGCCCCACCATCGCGTCCAGGGTGTTCACCGCCCGGAACGCCAGCAGCCCGGGCGTCCCGGCCAGGGCCCCCCAGGTGAGCGCGTTCACCACCGCGTCGGCGGTGTTCTCCGCCACCGACTCCACCACGGCCCGGGCGATCTGCTGCCCGTCCAGCCCGCTCGGGTCCCGCCCGCACAGGTGCGGCAGCCGCTCCCGGGCCGCCGTCAGGTCCCCGGCCTCCAGCGAGGCCCCGATGGTCCGGGCCTCCCGGGCCAGCGAACTCCCGCCCAGCACGGTGAAGGTGGCGGCCGCAGCCAGTGCGGCGGTGGCGACGGGGCTGCGGCGCACGGCACGCCCGGCCAGCGCGGCCCCGGCGGCGACCGTCCCCACACAGGCGGCGGTGTACGCGGCCCCCACCGCCCGGTCGTCGCGCCAGATCCGGCGCTCCAGCCCCGTCGCGGCCGAGCCGAACAGCGCCACCGGATGGCCGCGCCGGGGATCGCCGAAGCGGGCGTCCGCCAGGTAGCCGGCGGCGGCGCCCAGCAGAAAGGGGGTCAGACGGCGCACGGTGCGGGCGAGTCGGCGTGGCTCCGGGCAGGCGGCATCAGTGCGTGTCCTCACTCAGGGTCCGCGCCCTGGATCGACGTAGCGGGGGCGAGAGTCTCCTGGCTTCCGGGTCGGACACACCCTCGGGCCTTCCAACAGCCGCCTGGGCGGGCCGTCGTGACCATGGATCGAGCGTGCTCCCCGGTGACAGTGGCGGGACCGCGCCGGATTCGCACCGGCTTCCTCTCCTTGCCTCCGATTGGCTGAAAGATCCCACCACGCCCCTCGACCGGCCGTCAACAACGGGCGCGGAGGGCTTGGTCACACGGTTGTCCGCCCCACCGTGCGGCGTACCCCCGGCAGGGCGAGGCTGGCCGTGGCGCGGCAGTGCTGCCGCACCGGACCCGGAAGAACAGAGGGACGGCGATGACCGATCTCGGCAAACTCCTCAGCGGTCTGCTCGGCGGCAGCGGCGGCGGGAACGGCAGTGCGGGGAACCTCCTCTCCATCCTGCTCGGCTCGCTCGCCGCGAACGGCGCCGGGCGGGGCAACGGGCTCGGCGCCCTGCTCCAACAGCTGACGGAGGGCGGCCTCGGCTCCCAGGCCCGCTCCTGGGTCGGCACCGGCGACAACCACCCCGTCACCGGTCCCGAACTCGCCGCCGCCCTCCCACCCGGCGAACTCGAGATGCTCGCCCGCAACGCCGGCATCACCCCCGACCAGGCCGCCGACACCCTCGCCACCCACCTCCCCACCACGGTCGACCGCCTCACCCCCAACGGCGAACTCCCCACCCCGGCCACCATCGAGGAACTCTTCGGCAAGATGCACTGAGGCAACCGGCGCGGCAGGGCAGCGACCTCAGGGGCGCGAGGAACTGCGCGCAGGGGAACGGCAGCACCTGCAACCGGCTGACGGCGGTTCAGTTGCCGGTGGACCGCCTCCCGAAGCGCGCAGTTCCCCGCGCCCCGGCGTCGCTCCTCGCCGTCGTTACCTCCTACCGGTCCTGGGTGATCATCCGTCAGTAGTGGTAGGAACCTCCAGGCGGACGGGCGGGCCCGGGAAGCCGGTTCGTGCGTTCAGCGGGTGCAGGCGGCAGCCGACCCGCACCTACGGTCTGGGCATGCGCCGAAGACCGCCCACCCCCACGCCGGTCCCGTTCTCACCCGCCGCCGCGAGGGCCCACCGGGTGGGCCTCGGGCTGACGCCCGAGCAGGTCGCGGCCGGCATGGCCGCCCACGGCGTGCGGCTGCTGCCCACCCACGTGATCGGCTGGGAGAGCGGGGAGTACCGCCCGGACGAGACCGAGTTCATCGCCCTGGCCCGCGCCCTCTGGTGCCCGCCCGTCCAGCTGATGGGCACCGCCCCGTCGAGCCTGCGCGACTTCCGGGTGGCCCGGGAGCTCACCCAGGAGCAGGCCGCCCGCCGGATCGGCGTCGCCCCGCGCACCTACGAGCAGGCCGAACTGACCGGCAGTTGGCCCGGTGACCCCGAGCAGTCCTGGGAACTCGCCCAGGTGCTCGGCCTCACCCTCCGCGCCTTCGTCCTGGTGACCAACCGTCAGGACGCCCTGGAGAAGTGCCTGCGCCAGTGCGTGGACGGCCGCTGGCAGAGCCAGGTGAAGCCGGTCGCCAAGCTCCTGCCGGTGCCCCGCCCCGTCCTGGAGACCGTCCTCGCCGAGCTCCAGCAGGACCACGTCGTCCCGATGCACTGGGGCGCCGCCCCCGCCGCCGCCGAACAGCAGCAGCCCGATGTCCCGCCCCTCCAGCGGTTCTGGCAGCTGCTCGCCTCCCGCCCCACCGACATCCCGGTCTGACGGTCCGTCCGCTCCGGTCCGGCCCGTCCAGCCCTCGCGGCCCTCCCGGCTCCCGTACGGCGGCACTCCGGTGGCACCCCGCCCCCGCCCCCGGTCGAATGGACGGCAACGTCCGAGACCCGCCCACACACCCGGGAGCACCATGCGTTGGGGAACCGCGGCCATGGTGGCCGCCGCCGTCGTCGGAGCCGGTGGCGCGGCCGTCCTGCTGATCGGCCGCCGCGCCTCCCAGGGCGTGGTGCGGCCCGGCCGGCCCGAACCCGGCAGCGCCCCCGAACTGCGGGTGCACGACCTGGCCCCCGGCGGGGTGGTGATCACCCGCAGCACCTCCACCTCCCTGCCCGGCCGCTACGCCCTGGAGTGGCCGAACGGCGGCCACGCCGTGGTCGGCGAGGTGCTGGCCACCGGGCCGCAGACCGTCACCCGCCGCCTGGAGGGCGTGGACGGCGGCTCCCTCGACCCCGGCACCAAGGTCGAGCTCACCCCGCGGGTGCTCACCGGTGACCCGCGCAGTGCCCTCGGCATCGACCACACCGACACCATCGCGGTCGGCGAGTACGGCGACCTCCCGGCCTGGTACACCCCGGGCAAGCGCGGCACCTGGGTCCTGCTGGTCCACGGCCCCGGCGCCGACCGCACCCAGGCCCTGCCGGTCATCCCGACCCTGCGCGCGCTGGAACTCCCCACCCTCACCGTCACCTACCGCGGCGACCAGGGCGCCCCCGAGCCGCCGGACGGCCTCAGCCACTTCGGCGAGACCGAGTGGGAGGACGTCGAGGCGGCGATCCGGCTGGCCCTGGAGAGCGGCGCGGGCCGGGTGATCCTCTACGGCTGGTCGACCGGCGCCACCATGGTGCTCCAGGCCGCCGCCCGCTCCGCCTGGCGGGAGTCGATCGCCGGGCTGGTGCTGGACTCACCGGTGCTCGACTGGTCCCGTACGGTCCGCCGCGAACGCGCCCTGGCCGGCGTCCCGGCCGCCGTCGCCGAACTCGGCGCCCTCGCCGCCGAGGGCCGCACCGGCGTCGACCTGGCCGGCTTCGCCCGCCTCGCCTCCGGCACCGACCTGCACGTCCCCACCCTGCTGCTGCACAGCCCCGACGACTCCATCGCCCCCTGGTCCGCCGCCGCCCGCCTGGCCGACCTCCGCGGCGACCTGGTCAGCCTCCACCCCGTCCCCCACGCCGAACACGCCGCCCTCTGGAACGCCGCCCCCACCCCCTACACCGAAACCCTCCGCCGCTGGCTCACCCCGCTCCTCTGAGGCGGACGAGGCAGGCGGCCCGGCAGGGCAGCGACCCAGGGGCGCGAGGAACTGCGCGCGGGGGAACGGGAGCACGTGCAACTGGCTGACGGCGGTCAAGCTGCAGGTGAGCCGCCTTCCGATTTCGCGCAGTTCCCCGCGCCCCTGGGTCGCTGCCCTACCGGTCCGCCTGCCTTCAGTGCCCAGGAATGACCGAGGAAATGACCTTCTCGGTCGGGTTTGCACCGCTCGCGCGAAAAGCCGATGTGACAGGAGGCCCACACACGGGGAAGACTGCACGGCGTGACGTCTCGGAATCCGCGCGACCGTGATGCCCCGCTCCCGCCGAAGACCGGTACCGGTGCGACGGTGACCCGTCTCCCCGGTTCGGCCCGTCGGCCCGACACAGTGCAGCCGGGCGCCCCGCGCCGCCGCACGCCCGCACCCAAGCCCGGCCGGGGCCGGGTGCCGGTTCCGGACGGCCTCCCGGCCCCCTCCGAGCTGGCCCCGCTGGCCCGGCGGATGCTCGCCGACGCGGTCCGGATCGCCCGCTGGGCGGGCGAGCTGGAGCACGTGGACAAGCGCGGCGAGCTCCTCCCCGAGGACGCCCGTGCCGCCGGCAAGGCCCTCGCGATGACCGTGGGGGCGGCCGCCCGGGCCTGGGGCCAGGCGCTGCTGGTCGGCCTGGTGGAGGCCCGCGAGGGCGGCGCCGCACCCGGCTGGCGGCTGCACGCCTGGGAGCACGACGACGAGGCCGTGATCCGCGGCTGGTCGGCGCTGTTCGACGCCTGGACGCTGGTCGCCCCGATGCCGCCCGCCGCGATGCGCGGCGTCTTCGCGGTGCTGGCCGGCCAGGCCGTGGACCAGGCCCCGCAGCTGCTCTCCTTCCTGCACCTGGTGGACGGCCCGGTCCCCGACAGCGAGCTGCTGGAGCTGCTCCGCCGGGGCCTGGACGAGCGCCGGGTGGCGGCGGGCACCAGCCCGCTCTCGCCGGTGCCGCACGCCGCCTCCGCCGTCTCGGCGGTCCGCGGCACCTGCCGCGAGCCGCAGATCGACACCCCGCACGCCCCGGCCGAGGTCGCGGCGGTGCTGGACTGGATGCTGGACGGCCTGGCGGCCGTCGGCGCCCTCTCCCGGCACGACGAGGCGGCCGAGCTCTCCCCGCTGGGGCACTGGGCGGTGCGGGCCAAGCTGGAGGAGATCTGCACCGTCGCGCAGACCGCCGCCGGGCACATCGAGCAGAGCGCCCTGGAGCTGCTGGACGCCTGCGCCAACTACTCGCCGGGCCCGGCCCGCGCCGAGTACCGGGCCTGGGTCGCGGCCCGGCCGGTGGACCGCGCGGTGGCCGAGCTGCTGGACGCCGCCCGCGGCGAGGACGCGCTGCTGCGCGGCCTGGCCTTCGAGGCGCTCCGGGTGGCCGGCGGCACCGCCGAGCAGGCGGTCCGGGCGGCCGTGGACGAGCCCGTGCTGCGCCCGTACGCGCTGCTCTGGCTGGCCGAGCAGTCGGACGAGGCGGGGGTGCTGCCCTCGGACGTGCTGACCGCGGAGGACGCGGCCTGGCTCTGGGTGGACACCGCCGCGGCGGTGCTGGACCACGGGGAGACCAGCCTGCTGGTCGGCCACGTAGAGGGCGCCTCGGCCGGCGAGCCGGTCCGGCTGTTCCACCGGGCCCGGCAGTCGGGCCACCCGAGGGCGGCCTCGGTGCTGACCGCCGTCGCCTCGGTCCACCCGGACCCGGTGGTGGCGCGGGCGGCCCGCCGCAGCGCGTTCAGCGTGCACAACGGTGGCGCGTAGCGGCCCGGAGCCCGGCCCGGAGTTGACGGAGAGCGTCCGGAGCAGCTGACGGAGAAGGGCCCCCCCCCCGCGGCGGGGGGGGGGGCCGGGGGGGGGGGCGCGGGGCCACACCAACCCCGCCCCACCCCACCCCGGGCCCCCCCCACCGCCCAACAAAGACCCACACAGACGCCGCGGAACAC